>DAOUEK010000030.1:0-35721 GCA_034430425.1 Anaerolineales bacterium | reverse complement strand
CCGTAGATCAATCCAAAGTTGATTGCTTTTGCCCGTCGACGCAGATCGGAGGAGACGTCAGCGGGATCGACGCCGAAAATGGCCGCTGCCGTGGCGCTGTGGATATCTTGATCGTCGCGAAAGGCTTGCAGCATGGCTTTGTCCTCGGATAGGTGGGCGACGATGCGCAGCTCGATTTGTGAGTAGTCCACGCTGAGCAGCGTGTGACCTTTTTCAGCGACGAAAGCCCGACGGATTTGACGGCCGATTTCCGTCCGTACGGGGATGTTCTGTAAATTTGGGTTGGAAGACGCCAGTCGGCCGGTTACCGAACCCGTCTGGTTGAAGGAAGTATGAACGCGGCCGGTCTGCGGATTGACTTGTTGTGGGAGAGCATCTGCGTAGGTCGATTTGATCTTTGTAATTTCACGGTAAGCGAGGATGTGTTCGATGATTGGATGGGCGCTGCGTATTTCTTCGAGCACAGATGCGGCCGTGGAGTAGTGGCCGGAGGCGGTTCGACGGGCACGATCAGGTGGCTGGAGGGATAAATCGTCGAAAAGGATGATCGATAACTGTTGTGTTGAGTTAATATTGAACGTCCTTCCCGCTTCTTTGAAGATCTGGTCTTCGATTTCAGCCATTTGATCATTTAACTGCTTAGAAAGCTGCTCCAGAAAGTCGATGTCCAGACTGATGCCGGTCATTTCCATTCTGGCCAGAATGGGGATCAGCGGCATTTCAAGCTCCTGGAACAATTTCATTTGCTGCTTTTGCCTAAGTTCATCGCGGAGGAGGGGAAGAAGCCGCAGACAGATTTCGGCATCGGCTGCGGCATACGGAGCGACTTCTGCAATCGGGACTACGGCCATGGAGCGTTGGTTCCGTCCATGACCGATGAGGGTTTCGATGTCCGTCATTTCAACGCCCAGGCGAATCCAGGCCAGACTCTTCAAGCCAAGATTTCGGGAAGCAGGATCGCAAAGCCATTCGGCCAGCATGGTATCGAAGCTGAGTGGCGATACCCGAAGCCCATGACGAGCGAGGAGCGTGTAATCATACTTGAGATTGTGACCCACTTTGCCCTTTTTCGGATCGGTTAGGGGAGCGCGCAGCGCTTCGAGCACAGTATCTAGATTGAGCTGCGAGCCTTCTCTGGCTGGGATATGACCAAGCGGAATGTAAAAGCCTTCTTCGGGCTGCGTCGCAAGCGATATTCCGACCAGCTTGGCCTGGATCGCATCTGTGCTGGTAGTTTCGACATCGAAAGCAAGCTCTTCGGCCGCTTCAAGACGCCGGATCAGGTTCTCGAGTTTTTCGCCATTGTCGACGATGTGGACTGTTCGGATTTGTGTTTGTTGGGCTTGTTCCTCACTGACGAACAAACTCATCTGTTGTTCAGTGACGGAAGTGTCGGTTTGGATGCGGTTGAGTAATGTGCGGAATTCAAGTTCTCGAAAAAGGTCGACAATTTCGTCCCGATTGTATGCCCGGGCGCGGCATGCTTCGAGATCGAATTCAATCGGCACGTCCGTTTCGATTTGGCCCAGTTTTTTACTGAGATATGCATCTTCTCGACCATCTTCCAATTTACTGCGGAAGCGTGCTGGAACGACATCCAGATGGTCAAAGATATTATCCAGATTCTTATATTGTTGCAGCAGCGAAGTTGCTGTTTTCTCCCCAACACCGCGGACACCGGGGATGTTATCGCTGCTGTCACCTACGAGGGCTTTGTAATCGACCAGCTGACCGGGTTCGAGGCCGTAGCGTTTGCGCACCTGTTCCGGGCCATAGTCCGTGGCTTCGGAGAGTTTCTGTCCGGAGAGCTGGATGGTCACGTTTTCACTGGCGAGCTGCAGCAGATCTCGATCTCCGGTGACGATAATGGTGTGTACATCCTGCGCTGCCGCTTGTCGAGCTACCGTACCGAGCACATCATCTGCCTCGAAACCCTCAGCCTCCAGAATGGGGATTCCAAATGCCGTAATGATCTCTCGAATCCGTTCGATTTGCAGGCGCAGGTCATCGGGCATTTTTTCACGCGTAGCTTTGTATTCATCGAAGAGGTCATCACGGAATGTTCGACCGGTGTCGAAGGAGACGGCGAGATACTCCGGTTTTTCTCGTTCAAGAAGCGAAAGGAGTACGGACACGAAACCGTAGGTCCCGGCGGTTGGCTCACCGGATTTGGTTATCCAGCGGGAAGGGTCACCTGCACGCGTCAATGCAAAGTACGTGCGGTACGCAAGTGCATGACCATCGATGAGAAATAGACGGGGTTGATTCGTCATTCTGGACACTCCCTTGGATTAATCGGTGAGGTAGTAAATTGTAGCACCAGGTGTGAATTGTTGGGGAAACCGATGATTAGATCTCAATCCCCTGGCCCTTGCGTGTGCTTTGCACGAAGGCTTGCACTCGTTCGGCAGGGGGTGGTCCGCCGGTGATTAAAAGGTAGCTGCGGGCCCAAAAACGTCTGGAGGGCAGGATTTCGACAAAATCCGGGAAGAGGCTCAGTATGCGTTGTGAAAGATCATCCCGGAGTCGTTCGATGGCGATTGACGGCGCAGTCTCTGGAGAAATACTCATGGTCAGGCAGAGGTATTCGGGTTCGATGACTACTTCATCCGCACGCCAGTCCCATGCCAAACAGAGTCGAACAACCCATTCGTGTAAATTGTCGGCCAGAGCGCCGACCAACTGCTGTTCCGGGAATCGAGGCACCAGGACTGCAGTGACAGGTAGATAGTATTCTGCATCGGGTAGCGGGATGTGCTCCTGAGCGGGTGATGCCGATTCCGCTGGTGAAGGTGTGCGTTCTTCGAGAAAGGGCAGATGGGATTCGGGTTTGGGCTTTTCGGGCACCCAGTCACCCGGAATAGCGGTAGGTGTCTCAACAATTTGGGGTTGTTCTACAGGGATGTGAGCACCTGCGTCCTCAGGCTCCGGAGGCGGTAAGTCGAAGTCGTCAAAGAAAGGTATCTCTTGAATCTCTGGCTCCGCATCCGTGTAGGAATCGGGTGAATCATCCGTCTGGAATGGAGGCATGATTGGAGCGGTTTCGGAGACAGAACTTACTTCGGAAACAGAACCCGTTTCGGAAAGTGGTTCTTCGTCGTAGCTGTCGGCGTCGAAGTCTCTGAGCCTATCCGCGGCATGCTGTGCCTGGCGCCGAATCATGCTAAACGAGGTGCCTGACGGATAGATCATTGCCAGGATCCAGCCTTGAAGCAAACCATTGGCGTATAGCGTGCAATCGCGTTGCATACCAGGTATATGAGTGACGGTTGTGATGGCGCCTCGCGTGCCTTCACCAACACCGATTTCATTGATCTTGGCGGCAACTTCTTCTGCTTGGGATGGCGATATCTCTCCAGCTTGTGCCCATGGTCGGCCGAGGTAAAAAAGAATCAAAGCCTCGGCCGATATTTCATGACGAATCCGGGTTAGATATTGGGAGGCTTCAAGAGTATCGTTCGCCCAGGGGGCTGGAGTACCTGAGACCCAAGTTAGCGCTTCTTCCTGCGGGTTAAAATTATCGGTTTGTATGCCGCTGCCGACATGGGCTGGCTGATCGATTGCTTCTGAGACGATCCTGTTGAGCTCGGGAAGGTAAAAAGGTTTCGTGAGCAAGGTGCCGATGGGAAGACCTGACAGCGCGGGGTCGTTTGGATTGTTATTGGGGGGAATGGCGATAATAGCGAGTCCCGGATTGGCGGTTTGGATGCGTTGAATGCAGGTCGGCGCATCGAGGTCGGGAAGATCGAAATCGACGATCAGCAGCTGCAGACCGCCCTGCTCTCCGATCTCGATCGCCTCGGCAGCGTTCATCGCCAGTTCAACTCGATACTGCCCGGTCTCTTCGAGTGTGTTGTGGATCAAGGACCCAAATTCTTCGGTTGCTTCAACCACCAGGACATTTGCAAGCATAGACTGAATCTATCACGCGTTCTTTAAATCTGCCAATATAAACCAGCAGAATCATTGTAAACACACATGACGATATCTTCGAGTGGGAAAGCGTATCCCCGCGAGCAGGTATTCCTCGCGGGGATATTTTTATGTAAAGACTCAACTTCCTTCTAGGGTGTGTAGTAGGTCACTTCCATCTTTGGTGATCCAAAGGTTAAGTAATCGTTTGAACCATCACTGTCGGTTTGCTTGTTGAACTGCAAACGCAACTTGAAGCGGCTTGATCCCACTTTGGTCTGAAGGGCATTGACCACGTCTTGATCCGAGACGAGATTCCCCAAACTCGATGTCGAACTCCAGGAGATGAGCCGGCCGGAGGATGGCGTGCTGCCGACGAAGTCGGTATCATCCAGGCCGCCATAATCATCCTTGAAAATGAAAAGCGCGCCGAGACCTGAGAATGGATTGCCGGTTTCCGTGAAGTCGCTTAGGTCGAGAACAACTTCTGTGATCACGGCGTCCGCGGGAATCCCGGAGATATTGAAGCTCAGGAAAGCTTGTGAGGAATCGTTTGCTATGTTGTCACCAGCAATTCTGTTACCGAAAACGAAACCGCTTTTCGTAACCTGTCCGCTTTCGCCAGAGACGAAGGGAACCGATATCGTGGTCGTGTTGGGCACGACTTCGATTTCAACCCAGAACGGATTGGTCCCGCCAGTGCCGATGCCGAAGTTCACTCCCGATCAGTTGCGCAGTTTCCAGTAGCCTTTATATGTTCCCGGTGAACTTGGCGCCGTCAGATTGACGGAGACATCCATGGTGGCACCAGGCGCAACAGTTCCACTGGTGAGCTGTTGAGAAGCGGGCCCGCCCATCGAATCACCGCTGTTGAAAATGAGCGCATAGCTGGATGTCCAGGTGCAGGAGCCGTCATTTTTAAGGCGCCAGGTTTTGGTGAAGCTCTCGTTGGGCTGCAGTTCCTCCCCGTCGGGGATGGTGACGTCCGTAACGAAGGCGGCACGATCGCAGGGGATGGTGGTATTCGTGATCGTGGGGGTCAGCGTTATGGTCGGCGTAGGCGTAGGCGGTTCCTCCGTAGGGGGTGCTTCGGTTGTGGCGATCTGCGGCGGTTCGGGCTCCGCAGTTCCCTCATCACCGGGTCCCCCAGGATCGGTGAGACGGGCGGCTACGGTTTGCGCCGCGGAGGTGGCAAACAAATCCGGGGTGGCACCCATGCCGGGGAAATTGCATGCCGAAAGGATCAGACCGGCCGAAAGGATTATGACGAGAGTCGTCGTTTTTCTTCGAGTTAGAAGGCTCATTGCCCAGTCTCCTTCATATATAAAATCTTTTTCTCCGTATACCGGGCGTGGAATTGAAAATTCCAAGCCGGTAATTCGTATCAGGATGCTACAGTGAGCTGTCAATTTTGACAAGTAGCCCGTTGCGCATAGGTCACACTCCGATTCAGCCTAACCTCCGATCAATTTCTTGTCGGCATATAAGGAGATAAGTGTGGTGGCAGCACTGTCTGCAGCAATGTGGGCAAGCGGATCGCCCGGGTATGGTCTGCAAATAGGCAAGCATGAACGTGGGCAGTATGTAAAAATCCCCGCCGAGAATTAGATTGGCGGGGATTTTTACTGGGTGTGATGTGCTTATGGTGTGTAATACGTTACCTTGATCACGAACGAGACCAGTTCCAGATAATCAGCTCCATGATCGCCGTTTGTATCATCGGCGAATTGGAATCGGACTTTAAAGCGACTGCTGCCCACTTTGGTTTGCAGTGCATTTGCCAGATCAGTGTCGGCGGTTTCATTCCCCAGGCTGGATGTCGAAGACCAAGACATGAGACGACCGCTCGAGGGAAGACTGCCGACATAATCACTCGCATCCAGGCCGCCATAATCATCCTTGAAGATGAACAGTGCGCCCAGATCACCAAACGGATCTCCGGTTTTATTGTAGTTACTAATCTTCAATGTAACCTTGGTGATGATGGCGTCCGACGGTATCGCACTGATGTCGAAGCTGACGAAGGCTTGCGTGGAAGTATCTAAATGGCTGTCGCCAACATATTTTCCAAAACCAGTTGAGCTAGTAGAAGTCGCTTGTCCGCTTTCACCGGCTTGCATCGGAATGGCAATCGTAATTGTATTGGGAACAACGTCGATTTCGACCCAGAACGGATTGGTGCCGCCTGTGCCGATGCCGAAGTTCACTCCCGATCCGTTGCGCAGTTTCCAGTAGCCTTTGTAGGTCCCTGGCGAACTTGGCGCCGTCAGATTGACGGAGATATCCATGGTTGCTCCGGGAGCCACGGTTCCACTGGTGAGCTGTTGAGAGGCGGACCCGCCCATTGAATCGCCGCTGTCGAAAATGAGTGCATAGCTGGATGTCCAGGTGCAGGAGCCGTCATTTTTCAGGCGCCAGGTTTTGGTGAAGCTCTCGTTGGGCTGCAGTTCCTCCCCGTCGGGGAGGGTGACGTCCGTAACGAAGCCAGCACGATCGCAGGGGATGTTGGTATTCGTGATCGTGGGAGTCAGGGTTACAGTCGGTGTGGGCGGTTCATCCGTCGGGGGCGCTTCCGTTGTTGCGATCTGCGGCGGTTCGGGCTCCGTAGTTCCCTCATCACCGGGTCCCCCGGGATCGGTGAGACGGGAGGCTACGGTTTGCGCCGCGGAGGTGGCAAACAAATCCGGGGTGGCACCCATGCCGGGGAAATTGCATGCCGAAAGGATCATGCTTATTGCAAGCAGAAAAACGAATGCAGTTGCGTTCTTTCGAGTCGGAAGGTTCATCTTGGTGGCTCCTTCGTTTTGATATCTTCTTCTACGTATGCCGGCCATGAAAAGGTTTATCGATGGCGAGCGATTCGTATCAGCATGCTACAGCGACCGGGAGATTTCGACAAGTAGCAACTGGCGAATAAGCCAAACCTGCCGGCCGATCTTGCCTGTTAAGGACAGATGCAGTAGAGACGATCCGTAAATCCCTCCGACCATAGGCCGCCGCTTGCGATGCATGCTTCCTCGTCCAAATCCTCGCTGCAAATTTGAGGAGTTGCGGTCGGTGGTGCCAGTGGATCGATGACGGAGATATCGCATTCGCCATATGGATTTTCAGGGCCGTCCAGCAGCCCAAGCCATATCCAACATTGTCCTCCATCGAGTTCAAACAAACCGTGAGTGAATTCCGGGTTCAGTGCAATCAGTTGCGCTGTTTCTCCAACGAGTAGTTCATCAACGTAATCTGACTCCGCATAATCGCTCGTACGACAATTGCTGTCCACGCTTGCCGTGTAAACACACGCGGATATCTCTGCTGTGGGGGTTGGCGTGGGGGTTGACGTGGGCGTCGATGTAGGTGTATCTTCCGGTGTCTCCTCTTCTTCCGGCCCTTCGAAGGAGAACGGCATCCAGGATGTTGGTGCACAAATTCCATCTCCTGGAGCACCTGTAGGACCTGCCTGCAGGGCGGCGATACGCCAGCGGAAAGTCACCCCAGGCTGTGGAGGTAAATCGAAACTACTGAATGTCAGACTGGTTTCCTGCGTGATCTGATTCAGTGTCGTTCCGTCTGGGGTCAGTAATTCGATCTGCCAGGAAAGATTCTCCTCGCCCGGGCTTGACAGTGGTGTCCAGGAAAGCAGTGGATCTTCGCTGGTATCGAAGACTGCGCCGGCAGACGGTGTGTATCCCTCCGGCAGAAGCAGTTCACTGCAAAACGGAGTGCTTTGTACATCTTCTGCTGCCGGAGGGAGCAGTTCCAGGTGCACGTTGGGAAGCGCACTGCCCAGGGTCAGCAGGGCTGCTCCTAACACCGCTCCTGCAGCTCCCCCTGCGGCAGCAAATCGACCGGTTTGTCCACCTTTAGCACGACCTCTTCGCCCGTTGCCCAGGGCGCCAGCGAGAACCAGTACCAGTAAGGTAACCAAAGGCAATGGGAAGACAAGTGTCAGGCAGCTGGCCAAAATATTTTTAGCGAATTCGGAGGTGTTGGCCGCGCCGTCGGTGGCGGTGGCGGTAAGCGAGTCGCAGAAACCGACCCCGCTCAACGGGACGGAGAAATGGCCGCTTGCGTCGGCGTTCGCGCTGCCTACGAAAGTCATGCCTTCTCCGAAGGCGCCTTTCCCCGCATCGGCGAGGAAAACCTCCACGGTGCAGCCCGGACAGGCGTCTCCTTCGGCCGTGTTCAAGTTTGCGGATTGGAGCACGGGGAAATTCAGCAGCGTGTTGGGTCCGACGTCAGTATCTCCGGGATCGTTCAAGGTGACGCCCGCAGGCTCGAGGTCGATCCCAAGACGGCGATGGTGGTGGATGCTGTTCTGGCTGAAGGTATTGGAATAGGGGAAGCCCATGGAACTGGTGCCCAGAATGCCTTGCGTGCGGCCGTAAGCAATCTCGTTCCCCATGATGATGTTTTTATGCGCGACCGCGTACAGGCTGATCCCCGAATCATGGCTGAAGAGTATGCGGTTCGCTTGCCCAGGGCCAATCCCCCCGATTGTATTTGTGCTTCCCATGATGGTGATGCCGTACCGGTTGCCCATCACGGCGCTGCCGCCCAGGTTGGTGCCGATGATGTTGCCGTAGACCAGGTTGTATTCTGCGCCGCAGTACAGATCGAGTCCGATGCTGGTGTTGTTGGCGATGATATTAGCTTCGTTGGGGTGTATACCTCCGATGTGGTTGTGATCGCCGTTTACCTGGATGCCACCCTGATTGGGGATGGCGATATTGGTGGACCAATCCGTGCCGACGCGGTTGCCTAATATCTTGTTATTATCCGAATACACAGCCATGGCGTTGATGTTGCCCGATACCACGTTGTTCTGGATAGTTGAGCCGTGGGCGGTTTCGTAGATGTAGATGCCAAGTCCGTTGAGGATGGCTATGGTGCCGGAGGGATCGACGCCGATGAGATTGTCCCGGATCAAGTGGCTACCACCCCAGATATCGATGGCCGTACCGTTGCAGTTGAACACGTTTTTAATGATGCGTTGGTTTCCGGCTTCCATTTCGATATGCACGCCGTATTGGGTGTTGAAGAGCGAGCAGGTGGGTTGATAGCCGATGTGATTCAACTCGATCAGGTTTTCTTCGCCCTGCTCGATGTAGATGGCGGATTCTTGCTGCAAAGTGGGATGCATGAAATCGATGGTGTGCAGACCGCGGACCACGTTCCCATCGGACTGGATCCAGATGCCGATGTGTGGCCTTGGACAACTGGGATCCGAGGAGGGGGTCAAGGTGACAACTGGCACTCCGACGTAATTCGGTTCCGTTGTGCCGTCGATCGTCGTCCCGCCGTCGGTGAGTTTGGGCAGCAAGCTGCACAGTTTGATCACGTGCGGTCCGGGGCCGGGGATGTCGAAGGAGATCGTGTCCGCGCCCGGATTGGCGTTGGCGGCAGCGATGGCCTCTCGCAGGGAACAGTGATCGGCGTCGCAGTTTCCGTCATCGAGATCATCGACCGTGTTGACCACGAAGGTGCTGGCTTCTACAGAAGTTGGGATGGCAATCAACATTATCGTCATGAGGATCAGACAAAGACGATGGCGGTGTGCGTTATTGGTAGATTTCATGCATATGCTCCTTGTAACACTTCAAGAGTCGAAGTGTTGTTCACTAGCCGGGTATGAATTTGTTGGATATCAGCATCATTCCGGACAGATGCAGTATGGCCTATCGAGTGCGCCTGATGGCCAGTAACCTCCGCTGGCGATGCAAGCATCCTCGTCCAAATCCGCAGTGCATGTTTGTGGCGTTGCTGTTGGTGGAGGCGGTGGATCAACGACCGACACGTCGCAGTTGTCGTAGGGATTGTCAGGGCCATCCAGCAAACCAAGCCATATCCAGCACGCTCCCTGACCGAGGTTGAACTGGCCATGGGAGAACTCGGGATTCAAGGCCAGAAGTTCGGCCGTCTCTCCCTGCATAAGAATTGATATTTGGGCTGCTTCCGAATAGTCGCTGGCGCGGCAGTTCGAGTTCTTCAGCGCCTCATACACACAAACCAATTCCTCGGGAGTCGGTGTGAGAGTCTCTGTGGGGGTCGATGTCGGCGTCGGCGTGTCTTCGGGTTCGCTCCACTCGTCGGGCGTCCAGGGTGGTGCGTTGAGCGGCGGGCGTTCCCCGAACTGGAAGTTGCGCCAGCCGATCTGCCGGCAGAAAGGCTCCCAGCGGTTCGTTCCGGGGATGGCCTGTTCGGCGCTGAGACGCCAGGAGAAATCCGCGCCTTGTGAGATTTCAACATCGAAGGACAGGAAGGGCAGAGCGTTTCCAATTGTCGTTAATTGCTGGATGCTGCCATCCGGCGAGACCAGCTCGACGAGCCAGCGGAATTCGCCTTCCGGCATCTCGGGAGATGGACTCCAGGTGAAATCCCAACCGTTCGTATCGATCTCGAATATCGATCCATCTGACGGTGAGAGCTGCGCCGGATCGAGGAATCGATCGCAGGGCAGCTGCACGGCAGGCAAGCTTTCTTCTCCTTGTGGTTTTTCGATGTGCACGAACGGCAGCACGATCGCCAGGATGATGAGTCCGCCGCCAATCCCGGCGCCGATGGCTGCCCCGCCGGCGGCGGCCAAGCCCGGCTTACCCCTTCCTGCGCGGCGGCCTCCGAGCAATCCCAGGAAACCCAGCAGGATCGGTGGTGCGAAAAGCCATGGCAGAGGCAGCGAGAAGCAAGGTGAAACGCGCATGTTTTTCGAGAACTCGGAGCTGTTGCCAGATCCATCTGTCGCTCGCATAGTAATGAGGTTGCAGGTGGAGACCAGGTTCACATCCAGCGGAACGCTGAAGTTGCCGGAAGAATCGGTGAACGCTTCCCCGACGAAGGTCATGCCTTCGCCGTATCCGGAGGGGTCGTCATCGGCGATGAAGGCCTCCACACGGCAGCCGGTGCAAGCCGTCCCCAGCGCATTGCTGGCCGTCACCTGGCTGAGTTCGGGGAAATTGAGCAGCGTGTTGGCGCCCGTATCGGCATCACCCGGATCGTTGAGCGTGACGCCGTCCGGAAATAAATCTACGCCCAATTCGCCATTGTCGAAGATGCTGTTGCGATTAATCGTAATCTGCTCTGGGACGTCGGGATTGGCCGAGAAGGTCCCTAAGGTAATGCCATCACCGCCGTTCTGCGTGATCGTGTTACCGGCGATGTGATAGGTCTTTGCCTGGGAGAGAAGCATGATCCCGTGGTGGCCGTTGAATGCGACGAGATTGCCCCCCAGAGCGGAATTATTGCCGATGACGATGTTGTCTCCGCCGATTGTGAATATGCCGACGAAATTCCCCAGGGGAGCGGTGCCGCTGGCGTCGGCTCCGATGATGTTGCCCAGGATTTGATGACCGCTGGAATCCCAGCCGATGATAACGCCGTCGATGTCGTTTCCGGAGATCAGATTGCCGTCGCCGGCATTGTTTCCGCCGAGTAAATTGCTGTTTCCGCCGAGTACCACGCCTTCCTGCTGGCCCAGCGCAGCATCGCCGGCAAGGTTGCAGCCGATATGGTTGCCCTGGATGATGTTGTCATCGGATTCCACATCAATCCCGACGGCGGTATTCCCGGAGATCACGTTCTTATGTGCGGGATCGGATGATCCCATGATGTTGGCATCAGCAGCTGGTTCGATGTGAATGCCGCGGTAATTGCCCATGCCGGTCCCGCTCGAACTCCCGGAGAAATCGGTGCCGATGCGGTTGGCGAAAATCCTCTGTTCACCGACGCGTATGTGGATGCCGTTGTCGTTGCCGGAGATAGTGTTGTGAAGAATCATCTGACCGGACGAGCCGAGGAGAATCCCATCCCGGTTGCCGTCCGGCGAACCGCTGGCGTCCAGACCGATGTAGTTTGCATCGATAAGAGTGTTACTGCCGCTAGTAACCACGATCCCGGCGGCGATCGCCGGCCAGGTCTGGCGAAAACCAACAATGCTCAAGCCTCTCACGGTGATATCGTTGGCTCCGATCCACAGACCAACGGACGGCGGAAGACATGCAGGGACGTGGGTCAGCGGCGGTGGGGTGTTTGAAAGAAAGGCCGGATGTATGACCACGACGGGTGTTCCGGAATAGCTTGGTTCAGTCGTTCCGTCGATGGTCGTGCCCGAACTCGTCAGCTGCGGCAGGGTGTGGCAGAGGTCGATGATGTGCGGGCCGACTCCGGCGATGTTGAAAGTGATCGTGGGCGTGCCGGGCATGGTGTTGGCCCAGTTGATCGCCTCACGCAGCGAGCAGTGCGTCGCATTGCAGACACCGTCGTCGTTGTCGTCCACCGTGTTGACTTCGATGATGCCCCCTCCGGCGTAGCCGGAAACCGTGGGCTGTATGACAAGAGCGAGTAGTGCTGATGTAACGGCGAGGGTCAGGTATAAGATCCGTTTGTTCTTCATTTTCATCTCCAAGGCTTCTGACTTGCTTGCGGACATCTCCCTGATGAGGAAATGCGCGTTTCGGGGTCCGTCTTTCCATTCATCTGCGTATCTCAATCCGGGCAGACACAATAGGGTGCCGTGGTGAGCGTATCGCTCATATGGCCACCAGCCAGTTCACAGGCATCTGGATCCAGATCCGGACTGCATGCCAGCGGCGTTTCGGTTGGCGCTGCTGGGGGATCGACGATGGGGACGTTGCACGTGCCAAATGGATTTTCCGGCCCATCCAGCAGACCCAGCCAGATCCAGCACAATTTTTGGTTGAGTTCGAACTGTCCATACGTGTATTCCGGGTTGAGGGCCAGCAGTACAGCGCTTTCTTCTTGATAGAGAAACGAAATTCCATCTGATTCTTTGTAATCGCTTTTTCGACAATGTGTATCTATAGGTGCTGTGTAGATACATACATCAGGCGTAGGTGTCGATGTTGGTGTTGGCGTTATGGTCGGTTCGGGTGTGTCGGAGGGCTCTGCAGAGACGACAGGGCGCTCGAACTGAAAGGGCAGCCAATCCGTGGGCGCACAGAAGGGCAGCCAGCTGCCGTCCTCGGATCCACCCGTCTCTCCGCCGAGACGCCACTTGTAAATCTCACCCGGTTCTGATTGTAGCGCGAAGCTGGAAAATGCCAGGTAGTCTTCACTCGTGCTCTGGCTCAGCGCCGGATCGGGGTGCCGGGAAAGCTCGACCGTCCAGCGAACCGATTCGGGGAGCATGTTTTCGAGCGGCGACCAGGACAACTTGGGGTTTTCCTCCAACTCGAAGACCGTCCCTTCGGCGGGGGTCAAACTGTCCGGTTCGATGTAATCGCTGCAGGATGGCAAACCTGCCCATGGCTCCAATGCTGCTGGCTGCTCCATGGGGGTTTGGGCTGGACTTCGCAAGATAACGAACAAGCCGCCTGCCAGTCCGATACCGACGATCCCGGCAACAGCAAGCGCTGTGCGTCCATGAATACCGGGGGACCTTCCCGCCAGAGCTCCGATTGCGATGCTCAGTCCCAGAAGCAGCAGCGGGCCGAATAGCTCCCAGGGGCTGAACGCCAGACAAATACCGAACTCCACATTTTCCGAAAACTCGGAGGTGTTTCCCTGGATGTCCGTCGCCGTGGCGGTAAAGCGGGAGCAGTGCGAAAGGGCTAGATTCATGGGAAACATGAAATCACCGTTCGAATCGGCGATGGCACCTTCGATGAAGGTTTCACCTTCGCCGTAACCGGAGGGATCATCGTCGCTGTAAAAGAGTTCGACGGTGCAGCCGGGACAGGCGCTTCCGCCCACGCCATTGAGGCCTGCGTTGAGGACCGGGAAATTCAAGACGGTGTTGCCGCCGCTGTCGGCGTCACCGGGGTCGTTCAGAGAAATTCCTGCGGGCTCCAGATCGATGCCAAGATCGTTGTTAGCGAAGATACTATTCTGCGTTAGCGTATTTCTTAATGCAGTGTCCCATGGATCCGTTTCAACCACCACGCCAGTTTCGTTGTTCCAGATTGTATTTCCGCTGACTACATTTTCACTCGCATCCATACTGAATTTAATCCCCTCGTAGAGATTGTAGGCGATTAGATTACCCTCTCCGGGGTTCAACCCGCCGATGATGTTGTTCTGGCCACTAATCCCAATTCCATGATAGTTGTTGGCGGCATTCCCAAGTGGTTGGCTGCCACTGATATCTGTGCCGATTTTGTTGCCCTGGACGATGTTGCCATCACCCGCAGTGCCGAAACCAAGTCCTATCGAGTTCCCTGAGATCAGGTTGCCGGCGATGGTATTGTTACTGCTGCTGACGAGGATTCCGTTGGAATTGCCCAAGTCCATCGTGCCGGAAAGGTCGGTTCCGATGCGATTGCCTAGGATGGTGTTGTTGTCCTCGCAAACATCTATGCCGATCGAGTTTCCAGAGATCAGATTCATCTCCTCGGGATTGACCCCGCCGATGGTCGTGGCATCGCTTTGCAACGTCAGGTAGATTCCGGTCTGGTTCAAGAGGGACAAACTCGTCGTCGCGCCTGCGATATCGGTACCGATGAAATTCCCCTGTATGAGCGTGTCATCAGCCCTAACCTGAATACCGTACCAGTTGGCGGAGATCACGTTGTTGCGCACCGTGGTTTGATCGTCGCGTATGAGTACGCCATTCAAGTTCCCCTCAACAAATCCGGCTGGATAGACGCCCAGGTGATTGTATTCGATGAGTGTATTAACAGCGTTGTCGACGACGATCGCACCGGACGCCACAGCCTGGAAATCAAAAAATCCGACCATACTCACGCCGCGGATAATGACGCCGTCCGCTTCGATCCAGAATCCGTATGGTGGTGGGCTGCATGGGCATTGGGGAAGATTATTCGGATCCCAGGGTTTGATCACTACTTTGGGAGGCCCAAGTGAGCCGGGCGGAGAAGTGCCATCGATGACAACCGGCTCGAGGATGTCCGGAAGTGGACTGCATAGCTGGATGATGGCGTAGGTGCCGGTGTCCGGAATGTCGAAGAGGATCGTCTGGGTGCCTGGCGTGTCGTTCGAGTGGTTGATGGCTTCACGTAGGGAGCAATGATTGGAGTCACAGACGCCGTCATTGTTGTCGTCGCGAGTGTTGACCTTTACATAATCGCCGTTAGCGTTGGCTGCGATCGGAGTGATTAAAGCGGCCAATACGACAAAAGTCGATGCACAGAGCAGTGCGATGATGAAATACTTTTTCCTCATGATTTTCTAACTCCTTCACGCAGTTGAGTTCCAGGTATGGTTGTTGGTCATTGAACTGAAATAGAGTAAACGACTCATATCGAGCTGGTCACTCGCTGGTTAAACGCATGTGGCGGCGATGAACCTCCTCCCGGTTAACGGGTTATACACTTCTGAAACGGTTGAGAGCGACATTTTGTGACACGTACGGACACACGCATTCGCTGAGATATATTCGCTGTGTTGATTAGGATACCGACTTTATGAAATTGAACCTGCTGGTTTATCTCGTTGTTCGTGAGCGAATTGAGCGTTCGGTGAAGCCTCGCATCAATCCAGCCACCCGGAAGTTAATAGGAAGTAATGGAGTTATTCTCGCGTTAATTAACGCAAAGATCAATGCGGGGAGGTGATGTCTGCGTGGACCTCTTCGGCAGCTGCGCAGGATGCGATCAGCGACCAGGGACCGGTCCACCCGACACGTACCGGCACCAATTTGCCCAGCAGATCTTCTTCGGAGTCGAAGAACACCAGTTTATTCGTGCGTGTGCGGCCTTTCCAGCGGCCGCGATGAATTTCCTCGACCAGCACTTCGACGGTTTGGTCCTGGTAGCCGGCGTTGATTTCCGCAGCGATCTCTGCTTGCAGGGTTTCCAATGCCCGAAAGCGTCGCATTTTCTCTTCGTCGGGCACATCGTCCGGCATGCGCCGAGCAGAGACGGTGTCCGGCCGCGGTGAATAACGGGCCAGATGGGCCACATCCATATGAAGTTCGGCCAGCAGGTCGTACGTGTGCTGGAATTGGGTTTCAGTTTCGCCCGGGAAACCGACGATGATGTCGGTGGCGATGGACACGTTGGGTATGCGCTTGCGGATGCGTTCGATCAAACGCCGGTAATCATCAACGCTGTAGCCGCGCTTCATGCGCCGCAATATTTCATCGTCACCGGATTGCACGGGCACTTCGATGTGCTCGCAGACCTTGGGCAGCTCCGCAACGGTGTCTAATAATTCCTCGTTCATCCAGTTGGGATGGGAGGTCAGGAAACGAATGCGTTCGGTGCCGTCGACCGCATGCACGGCGTGCAGCAGGCTGCTGAGGGTTTCCCCGTTGTCGAGATCTTTTCCATAGCGATCGACTATCTGTCCCAGCAAGGTTACTTCACGTACGCCCTGGCCGGTAAGCGCACGCACTTCCGTGACGACCTCGGCGAGCGGCCGGCTGTACTCCACGCCGCGGCGGTAGGGAATGACGCAGTACGAACAGGCATGAGAACAACCAAAGACCACAGGAATGAAGGCCGATACGGTTCGACCGCGCTGGGCGCGGGGCAACTGCAGATCCCCGTCCATGATGGAGTGGCGGCGTTCGGTCTCTGTTCGATCGATTTCATGGCTGTCTTTCAACAACAGGTACTTGATCAGTGTATCTGGATCGGAAGGCGGGGAGAAGACGTCGACGTGCGGAAACACTTTGTGAAGTTTGGGATTGTCTTTCACCCCAACCAGGCATCCCATGAGGTTGATGACAAGTTCGGGATTCTGTTGTTTCAATGGTTTCAACGACTGGAGTCTGCCGTAGGCCTTGTCTTCGGCGCTCTGGCGCACGACGCAGGTATTCAGCACGATCACGTCCGCAGTATGGATATCTTCGGATAGATCGTAGCCCAGCTGCTCCAGTGCGGAGGCAACACGCTGGGAATCAGCGACGTTCATCTGACAGCCGGCAGTCCAGATGTGATACTTCATGGAGATGATTATAACCCAACCAGGTCTGATTTGTCGGATGGAGGGCGCCGCATCGAGAGGAGGAAAGAAAATGCCTATCCTTCCCGGGTGTTTGAGCTTAGAGGGCCGAGTTGCGGTATGATTGGGATTCGTGATGGAAAGGGATTGTTCCAAATCATGTCAACAAGCAACGTAAAGCATACCTTCATTGGGTGTGGACAGGGGGTGTATCACATTCTGTCTGTGCTGGGGTGTATCCTTCTCCTGCTTGGCTGCATGAGCTGTAATCCTGACGGGGGAAGCGCAGATGCTACTCGTACACCGCAAAAGACGAATACACCACGTGCAGCCAAAACCATCCCGCCGTCGAAGACACCGGCTCCAAGCCTCACAGCTACATTAAGTCCCACACCGGCTTGTCTGGGACAACCCGGCCGCGTGGAACAAGGTGAATACACAAGCACCCTGTTGAAGAAGCAGGTGCCCTATTTGATCTATCTACCGCCGTGTTATCCGGAAGCAGAGCGCAGCTATCCCACTCTTTTTCTTTTGCATGGCTTTCCGTTTGACGAGAACCATTGGGTCGAGTTGGGTTTTGTGGAGTGGGTGGATCGAGCGATCTCTACCAACTCGCTCCCCGGGTTTTTAATCGTCATGCCGCGCGCTCCGGAGCCGCTCTTTACCAGCACTGATGGCGGCCCGAATTCTTACGAAATCGAATTCATCGAAGATCTCCTTCCGTATATCGAAAGGGAGTATCGAGTCGATCCTCGCCCGGATGCACATGCGCTGGCCGGCATCTCGCGGGGTGGTGTTTGGGCATTGGAAATTACTTTCCGTCATGCAGATGTATTCGACAGCGTGATCGCTTTGAGTCCGGCGTTGAACGTGAATTATGCCCGCCCGCCTTACGATCCCTTCATTCTCGCCAGCGAAGATCGAGACCTGCCGTCAGGGATTTTTCTCAGCGCCGGCAAAGCTGAACCCTCGTTCCGGCAAGCAACAGAGAGGCTTGATTCTACTCTCGAGCAGTACGGCATTCTGCATACCTATATATACACACAAGGCGGCCACGATGCCGAAGGTTGGGTTTTGGTTTTCGACGAAGTGCTGGTCTTTCTCTCCGAAATGTGGACAGAATAGAATTAGACGCGCCTAACATTAAAGCTCCCATATGGCTTGAATTCAGGTACAATGAAACGCGCCGAAGGAGTAATTTGTCAACTCCATGCTGGAGGGGAGTGATAGGACATGTCTGAACAAGAACCGAATGTTGCAGATGTGATTCTGGCATACAGACGTCGTAGAGATCGTTTGGTGCCACTGGTAATAGGGGGACTTGCAGTCGTGCTTCTTGTCGTTGGAGTCTTCATGGTCGTTCTTTGGCTGACAGGGGATAATCCGCCGTCACTGCCTGGCTTTCTGGCCAGCAAAACACCAACAGCTACGGAAACATCAACCCCGCTACCAGCGACGGAAACACCGACGATTACGCTTACCTTGCCGCCTTCCGATACCCCCACACCGTCGGGACCGATAACTTATACGGTTGAACCAGGAGATTCACTTGGGACGATCGCCGAGCAATTTGGGTTGGATGGCATCGCACTCCTGATGTCGGTGAACAATATCCAGGCAGCGGATGAGATATATGTGGGGCAGAATTTGGTTATCCCCGGCTCGGAAGATGTCTTGCCAACGAAAACCCCCTTGCCAGAAAATCTGTTGCCAGGACAGCGGATCGAATACCAGGTCCAACCAAACGACACGCTCGAATCGATCGCTGCGCAGTTTAACAGCACGGCGGAGGCGATTGCCGATGCCAACGATATCGAGGACCCGAATGACATCGGTGTTGGTCAAATCATACTCGTGCCGGTCAATATCGCCACACCGACACCTACGGTTACCCCAGGACAGGGTACGCCTTCCGCCACACCGGAATGACCGCGCGCGATCGTCAAACCAAGAGAAAATTTCCTGCCGCCCGACTGGTTTTCAGTCGGGCGGCATTTTGTTGTCTTGAATCCAGCAAGCAGGGCTACGAATCTTGCAGCGCTGCTTCGATTTCTTTGATGACTTCGGGTGATCCTTCGTTCGATCGTGCCGCTCGAAGGCTATCCAGGGCTTTTGAAGATCGGATGCGTCCCAATGCCCAGGCCGTGTGTGCGCGCACCAGTGGTTCGGGATCTTGTTCGAGGAGTGATATCAGTCGAGTGACATACCTCCTGTCACTCGTGTTGCCTGCCACAACGGCTGCATTGCGCAGCAGCCCGCGTCGCTTGGAACGCAGCAACGGACTGCTTATGAAATCTCGCCGCCAATTGTGGGGGTCCAGATTCAATATATAGTCGAGTGTAGCAGTCTCGAGTGAGGATCGAAGCTGGAAAGCAGGCGCTTCACTTGGTTTTGCGAATGTATTGTTGTATGGGCAGACTTGCTGGCAGATGTCACAGCCAAAGATCCAATCCGCGTGCAGCGGGCGAAGTTCGGCTGGGATGGCGTTCTTGGCTTCGATGGTCCAATAGGAAATGCATTTGCGGCTGTCTACTGTGCGGTTCGGCAGGATGCATTGCGTTGGGCAGGCATCGATGCAGCGTGTGCATGTGCCGCATCGATCGTGAGAAAAAGGCTCGTCCGGGGGCAGGGGAATATCGAGAAGGATTTCACCCAGGAGAAAAAAGGAGCCAGATCGCGGATGGATCAGGCAGGAATTCTTGCCAATCCAGCCCAAACCTGCCCGCTGCGCAAGTTCACGCTCGAGCAGCGGACCAGTGTCGGTATACATCTTGTAATGGACCTCTCGTCCAACACGGTCCTGGATGAATTCGACAATGCGTTTCATGCGCTTTATAAGCACGTTGTGATAATCATCGCCGAGTGCATAGGCTGCGATTTGGAATTCGCTGGCCTCTCGATTTATGATCGTAGTTTTGGGGAGGTAATTAATTGCAAGGGCGATGATGGCCTGGCACTCTGGAAGGATCAAGCGTGGATCGGAGCGCCGTAGGCGTGCACGCTCGCTGCTCATGTAGCCCATTTCAGCGTGATGTCCTTGGGAAAGCCAGGATTCATAGATAGCGAAGTTGGCGGGTGGATCGGGTGTTGTGATTCCCACAAGGTTGAAGCCAAGGCGAAGAGCTTCCTGCTTCATCTCGTTGGCCAATGCTTTCGATGAGGTGTCATTCATACGGTTCATTATTATTTCACAGCTGATCTGTAAGAAGATTATAACGGTCTTCGCTTCGCACTTTACCAGGACGCCCCTCACGTTGAAGGGAAAAAGCGATGTTTCTCAGCAGTGAAATGCTATGTAAATTGTCATGCTTTTCAAAATAGGGGATTACGCTGGTGGTTTTGTCGGTTATTCGCTGGTTCCGAGTAAGTATTCGTGGATACCGGCTGCTGCACGGCGGCCGGAAGCGACGGCCGTGACGACCAGATCTGGGCCACTGACCGCATCTCCTCCCGCGAAAACACCTTCGCGGGTTGTCGCGCCTGTCTCGGAATCCGTTACGATGAGTCCCCACTTTTGTGTCTCCAGGTTGGGTGTCGTCTCGCCGAGAAGTGGGTCGGGCCAGTAGCCGATTGCAAGGATTACGTTGTCGGCTTCGACCGTGAAATTCGATCCCTCGATCGGAATGGGGCGTCTCCGACCACTTTCATCGGGTTCTCCCAATTCACATTGTAAACACTCCACAGCACTCAATATTCCATCAGGTCCGGCGATATAACGTACTGGCTGGGTAAGGAAACGATATTGCGCGCCCTCTTCTTTGGCCAATTTACGATCCTTCTTACTGCCCGGCATCTCGGCTTCCGTACGGCGGTACAAACAGGTAACCTCTTCTGCACCGAGACGGATGGCGCTGCGCAGGCAGTCAGATGCTGTATCGCCACCGCCTATAACGACGACTCGGCGTCCGATTTCTGGTTTCGATTGCAGCGCTTCCGGAAGCAGTTCCGGGTCGACGTTGACGCGCATGAGAAAATCCGTAGCCTTGTATACGCCGCGCAAATCTTCTCCGGGCGCTTCCATCTTGGCGTCGATCAGTGAACCGACCCCGATAAAAATGGCATTGAAATCTTGCTTGAAGAGATCATCGATGGACAAATCTTCGCCAATGCGCGTGTTGTTGATGAAAGCAATACCGGCGTTCTGTAAATCTTCGATTCTGGCTTGAACGACTCGTTTGTCGAGTTTGAAATTGGGAATTCCATATGTTAATAATCCACCGAAAGCAGGCAGCGCTTCATAGATCGTTACGGCGTGTCCCTTCTGGATCAAGCGTTCCGCGCACGTGAGGCCGGATGGTCCGGAGCCAATGATGGCAACTCTCTTGCCGGTGGAACGACCGATAGGAATTTCGACTTTGCCGTGTTGGCGTTGGTAATCTGCGACGAACGCCTCCAACGCCCCGGACAATACGGGTTCGCCGCGCTTGCTGCGCGGGCATGCACCCTGGCAGAGGGCCTCGTGCGGACAGACCCTTCCACAGATTTCGGGCATCGAGCTCGTGCGGCGGTAGATCTCGGCTGCGCCAATGAAATCTCCTTGCTCGATTAACCACATTGCGGAGGGGATGTCGTTATGCAGTGGGCATGCTGTGTAACAAGCCGATGGATCAGGACAATGGATGCATCTTGCGGCAGCTCGCTGTGCCTCTTCTGGGGTTAGCGCTTTGAAAGTGGGATCGAAATCGAGGATGCGAACAGTAGCCGGACGCGCTTTGAGCTCCTCAAATGGTAATTTCATCCGAGCTTTGCGGTCGACAGCAAGTTCTTCACTCGATATCGCCTGCATATATGGAATCCTCCATATTTCCTGTCCATTAGATGTTACAGACCCAAGTGGTCATATATCAGTCGAGAATGTCATTCTTATTCGTGATGGTTGTCACAATTGAAAAAGAGATTATCATCATGGGGTAAAATTCTTGATATGGCCTTATTCGAAGCGGCGTATGATGATCTCAATCTGCTTCGAAGGCTGGTAAAAAGGAAAGGATTTTGTGTGTTCGCTCAAGGATATGGACTGAATTATTGCTGGAAGGAATCAAAAAGATGAAACGACGATATCTTCTGATCGGTATGGTTGTTGTGATCATTGTAGGTATCCTGCTACTACGATCGTGTGGCCAATCCCAGTTGGCAACTTCGCTGGATTCCCTGCAAACCGAGGAAATTTCCAGGGGATCACTGACAGCGTCTGTGGGGGCGACGGGAACGGTACGTGCCAATCAGGCTGCGGTTCTTACCTATCAATCGAGTGGTATTGTGGACTATGTTGTTGTGGGATTGGGGGATGTTGTAGGGCAGGGAGAAGTGTTGTCTGAACTTCAGCAAACTTCATTGCCCGCCACGGTGATCCTTGCAGAAACGGATTGTGTAACCGCTCAGCGAGCCCTGGACGATATTCTGGAGTCGTCGCAGGCACAAGCAGCGGCACAACTCGCACTTGCAGAAGCGCAAGATGCCCTCGAGAACGCAGAATATCTCCGCACCGTACGGCAAGAGGGATACCGCGCCAGCGGTGACACATTGGCAGCAGCACGCGCCAATTTAGTGCTGGCGCAAGAAGAAGTCGATCTTGCACAAACCGCATACGAACGGGTTGAAAATCGTCCCAAGGATGATCCGGGCAGAGCGCTGGCGTTATCCAATTTGATCGCTGCCCGCCAGAGACGTGATTCGATCCAGCGAAATCTCAATTGGTATACTGGCCATCCAACGGAAGTCGAACAAGCGCTGCTGGATGCGAATGTGGCACTTGCGGAAGCGCAACTTGCCGATGCCCTGCGAGAATGGGAGCGTGTCAAAGACGGACCCAACCCTGACGATGTTGCAGCCGCGGAAGCACGCCTGGCTGCTGCTGAAGCAACACTTAAAACCGCGCGCATTGAGGCTCCCTTTACAGGCACGATTACTTACGTAGATGTTAAACCCGGCGATCAGGTCTCTCCGGGGACGATTGCTTTTGGATTGGCGGATCTTACACGATTATTGGTGGATGTCGAGATCTCCGAAGTGGATATCAATCGAATTGAAGTCGGCCAACCCGTACACTTGAACTTCGATGCCGTTCTGGATGAAACGTATTCCGGGGAGGTAACCGCGATCGGACTTAGCGGTTTGGTTACACAAGGCGTAGTGAGCTTCAATGTCACTGTCGAACTCAAGGATGTGGACCAACGAATCAGACCGGGCATGACTGCCGCAGTGAACATCGTCGTCGATCAAATGGAAGATGTGCTGCTCGTGCCCAATCGCGCTGTGCGGGTGGTGGATGGCGAACGCACCGTATTTGTCCTCGAAGGACAAGCATTAAAACCCATAACAATTGAACTCGGGGTTTCGTCCGATACGTATAGTCAGATCCTGGATGGGGAACTCGAGGAGGGCGATCTCATCGTCTTGAATCCGCCCGCGAACATGATGTTCAACGGTCGCCCAGGTTTCGTTGGGGGCGGATGATGACGGATTGGGTTATCGAAGTGGAAGATATCGCCAAGGTCTACCGCATGGGTGAATTCGAGGTGCATGCGCTCTGTGGTGTCTCGATGCGCGTTAAACCGGGAGAGGTGATTGCCATCATGGGACCATCGGGTTCGGGTAAAAGCACGTTGATGAACATCCTGGGTTGCCTCGATCGTCCGAGCAGCGGTACCTACAAGCTTGATGGTGAGGAGATCGCGGAATTAAACGACGATCAGCTGGCGGAAATTCGCAGCCGTAAAGTGGGTTTCGTCTTCCAGAGTTTCAATTTGCTTGGCCGTCAAACGGCACTGACCAACGTCGAATTGCCCATGCGCTACGCCGGTGTATCTGAAGGCAGGCGCAAACGGGCGATCCAGGCTTTGGAAGACGTTGGTTTGGGTGATCGAATTCGCCATCGGCCCAACGAGTTGTCTGGTGGTCAACAGCAGAGAGTGGCGATCGCCCGTGCATTGGTCAATAACCCGTCAATCATTCTGGCCGATGAGCCGACCGGTAATTTGGACACGAAATCGGGCGAGGAAATCATGAACATCCTGCTCGATCTCAATGATAAATTTTCGACGACCCTCATCTTCGTCACTCACGATCCGGAGATTGCGGAACGCACGGAGCGAGTGATTATGCTCCGGGACGGGTTGGTAGAATCGCAATAAACCATAAGCGGTAGTTTCACAACCCTGCACATCTGTCTTTACATGGTTTCTCAGGCTTGTGCAGTTCGTGTGGCGTAAAGAGTGGTCGACGATGGTTTGGATAAGGAATCAGGATGGATATCTGGAACAATGTTCTCGAGGCGCTGGATAGCCTCGCCAGCAATAAACTGCGATCCGGTTTGACGGTGTTGGGAATTGTCATCGGCGTTGGTGCGGTGATCGCCATGTTGGCGATCGGAACCGGAGCGCAAAATACGATCACGGGATCAATCAGCGGAATCGGAACCAATCTGCTTTTTGTGGTTCGTGGGGGATCGGAGGAGATCCGGAATCCCCAACAATTGACTCTAGGTGATGCCGACGCTTTGCGCGATCCGTTCGCCGCTCCTTCGGTGGTCGGTGTGGCTCCAACGCTTCAAGGCACAGTTGAAGTCAGCTACGCCGGTGAAGGGGCATTGACGACGGGTTATGGCGTCACACCGGAATATCAAAGCGTACGTAACGTCGAACTTGTGGAAGGTGAGTTCATCAGCGAAATCCATCTTCTCGGAAGGGCTGCGGTTGCGGTCATCGGACCGGATGTCGCCGAGGAATTGTTCGACCGAACAGAGGGGGTGCTCGGTGAAACTGTGCGCGTCGAAGGGCAGCCGTTCCGTATAATCGGCGTAACCGAGTCAAAGGGCGGGTCAAGTTTTTCCAACGAAGACAATCAGATCATCGTGCCGTTGACCACGGCGCAGGTACGCTTGCTGCGCAGAACGCGCGATGCAGTTGATATGATCCTGGTACAGGCGATCAGCCCAGAGAACGTCACCATCGCAAATGAAGAAATCAGCGCCATATTGCGCGCCCGTCACCGCACGCCGATTGGCGCAGATGATTTCACCGTTTTTTCCCAACAGGATTTTATCGAGACGGCAGAGGCGATCACGGGCGTAGTTACGATATTCCTGGGTGGAATCGCAGCGATCTCGCTTCTTGTTGGCGGCATCGGGATCATGAATATCATGCTGGTCTCCGTCACGGAGCGCACACGCGAGATTGGACTGCGCAAGGCCGTCGGAGCACGCAAGCGCGATATCCTGCTTCAATTCCTCACCGAGTCGGCGTTGTTGAGCATGATAGGTGGTTTGATCGGAATCGCCCTGGGTTGGGGCCTTTCACAACTTGTTGGTGCGATCGCAGCGGCTTCGGATACTGAATTGAATCCCAGCATGGGATTGGATGCGATCCTGTTGGCGACGTTATTTTCCGCAGCCGTCGGCTTGTTCTTTGGTCTTTATCCGGCCAAACGTGCGGCCGATCTTCAACCCGTCGAAGCACTCCGTTACGAATAACGAGGAAATTCAGACGCTATTTCAGATGTTCCCGAAGGAATTGCCCGGTATAGGATTCGGTAACTTTACAGAGCTCCTCCGGGGTTCCTGTGGCGATGATTTCCCCGCCGCGATCGCCGCCTTCCGGCCCCAGGTCGATCACCCAATCGGCGACTTTAATAATATCGGGATGATGTTCGATGATCAGGACGGTGTTGTCCTGATCTACCAGACGCTGCAGGACCTCGATCAACTTGTAGACGTCCGCGGCGTGTAATCCGACCGATGGTTCGTCGAGAACGTAGAGCGTGTGGCCATTGCCGCGTTTCGAGAGTTCACGCGAAAGCTTCACGCGCTGGGCTTCGCCGCCCGATAATGTCGGAGCCGGCTGGCCGATCCGGATGTAACCCAGCCCAACGTCCTGCAGCGTATCGAGTTTACGCACCATCGCCGGAAAGGATGCGAAGAATTCAACGGCTTCATTGATAGTCAAATCGAGGACATCCGCGATCGATCGTTCCTTGAAACGCACCTGCAGTGTCTCCCGGTTGAAGCGTGCACCATGACAGACTTCGCATGGTACGTATACATCGGGAAGGAACTGCATTTCGATGCGCAGTTGTCCCTGACCCCCGCAAGCTTCGCAGCGGCCGCCATGCACGTTAAAGGAGAAACGACCCGGTTTGTACCCGCGGACTTTTGACTCGGGCAATTCGGCAAACAAGGCGCGTACGTGATCGAAGACTCCTGTGTAGGTGCCTGGATTGGAACGCGGCGTACGCCCGATCGGACTCTGATCGATGCTGATGACCTTGTCCACGAATTCGATTCCTTCGATTTTGGTATGAGCGCCAGGTTGTTGACGCCCACCATGCAGCGTACGTGCCAGGGCTTTGTACAACACATCCACCATCAGGGTGGATTTCCCGGATCCGGAAACCCCCGTAATGCACACAAATGTACCCAACGGGATGTCTACAGCGATGTCTTTGAGATTGTTTTCGCGTGCCCCGATAACGGAGATGATGTGATCGTTCCCGGATCGTCGTTTCTTGGGAGTCTCAATGGTAAGTTGCCCGGAAAGGAAACGGCCGGTGACGGATTTCTTGTTGCGCGTGACTTGTTCGACCGTACCTTCCGCCACGATTTCTCCCCCGGTCTCACCGGCGCCCGGACCCAAATCGATGACCCAGTCCGCAGCGCGGATTGTGGCTTCATCGTGTTCGACGACGAGTACGGAGTTGCCCAGATCGCGCATCTCCTCCAGGGTTTGGATCAGTCGTTTGTTGTCGCGAGGATGAAGGCCGATCGACGGCTCGTCGAGCACATAGAGCACACCCATCAAACGCGATCCAATCTGGGTTGCCAGCCGAATTCGCTGCGCTTCCCCGCCGGAGAGGGTGCTGGCCGAACGGTTGAGGGTGAGATAATCCAGACCAACGTTAACCAAAAATCCAAGACGATCGGCAATCTCTTTTAACACTCGATCGGCGATTTTTAGCTGGCGGTCTGACAATGGGCTTTCGTTTCCTTGCAGGCGCTGAACCCACTGCAATGTGCGCTGGACTGGCCATTCGGTAATTTCAACGATGTTCATTCCATCCAGCAGGACGGCCAAAGCCTCCGCGCGTAGTCGCCGTCCCTCGCATGAAGGGCAGGGGCGTTCGGACATGAATTCCTGGATCCTGTTGCGAACGCCATCGGATTGCGTCTCCTGATAGCGTCGTTCGAGATTCCCGATCACGCCTTCGAAAGTAGTCTTGAAAGTCGTTTTCCGGCCGTCCCGGTTCACATAGTTGATGGACAGCTCTTCGTTGTTGGTTCCATATAAAATCAGATTCAGTTTTTCTTCTTCCAACTCTGCAACCGGTGCATCGAGACTCACGCCATATTGTTCGGCGACGGCTTCGACCATCTGCCAGTAGTAGCCCCTTCTTTCCCTGCTTTGATTCGACCATTCCAGTGCGGCAACGGCACCGTCGGCAATGGAGATGGAACGGTCGGGGATGATGCGATCGGGATCGATCTCCAATTTGATTCCCAAACCCTGGCATTCCGGACAGGCACCGTGGGGTGTGTTGAATGAAAACGTACGCGGTTCGATCTCCGACAACATCGTGCCGTGTTCAGGACAGGCAAGAAATTCCGAGTAGGGTGTGATTTTAGGGTCTTGCTCAGAGGTGATATCGGCGATCAATATCGTACCGTTGCCCCAGCGCAATGCTGTCTCGATGGAATCCGTAAGGCGCGAGCGGAATCCGTCCTCCGATGCGTCGTCGGATTTCGGTTGCACGATTAGGCGATCCACGACGACTTCGATGTTATGAGTCTTGTAACGATCGAGTTCGATCTCGTCGTCGACAGATCGCATTTCACCGTCAACCCGTACACGCACGAAACCCGACCTGCGTACTTCATCGAACACGGCATGGTGCGTACCCTTGCGTCCGCGAATCAGCGGTGCCAGGATCAAGACACGCGAATCGACCGGCAGCGCCTCGACGGCCTCGACGATCTCCTGTGCAGATTGTTGGCGTACTTCACGTTTGCAGATCGGGCAATGGGGGATTCCGGCGCGTGCGAAGAGCAGGCGCAGATAATCATACACTTCCGTCACGGTTCCAACCGTAGATCTCGGGTTGTGGGATACACCGCGTTGGTTGATTGATACGGCTGGAGAAAGGCCTTCGATGTAGTCCACATCGGGTTTATCGAGTTGGCCGAGGAATTGGCGTGCGTATGCCGATAGCGACTCGACATAGCGTCGTTGACCTTCTGCGAAGATCGTGTCGAATGCGAGCGATGATTTTCCCGATCCGGATATGCCGGAGATGACTACGAGCTTGTTCCGCGGGATCACAACGGTGAGATTCTTGAGGTTGTGTTCACGCGCACCCACGACTTGGATGTGATCTTGTGTCATTCGATTCTGGCCTTTTCAGTACATATGTTCTATTCACGACAACAACTTACCATTATAACAGACCAAAATCAAGACCTGGCCCGGTTTTCTCCAGCCGTGATCTTTATGGGGAACGTGTTAGGCAACACTTGACTGCTGCAAGCTTCGGGATGCTGGAGCGCAAGGGAGTATCGTCCAGCTCAACGAACGATTGTCTCTATCTGAATTTACGCTGGGGGAGGTTCGGGGGACCGAGCCCTGGTAAAGGAGCGGTCTTTCACCTGCACGGGCTTTCCCAGAGTAAAGATATCATTGGCGTCGAAGAACTGCTCGGCATATTCCTTGTTGCGGAATTCAAAGGCTGTTTCCAGGCCTTGCGCGTCGTCGGGGATGAGAAGCGTCGAGCGAATGTAAGCGGCGTTGGGTGAGGGGGGAGAAGGTTTAATACGTCTCAACAAGAAATAGGACGGGACGAAATATCCTATCGAGCCGAGAATTACGATGATAATAATTCCGGAGATTGGATTCTCCTGAAGGTCAAGGCCCCAGGCGAGAGCCGCCACGAGGACTACCATCATGATAAGCATAGCGAGCAGGTTGGCTTGAAGGCGTTCTGCTTTTTCTTCGGGTGTGATGTTTTGCGCTCGATCATGACATTCCGCGCAGAGGGGCAAGTTGAAGATTGCTTCCTTTCGTGCTCCGATTTTCTGCCCTTGTGGAAGATCTCCGATGATTGTCAGGCGACCACGCACTGGCGTTCCCTGGCAGTGTGCACAAGCCTGCTTGGGAAATGTCACTTTCTCTCCCCGGATGACGACTCGGTGTCGGATGCCTTGTGGCGGGTCGTTATCACGCAGCTCTAATACTGGTGGCTGGGGGGCAGGTTTGGCTGGGGGTTGTGGCGGCAAACCTGGCATAACCTCCGGCTGTGGCGGCAAATCTGGCATGACCCCCGGCTGTGGCGGCAAACCTGGCATGAACTCCGGTTGCGGCGGCATTTCCGGCAAAAGCTCTGCAGCGCGATCTTCCTGCAGCTGCTTTAATTTTACTCCCTGCGGAAAGACAGGTGTATCAATGAGGGGTTCTTGGTCTTCCGGCTTCTCGGGTGGGAGGCCGATTTTACTGAGATCGACGCCTGGTGGGGTTTCAGGTTTGGCGGGGATGGGTGGTATCGAAGGCGGTGGAGTCTGGGCAGTCCTGGGCATTTCGGGTTCACTGCTTGCAGGAGGCGGAGGGCTGGGTTCGACTCGATCGGGTTGTATGGGTTCGGGCTCCGTATCTGGTTCCAAGGGAAAGATTTTATTCGGAGGCCAGTTCAGATCGGGTTCTGTAGGAATCGGCACGGCTGCTGATCGTAAAAAACTCTCCGCTGGGTTTGGTGGTGGCGGGGCAGCTTCTCGGGCTGCAGGTGGGGGAGCCGCCTCAACCGCCGGTGGGGCGGTTGTGTCTTCCTCTTCTCGTTCATCGGAAGCGCGGCGCTCGACGGCCTCCAACATAACCCATTGTTTCAAGGCGAATTGTTGAGTGCGTGGGTATTGGTCGTTGATCTTTCCATATAGAACTCGTTCTCCGTCAGCCTCAACGACAAAGGCCGATCCACAGCTGCGGCAGGAAACATAGTCCGGGAGGGAAGCGGTGTGATGGACATTCAGACTCGCTTCTCCACAGATCGGACAGTTCAAATGAGCTGCGAAATCGTCGTTCAGCGATAAACGTGGTGTGGGAGCCATACTTACTCCTGAACCGGTAGCTGTGGTTTTAGGAATCTATCATATCGGCGAGATGTTCGCAACGAGGCAAGGGGGATATGGATAATGACTACTGGCATCTGGCTGCTAGCGCTCTTCCGCCAGTTTTACGGGAAGATCGACGCGCGGGTGTGGGATTTCAACTTGCAGCAGCACTCCGCCTTCGGGTTTGTTTTTCATGTCCAGTCGTCCGCCGAGGAGAGCGACCCGCTCGCTGATGCCCAACAAGCCAAAATGTCCTTCTCTCGAGAGCGTAGAGAGATCGAAGTCGTCTTGCAAACCGCCGCCATCATCGGAAATGGATATCATTAAAGCACGCATCGAAGTGTGTTCCAGGGTAACTTCGATCTTGTTGGCCATGGCATGTTTGCGAACGTTGTTGAGACCCTCTTGCACGATGCGAAAAACGGATAGTTCGATTGCCTCGGGCAATCTCCCCAGATTGGTATCCAGGTTGAGTTTCAGATCGATGCCGGTTCGTTCACTCCATTCTTGCGTATAGGACTGCAGCGCGGATCCCAGCCCCAGGCTATCGATTGTGGGGGGACGCAGGTTACTGCAGATTCTGCGTAAGTCGGAGACGAACATGCGGATAGAGTTGCGGATTTGGATGATATCTTCTTTTAGTTCTGGCCCTACATCAGCATGTGCTTCGCTTTCCTCCAACTGGTAATTCACACTCAACAAGTCTTGAATCAACTGGTCGTGCAGTTCCCTCGCCAGGTGTTTGCGTTCCTGTTCGCGTTCTGTCAGCAATCGCCGGTGCGCGTCTTGCAGGGCGATATTTGCTTGATCCAGTGCCCTTACCTGTTCTGTCATTTGTTCAATAAGGCTGCGAATGCGCGTGTCCTGCACGGCCAGATTTTGTTCGAGCAGTTTCTGTTGGTGGCGCAGATTTTCTGCTTGTTCTCGTGCGCGGTAATAGTTATCCAAAGCCCAGATCGCCGGTGTGAGCTGCTGCCGGCTTGTGGTACCCACCAGTGCAGCTACGATCTCTTCCCGGCTGACTTCGTCGGTGCGATGGGCGGCTACTTTGCGACCATGCCGCAAGGCGACAATCCGATCGGTTACGGCGAATAAGTGGTCGAGATCTTTACTGCAGAAGACGATCGATATGCCTTGATCTTGCCATTGACGAACCAACGAGAGGAGTCTCTTTTGTTGGTGGTAGCTGAGCAACCCTGTTGGCTCATCGACGACAATGAGTTTCGACGGATGCGTCATCACCTGGGCTATAGACAACATCTGGCGTTGTTCGCTGGATAGATTGGCAACTTTTTCGCGCATGGAGGGGAAGTGGAAGTTGAGCTGTTTGAGAATGCGCGCCGCTTCGCTGTTCATCCGACGGCTATCGAGGATATTGAGATACTGCCCAATGATCGGCAGACGCAATTCTCTACCCAGGAAAATGTTGGCAGTGATATCCAGGTGATCCGCCAAGCGAGGTCGTTGGTGGATGGCTTCAATGCCCAATTTCTGTGCGTGAAAAGGCCATTGGATGTTCCGACCCTCGAAAGCCATTTGCCCGGAATCAGGTGATAACAGGCCGGTAATCAGTGCTGCCAGCAGGGATTTCCCTGCCCCACTTCTACCCATCAACCCTACCACTTCTCCGGGGTAGACCTCGAAGCTGACGCGCTGCAGAGCGGGTAGTGAACCGATATTTTTCGAAAGTTCAGTGACTTTCAATCTCGGCTGCATATCTCATCCCATTTTCTTTCGTGCACTGCCGATAAATAAATTCGATCCTTGTTGTGTGTACCGGACGTTGGGTCGATGAATCTCAAATCATTACGTCATCAATGAGTTCGCGTAATGAAGCCGCGTCGAGATCTTTTTTATCCAGAAAGGCCACTGCGCCCGCCTCCAAACCCAGGCGGTGGAATTCGCGATCTGGATAGGCGCTGATGAGGACTACCCGAGGTGTGGATGAGATCGCTCGAATACGTCGCGTGCAGTGAATGCCGTCTTCATCACCCAGAACGACATCGATCAATATCAGGTGAGGTGTGATGTGTTGAATGAGATTCACAGTCTCGTCGATGTTCTCAGCTTCATAGATCAAAGCACGGGCGCACACTTTGCCGATCATGCGTCGAAGTTGATAGCGATAGCGAGCATTATCGTCGACCAGCAATAACGTGACGGCATTTTGCTCGGAAGTCTTCGCGGCCGGAGGCTCTTGCGTAGCCAGCTGTCCTGGTAATCCGAGGATATCCGGGTGATGGGTGACGTATTTTACGGCTTCGAGGCGGCTCTGTACGTCAAGCTGACGGTAGATGCGAGTAAGGTGGTTCTCAATCGTTTTTATACTCAGATTCATTCGTTGTGCGATGCTTTGGTTGTCGAGCCCTTGCTGCAGCAATCGCAGGATGTCGCGCTGTCGGGAAGTCAGTAGGGCTGTGGGGGGCAGAGATGACCTTTCCGATATACGCACCAGTTTATCAATTACGCGACTGGACACCCACTTTTCATTTGACAATACTCGTTGAATGGCGAGCTGCAGATCGCCCAGAGATTGATCTTTCAAGAGGTAACCGTCCACACCGGCTTGCATCAACCCCTGCACATAAACATCATCATCATAGGCGCTGATCACCAGGATTTTCATCGCGGGGTGGCTTTTACAGATTTGTTGGATCGTTTCCACGGGATTGAACTCCGGCATGGTAACATCGAGAAGCAGCAGGTCAGGAGTGTGAGCCTGCAAGGCTTCCAACAATGAAGGGCCGTCGTCAGCCTCACCGATTATGCTGATATTGGGGATATCCCTTAAGGCATTGCGGATTCCCTCACGCACAAGCGCGTGATCGTCTGCCAGGAGTGTGCGTACTTCTTCCATTACATTACTATACCATTATTGTAACTGATGAGATGTTCTTCCCAGGGAAGGATAGATGGGGGAAACCCCCTATAATACGTAGGGATGCCCCCTAGCCTTGTAAACATAACTTCGCCTATACTGCACTTGTGGGTTTTGCCTGCTGCACAGCTCCGCAGGCATTTGTTTATCAACGCAACGCTCAGTTTTTACGGGAGGATAATGACAGTTCTATGGATGAAATGAAGACCGCGCTTTCACCCTGGAAGATGCGAATACAAAAGATACTCAATATCTTCAGTTTTCGGGAGTTCAGCATTGCGCTTGCTTTTTTCGCGCTCTGTTTCTTATTTTGGTGGCAAAGACCGGAAGCTTTTCTCAAGTTGGCGAATCTAAAAGTAATTATGCGCTTTGTGGCGACGTTTGGTCTCCTGGCCATCGGAGAAATTCTTGTGATCATCACGGATGGCATCGATCTTTCTGTGGGTTCGATGACGGCACTCACCGGTGTGCTTGCAGCCACGTTGATGATGAAAGGAGTGGGGGTGATTCCATCTCTGGGGATATTACCCTCCATTTTGATCGTACTCATTTTTTCAGGCCTCGTCGGTTGGTGGCATGGATTTTGCGTAACCAAGTTACAAATACCTTCCTTTATTATCACCCTGGGAACATGGTTGGTGGCGCGAGGGGTGGCAAAGTTCATCACCCGGGGATATCCGATCGTCTTTCCGCTTGATTTTCCATTCCTGGAATTGGGTCAGGGTGAACTTTTTCAAATCCCTATCATGTTTATTATCCTGGTTATCGTTGCGGTATTTGCGGCGTTCATCTTGCGTTCGACAACGCTTGGACGACATATCTATGCCGTAGGCGGGAACATCGAGGCGGCGCGCGTGGCGGGAATTAATGTTAACCGAGTACGCAGCTTTTGCTACGTCAGCAGTGGTGTTATGGCAGGATTGGTGGGTTTGCTCTTGGCTTCACGCCTGGGACAAGGAACACCCACAGTGGGATCCACTTACGAATTGTGGGCGATTGCCGCCACGGTTATCGGGGGAACGAGTCTTCGTGGAGGCGAGGGAACGATAACGGGAGCCATCCTCGGTGCAGCCATTATGGGGGTGATGTTCAATGGGATGGTGATTGTTAATATGTCTCCCTACATACAGGAAATCATTTTAGGTACGGTGCTGGTGATTGCGGTCACCTACGATATGTGGCGGCGCAGACGCAGCGCATTCTGAGGGGAGTCATCTGTGAATGAATCGATAGCCCGCGTGGAAATGCGTGATATCCACAAGCGTTTTGGAGCCATACAAGCCTTGTGTGGTGTCAATTTGGTTTTAAAGCGCGGAGAGGTGCTCGGTTTGGTAGGTGACAATGCAGCGGGAAAATCCACCCTGATGAAAGTGCTCAGTGGTGCGCATCTCCCGGATGGAGGTCAAATTTTCATCGATGGTCGTCAAGTCAAGCTTGGAAATCCGGAAGAATCACGCTCAATGGGCGTTGAAATGGTCTATCAAGATTTTGCCCTGGTTGATAACCTAAACGTAGCGGCAAATATGTTTTTGGGACGTGAGCATATACTTTTTCGTTTGGGGCCAGTACGCTTACTCAACAAGCGTACGATGGCCCAGGAATCATTACGCTTGATCGATAACCTCAGGATCGATATCGATTCTGTGAATCTAAAAGTGAAGTATTTATCAGGCGGTCAACGTCAGGCAGTCGCTATCGGTCGCGTGACTGCTTTCGATTCCAGAATTATCATCATGGATGAGCCGACTGCGGCACTTAATGTTATCGCCGTGGAGAAGGTGCTGGGATTAATTCATCAGCTCAAATCACAGGGGTGTTCCATTATTATCAGCAGCCATCGTCTGGAGGACATCCACCAGGTTAGTGATCGCGTGATGGTATTGCGGCATGGTCGAAAGGTGTGTGACCGGCCGATCATCGATGACATTCATACGTTTCGCGAGTGTGTGGTGGCTTACATGATCGGGGCGAAAGATGATTACTCGCCGTCTGACGAATGCTGAGGCGGCATGTGATTGTTGGGAAAGTCTTTTCTGCTGGATGTTTGCGTATGTCCATCAGGCAAAATTGATTGTAGAATGGGATGCGAGAGTGGGGAGTTATGAACAAGTTGCATAAATACGTGATGATCGGGTTGATACTGAGTATGCTGGCAACGGCCTGCTCCGCTTTTGCCGACCGAATCAGCGGCTCGGAAACAGACGAATTCACCGTTGTTGTGATTGGGAAATCGGTACATACATATTGGAGTAACGTGGAGAAGGGTGTAAAGGCGGCCGCGGTTGATTTAGGGCTGAACCCGGACCAGGCGATTTTCTTTGTCACGCCGACGGAAGACGTGGCTTCTCAGATTCAAACAATGGAAACCTACATTGCCCAGGGAGTTACCGGGATCGCCATCGCGCCTTCTGATCCCAGCGCGCTGGAGCGGGTGATGAAACAGGCCGCAGAGGCGGGGATCATCGTGACAACATTGGATACACCTCCCATCGAAGGCTCAATATCACAGGTTTATATCGGAACGGATAATTACACGGCAGGTCTCGCCGCAGGGAAAACGATGACGGAATTACTGCCAAACGGCGGCACCGTGGGGATCGGTCGTGGCTCAGACACCGCCTTGAACTCGTTACAGCGCACTCAAGGGTTCCTGGATGCTGTTGGTGAAGATATTGTGGTGCTCGAGCCGGTAACGGACAGAGAAGATGCTGCGCAGGCGTTGGAATTGGCGAATTCCGTGCTTTCTGCACATCCTGAATTGGCCGGAGCCTTTGGTGTATATGCATATAACGGTCCCGCTTGGGCGACTGCAATTAAAGAAGCTGATCGCGTTGGCCAGACCAAATTGGTTTGTTTTGATGCGACGACGGATATCATCAATGGGATCAAGGAGGGGGTGATCAACGCCACAGTCGCGCAGCGGGAATTTGACATGGGTTATAAATCAGTTCAGTTAATCTATCTCATCGCTGCACTTGGCGAGGCAGCGGCG
>DAOUEK010000029.1:0-53834 GCA_034430425.1 Anaerolineales bacterium | reverse complement strand
ATGATCGACAATGTTGTGAATAAGTATCCGCAGGTCAAGGTAGTAGCGACCACCCTGCGAGAAGTCCACACCACCGCACATCATTCCTGGGGCGCTGTGGCCTGGATCGATGGGAAGACGTATATATCCCCAACCGCTGAATTGCCGATCCTGGATCGTGTTGGCGGCGGTGATGGGTTTGCTTCCGGCCTTTTCTTCGGCCTGCTTAATGGTGAAGAACCGCAAAATGCGGTCAATCTCGGCTGGGCGCATGGTGCCTTGATGACCTCCTTCCCGGGTGATACAACCATGGCCACCGTGGAGCAGGTACGCGCTTTTGCTGAAGGAGGCTCAGCCAGAATTCAGCGTTAAGACAAAACACAGACCAACCTATCTGAACCCTATTGAAAGTCGGGAGCGCAGTCTGGTTTATTAAATCTGTAAAGCCTGCGATGGTATTGGAGACCACTGCAGACATCCACAGCGAATTGGCCGCCAGCTGCGCTCTTTCTTTCGCACCCAGTCCTGCTACCATCAATCGCTGTTCTCATTCGATTGTCGTAATCACGACCTCAGGAAATTGATTCGGAAATCATAGCAGCTGGGTGAGCAACGACACCAAATTCATCGAATTGTTTTACCAGCGCCGCCGCTCGTTGTACAATGGGACATCCTTATTCATTTTACAGACGGGGAAGCATAAATGGAATTACTTAAAAAGCGTATCCTGGCTGATGGCAAGAATCTGGGGAACGGCATTCTCAAAGTAGACGGCTTCATCAACCATCAGGTAGATCCTGTTTTGATGGACGCCTGTGGAAGGGAGTTGGCCAAACGGTTTGCCAACGTTCAAGCCACGAAGGTCCTCACGGCCGAAATTTCCGGAATTGCACCGGCAGTTATGACGGCATTACACCTGAATCTCCCCGTTGTGTTTGCACGTAAAACCAAACCGGTCACCATGCCCGATCAGATTTTTCTGACCCTCACCTCTTCCCACACCAAAGGCCACATGGTGGAGTTAATTGTCTCACCGGAATATCTTAGCGCAAAAGAGAAGATCCTGATCATCGACGACTTCCTGGCCAGTGGACAAACGATTATGGGCCTCGTCCGCCTAACCCAGGCGGCAGGGGCATCGATTGTGGGTATTGGCGCCGTGATCGAGAAGCGCTTCGAGGGCGGCCGCGACGCATTTGCCAGTCTTGACATCCCCATCGAAGCACTTGCCGTAATCAAAGAAATGCACGACGACAAAATCATCTTCGAAGACTGAGGCACAATGGACTCCATCGCCGTTCTCGATTTTGGATCGCAGTACTCACAACTGATCGCCCGCCGTGTTCGTGAAGTACTCGTCTATTGTGAATTATTCCCTTTCAATACACCGCAGGAAAAAGTATTCGAAATCCAACCCAAAGGTTTCATTCTCTCCGGTGGTCCGGCCTCGATATACGAGAAAGGTGCACCGCAAATTCCCTCCTACATACTTGAGAGCGGGCTCCCCATTCTTGGCATCTGCTACGGCATGCACGCCCTCACGCACACATTGGGCGGCCGAGTCTCCGCTTCAAGCGATCGCGAATACGGGCAGGCCACAATCGATATCATCACCCCGAACCCCTTGCTGGGATCGGAATCTCAGCGGGTCTGGATGTCCCACGGGGATCGCACCGAAACGCCTCCACCCGGATTTGAAATCCTGGCGAGTTCGGACAACTCCCCCGTTGCCGCGATGGGGGATCAAAAAAAGAAACGTTACGGATTGCAATTCCACCCGGAGGTTCGCCACACACCAGACGGGTTGAAGATGATCGAAGCCTTCGTTATTGGTATCTGCGGCTGCGAAACACAATGGACCCCGGCGTGCATCATCGAAAGCGCAATCGAGAACATCCGCTCCCAAATTGGAGATGCAAAGGCCATCGCAGGTGTAAGCGGCGGGGTTGATTCATCCGTAGCGGCTGCACTCGTCCATCGTGCCGTCGGAGATCAACTCACCTGTATATTTGTCAACAACGGCCTGATGCGCCAGGGCGAACCGGAATCCGTAGTGGAAACCTTCAAAGAGCAACTCGGTGCAAGATTGATCGCCATTGATGCCACCGAGGTATTCCTGGATGCATTAGATGGCACAACCGAACCCGAAGAGAAGCGACTTATCATCGGCGAAAAATTCATCCGTGTGTTTGAGGAACAAGCCGAAAAAGTCGAGGGAGAGGTTCGTTTCCTCGTCCAGGGGACGATTTACCCCGATGTCGTGGAGTCCAGCGCGCCCGATCGTCGTGTCGCCGCGCGGATAAAATCCCACCACAACGTCGGTGGTTTGCCACCGGATCTGGATTTCGATCTTGTCGAACCGCTTCGCTACTTGTTCAAAGACGAAGTGCGTGCTGTTGGTCTCGAATTGGGACTTCCCGAATCGATCGTCTGGCGCCAACCCTTCCCCGGCCCCGGTCTCGGTGTGCGCTGCCTGGGCCCGTTGACCATGGAGCGTCTGGACAAACTTCGCGCCGCAGACCACATCGTAACGCAGGAACTTCATCAGGCCGGCATGCTGCGAGATGAAACCGCGCAGGCTTTTGCCGTCTTGCTGCCCATCCGATCCGTCGGTGTGATGGGCGATCAGCGCACCTACGCCGAAACCATTGTGGTGCGCGCCGTCACGACGGACGACTTCATGACCGCCGATTGGGCCCGTCTTCCATATGAGCTGCTCGCGCGAATCAGCAATCGCATCGTAAATGAAGTGGCAGGCGTAAATCGCGTGGTCTACGACATCTCCTCCAAGCCACCTGCTACCATCGAATGGGAATAAGGCAACACCATCGGGCCCGTCACAGCGATACAAATCAACTACATTCACTTAATGACACGTTCAGGACATATCCCTGCCGTTAAAATGACCCTCCCGCTTATGGGGGTTAAGCGGGAGGGTCTGCCAGAGGGAGGCTCTTATTACTACCTACGAAAACAACCGTCACACACACCTACGCTCAACAACAACACATTCACAGAAAACGAAATACCAATAATTGCGATATCCCTATCCATCACAGAAACAACTCGACCGCTCGAAATATAAGCCATGCTTCTAACACAAGGACTGCCAGAAAACCGCTTATGAAGACAAATCGGATCATGCGTTCATTTGTGATCATGATGCCCCTCTTTATTATTCTGCTGTCACCTTCGATAACATCAATCCTTGTTTTTTTATCGAGCTTTCGATCGCTTCCTTCAACAGCATCATACAACTTGAATGGACCTTTATGCGCGGTTTGTAAGCCAATTGCAAACTGGCTATTCCAGTTGCAAAGGTGCATGCTACAATGGTCACATGTTCAAGCCCGGGATGACAGGAAGCGCATGCCGCGCGCTGTTCCTTGTTCTTTTCATACTGCCGTTTTCCCTCACACATGCACAGCAGGTGACGAACCTGCGTACCTCTCGACCGATCACGGATGATTTCCCACAGATAACGGTCTACCTTGCTGTGACGGATGGCGTCGGTGACCATGTGCCTGGGTTATCCGCGGCCAATTTCAGCGTTTTTGAAAATGAGAGCCTGCTGCTGGGTCACACCGTGATCGAGGAGCAAGTGGGAACCCGGCAGGTTTTCCTGATCAACTCAACGGCAGATATGAAGGTGCGCGATCCTCTCGGTCGATCCCGTTTCGATTTGGCCAGACAAGCGCTGTTATCTTGGTGGCAGACGCCAGGAGCAGGTTTAATCGGCATCGACGATCTGCGCTTAATTACAGCTGAAGGGATTTTGATTACCCACACACACGCCGCAGCCGATCTTGCTGCCGCATTAAGTGAGTTTTCTCCTACCTACGATGAAAACAATAATGGGTATGAGATCTTGCTCCGGGCACTCGATGTTACCCTCGAAGCACCATCCCATCCAGGAATGCCAACTCACATCATCTTCCTCACATCATTGATGCGCATTCCCCAGGAAGTCTCGATTTCCAATATCATCACCCGTGCGCATATGTCCGGCATAGTGATCCATCCCGTCTTATTCGGACATCCCGATAATATGGAACAACCCGAAGCCGAACCGCTGCGACAACTGGCCGAATCGACTGGCGGGCAATTCATTCTCTTCGATCCGGATCAGGGCCTCAATGATCTCGGAGATAAAATCCTGGCGCAGCGTTCCGAATACAAACTCGCCTACCCATCGAAAGCGATTGCATCCGGAAGCCACTTGCTTCAGATTCGCTATAACAACGCCGACCTGGAAGTGCTTTCCGAGATTCAATCCTTCGATGTTACCGTGATGCCTCCAGATGTGGCATTCATCCAACCACCAGATCGAATAACCCGTGAGACAGAAGAAACCAATATCATCCCAGAAGACATGCCGCCGACATCCCAAGCCTTGCAGTTGTTGATTACCTTTCCGGATGAACATCCCAGAATACTGAAGCTAAGCCAACTAATTGTCGATGGTGAAATCGTCGCAGAACGCAATCAAGAGCCTTTCGAGAGCCTTGAATGGGATATCCGTAATTATCTTGATTCGCAACCGCATACGATACAGGCGATCGTCGAGGATACCCTGGGGCTGCAAGGCGTGTCCATCGAACTCCCTGTCTTCATTGAAGTGAACGCACCGTTACGTGGTTTGAGTTCGCTGCGCAGCGCCATGGGGCCGGTGATCGCTGCAGTCGTCGTCCTCATTTTGGGTATTGCTATCTCCGCCGTGATCATCTCCGGAAACCGGATACCAACCACAACTGCGGCAGAATCCAGAGAGAATGCACCCGCATTCAGACAGAGGCTCAAACGCGCCGGTTACCGTAAACAGCTGGCACCACAACAAGCGGAAGCTCAACTCGTTCTGCTCGATCAAGACGATACAGAAGTGGGCGCCATCCCACTTTCAGGGACCGACTTCATCCTGGGAAGAGATCCCAGCATGACTCCTGCGCCATTACTAGAGCCATCTGTATCGAATCTGCACGCACGATTAATCCGCCAGGCCGGTGGAAATTACTTGTTACGCGATCAAGGATCGGAAGCTGGCACCTGGGTCAATTTCAAAGAAATTTCCGAAGATGGGCGCATACTCTCCCACGGCGATCTGATCCACATTGGACGGGTGAAAATGCGTTTTCTACAGTCGACGCCACCATCCCCAGCAACAATCCGTATTTACCGGGGCAAGAACGATTCGCTTGATTCCACCCAAAGTCAGGAGAGGCCAACGTGATACCAACCGATAAACCTCACCTTAATGTCGCCGCACACAGCCATACCGGCGAGACCCGCACAAACAACGAAGATCGATATTCCGTTACGGCTTATCGCATGGAGCGTTCGTCCATGCCGACACTGCTGGCGATCGTTGCTGATGGGATTGGCGGCCATAATGCGGGCGAGGTCGCTTCTGATCTGACTGTAGAAACCATTGTAAATCGTTTAACGGCTTCCCGAATAAAAGAGCCCTTGTTCCAGTTACAAGCCGCGATCATGGAAGCAAGTGAAGTTGTGGCGCAGGCCGCGCGAACGAACAACGAGCAGCAGGGTATGGGTTCCACTGTCGTCACATCCTGGATCATCGGCTCCAGGCTGTATACAGCCACCGTCGGTGATAGCCGTATCTACTTTTTACGCGACGGAAGTCTACAGCAAATCAGCATCGACCATACTTGGGTTCAGGAAGCCATCGACCACAACATCATCCAACCCGATCAGGCGCGCAATCACCCGCAGGCACACGTGCTGCGACGCTACATCGGCGCTCAAAGGCCAGCCGAACCCGATCTGCGTCTGCGGCTAAAGGTCAACGAAGGCGATAAACAATCCCAGGCCAATCAGGGATTGACACTGCAAAGTGGTGACACGCTCTTGCTCTGCACGGATGGACTGACTGACCTGGTCGATGACGACGAGATACAACAGGTTCTCATTGAAAACGATCCGATGCATGCCGTCGAGCGCCTCACAGATATGGCGCTGGAACGAGGGGGGCATGACAATATCACCATCGTGATCCTCGAAGTCCCCCCAGATTCACAGCAACAGGCTTCCGCTGGTAAACGCTTCACACGATTGCTGCTGTGGATCATTTCTCTCCTTGTCCTTGGATTTCTCGTAGGACTTGGATTGGCGTTTCTCTGGAGTCTGGGCATCTGGCCCTGGTCGTGAGATTCGCCCCGATTCGTTGACCATCAACAACGACGGTTACCACGAATGGATGGTTATTTGACAAGCTAAGCGGAAGAACGTCTCAAGACCGTATTGCGGTTGACAAGCCAAACCCCCAGAAGTATGACCGCGCCCCCGACAATGATTGCAGCGCTGATTGGTTCCCCCAGGATCATCCCTGCCAGAACGACGGTTACGATCGGCTCCAGGTAGAGAAAAACGCCGGCTTGCGTGGCATCGATCTGTTCCAGTGCGCGAAACCAGAGAAAATAGGCCGCGCCCGAACAAACCACGCCGAGGAAGGTAAGCGCCAGCCAGCCTTGTATACTGACGTTGTGCAAGCCGCGCAGCCCGCCATCAGTGATGGCCCATGGGATCAAGAAGATCCAGCCAATGGTCATGATGGCAAACATACGCCCCACGCTCGATTGTGTATTCGCATCTTTGTTGAAGATGTGTTTATTTATTACGATGAAAGCCGCCCAATTCACCGCGCTTACGGCAATCAAGCGATCTCCGGGAGTCCCAAACCCACCGTCGATCAAGGAATTGAAATCGCCGTTCCCCACGACGATGAGCACACCCAACGCGGAAAGCACGATTCCCACCGCCCGAGGCGTTGTCATCCCTTCTCTGAGGAATATCCATCCCAGCAAGGCAACGAATACCGGAATCGTAGCAACGATCCACGATGTGACTGAAGCGGAAGCAGTTTGGAGGCCGTTGGCTTGAAGCATTTGATGGAAAGTGATTCCCACAATGCCCAATACGCTCAACGATGGAAGCTCACGAAGTGTGAAGCGATTTATCTCCGCGCGTCTGAGAAGGATCACAAGAAACACAACCACGCCCATGGCGAAACGCAGGAAAGCGATTACCGCAGGTGTCATTTCCCGCAACGCGATTTTCGTTGCGACAAAAGACGACCCCCAAAAAATCACCGTCAACGTAAGCCCGAGATATGCGTTCCTCATGAGTGAGCACCCGGAATATTACGAACCACGCTCGATGGTCAAACGCACGATCGAACGATCTTCCCCTCCGAGACGATACTTATAGTCCTCATCACCACGCAGGAAATCAACTGCATTTTTTTCATTCTCCACCGCCCAGCGGATGATCTGCCCAATCAAGACCCAGCCCGGTGATGCGTCTCGGAATGTTAAATCCATGCCGGAATTGTAGATCCAGATTCGATTTGCATAATCGAAGTTCAAATATCCCGCAGCAAATTGGTCGCCAACTTTCAGGAACGACAGGTGCAGCCACCCCGCCTGCTGTGCGCTGTGTGCCAATTTATGAAACTGGGTCCGCATCTCTGCAGTAAGAAATTCCGCCTTTTGAGGATCTTGCGCCATAAGCCTTAAAAACACGTCTGTTGCACGGCCGGTATCATCTTCAGGTTTTACCACCTCCCAGGTGATACCTGGAATGTACTTCTCTGCACGCCGCATCTTACGTCGTAATTCGTGCCGCTGCTTCTTTTCCAACCGGGATAGATAATTCTCCCAGTCGCCATCCAAAGCAACCCACGGACAGGGGGCGAGAATTTTTTGCGCCACATGCCATTTTCGCTTTTGCGCAATATTCTCAAGTGCGGTCAGGCTTGGCGACTCTTCAGGGATGTTATATAAATCCAGGACTTCCCAACCGTCAGGCCCCCTTTCCGCCAACGCATCCAGGAGAGCATCCAGAAACGAACCGCAGGACTCGACGGGCGTAATAAAGTCCAGATAATCCGCGATTTCATGAGAACCGATGAACATCAACGTTCGCCGTCCCTCCACGGTGGAGAAGAACAATGGTGCAATACCCAACAACTCATCTCGATAATCCCGCCCTTCCCCAATCCAGAGTTCGCCGGAAGTCCATTCGCCGCCCCCCATGGTAGACCACCAGGCACGCAGGAACTCATGCCGCAGGAAGGGCACGTTGCTAATGGACTTCGCCAGCAATTGGTTCCAGATTACTGAGCGGGATTCGAAAGTCTCCTCATCGCGCAGAAAACGGATTTCCATCGGGTTACCTTTCCCAATATCGCCGGGCACTCCCAGCGATTATCACACCTTGCTCCAATATCGTCGGAAAAAACACGTCACGCCGAAAGGGCAAGGAAGCAGAACAAATCCAGAAATGCAATTGTTAGCCATGTGTAGAACAGGTTACTTGATGTAGAATTCTACCAGTCCAGGCAAGCTTCTTGCACCAATCAACGAAAAGGAGTTGCTGATTATCAGCGATTCTGTACAATACGGAAGAGAGTGATCACCTTGGAAGCAGATGTCGCCTTACTTCACATAGCTGGCGGCGGCGCAAGAATCACACCGCCTCCCGGCACTACCGCTCAAACTGCCCCTCGAAGAGCTGCACGCGGGCGCGGGGAAGATATGCTCTTTGTAACCCTGCGGTTTTCTGAGGCAAACCCAGCTCCATCAGGATTTATCGACCATCTCACTCGCCTCGCCCACGATGCCTATTTCGGCACTCCGGGATCGGTGACATCCGCATTACGCGAAGCCGCCGAAACGATCAACGATCATCTTGCGGATATGAATCAGGATGATGAGATCGCCGAGCCTGTTCGATGCCACTTCATGGCCGGTGCACTTCGCCACGAAGACCTGTACATCGCACAATCGGGGACCGGCCAGGCCGTGCTCGTTCGGCCCGGTCGAGTCCTGCGACTGACCTCTGATGAAGCGGCCAGACGCCCATTGGGCACTTCGATTTCACCGTACGTACGCTACCACCACCTCGAAGTCCAGCCGCATGATTTGTTTATCCTGACCACAGCCCAACCTCCGATCTGGTCGGACACCACACTATCCGGACTCTCTTCTCTCGATCCGGTGCAAGCCATCGATCGGCTTGTGGCAGCGAGCAGCGATGACCTGACCGGCGTGCTCGCCCGGCTGATTGTGCGTGGAGAGAGAAAGGTCGCCAGCCAAGAACAAGCGACGACAACTCGGGAAGAGCCCCAAAACGAATACGCGCAATCCGGCGCCAGCCCGCATGCCAGATCGGGAAGGCGCGCCGCAAGACCGGCTCGAAGCGAATTTGCCAAAACGCTTGATCAAACACGGGATCAACTCTCCGACTGGATAGATTCTTTGCGCTACCGGATTTCCACCGTACTCGCCGGAATGATGCCCGGGCTGGTCGAAGTACCAGCGCCGGGCGAACTCTCCACTCGTTTTCTCATCGCCTCTGCCGTGGGAGTGCCCCTGGTTGTGGTCGCCATCGCGGCTGCCGTGTATTTTGGCCGTGGCCGCTCGCAGCAGTTCGAAGACTATCTCTACCAGGCGGAGGCGGCGGTTCAGGTTGCAGAAATGAAACCGAGTGCCGAGGAAGCCCGAGGCGACTGGGAAGCTGCACGCCATTTTCTCGAACTGGCACAGGGTTACGGCTGGGATAAAGAAGCCGATGCATTGTGGGAGAAAACACAGGAAGCGCTGGATTCAGTGGATTTAATCCACCGCCTGGAATTCAAACCGATCGTCAACGGCGGCTTCGGAAGTGATACGATCATAACCGCCATGGCGGCATCCGAAACCGATATCTACGTCCTCGATTCGGAGCATGAAATGACGTGGCACGCCTGGGGCACACCAGAGCGGGGTTATAAAATCGACTCCTCATTTGAATGCCTCAACACATCCAGCCAATATACCGATCTGGATGCAATCGTCGATATCGTTATTCAAGCCGAGCCTGGTGCACTTGGTGCGGAAGGCGTCGTGGCCATCGATCGGAATGGCACATTGCTCTACTGTGCGCCGGAACGACAGCCCGCTATCGCACAGCTCTCACCTCCCGACGTCGGTTGGGGACGCATTCGTGCCATCGACGTTCTTGAAGACACATTGTACGTACTCGATCCGGTTAAAAACGCGGTCTGGATTTACAACGCCACCGGCGGATTGTTCAGCGGAACACCGGAAATGTTTTTCGTGGAGGACGTTCGCGATCTGGGTGGGTCGATCGACATGGCCATGGCAGGCGATGAGTTGTTCATCCTGTATGCAGATGGCCGCATCGACCGCTGTCGTCGTTTTGAAGAAACGAATCGAATTCGTGTGGAATGCGACCAGGATCCGAAATTCCAGGACGACCGCCCCGGTCACGAAGCGGCCGCGCAAATTCCTGGCGCCATCGCGGCGAAGATCAATTACTCGCCGCCTCCGGAACCATCGCTGTATTTCCTGGACATCTTCAGCAACAGTGTGCTGCACTTCAGCATGCGATTGGTTTACCAGGCGAAATACCTGCCAACAGTGGCGTTTACAGACGAAATTTCGGCATTCACACTCGGTCCCCCCAACGATATTTTCCTTGCCATTGGGAGCCAGGTCTATCACACAACGCCGAATCCGTGAGCTGCCCTTTGACATCCAACAAACGCAAGGTTAGAATGAAGCACGTGAAAGTATCAAAGGAGTCCCACCTTTGAGTCGCTGGCCTGGAAAATACGTCATCGGCCTTACAGGCAACATCGCCACCGGTAAAAGCGTTGTCCGTAAAATGCTCGAGCACCTCGGCGCATACGGCATCGACGCCGACGCCCTTGCGCATCGGGCCATTGCGAAAGGCGCACCAGGGCACGATGTGGTTTTAAAATCATTCGGGGAATGGGTACTGGATGGTGAGGGCCAAATCGATCGATCCAAGCTGGCCAAAGTCGTCTTCTCCGACCCGAAAGCCCTGGAACGCCTGGAAGCCATCGTCCAACCCCTGGTCACACATGCCATCGACATTATCATCCGGCGCTCGAAACACACTGTCATCGCCATCGAGGCGATCAAAATGCTCGAAAGCGATCTGGCCGCAGGCTGTGACACCATCTGGGTCGTCGACGCGCCGGAAGAGATGCAGATTTCGAGACTCATCAAGAAACGCAACATGACCGAAGCAACGGCGAAACAGCGCATCGAGGCGCAATCTCCACAAGCCTTAAAACTTCAATCGGCCAAGGTCGTGATCTCCAACAATGACTCATTTGAGAACACCTGGGAGCAAGTTCAGGATGCCTGGGCGAAATTGCCGCAGCCCGAAGAACCGCTGCTTCCAGAGCCGGAAGTATCTCGTCCAGGTGAGTTCGTCGTGCGCCGCGGCCGACCCAAAGACGCCGATGAAATTGGACGCTTCATCACACATGCCACGCACGGAAAACGTCGCATGTCACGGGCCGAAGTAATGGCGGCTTTTGGCGAGAAAGCCTACTTGTTGATCGAACAAGATGGCCGCTTGGCCGGTGTCACCGGCTGGCAGGTCGAGAACCTGGTTACCCGCATCGACGAACTCTACTTCGAACAAGGCCTGGCCATCGAAGAAGTCATCCCCGCCCTGATGCAATCCGTCGAGGATGCTTCGATCGAACTGCAAAGCGAAGCCTCGCTCTTGTTTCTGCCCCCGTATCTTGCACAGCACGTCGGGGCCTGGCGAGCGGTGGGGTATCAACCCCAGACCATCCAGGGCCTTGGCGTCCGCGCCTGGCAGGAAGCTGCCATCGAGACCATGCCGCGCGGCGCCTCGCTGTGGTTCAAACGCCTGCGCGAAGACCGCATCCTGCGTCCGCTCTAGCTCCCGCCCCAAAGATAATAATCCAATCTATCTCGCTGCAGGCACACCACTTGCAAGGGACATTTCAACCCATTGAGATAATTGATATTTATGCAATATTTATTGCTTAATTGTCGCGCTGTGCGAAATTTTTTGCGGTCTCGGGATCCAATTGACAGGCAACGAGAAATCGGTCGGAACCGATCAATCCATCTCACCGTGGCGGATGCGCAAATAGGAGTCGTAGCGCTCCGGGCTGATTTTCCCCGCTTCTACGGCTGCGATGACCGCGCAGCCAGGTTCATGTTCGTGTGTACAGTCGCTGAAGTCGCATTCCGCCACGAGGTGGCGCATCTCCGGAAAATAAGCGTCCACCTCCTCGGGTTCAATATCCCATAAGGCGAAGGCCTTCAGACCCGGCGTGTCGGCGATGTAGCCGCCATGCTTAAGCGGGATCAACTTCGGCACGACAGTCGAATGCTGCCCCTTCCCCGTCGCCTCGCTGATTTCCTTGGTTTGCAGGTCCAGTCCGGGCTGCACAGCGTTCAACAGACTGGTTTTCCCGGCGCCGGAAGGGCCTGCCAGCACGGAAATCTTGTTGCTCAGGATCTTCCGCAGTTCTAGTATGCCCTTGCCGTAGCGTGCGGAAGTGTAGATCACGCCGTAGCCGAGATGCTTGTATTCCCCGAATTCCGCTCTGGCACTGCGGCGTGTGACCAGGTCGATCTTGTTGGCGCAGACGATGGCCGGAATTTGCTCGCGCTCGGCGACCACAAGAAGGCGGTCCAACATGCGGAAATTGGGATCCGGTTCGGCGCAGGCATAGACGAAGATCAACTGATCCGGGTTGGCCACGATGACTTGCTCGATTTCGGCCCTGCCAGGAGAGCGCCGGGAAAGCACGCGCCGGCGTTCTTCGACTTCTTCGATCGTAGCCGAGCCATCATCGTGCACCTGCACCCGGACCCGGTCGCCCAAGGCGGCCGCATCGGTCTCCATGCGCTCTTTCGTCAAGCGGCCGCGCAGTTCCGCAACGACAATGCCCTCATCCGTTTCAACATGAAACAAACCGGATTGCGCTCGTACGATCAGGCCAGGCAGCTTGCGTTCATCAGACAAGGGTCATCCCTTTATTCTGGTTCAGGTGTGGCTTCTGTCTCTTCCCCCGCTTCCGGTTCCGGTGTTTCCGTCTTGGGCACGCCGATGCGCGCTTCCCAGGGGTAGAGCGACTGCGGCTGGCCGCGGAAATAGGTCTCCACGATCCTGCGGAAGACCGGTGCGGCTTCATCCGAGCCCTCACCGGCGAAATCCAGCACGACGACAATGGCAATGTCCGGTTTATCCTCACGCCCTTCAAACGTGTAACCGACAAACCAGGCGTGGGATTCGTCAGCCCGTCCAGTAGACGCCGTTCCAGTTTTACCGGCAATGTTTATATTCAGGCCGAGGAACTTGCGGTAGGCGGTTGCGGTCGTCACCCGCACGACGTTGGTCATGGCCCGCTGGATAGTGGCCAGGTTCTCCGCACTCACCGGCAGTTCACCCTGCACTTCAGGCGAGAACTCGTAATGCACCTCACCATCGGCGTTTTCGACGCGCAGCACCAGGCTCGGGCGATACAAAGTGCCGCCGTTTCCGACTGCAGCCACCATCCGCGCCACTTGCAGCGGCGTGACTACCATGGCGCCTTGTCCGATCGCCAGATTCACGGGATCATGCATACCCCATTCCATACCGATCTCAGCCAACTTCCATTCCGGATTGGGCACCAAACCCTCCGCTTCGCCGATCTCGATACCCGTCTCCTGTCCCAATCCGAAAGCCGCCGCCATATCCGGAATCGCAGTGGTGTAGCCTTTATCGAACAAGTCCAGACCAATGTGATAAAAATATGGATTGCAGGAATACTCCAAGCCCTGCACAAGTGTGATCTCTCCAGCCGGCTGGTATTCCTTCTCTTTTCGCCAATCATCCAGGATATCGTCTGGATTGCCCGTCCGATCATAAAGCTCTCTGAAATCTAACTGACAGTCGTACACCGTGTTGGCGCTGTACTCCCCGGATTCGAGCGCCGCCGCCAGGGTGACGATCTTGAACGTCGATCCCGGCGGGTACAATCCATTCGTGGCTCGATTGGTATAAGGATCGAAGGGACTTTCAAACAGCTGCGGCAGCCCATAACTTGCGTTCGGATTTTCGTAATCGAAGAGATTGGAGTCGAAACCCGGCGAGGAGGCCATCGCCAGCACGGCGCCCGAGTCGCGCTCCAGCACCACAATCGCACCGACATAATTTTTGCCAACAAACGCTTCCTGTGCCGCCATCTGCAGATCACGATCCAGAGTCGTATAGACCGCATAGGGAAGCTGGAGCTCCCGCGAGGCAATCGTCTCCGTGATGTTGCCCTCTGGATCGGTGAGATACAACGTGCCGCCCGGAACACCGCGAAGTTCATCTTCATAGACGGCCTCGATACCGGTTCGGCCGACGAATTCATCCCCGGCGTAGCCAAGTGCACGAAGTTCTTCCAGCTCATCCTCCTGGATCTGGCTGACGTACCCCACAGCGTGCGGCGCAGCCGCGCCGGCAAACGGCGTCAGGCCGCGCCCATAATAGTAGCGAGATCCATAAAATCGGACCAAAACAGAATCCAACTCCGCGATCAATCCGCCGTAATTTTCATACGTGCTGTAGGGCACCGTTCCCAACATGGTGAAGTAATCCGTGTAGCGGATCGCCGCGTAGCGCTGAAAAATCGGATCGCTGTCCGACAATCCGAACATACGCCGCAGCGCCGAGAGCATGGTGTCCTCTGTATCTTCGTCCCTAATCAAATTGGGCTGCAGCCACAACGCCGCCACATTGGGCTCGTCGGCCGTCGCTTCGGAGGCGAGCGCCAGTCCGTTGCGATCGTAAATATTCGCTCGTGTCGAAGTCAACGTAGTCATCCGCAGGCGCTTGCCGCCCTCAAGTTCGGGCAGGATCATGCCATCCGTCCAGGCGATGCGCCAATCCTCGCCTTCGCGTTTCAAATCCATACGCGTTTCACGCATGATGTCACCGACAACACCACTGGTGAGTGTCAGGCGATAGCGCACTTCCGCGGCTTGCGGGCTGATCACCAGACTCGAAACGATCTGGTAATCGACGTTGGTGATGTTCGCCGTTGTGCGTACATACTCATAGCGCTCGGTGAACGCTTCTTCGGGGACCCCATCCTGGGCCAGCGGGCTCAAGAGTGTATACATGGAGGCGTAGTCCATGTCCTTCCAGGCATCCAGGAAATCCACCGCCACCTCATCCGGGTTCGGCGCGGCAAGTGTGGTCACTTCCGGATCGGGCAAACCGTCATCCCCATTCGGTTTCGGTGTACCGCTCGAGTCCGAACAAGCGGACAATACTAGCAGGAAAAGAAAGACTATCGACAATCGTCTCACCATGCGTCCCTCAAAATCTCGTCGTACACCTGGCAAGTGTAACCGGTATACGCCTGACATGCCACCGGTACGTCGTTCGGCGGCTCGATTCCCATGCGGCGTACTATCCGCACAAGATGGCATAACGGCAAACCCATCACATTGGCAAAGCAGCCGACCATTCGCTCCAGTGCGACCGGCCGGAAATCTCTATCCTGGATCCCATATCCGCCGGCTTTATCGAAAGCGCTTCCGGAGTCGACATAGGCGTTCATTTCCTCCATGGTGTATTCCCGCATGGGGACCCGGGTCTCACAAGCTTCCGTTTTCAGATCCCCATTTCCCGAAGAGACGATCGCCAGGGCGGTCACAACGCTATGCTCCCGTCCGCGCAGCGCGGTCAACATGCGAATCGCATCCGTATTGTCGATCGGTTTGCCGAGAAGTTGACCTTCATACGCCACGACCGTATCCGCGGCGAGGAGTACGCCATGACCACTCGTGTCTTCTGCTGCACGCCTGGCTTTCGCCTGCGCCAGGCGGCAAGCCAGTGCGTGTGCATCCTCACCGGGATGCGAGTCTTCGTTGACGTCTGCAGAAACAACGCGCACATCCCAACCGGTCAGTGCCATCAAATCTCGCCTTCTCGGAGAAGCCGATGCCAGGGTGAAAGCCTGCGTCACTGTATCTTCTTCACTCACAATCATCTCACGCTCAGGATGCTGATTTCAGCCATTTTCGAGGGGACATTCTAACATAGCCCGCTTTCCTCGGTATTGGCAATCCACCCTCAGCGGACTCGGCCGGTAAAAAGCGGGAAAATCCACTTCGATGTATCCCCGCATGATGACCCACAGCATCGATTTCCATCTTTCTTTCGTCTCCAGGCCGCCAGCAAGTCAACTCGTTGGTACAATATCGATAATCAACATGGACCTCTTCGATCACGCCTTGAGCAATCGTATGAAGCACGAAGCCCCATTGGCGGCGCGTATTCGGCCGCGCAACCTGGATGAATTCATCGGCCAGGAAGAGCTCGTTGGTGAAGGGTGTTTGCTGCGCCGCGCCATTCAAGCCGACCGGCTTTTTGCCTCGATCATTCTCTGGGGCCCGCCGGGAACCGGCAAAACGACCCTGGCCATGATCATCGCCAACACGACCCAATCCCATTTCGAGACCATGTCCGCCGTGCTGGCCGGTAAACCGGAACTGCGGCGTGTGATTCACGAAGCCCAGGAACGGCGCAAACTGTACAGTAAACGCACGATCCTCTTCGTCGACGAAGTCCACCGCTGGAACAAAGCCCAACAAGACGCCCTGCTGCCCCACGTCGAGAACGGCACCATCACCTTGATCGGGGCGACCACGGAGAACCCGTATTTCGAAGTCATCGGGGCGCTGGTCTCGCGCTCGCGCATCTTTCAACTGCGTCCACTCGAGAATGACGATCTACGCCGCGTGATTGAAAATGCCCTTCAGGATAAAGACCGCGGCTACGGTGAGAGATCGGTCTCGATCGACGAGGATGCGCTGGGGCATCTCATCCACGTTGCCGGCGGTGATGCGCGCAACGCCCTCAACGCACTCGAGCTTGCCGTGGAAACAACGCCGCCCGACTTGGAAGGTACGATCTGTATCAACCTCGATGTGGCGCAGGAATCGATCCAGCGCAGAGCCATCCTCTACGACAAAGACGGGGATGCGCACTACGACACGATCTCCGCCTTCATCAAATCCATCCGCGGTTCGGACCCCGATGCCGCACTCTACTGGTTGGCGAAGATGCTATACGCCGGGGAGGATCCACGCTTTATATTGCGCAGGCTGCTGATCCTGGCCTCCGAGGACATTGGCCTGGCCGATCCCATGGGCCTGGTCGTCGCGGCCGCAGCCTTGCAGTCCTTCGAATTCATCGGCCTGCCCGAAGGCGTTTATCCCATCGTTGAGGCCACGCTATACCTCGCCACGGCGTCCAAATCCAACAGCGCTGTCTCCTACTTCAAAGCTTACAAACTGGTCGAGGAAAGCGGCATCATCGCTGTACCCAAACACCTGCAGGACGCCAGCCGCGATGCGAAGGCATTGGGCCACGGCGAGAACTATCAATACCCGCACGAATTCCCCACGCATCACATCGGCCAACAGTATTTACCCGACAATCTCCTGGGCAAATTGTTCTACGAACCTTCGGATCAGGGATATGAGACCGAAGTCGAACAAAGGCTGACTCGCTGGCGCGAAGCACAGCGAAAAGCATTGGGAATCGACCAGGTCGAATCCCTTCCCAACCCGCAGGAAAGCGAAATTCAAACCATCAAGCGAAACCATATTCGCCGTGGTAGTCAGAGAAACTGAGTGACGAGCATGACCACAATGCTTCTCATCCGACACGCCGAGAATGACTATGTAAAAACAGGCAAACTGGCCGGCCGGCTTCCGAACGTGCATTTGAACGCGCGCGGAAAGCTGCAGGCGGCCGCCCTGGCTGAAATCTTAACACCGGTACGACTCCGTGCGATCATTTCCAGCCCGCTCGAACGGGCGATGGAAACCGCTGCGCCCCTGGCCGCATCGAAGAAAATGGAAATCATCGTCCGCGAGAACCTGAGTGAGATCAAGTATGGCCAGTGGCAAGGGGCTTCCCTGAAAAGATTGCACAGCCGTAAACTCTGGAGCGTCATACAAACCATGCCTTCGCTGGCGCGCTTTCCCCAGGGCGAGTCTTTTCCTGAAGCGCAAACCCGCATCGTCAGCGAACTGGAGACGCTGCGCGCCAAGTATGGAACACCCAAAGCGACGATCGCCTGCATTTTCCATTCTGATCCCATCAAACTCACCATCGCCCATTACATCGGTTTGCCGCTCGATCTTTTCCAACGCCTTACCATTGCCCCGGCGTCCATCAGCATTCTCCAGATCAACGACGGAAACGTGCGCCTTCTCGGTCTGAATGACCGGCGTGCAACCGTCGCGGCCGATTGAGGATGATATACTTCCTGTAGAACACAGCGAAATTCAAAAGTCTCAAAGGAGACATGATTCGCGGAGTTGGGATGTCACCCAAGGAGTACGATCTGAAGCCGGTAAATCGAATTACCACCGGAGCCATTGGCCCGCAAGGCCAACGCGTCTTCTATATCCAAGCGCGCAAAGACGATGATGTAATCACCTTGATCGTGGAAAAGCAGCAGGTGCAGTCGCTGGCTATCGGCCTGGAGCAATTCCTTGCCGATCTGGACAAACGCTTCCCCGATCTTTCCAATGCCGAAGCGGTTTATATCGAAGATGAAATGGAGCTTGAAAAACCCATCGACCCTGTTTTTCGAGTCGGGCACCTGCGTCTGGGGTATGATGATGAGAACGACCTGCTGGTGCTCGTGGCGCGCGAGATTCAAGCCGAGGACGACGATCCGGAGTCAGCCAATGTTGCTCGATTCTGGTGTACCCGATCTCAGCTTCGCTGCATGTGCGCATGGGGATTGGAGGTCGCCAGTCGTGGACGCCCGATTTGCGGGAACTGCGGTCAACCCATGGATCCCGAAGGTCACTTCTGCCCGAAACGCAATGGGCACAAACATTAACGCTTCCAAGATTCCTGCGTAACACAAATTTCTAGCAAGCGATCTCCAGCATGATGAAATCGAAGAAGACGATTCCCACTAATCGTGAACATCAAAACGTGCTGCGCGCCCTCACTTGCGGCGAGATCGAAATCATGGGTCAATTTACCTGGAGTTCGAATTACACTTTCCTCGCGCAGGTAACCTGCGATCAAGAAACCCTTCCGGCCGTATATAAACCTTCTCAGGGGGAACGACCGCTGTGGGACTTCCCGCGTGGATCCCTCGCTGCCCGTGAAGTCGCCGCTTATATTACCAGCGACACGCTGGGATGGGACCTCGTTCCACCGACCGTACTGCGCCAGGACGGCCCTGCCGGCTCTGGTTCGCTGCAGCTCTTCATCGACGCCGATCCGGAACGACACTACTTCACCTTCAGCGATGCGGAGAAACAACAGCTGCGTCCCGTCGTCGTTTTCGACTATCTGATCAACAACGCCGATCGCAAAGGCGGACACGTTCTCCTGACCCCGGATGAGCGCATCTACTTGATCGATCACGGCATTTGTTTCCATCAAGATTACAAACTGCGCACCGTGTTGTGGGATTTCGTGGACGAAGCAATCCCGGAGGATGTTCTCACTGATGTAGCGGCGTTTCACAAGCGACTGGAAGATGCTGATGAGCTCATACAGGCTTATTTGGAATTGCTCTCCGCAGAAGAACTTCAAGCCCTGAAGGACCGCACCAGACAACTGCTGGCGGCAGAGCGCTTCCCCAAACCCGGTCCGGGACGGCCTTATCCCTACCCACTGGTATAATCGGTCGCAATTAGCCATGAGGCAACATGAAGGAAGTCAAACTCGCATTTTTAGGATTCGGCAATGTCGGCCAGGCGCTGGCGCGTCTCTTTCTGGGTAAACAGACATTGCTTCGCAATCAATATAACCTGACCTGTCGGGCCGTGGGCATCGCCACAGGACGGCATGGTGTCGCACTGGATTCGCGAGGCCTTGACCTCCAGCAAGCACTTGCACTCGCCGATCAAGGCAAATCCCTCCAACCGCTCTCTGCTGTCGAGCCTACGGAAGACGGCCTCGAATTCATCCGTACCTGCGCTGCGGACGTGTTGTTCGAAAATACCCCCGTCAATTACCAGACCGGTCAGCCGGCAATCGATCACATCCGCACCGCTTTGGAAAATGGCATGCATGCCATCACTGCCAACAAAGGCCCGCTCGTACATGCCCACGATCAATTGACCGCCCTGGCGAAAAAACACGGCAAACGCTTCCTTTTCGAATCCACCGTGATGGACGGCGCCCCGCTGTTTGGGTTGTGGCGAGAGACGCTTCCCGCGGCCGAAGTCCGATCCTTCGAAGGCATACTGAATTCAACTACCAACCTGATTCTCACCCTCATGGAGGACGGCAAATCGTTCGCCGAAGCGCTGGCCGTCGCCGAATCCATCGGTATCGCCGAAAGCAACCCGCAAGGCGACACACAGGGTTGGGACGCCGCCATTAAAGTGGCCGCCCTGGTGACCGTGCTCATGGGCGTACCGCTGACACCGGATCAAGTCGATCGGGAGGGAATCGAAAATATCAGCCTGGAAGATGTCACTTCGGCCGCGTCGGAAAGGACACGCTGGAAGCTGCTCTGCCGGGCAGAAAAACGAGCAGGAGAGATTCACGCCAGCGTCCGACCAACATTGGTGGGACCTGACAGCCCGCTTTTCAACGTGCAGGGCACTTCCTCTGCCATCACCTTCCAGAGCGATGTGCTCGGTGACCTCACGCTCGTGGAAACGGATCCGAGTCCGGAGACCACGGCGTATGGCCTCTTCGCCGATTTCATCAACGCACTCAAAACCCGCGCTGCATGATGAAACAGTAAGCATTCAATATCCAACAGATCGGAGTAATTCCTATTGGAATATTATCCATTTTCTGCCCTGCTGTTTCTCACAGTCCTTGCCGTGGCCGTGCCTGTGCTCGTCTGCCGCTTCCAGCGCATGCGTTTGCCCATCGTCGATGAGGAGTTATTCGCCGGTGTGATCATTGGATGCAATGACATCAACGTACTCTACAGCTCATCCATGGCCAACCGGGAAACCGCATCGGCCTGATCGGCAGTCCCGATTCGGTCGAGTGAGCGATCGCCATGCTGCAAATACCCTGATACAAGCGTGACCCTTTTTGGGGAAAAATCTTGACGATGGGATGGTTTTCCAGTAGACTAGGCGCATCTACTCAAGAAAGGAAGGCGCACCACATGATGGAAATTCGCGTCAACAATATCCAGGTGCTTCGCATGCAGTCCGATATTGGATTCGGTGCCAGCATACCTTCGCGGAGTGCGCCTACCGTCAGGTAACCGTCCCGTTTTTACGAGACCGCGGTGCGCTCCAGCGCCCGCGGTTTTTTTATTTTCTAGACACTTTTAGGCCGCGGAAACCCGTGGCCGTTTTGTTTATTAAGGAGAAACACAGTGAACCAATTAGCCATCCAAGTTAAAGAAGCCTACAAGGTATTCAACAAGTATCACTTTCTGCAATGGCGTCGTCACAAGAAGAACGGTCAGGATTCCGCTACCGTCGCTGTCGATCGCGTTTCCTTTCAAGTGAAACGAGGGGAAATCTTCGGTGTGCTGGGTCCCAACGGTTCCGGCAAGTCCACACTGGTGCGCGTGATCGCCACATTACTGCTGCCGGATAGCGGCGAAGTAACCATTCTGGGGCACGACGTCGTCAGAGAACCGATCAAGGTCCAACGTCAAATCAATCGGGTATCCGTCGAAGCGGCTTTCTTCAAGAAGTTGTCACCCATAGAGAACCTGAGTTACGCTGCACATCTCTATGGCTTGAACAACCGTAAAGCCCGCCAGCGTGCGCTTGAACTTCTGGAGCGCCTGGGGCTTGAGGGTGATGCCATCGGAAAACCGATCGAGGATATGTCACGCGGCATGCAGCAGAAAGTCGCCATTGCCCGTGCCCTGCTTACCCGGCCTGCTATTCTGCTGCTCGACGAACCGACGACCGGTCTCGATCCGCACTCGAAACGCGAAGTGCAAGCTTTGATACGTGAGGTCCGGGAACAGGATGGCACGACGATCCTGCTTACGACGCACGACATGATGGAGGCGGACAAACTCTGTGATCGCATCGCCATCATGGATCTCGGCAAAGTCGTGGCCATGGATACGCCCAACCAGCTGAAGAAAATGGTCAAGGCGACGAACGGCCACGAACCGACCTTGGAGGACGTATTCCTCGAACTCACGGGAAAAAAGCTGGCCAAAAATGATGAAAATGGGACAAAGGCGGACTGAGCTTCACTGGCCCTTGTCCGAAATGATGAAATAACGGAGGCATTCTAGCCATGGTATCGTCAGCAATTCAAGAAATGAGAGCTTCTTACGCATTTGTAGAGCGTAATATCTATCTGGTGAAGCGTTATTGGACCTGGGAGTTGGTCTGGATGGTCTATTCGATCACCAACAGCCTCTCGGTAAGCTACATCGGTATGGGCATGGAACAAGTGGGCGGTGAGGGCGTCGACGGTCGCTTCCTCGTGCTGTACCTGGTAATCGGGACACTCGTTTGGCGCTACCTCGCCACGATCTTTTACTGGATCACCGACATCATCGGCCTCGAACGCTGGGAAGGCACGATCGAGTACACGCTCATGGCGCCGATCCGCCGGATTACCCACATGACCGGTCAAACGATGTTCGCCGTGGTGTACAGCTTTCTGTTCACAAGCGTCATATTGTTGGTGACGGTTAAGCTTTTCCAAATCAACCTCGACCAGGCCAACATCTTCGGTGCCACGGTCGTTCTACTCTCCGGCAGCTTTTCGTTTGTCGGCGTAGGTATCGTCGGCTCGATCCTGCCGCTGCTTTTCCCGGAGCGTGGTGCGCAAATGACCCATGTGATCATCGCCACGCTGCTGCTCGTATCCGGAGTTTACTACCCGATCAGCGTGCTCCCGGATTTACTGCAAAAGGCGGCGGTCATCTCACCGGCGACGTATGTGCTGCAGGGCGTACGTTCAGCCATGCTCGATGGCGCATCACTCGGGAGCCTATGGCCGGATATCTGGCCGGCGCTGTTTATTGGTGCGATCGCCATCCCTGCGGGCTTGCAGATCTTTGGGATTGCGGAACGCTACGCAAAACGGACCGGAAAGCTGAGCCGAGACGGGTGAAACAGGGTTCATTATTGACTGGGATTGAAAGATGTCGCTGAACGATAAACAAGGTCAATTCAATACTCGATGCGCTACATTTACGAAAGTTAATGTGCGTTCCAGACCCTTTAATGATGAGAACATCTCTATCATCACGTACATAGAAAAACGCTGAGACTAGGCAGAAAAGAGTATGATCTGGAATGGAAAAAGACATGAAGACAGCTGACTTACCGTCATTCGAACAAAATGGCTTTACTGTGCGCCCAGCGAGAATGGACGATCTGGAAGAAACCGTGGCCATGTTCAATCGAAGTTCGAGAGAGATGATCGGGAAAGAGGAATTCACGCCCGATGGATACTGTCGCGAATGGCAAGTGCCCGGATTCGATCTCGAGAGAGATTCGCGTCTTGTACTGTCTCCTGAGAAAGAGATCGTCGGCTGCGTCGAAGTCTGGTCGCTCTTCGATCCGCCCGTTCATCCATGTGTATGGGCGCGCGTCGATCCCAAATGGGAGGGGCAGGGCCTTGGCACGGCGATGCTGCAGTGGAGTAAAGCACGCGCCGTCGAAGCCACTTTCGATCGCGTTCCCGACGAATATCGGATCGCAATGTACTGCAGCACGTTCGGCAATCACCCGGCAAGCAAACAGTTGCTCGAGGAATTTGGTATGCATCTGATTCGCCAGAACTATCGCATGCGCATCGATTTTGATAAACCGATAATCGAACCGACATGGCCGCAAGGGATCACGCTCCGGCCGTATCATCATGCCGAAGACGGCGAGGCCGTGTACCGGGCACATGACGAAGCGTTTCGAGATCATTGGGGTTACATCGAAACCCGATTTGATAAGGGGTATGAAATTTGGCAGCATTTTCTTATCCGGCAAGATCATTTCGATCCCTCCTTGTGGTTTATCGCTGTCGATGGCGACGAAATCGCCGGGGTGGCTTTATGTAAACTTGAGGCCAATGACGATGCAGAGATCGGTTGGATCGATGAACTCGGCGTACGCAGACCCTGGCGTAGGAAGGGTCTCGCTTTGGCGCTGCTGCAGCATGCCTTTGCTGAATTTCGTCGCCGCGGGAAACGCGGCGTAGGATTGGGTGTGGATGCCTACAGCCTCACCGGCGCTACGCGTTTGTATGAACGAGCCGGGATGTACATTGAACGGAATCTATTGACCTACGCACTCGAACTCCGCCCCGGCCGTGAACTTGCTACTGAGACGATCTGAGTCCTGATTCCTGGTGCAGAGAACACCTTTGGGAAGTTCGGATACAATCTGCCTCACAGGCAGATCCCAATAATGGCGCTTAATCCCAGACCCCGATACGCAATCGGGAGATAATGATAATTGGAAAGTATAGGCATCGATGACAAAAAACAGGAACAAGATGAAAGCTGCAATCTGGGATCTGGGCGGCGTTATCGTACGCACGCTCGACCCAAGTGGCAGAACGCATTGGGAAAAGCGACTTGGTCTCCAAAGACGGGAACTTGAAAGACTCGTTTTCGAGGGAGAAATGGGTCGCAAGGCATCCCTCGGTCAGGCGAGTGCAGACGATGTCTGGAATTGGGTGATCGAACGACTCGATCTACCGCTTGATGCGCGCACAGAATTGGAACGGGATTTCTGGAAGGGTGATCGGACTGATCGGGGCCTGATCCAGTTCATCCGCAACCTGCGTCCGGCATACAAGACCGGTTTACTGAGTAACGCCTGGCCGGACCTGAGAGATAAAATGGAGAACGTCTGGCACATTGCGGACGCATTCGATGAGATCGTCATTTCCGCAGAAATTGGCCTCGTCAAACCCGATTCACGGATTTACGAGCACATCCTCGAACGCATGAACATCCAACCTGAAGAAGCCATTTTCGTGGATGATTTCCAGGAAAACGTCGCTGGAGCGCATGCCGTCGGAATGCAAACCATCCACTTCCAAAACCCGACCCAAACGATGCAGGAACTGAGAACGATCCTCAATTTGCCGCAAACCGACCCTGATCCCTGAGAATGCCCAGTGCGGGCTTGCAGTTGTTGTGTAAGAAATCGCACCCTCAATTTACTTTGAGGGTTGATTCTTGTTGAGTACGGATAAAGAAAAGTGTAGACGATAAGGTATATACGCGGAGATCCCAGGCAGGATGTGGAAGTTTTCCATTCTACAAAATTGAGAAGAAGGTCATCTGCAGAATATAGCCGACGAGCTCCCTGCCATCCACAAGATAGCCCAACACTGCCGCTCTCGTCGGGGCGTCGCCGTCGATAAACCTTAACGGAAGGGCATTTTCCCAGCCGGTCGGCGCTATCTTTTCCTGGTCCACCTTCGCTTTTGCTTGGCGGTTCAGGGACATGGCTGGAATAAGCCAAGGCCGACGACGACAATCAATCGTATGGTGCCCTGGAGCTCGTACTACTCCAATTTAAGAGGCAGACAGCGATAAGTCAAGGAACGGTAGGCTTAAAAAAAGTACTATTGGCTATCCGACATATTCAATTGCAAGTCATATCACTAATCATAAAGATAAAACCAGAGCGAGAAGGTAAATCAAAAATCACAGGGATGTACAACGAGGGAACTTTGCCATGAATAAAAAAGTGAAATTGATTTTGAACCCTCACGCCAACCGTGGACGAGCCTGGAATTCAGCCATGGTTCTCCAATCGATTGTCGAACGCAGCAGTGGCGGCTCTTGGGCTTCGACAGAATATCCCGGCCACGCCACAGAACTCGCAGAACAAGCATACCGAGACGGTTTTGATGTGGTCGCCGCACTTGGTGGAGACGGTACAGTCCACGAAGTAGTCAACGGGCTCATGCGCACACCGGCAGAAAAGCGGCCAAAATTGGCTGCCGTACCCCTCGGTTCGGGAAATGATTTCTGTTCCAACAACGGCATTGCCGAAAACTGCGAGGTGGCATTGCAGCGCGCCTTCTCCGGCGAAACAAAAACGATTGATCTCGGTCGTGTGACGGATGATTCTGGGCGAACGGAATACATTGACAACACCCTGGGCATCGGCTTCGATGCCGCCGTTACGATCCATTCCTACAGCATTACACGGATCAAGGGATTTGCAATGTACCTTTGGGCGGTAATCCAGACCATCTTGCGTAACCACGAAGCGCCGCACATGACCATCACAACAGATTCGGAATCGTTCGAAGAGAATGTCCTCATGCTCGTACTTTGCAATGGGCCACGTGAAGGAGGCGGATTTTTTGTAGCACCGCAGGCGAAACCGGATGATGGCATTTTCAACTACGCCATGATCCGGCGTGTATCGCGCCCTATGATGTTCCGTTTACTCCCGGAAGTCATGCGGGGAACGCATGGTCGATTTGATCAGGTCCAAATGGGGCAATTTAGCCATCTCGAACTTGTTTCTGATGCACCATTCACGGCACACATCGACGGCGAGGTATTCGCTGGATTCAGATCCAGAATTCAGCGCCTCAAAGTCGAAGTATTACCCCAAGCACTCCAGATCATCCTTTAATCCAACTCGAGACACTTGCAGATAAGCAAGACCAGCGCGAAACTGCTACGGACAGCGATGAGAACTTTGCAGCGAACGCTCGAAGATTTCGATCTCGGCCATCTGCGAATCATAGCCGAACTATGGGGATTCGATACTCCCTCTGCTTCCACTCGCCAGGCGGTAGAGTCTCTCGCCAGGCAAATGCTGGATTCATCCAGCGCACAAGAGATCGTTCAGTCATTGCCCGCCAACGTGCGAAAAACACTCACGTATATCCAGAGTCACGGTGGGCAGGCGCCACTCTCCGACCTGACACGGATTTACGGTCCATTACGGGAGATGGGCGCGGCACGCCGCGATCGAGAAAAACCATGGCGATCTCCTGAATCTCCGCTTGAATCACTGTGGTATCGAGGTCTGATCGCCCGAGCATTTGCAGACAGTGAAACTGGACCCCTGGAATTTGCTTTCATTCCCAGCGATTTGACTCACATTCTCCCACAACCCCCGCGCCGTATCCGCGAGCCTCTCGGTCATCCTGCAGAAGCGCCTGCCATCCGCATCGCCACATCTTCGGCGGCAGTAGACGATGCTACGACAATTCTCGCCGCTCTTCGAAAAAATCCGCAGAAGGGCAATTCACTCTCTCAACAACGAAGGGATTATTTGGCTTCCTTCTTACAACAACCCGATTCGTTAGAATTCATGGTTCACCTCCTATGCGAGGCCTCGATTCTGAATGTCAGACCGCTTTCCCCGAATCCGGAAAACACTCGCTTGTTCCTGGAAGCCTCCCGTGCAGAAGCACTGAAGACGCTTATCCTCGCATGGCTGCACTCGAACACCTGGAACGACTTGCAAGCCATTGAATATTTAGAAAATTCGGGCAGCAGTTGGCCGAATGAACCAAGCACCAGCCGTCGAGCGGCTACTCAGCTATTCCAGGAAATACCGCATGGAAGCTGGTGGGGAATGAACGGCTTCATTGAGGATATCCATGTGCGGCAGCCGGCGTTCCAACGCCCTGCGGGAGAGTTTTCATCCTGGTATTTCAAAGACAAGCGCACGGATTCGATCCTGCATGGCCTCGATGATTGGGACGCAGTTGATGGCGCATTGCTTCGATATCTGTTGACGGGTCCTCTGCATTGGCTTGGAGTGGTCGATCTTGGAAAACAATCGGAGCATGAAACGAGCAAATCCTTTCGCCTCACGCCTGCCATCACTCTCCTGTTCGATCCCGAAAGCACACTTACGATCAAGGAGAGTTTGGCTTCGGCTCACATCTGGGCTGATGGGCGCTTACGTGTGCCCAGACGTGCGGTACGATCACTACGCTATCAAATTGCGCGATTCACCAGGTGGGAACCGATCGACGAAGATAATTATCTATATCGAATCTCCCCGGATACACTCCAGGCCGCGCAAGAACAAGGCCTGGAACTTCCCCACATCCTTACCATCCTCGAGTCTGCCGTGGACAAATCAATCCCGGTCACATTGCTCGAAGCACTACAGCGCTGGTCGGAACGCGGTTCGGAGGCGCGGATCGAACGCAGCATGATCCTGCAGGTACACGACACGGATACATTGGAACTGCTGCAGAACAACCGCTCCTCAGCGCGCTACTTGCAGGAAATAATTGGTCCTTTAAATATCTTGATTCGCGAACAGGACTGGCCGCAACTATGTGCAGCTGCGGCCCGGTTGGGGCTTCTTATCGAACCACCACAAGATGAATGACACGCTCCGGGTTGACAGTGGGGAATTTGAGCTCGTTAAGATGTACGGGGAATAAACAATAAACTCATCGGACTCAAGAGCGTTTCCGAATTGCAGCACCCAGAGCTTCTTCCAATTCCTCGATTGTGACCGGTTTGAAAACGAAGGCGTCCGCACCAACCCGCATGGCTTCATCCACCTGCGCATCCGTAGTCTCGGAAGATAACATCACAACCGGAATCTGCTGGAAACCCTCACGCGAGCGAATAAATTGAAGCAAATCGATTCCCGATACGTTCGGCATGTTGATATCCAGAATGAAAATATCCGGTCTGCGACCTTGCAGCATTTGTCGGCCAGTACTACGCGCATCACGAAAGATCTCACACTGATAATTCAGAAGCTTAAGCATCAGGCTTACCGCCTGACTCATTTCATCATCATCATCAACGATCCAAGCAACACGCATCTGCGCCTCCATTAACGCCTACAACTCCGCCTTTACTCGCTCGGCCAATCCGCGACTGATACCGGGAACTTGCATCAACTCTTCCACTTTCGCCCCGCGAATACGCTCCACATCACCAAAAACCCGCATGAGCGCCTTTCGACGCGCTGGGCCAATGCCGGCGATATGATCCAATTTGGATGCTAACCCTGAGCGTCGCCGTTGTGATTGATGGTGTTTTAGCGCAAAACGATGTGCTTCATCACGAATCCGCTGAACAAGATACAATGCTTCCGAGCGGCGAGGCAACAACACCGGGTCGGGTTTCCCAGGCCGGAATAACTCCTCCCGATCTTTCGCCAATCCAGCGACGGGAATTTTATCCGCTAAATGATATTTCTCCAAGACTTGCAAGGCTCGACTCAATTGCCCTTTTCCCCCATCGACGATCAACAAATCCGGCAAGAAACCAAAAGAAGCATCGCGTTTGCCACCTGGTTTTTGGGCCTCTTCATCGGCGATCTTCCAGCGACGAAATCGTCGATTGAGGACCTCTTCCATGCTGGCAAAGTCGTCCTGTCCTTTAACGGTCTTTATCGTGAATTTGCGGTAGAGCTGCTTGTTCGGCGCGCCCTGCTCGAAGACCACCATCGAACCTGCAGCCGCAGTGCCCTGCAAATTGGAAATATCGTAGCATTCAATCCGATTTGGCGGCTTTGGCAGTTGAAGCGCCTGCTCCAATTCAGCAACTGCTTCGACGTGCTTGCTCCGATCGGCTTCCCACTGTGCACGCAGCGCAGCCAGCGTCTCGGATGCGTTCTCGGCAGCCAAGCGCAGCAAATCTCTCTTCTTTCCCCGGCGAGGAACGACTAGACGGACTTTTTTTCCGCCCCTACGTTCATTCAGCCACTGCGCAATGATTTGACTCTCTTCGATCTCGTTTGGCAGCAATACTCTCTGCGGAATATACGCCGCCTCGGCATAAAACTGCTTCACAAAAGCCTGTACAAGTTCGATATCATCCGCCTCGTGCGTTCCCTCCAACACAAAATACTCCCGGCCGATCAACCTGCCCGCGCGAATAAAGAACACCTGCACGCATGCACTGCGATCGTCTCTGGCAAAGGCGATCACATCCGAGTCGAACTTATCCTGGGAGACGACCTTCTGACGCTCGACTACAATTTCGATCGCGGTCAATTGATCCCGGATGACCGCAGCGCGTTCATAATCCATATTCTCGGAGGCCTGCTGCATTTCCTCCTTCAGGTTCTCGACCACAGGTCCGGTCTGACCTTGCAGAAAGCGACAGAGATGATCAATCATCTTGCGATACGCGTCCTTGTTGATCGCCCCGATACAAGGTCCGGCACAGAGTTTGATGTCGTAATACAGACAGGCACGCAAGTCCTCACCGGTGATTAAACGGTCGCAGGTAAGGTAGGGAAAAATCTTACGCAGAACATCCAGCGTTTGATGTACTGCCCAAGCGCTGGTATAAGGTCCGAAATACCGGGAGCCGTCATCACGCACACGACGCGTGACCGTCACCTTCGGAAAAGGATCCGAACGATGGACTTGAATATACGGGTAGCGTTTATCGTCCTTCAGACGGACGTTGAATTTGGGCCGATGACGTTTGATTAATGTCATTTCGAGGATCAATGCCTCGAGTTCTGATCCAACGACAATCCACTCGATATCCGCAATATGCTCGAGCATCTCGATTACTTTGCGACTGTGTGAAGCAGAGGCATGGAAATAAGACCGCACACGGCTGCGCAGGTTCACGGCTTTGCCAACATAAATGACCTGGCCGCGCGTATCCTTCATCAAGTAACACCCGGGTTTGGATGGAATCCCTTCCAGGATGGGTTGGATATTTTCGGATGCTGCCATCGAGTCAAATTCTAGCATATCCGCTGCAGAAAACTGATGACGCGGATGTACTTTCATCGCCCCCATTAATCCGGAAAAACAGCCGAATGAAGTATGCAGTATAATGCCTGGGATATGAACAAACGATGCTGCACTCCCCTCGTTCTATGTGTGCTGCTGTTTTCCGCTTGCATTCCAGCAAACGAGACAAACGGTCCGGCCACGCCGACAAGCACTCCTTCTGGAGTAATGCAAACCACCACCCCAACCGAGTCATCGCAAGCGGCAGATCGAAACCTGCACATCTGGCTTGCACCTGCATTCGACCCGGATAACGGCAGTCAGGCTGGCGAATTACTGCAGGAACGATTGGCAGACTTTGCAAATCGACATCCGGGAGTGGAGATCGAAGTTCGCATCAAGGCAGAATCCGGCGTTGGAGGTTTGTATCAAAGCTTAGCAACTGCTTCAATCACTGCACCGAGTGTCCTTCCAGATATCATTGCCTTGAATCCGGATATGCTGCAAACGGCTGCAAGTGAAGAATTGATCGTACCTCTCGAGCAATATCTCCAAGCACCATCATCGCCGGCCTGGTACGATCACACTATTTCGATTTCTCGCCTCGATGGAACCCTGTTCGGTCAACCATTTGCGAGTGATACAGTAATTCTGGCCTATCGAACCTTTCGCTTTCATACACCGCCGCTAACCTGGTCAGAAATCCTTGCGGGACCTGATTCGTTCCTGTTTCCAGCCAACGATCCACAGGCGAAATTCACGCTCGCACAATACCTTGCACTAGGTGGTTCTCTCATCGATGAAGCGGGGAACCCCCAAATCGATCCTATCGTACTAACCGAAATCCTCTCCTTCTACAGCTCGGCAAAAAGCTCCGAGATACTATCCGCAGCCGCACTTCAATATACATCCCCAACAGAAACCTGGCAGGCGCTTGTATCTGAACGGGCAACCAGCGCAACTGCGCCTCTAAGTGAGTTCCTCGTTGAAAGCGATTTAAGAGTCTTTTCTGCAGTTCCAGTTCCAACGCAATCCGAGCCTGGAACCGGTCTTGCGGAAACTTGGTCCTGGGCCATCGTCAACAACGATTTCGATCATCAAACACTCGCAGCTGAACTGATCGATTGGCTTACACAGCCGGAATTCTTGGGACCCTGGACACATGCTTTGGGTATGCTCCCTCCTACGACACTTGCATTATCGCAGTGGCCTGAAGGACCGGAGACATCCCTGGCCAGCAGCCTGGTGACAATCGTTCAACCCGACATCGCGGCGGAAACGTTAGATGTAGTGGGAACGGCGATCCATCAAGCTGTCATTGCGGTCATACGAGACGGCGTGAAACCATCCAACGCCGCCGTCGATGCCGCCCAGTCGATCACAAGCAGTGACACAGAATAGCGGCACAACAAATCCACACATTCACACTTCTTGTTGTTGATCTGACCGTGAGCATATCGTCTTGTCCAGACCATGTCATCTTCGTCTTTATTGAAGAAGCCTGCTTCGGAATGGAAGCTCACCCGCAACCGATGGGAATTGAAAGATCATGCTGACGCATCAGGATCATTTGAACCACATGCTTGCCATTCGCCAGGCAGTGATGGCGGCCGCGGACCCAGAGACGCTCATCGATCGCAAATTACATATTCAGGAAAATACAATTCTGATCGGTGATGTGAAATTGCATCTCAAAGCAAACAGCCGGATATTTCTCATCGCCTTTGGGAAAGCTTCAGCGGCCATGAGCCGTGCTGTTCTGCGAATTCTCAATCTGTCATTGGCTGAAGGCCTGATCGTCGTACCGCACGACTACCAGGGAGCCCTTCCGGATGGGATGCGCATCTTCCATACAGGACATCCACTTCCGGACGAAGGCAGTATGGAGGCAGGGTGTGCCGTTGCAGATATCCTCTCTGGAACAACGGAGGACGATCTCGTCTTGGTGTTGATTTCAGGGGGCGGATCGGCGATGTTAGAACTTCCTCGCCCGGGGATTACGCTGCAAGACACGCGAAGGCTAAACACCCTACTGCTTTATTCTGGAGCCCCGATCGCATCCGTCAATATCGTCCGCCGCGCCCTCTCGCAGATCAAAGCCGGAGGTCTGGCGCGCATGGCTGCGCCCGCCAAAGTTGTATCCCTGATCATCTCCGATGTCATCGGCGATCACCTCTCGGCGATCGCTTCCGGTCCCACTGTGCTCCGCGCGCCAAAACCTGAACAAGTCCGTGCGGTCTTGCAGCAGTATCAGCTATGGGATCGTGTGCCCCACAATATCCGCAATACAATATCCCAAGCCACAAGTCCTTTCACACGCGCAAGGCAGCCTGTTAACATCATCATCGGCAACAACCGCCTGGTCATCCACGCGGCGCAGAAAATGGCCCGCCAATTGGGCTTCCCCACAAAAATCCTCACGAGTAAACTGCAAGGGGAAGCGAAAATCGCCGGACGACGTTTGGCGACCGGCTTGCGGCGTACGCCCGAACCCCACTGCCTGATCGCAGGCGGCGAGACGACAGTACACATTCAGGGAAATGGACGCGGCGGGCGCAATCAAGAACTTGCACTTGCCGCCGCTCTGACACTCGAAGGGATTCCCAACTGTGCATTGATGGCGCTGGCGACGGATGGCGTAGATGGTCCTACACCTGCCGCTGGTGCGGTCGTCACCGGAAACACCATTCCTCGTGCACGTCGACTTGGGTTGGATCCGGAAGGAGCGCTCAAAAACAACGATTCCTTCCCCTTTCTTCAAGCACTGCAATCCACCATTTCCACCGGTCCCAGCGGCACCAACCTCAATGACCTCGTGGTTGGGCTCAAATATGCATCCCCCTGAGATTGGAAGCCAGGCTGCCTGCTTCATCCCGCCCGTTGACCGCTTTCTTGCCTGCTGTTACAATCCCGCCGCTCAATATCCACGTGAGGAGTCTCGATGCCCATTCACTTCGGTACTGATGGTTGGCGTGCCGTAATCTCTGACACATTTACGTTCCACAATCTTCGTCTCGTTGCGCAGGCGATCGCGGACGCTGTCGCTTCGGATGAATGGCTGAATGGCATGTACACTAGTGTGAAACCCGATCCGCACCGCATGGTTGTTGGTTTCGATACACGCTTTTTATCGGATCGATACGCCGTAGAAGCCGCACGCGTCCTGGCGGCCAATGGCTACAAGGTATACCTCACCTCAGCGGATGTCCCTTCGCCGGCGATTTCTTTCGCCGTTCGTCATCTCGGTGCGATCGCCGGCTTGATGATCACCGCATCTCACAACCCGCCGCGCTATAACGGCGTAAAACTAAAAGCTGCCTACGGCGGTTCTGCGATGGGTGAGCAGTGCCGGCGAGTCGAAGTGTATCTGAATGATAACGAAGCCCGAGGCCGAGGGCCGAACTTAATGGAATTCGAGCGCGCCCGCGAGGCCGGCCTGATCGAACGCTTCAACCCGACACCCGCCTACTACGACCATCTCCGTTCGCTGATCGATTTTTCCGCCATCGCCGATAACCCGCAGCACGTTGTGGTCGATTCGATGTTTGGCTCGGGCCGAGGACAAATTAAAGGCATACTGCAGGGAACGGGGTGCGAAGTATTTGAAGTACGGGGCGAGATGAATCCTGGATTCGGCGGCATCCATCCCGAACCCATCGGCCGCTATTTAGGAGCCCTGGCAGGTGCCATCGCCGCAGGACATGGGCAACTCGGTCTGGCCACGGACGGAGATGCCGATCGGATCGGTGCCATGGATGGCCGCGGACAATTCGTTGATCCACATCGCATTATGTCATTGGTCCTTAAACATCTCGTCGAACACCACGGCTACACCGGTAAGGTGGTAAAAACCGTATCAACGACACAGATGATCAATCGCCTCGCACGTCAGTACAACCTGGAAGTCATCGAGACCCCTGTGGGTTTCAACTACATTGCCGATTATATGTTGCGCGATGACGTCCTCATCGGCGGCGAGGAATCGGGTGGAATTTCCTTCAAAGGGCACATACCAGAAGGCGACGGCATTCTTATGGGATTGATGTTGCTCGAGATGGTCGCGGTGACGAGAAAACCCCTCGACAAATTAGTTGATGATTTATTGAAGGAAGTAGGGCCGATCCATTACACCCGTCTGGACAAACGATTGTCCCGGCCGATTGAGAAACCACGCCTGGTTCGTCAACTTGCCGATAGCGCTCCGGCGAAAATCGGGGATTGTAAGATCAAAGAAGTCAATACACTCGACGGCGTCAAATACATCCTTGAAGATGATTCCTGGCTCTTGATCCGTCCTTCAGGAACCGAGCCGGTGCTGCGAATCTACGCCGAAGCCGCAAACCCAGATCAAGTACAGACCTTACTCGATTTTGGAGGATCCCTGGCAGAGTGAGGCTGAGATGATCGCTGGTCCATAAAAAATCGGACTCACACTTGTGAGTCCTTTTATATCTCCATCTGTAGATATCCACTACCGAAAGAGGGAAACCGGATTAGATCATCTGCGGAGGTTGTTCTTCTATCGGTTCTTCCTCGTATGCCCGCTCACCCATGGCGCGAGATAAAAGTGATTGCACGACAATCCCCAACAAGAAGAGAAGTGGAATATAGATCACGCTGATTTGAACGCCCCAGACGAACATCGTTGCGCCTACCGCCGCCGAAAGCAGCATCATCCAGGCTTTGGCCATCGTCAAGAGCAAGACGCCGCCCACAACAGCTGCAGCAATTTCAAACAACAACGTCGGTTCGTTTGAAGAAAACAAATTCCATATCGCCGCGGCGAGGAATATCCCGCCGACTGCTCCAATGGTGAAAATTGCAATATCGTGAAGCATCAGCGCGAGCCAGGCGCCGAGCATTCCACCGATCAATAGGGCAAGCAGTGCGATCCATCCGCTTTGATCCATATGGAATGCTATCTGAACAGATAACATCGCCCCGATAAAAAAGCCGGGCAAGGCAACAATGAACCGATAAATTTTCCAACCGGCAAAGAGTAAAAGCGCCCCACCAATGGTGGCAAGAAGATACAGTGACTTGCCTACAGGTCCAAAAGTATCCATAACAAGGTCATCAACCACCGTCTCTTTGACCACTGTTGGCAGGCTGCACGCCAGGACCGCGAGCATAACAACCGTCAAGACAAGCGCCTGCCGCCAACGAGTAGGAACCGTGTAAGATTGCCCCATCAAATCCTTAGGATTCTCCTTGATATCAAACCTCCATGTCGATGCAGTCAATATCACCGGTTCGCATCGAGTGCATAAGGCAAGATCTCGTGCGATTCCCGGAGATTAATCGGGATGTAGCAGGAATCGCACGAGACGCGCAGGAATTTAATGGCAGCTCATTCCATATCGATGAACAGAATCGCCGTTGCAAAAGCGATATTGTCTTCCATTGGACTGACGGCACCAGCGAGGAAGCGCAATGAGTTCAGGACCGTACCTGCTTCCTTATCAAAATCCTCCCGTTGCCAAGGTTCCATGGACGCCCGAATGATCCTCACCAAGCCTTCGATGTCCATGTACATCACCGGGGCCATACCACGGGGGAAGGCATCCCAAACTTCCTGGTAACCATCACTATCCATAAGGGACGATCCGCCGTTGAACAAGTCATCAAGAACTCCCGTCGATGAGCCAATCATCAAATATTTCTCACCGACGCCATACGTGGCGATTAAATCGCCATAGTATATATCGAACAAGTCGTAGGTCGTACCGTACGCCTGTTCGCTGACCTCCGTCGTTCCAATATCCAGGGTTTGCACTGCAGGGCCAATCTTCTCGGCCACTTCAAGCAGCGCATCCGAATTATTGGTTTCTGCCAGGATCGCAAACCCGAGGGGAACATCCATGGATTCAGCCAACGCACCTTCAGAAGATGGCAATAACAAAACAGCAAGCTCTCCATCGAGATTACCCAGAAGGTCTTCAATCGGATCAAAACCAAACATCATGTCAAACATATCCAATGCTTCTTCGCCATCCGCGCCTTGTGAATCGATTAGATCCAGCAAACCCACTTTCAGCTGATCCAGGTCCTCTATGACAATACCCGAGGCCAGGTAGAGGATCGTGTCCTCCGGTGCCAGGTAGGCAATTTGAGGATCCTCGTTAAAATACATCTCTTGCGGCGCTGCCTCCGCTCCGGGGTCTGCGATCTCAACAGAATCCATTTGTATACCGACGTCAACGACAGATACCGCCAGCATAGCAACGGATACGGAAGAACTCGATTCAGGGATTAAATTTTCCATGCCCGAGCCGAGTACCATAGGTATCATAGGTGACAAATTTTCTTGATACTGAACCATATCCAGATAAATAGTTAACATCCTGTCACCGGGCAAAGTCTTGATTCCGTCTTGGTAAGTCTCAAGATCAGCCAGGGATTCACCCTTTTGCGCATCAATTCCGTTTTGAATCGACTTTACATCTTCGCTGATGAGCAATTGATCTCCTGACCGGCAAATGGCAATATTCTCCATAATGCCGAACTTTAAAAAGTAAATGGTCTCATCCTCATAGGATTCTTCCTGAACCGTATCACCACTTCGCATTTCGAGTTCGGAGATAACTTGAGCGACGAATTCATCAGCCGCTTTCCCGTCGTTCACCTCTACAACAGCCAGGATACTTCCTTCCATATTTTCACTGGTCATAGTGAACATCAAATCTGAAATACCCACACCGACATCATTTCCGAGCCATGGCCGGATATCCTCGGCATAGGTCATATTCAATTCTTCCGCGAGTATTTCGTCCAAGCGCTTCATCTGCTGGTCAAAAAACGTCACATCATCCTCAATCGATTCTGGGGAAAGTGCGCGTACAATCGCTTCGAGGTTATCATCCTTGAGACTATCCAGATTCAGATGCATGTACATCAAAGTGTCTGCTGGAATGGCATCAGCCGCCGAATCCTTCCTGGAGGCGCCCAGTAAATCCCAGCCGAATGGGTCGAGAAAAAGAAGAACCACGACCGCAACAACGATCACGAGAATGATTCCGGCAAGAACACCGAGACCAATAAACAACCTGCGGCGATCACTGGAATCCGAGACAGGGACTGTTGATTCTTGCTCACTCATTATTCACTTCCTTTTTTTATGCTCCTGATGCAAAGTACAGGCAGGAGCGCGATTACGCATATTACGCCTGCGAACAAAAAGGTTTCACGAACAACCTGAACGGCAACTTCTATCCCAATTCGTATGGTTTCGCCCAGATCAGCATTGAGCGGTAACATACGGGTGGCGAGTACATCCGCACGATACAAACCGAAAGACGTCATACTCGATACCCCGATCGTCATACCCATCAGACGAAAGAAAATGACCAATGCGGAAGCCGTGCCCCTGTATTCTGCTGGAACGCCGTCGATTACCGCTGCCGCGATGGGGGCGATCGTCAATCCAAAACCAATGCCTGCGATCATTAACTGTGGCAGCATCACAAGATATTGCGTGTCTGCTTGCCAAGCGGTCATAAGTATAAAACCAATTAACCCCATGAGCAATCCAACAATTGCGGGCAAGCGGTAGCCTCGTCGAGAGGTCAGCCATCCGCCCGGTATCGCTGCTAACGCCATAGGAATCGTCAGCGCTGAAAGGACCCAACCACTTTCCCAGGCACCCTGTTCCAACGTTTTTGCTACGACGGTGTTGATAAAAAGCGGCACGTTGGCAATCGCGATAAAAAGACTGAAACCAACCAGGAAATTGGCGATGACCGCCGAGGTGAAATTCTGTTTGCGGAAAAGGCGGAGAGGAATGAGCGGATGATCGAAGCGAGCTTGACGCAGCAGGAAGAACACAAACAAGAAAACAGCCGTAATCACAAGTGGTAATGCATAGGCAGGCAGACTCGTTTGATCTGCAAGTGTTGTCGCCCCCCCAATGTCCACGCTGGCACCCAAGCCCACATTGAGAAAAACGAGGCTCAAGGCGATCAAAACTGCTCCCAACCAATCCATCCGGGCGACGAACCGGTCCTGAGGCGTGCGCTGCAGGACTCTCCAAATCCCGGCAAACGCCAAGAGACATATCGGAATATTGAGCCAGAAAATCATACGCCAGTCAAAGTAACGTACGATAATACCGCCGTATAGATGACCCACTACCCAACCGGCCGTATCAACAGCTGCAATTACGGCCAAAGGCTTGGCTCGCTCTCCAAAGGGATACATGTCGCCCACAAGCGCCATTCCAACCGGCACCATGGCCCCAGCACCAAAAGCCTGAAACATACGTGCCGCGATCAGAACAACCAGCGCGACATGGGCAGGATCCGGACGGCCGCCAGTGAGGGAGTAAATCAGACGAAGCGTGGAACGCGTCGGCCATGCTTCACCAACAGCCACAAGATATGACCCGACCGCAAAGATCGTTAGAGAGATTAAAAAGACTTTACGCCTGCCATATAAATCCGAAAGTCGACCCATGAACATCAGTGCAATGCTGTAGGCCAAAAGGTAGCCCGTAACCAGCCATGCAGCTTCGTCGAGACCTGTTTGGAGTGGGATTTCAAGATCGAAAATGACCTGAGGCAAGACCGCGGATACCACGGTGAGATCCAGAGCTCCGATAAAAATCGGCACGCAGATCCACAACATAATCCTCAATCGTTTCGGATTTTGTAGATTGTCGCTCACGAGTTTGAATCCTCACTCATATTGGGCGGAACGATGTTCAGCGGCAGGTCGAAATCCCAGAAATCGAGTTGCCAAAGAGTATCTTCTTCTGCATCCGGTCGGTGATGGATGATTTTCAAGCGATACAACTCGAAGGTATCCGGAGTAACGTAGAGAGAAAGCTCCAAGGCTTCTGGACCTATCATGCCGTAACTCAAACGATATAGCCCCTCGCCCTCCAACTTTCCTTCCAATGCATACAGCAATTGGCCGGGGAGCTCATCCAGTTCTTCGTACCCCTGCAGCTGGAGCTCTCGAAGATCGGTCTTGAGGATCGATTGGATTCCAATTTCTAGATCGAAGAGGGAGGCAGGATTGAAACCCCAGTTCGGTGGAAGTGCCTGCCACTCACCGGAAAGCAAATTGGTCTCCCACTGGTTTTCCGCAACACTGATAATCTCGACTTCAGCCACAATCCCGGGGCCGATCACGCGAACACTTGCATGTGCCCGGTCTGGAGATTGAAAGTCGCCTTCGGCTCTGCGGAATGCAAGCGTATGATTTAGATCGATGAATGCCGGCGTTCCGCTGCGCTCGATACGAAAATGGAAACTGGATACAGCCTGCATTCTTTCCAAACAGTTGTCAACTATCTGGTCGGCAGGCAGAGGCGCTGGGGTGGAATTGCCGCAAGCGCAAAGCAGAAGCAGAAAAAGTACACAGTAGGGAAAGATTTTACGGATCATGCGGAAGTACTTAAGGGAACTTGATACGCACAGTAAGCAACTGGATCGCCATACGATTCCGGTAGATCTACAGTCAGCAATACGCTCACTCGGAAGTTAAAAGCAACGGCAAATCGATTGTGATCATCGTACCCACACCATATTCGCTCTCGACGTTTACACTTCCCCCATGAATAGCAACGATTCTTTGACATATGGCCAATCCCGAACCAATTCCCTGCTGTTCGTATTTCGCCCGATCGATTTGATGGAAGACGTTAAAGAGTGATTCTATCTCCTCCGCTGGAATACCGATACCTTGATCCTGGACAGAGATTCGAAGAGCCTCATCGGTAACGTTTACCATCACGCGCACCCACTCACTCTCAGACCTGGAAAACTTTATACCATTTTCGATAATTCGACCGATCGCATTTGCCAGGTAGATTTCATCCACTGAGAGCGACGGCAACTGGTCCGGAATATCGAGGATTAATTCCATTCCTTTATCACTTGCAGCTTCTTCGAAATTACGGCAGGTCATCCGCAGCCACATCCCAAAATCCTGGATCTCTTTTCTGCGAATTTGATACGCCTTATCCGCCTCGCCCGTCTCCAATTCAACGAGTAGAACAAAGTCTTCCACAAGACGATTAAGTCGCATTGCGCCTTTTTGAATCCCTTTAATAAACAGCCGGAAATCTTGGGGATTGCTGTCTTCAATATCATCCTCGAGCATTTCTGCATAATTGAGAATATAGGAGAGAGGCGTACGGAACTCGTGGCTCATCGTTAGCAGAATATTTTGTTTTATACCTGCAATTTGCTCGTCCTGCACACGTTTGAGATCTCCCCAACGACTAAGTTTGGATCTTACGGCAACGAGAAGATCCTCCTCATCGAAGGGTTTGGTGATGTAATCATCCGCGCCGAGGTCCTTCCCCAGACGAATGTCATCTCGGCCCCCTTTTGCGGTTAGGAAAATAAATGGGACACCGAGTAATTCTGGTTTTTCACGAACCCTGGCTTGAAATTCATAGCCATCGATTCGCGGCATCATAATATCGGAAATAATCAGGTCTGGCTTTACATCATCTTCGAGTAAATCAAGCGCATCGCTGCCATTCTCCGCGGTTAGAACCTGATAACCCACACTCTCCAGCAAATCCTTGAGACCTTCAAGCAGAGATATATTATCTTCCACTATCAGTATTGTAGGTCCGGCCATCTCGATCTATACCTCAATCATTCCACAAGCCAGGATGGATATCGATCCGCAACGGTCACGAGAAAAAACATCGGATGCGAGTATCAGCAGAAAGTGAATCCTGATGCCGTTTTCATCAGGTAATCGACGATCATATGCTTGCCTTATATTGCCCCAATCGCTCTTTGAATGCAAGCGTAAAACCAGTAAGGGAATTCGGCGATCCCCCACAATTTTCCCTTCTGCCCGCTGAAGCGATTCTTCCTCCCGACCATCGCTCCATTTTCGAAACCTGATGATATGCCAATGCCTTGTCCCTTATCTGGGTGCAGGCTATAACCACTCAAGTTCAATCGACAAAGCAAATGTGAATGACAGCGCGGATTATAACAGGCTAAAGAACTCGCTGGACGGACAAGAGTTTATACCCCCGCCCACGTTGGGTAATCAAATACCTGGGTTCTGCCGGATCGGTCTCAATTTTACTGCGCAAGCGACTCACCAATTTTTCAACTCTTGCGTCATCCACATCGCCCAGATAATCTTCTCCCCAAACTGCTGTAACAATGCGATATTTATCCGTCAGTTTATCCAGACGTTCATACAGCAAAGCGAGCAAGCGAAATTCGAGATCGGTCAACACAGGAATGCGCACGCCATCCACCCAGACATCACCCGAGTCTGAATCCAGATATACACCCTGCGTATTGATCTCCGGCCCTCTCGATTTTCGCAATAAGAAGTCTTCAAAAACGGGGGAGAAGATCTTTACTCCTTGAATGAGTGACAGCTGTTCTAAATGACGGAGGTGCTGCTGCGGCAATCCGGATTTGGGATCCGTTGCCAGCGAACTCAGATGGGCTTGCTCATCCTCGGAGAGCTGTTCCCACAACTTTAGACATTCCGCCCTTGGTTGTGGTTCACGACTTACCCGCTCCACTGCATTTTCAATTTTATAATCGGGTGAGGCGGCAATCACCTGCGCAATGGCAATTAAGAGACCCGGGTGCCCACCCGCCATCGATACACAAAACGAATGTTCCTTCTCAGAAAGCGAATCGAGTTTTAACTTCTCGAGTATGTATTCCGCCTGTGCATCGTCGAGCAGCGGCATAGCGTAGCAAAAACGAGAGAATAGTTCGGCGAATTCCCCTTCGATCGGACGTCCACGCAACACAGGAAGACCGCGCAGCGTCGCGGTGGCATAAGCCAGTCTATCGCTAAATCGATCCCGCAGTGCACGCAAGTTAAGCAGCGCTCGTTCGTCCAGCGAGGAATAGATTTCATCGAATTCATCAAGAAGGAGGCAGAGATTTCCTTCCAGCTGCTCACAGAGGTCACTTAAGGCCAGATTGAAAGAAAGGGAAGCAGCGAAAGCGGACTCGGCTTCCGTGACGGATTCATAGTAATTCCGCAATCCCTTGACGAGATCCTCGGAGATTTGATCCGCCAATCTTTCCAGCACCGTCCGTAATACCACTTCATAGAACGCCTGGGCCGAGATCGAGACCGCGTGGTTGCAGTCGATGTAGATCAAGAAACCGTGTCGACTACCAGCCTTGTAAAAAACTTCCTTGGCCTTTTTTGTTGCCAGGGAACGCATGAGTGTCGATTTCCCGGAATTGCTCAATCCAGTAATCGCAACACAGTTCCCTGTGGCCAGATCTTTAAGTAATTGCTGGGCTAAATCAGTAAGTTCCATATCCATCGGCTGTATCTTCAGCAAACCATTATATTAAATATAAGCAGGGTCAATCGTATATTGACCCTGCTGGATTGTCAACCATATCGACTAAAATGCAATTAGCTCATTCTTGCGCCGAAGCACGTGTTCGGATACCCCGAGCGACGAAGATTACAGCCAGCAAAACCGCTGCGAGCATGAACAAAGCCGGCAGACCTACTTCATCGGCAAAACCGGTTACCGGCAAAGCCGTTGCTGTCGGTGTTCCACCTCCGCCTCCCATCTCGGCATCGAGCGTAGCTTGGGCGGCTGCGGTTGCCGTACCCGGCTCGAGTGATGGCAAGGTGAGGAACTCCGTTGGTGTATTGGTTGGCAACACAACGACCTGAGTCGGCGTTATCGTCGGAGATGGTGTTGCAGTTACCGCTACCGTCGGAGGCTCTGTTTCTTCCGCTGTACCCGCTACTTCTGCGGTTTGAGTGCCGGCAACGCTCGTATTCTGCAAGGCGACCTCGGCGTTTCGTGTTGCGTCAGCCCCTTCCTTCCTCGGCGCATACCACAAGGCGTAGGCCGCCAGGCACGCCATACTCAGGATCAGCAAGGCCCCCAACCCCACGGCTGCCATCACAAAGGTTCGGTTGCTGGAGGATTCTTCGGGCAGCAAGCCACCCACCTCAAAGTCATCTGCCATAATCCATACTCCTTATTCACCAAACCGGCAAGCGGCCTCCCGCTGGGCAATACGCCCACAACCGGTGATGGGTCTCATTGAATCACATCCAAATTATCCACAGGAACGGAGATCACGCCACCCTGTTCCAATTCAATTTTTGCGCTCACTGCACGTACGCCGCTTGGATAAATACTTGCCCGCGGCAACATCTCACGTACTTTCCCGACTTTCCCGCGATGTGGTGCACGCAGGATGCGCACTCGAATGCCGCGCTTGATAGGAATCACCTCATTCGGCAATTCGATCGGTGCGTTCGAAGGCAGTGGAATAATAACTTCCGGGCGATTTGCTTTGTAAGGTTCCATGGGGGTCGCGTCGACCGCCACATCTCTCCCTACGTTGCTCCGCAATATTTGAAAAGCGGCGGTGTTCATCGGTAACTCTCCAAAACCCTCCGTAATAAGCAGTGGATAAGGCAGGTCTTTCGCAACGGGTATGATATCCGAGTTGATACTTCCCAGAATTACACCGCGCACAGAGATATCGATGGCTTGTTTTAACGGTGCGGGATGATCGCATATACCCGCGACCAAAATCGCTCCGCGCAGCTTAATGTCGAGTTGCCCCGTTCGCAGTCTGGACGACTGATCATCGCCTGCCATACGCATGATACCCGTATCCTGTAAGCCATTGCCCCAGATTCCCTGAACCAATGCGCCTGTGGTCTCGAGTGTTATGGTTTGAACGCCATCCGTAGCGATCACCCGACCCGGGAAACCTGCCCGTAACTCCATGGCTTCTGCTCGTACCTCGAATAAAACCCTCCCGCGTGTAACCGCCACTATTCGTCCATCTTGTGGCGCACGAATCGTGCGACGCGCAAATCCGACCGGCCCAGCGATGATCTCCCCTTTTTCAACTCGTTCTCCCGGCTTATGCACCAAGTATTGTCCGACGCGTCGCACGGGCACTCCCAGACCGCGAGCGATATTCAAGAAATAATGTCGTGGGGTGGGCGCAGACTCAGCCAGCACCTGATCACCCTTGACATTATCATTCGCTCCAACGAGAACCGTCCCGGGAACGGGCATTAAACGTTCCCGCCGGATCGTTGTCATGGGTACAACATGAGTCACAGGTATGTGATAGGTTTTCCTCATATCTCACCATGCACAACGTTGCAAGGTTGATGCCAGACCATTATTCCATCGCTCCGATATCCCACAGCCATTTTTGGTTGAGTTCACGCCGGTGTGATGGATCTTTGGAAAGTTGCAACGGACGGCCACGTCCGTCAATGACCAGGCCAACGACACCCCCTGAAACACGGATCGTTCCTGCTTTTCCAGGACCGCCAAAACCAACGTCGATGCCCCGTTCAGGCCGAATGGTAAGCCTGCCTTGTTCCCCCTGGGATAACGGGATTCGCACCAGTTGCCCTCTTCGCACCTCGCCGGAGAGCTCTTCACCCCCATCCATTCTCTCGAGCCGCAGACTGAGAATCCGGCGGCCTCGTCGAGATCGGCCCACGGGGGCGACGATCGTTCCCAAGCTGATGTAACTGCCGGTTTCTAAGACTTGAACTGTCGCAACCGGCAACTGGCCGGCGGCTACGCCAAGGGCTGGCGTGAGGCTATTGGGATCGAGGACTAATGTGGTGATACCCGTGGGTTGAATGGCATCCAATATCATCAAGACGGCGAATTCCGGTCGCGGGACGCCGGTTAAAACGCCACCGCTGGCAATAATGGGTTCCAAGGGCGGCATCAAGATTGAATTACGACGCGCACCATTTCCTGACCAACCCTGACGCGCCTTTTGAAGAGCCAAACGGACAATTTCCCTGGCGAGGGCATGTTCCAAATGCAGCTCCTCCAGCACGGTAGGCACCGTACGCGGAAACAGCGTTTTGTTGTGTATGTAATCCCGTACGTAGGAATCGGGCATTTCGACTGGCAGCCACCGCTTGATATCGGTAAGCCTGCCGCGTTCAAGAATGCCATCTAAAGACGTACCCATACCCAGATCTGCCAGAATCGAGACGTTGAGATCTCCATCAAAGGCTGCAGCGACTGTCACCTGGCTGGCACCCAAATCGATCCCCAATACGCCTTTCTCAGGACTGTATACCTGGCTTAAATAGCGTATCACCCGGCCAAATGCATCCGCCGTCAGCAAGAAATTGCCTTCTGACCACTCCACCAACTCATCAAATCCGGAAATTCGCCCCGCACGCAGTTCGGCGATGCAATCCGTAACCCGTTTACGAGCAGGAGCGATATCTTCCATCTCGAGACTTGGGCGGATGTTCAAGGATGGGATGAGAGTCGCCCAATCTCCGAAGTAATCCTCGACAGCATGCACGATCTGTTGGTTTCCCGCGTAGATGATTTTGGGTTGCTGATTGATAGGCAGCAAGCGGGATGCCAGGCTCACGGTTTCGACCATGCGGATAACCGAATCTCTCGCCCCGCCATCTGTTCCACCTGCGATGAGAATCAAATCCGGTCGTGCGGACAGAATGACATCGATTTGTTCCTCATCCCGGCGTCGATCCATGAGATTGATTTCACCCACCACATCCAAGTAACTCATCGCTGCAAGACGATGCACACTTTCCATTGAAACACCGGGCATGAGGCCCACCAGAATGGTGCGTACTTTCGGCCCAGCCGTTGCCGTCGCCATAAAACGGTCTACACCCTCATTTGCATTGGCAACCGGAATGATGAGATTCTCCGATTCATCGATGTAAGTTCTCCCAGAGATTCGTTTCAACTCATCCAACACATTACGAACGCCTTCACTGATATCGAAGAGTGGCGCTCCCGCTGTCGAGGGAACTCGCCCTGTTGCCACGAGTCGATACTGGCCATCGACAACATCGAACAGGATCGCACGGGTATGCACATTACCGACATCGACCGCCAGAAGGATCTCTGAATCTAGATTCGAGCTCATGTACCCACCAACATATTCGCCAGCATAGACAAGACATCTTTCAGGAATTGAAAACGCTCAGCCAGGATAACGATCGACGATGCAAGCGCACCGGCATACATCACACCAAATGTCGCCGCGATGAAAAACTTGCCAACTGTGGCCAGTACACTCGCCAATAATGTTCGCCGCGCTTCACCCGACAGCTCACGCTTGGCACTGAATCGAAAATACATCAATGTGCTGGTGGTGGCGATAAGCATCAAGACCACATCAAAAACCCGCCAGACGCCGGTTTCACCCGTCTGAGGTGCTTGGACATTGGGATCGAGTGTTTCCATAGCGCCTAACGATTGTGGGATCAATGTCCCCGTGATTCCACCTCCCACGACTACAGCCGCCCCAACACCAACAAGGATCGCCATCGGTAAACCGCCGTAACGGGCACCACCTGGAAAAATCTTCAACGCCAAAAGCAATATCATCAAGCAAGGGATCAGCAAGTTAATAATATTGACCGAATCCCCGAAGAGTTCTGGTAAACTCTTGTTGAAAAGCGGTGAAAAAAGGCCTGGTCCCAGGACAGTGTGCATGGCAACAGCGCCTGCGTACCCAGTAGCCACACCAATGAAAATATAGGTCGCCAGGCGAAAGAGGAAATTATCCCCGATGATGTAGGTCAGCACCATTACAGTGAGCAAAGCGGCGATAATTGTGCCGATCAAATCAAGACCGCTGAGCTCAGTCATTCACTCTTCCTTTGGAAATTTGCAAACCCAGCCGCCACAACCCTACCCCGAGACCATACATCCCGCCCACGAGCAGAATCAACTGGACGGCAAACACACCAAATCCAAAAGCATCCCATTTATTCCCCGCCGCATTGGTTTGTCCATTGTTGCTTCTCTCGTAACCGACTGCAGCCGGCATGCCAGTGAGAATTCCCTGAATCTGCGGGTTCGTGGATTCGTAGTACGGCCGCACCAACGGTTCCGCTCCTGTGCTTAATATCATCACCAGCGGTTTGCCGTCCATCCAATCCGGTGCCTGCTCGGCCCAGGTACGCGCGTTTTCAGGACCAGCCGTGATGACCGCAATCATACTGAAATGGGAGAGTAATTCTACATTCTCGAGTAGTTTTGAATCCCAGACGGAATTAACATCACTGATTAGTATCCCATCTTGAACTTGAGAGTCCTGTAATGTTTCTGGTATTTTGAACCCCTTCGGCACGGCGCTTTCCGGTGCCGCCGCGAAGACCTGAACTGCTGTTGGACCACCCGATAAATATCCAAGGTGAATGTAATCGGTCCAATTCTCACCGTATTTACTGAGAAGTGCATCAGCCAAAGCAGGACCCGTGGGAGTGGTCGATAACGTTGCGATGGGAACCCCTCGCCTTACAAGATGCTCCAGGAACGGTCCTGCTATCGTACTGAGTTCTCCGTTGTATCCGGGTGGATAATCGAACACAACAAGTGCCGGTGCATCCGCAGAAAGATTCTCAACCACGGAATAAAACCGGGAGAAATCATAATCTTGTACGAATATCTTGGAGAATACTCCGAAAAAAATTGAGGGTAAAAACGTTGGCATTGCCACGGCTAATACCAGGATGATGCTGATGACCCATCGGAGAACCGGCATGCCTGATCTTACGGGTTGGGTTGGTGGATGCTCTCGTTCCTCCTCGATGAGAATATGCTGCAACAATTCAGCTTGTGCGTATTGGCGTTCCGTAACCTCTAGTCCTGGGGAACTGATTATTGCCGCTCGGGGCATCGCCACGACGGGTTCTGCCATGAGAACACCCCGCAACCCGGCCAGCGGACCAGCCGACTCCACAGCTTGACTATCCGCGGATTCCATGTCCACGACCGAACGAAAGCTATCGACCGGACGCATGGCCTCCAACCAGGAGGGCAACGTTGCCGGCGCCAGTGCGGCATCATCTACAATTTCACCTGGAACTCGGCCGGCGTGGGGTTCTTTCATGTCCGCCAACCAGTCCGGCAAGTCGATGTCATCGAGACTTAGGTCGTCGCCGCTCGAATCAGCCGCGGGAGGTTCCTCATCTGGGATAAATGCAGCGGAAGCAGGAGACTCGACATCTGCGGGTGGCGCAGGTTCGGGGATATCCGGAAGATCCAGCTCGACACCCGGCCCAAAAATACGTTCTTCCGCCGTCATTGCCGGAGGGCTTTCGGCCTCCACAATCTGTTCCACGATCTCCTGCGGCGGCATATCCACGTCACCCGGTTCCAGCCAACCTAAAGCTGTTTCGCTCGACAAATCCTGTACCTGTTCCGCACTTTCCCACGGTATCTTGGAGGACTCAGCCGGCTTCTCGATTTCGGGCCACTCGAATTCGAGTGCATCGGAATAATCCACCGGTTCGATCGTATCGGGCGCAGTGACCGCGTCCACTTCTTCCGGAACCGATTCGGATAGGGCTGCTATGGAATCTCCCCAGGGTGCTTCAACTTCCGAGGCTTCAGAGTTGACAGAGTCAGAATCTTGTGGGAAATCAAACGCCGCAAGCGCCGGAAAGGCATCAACCTCAGCAACTGCGGATGGTTCTTCCTGATCTCCGGTCTCTTCTACTACGGGTTCATCCCATGCTGGCCGGGAGATCTCCGGTGTCAGCTCGTTGGATGCAAAACCCAGATCGTGATCGAAGGCCTCCATCTGCCCCATCAGACGAGCAGAGATGTCCGCATCTCCGGCTTCAGCCTCGGCATCTGCATTAAAACCAAGACGAGATCGCCAATCTCCCTCTTCCATTCCCGCCGTTTCGGGTTGCGCCTCGGATTCATCTGCTTCACGTTGACGAATACGCGACAGCCAATCCGGAACCTCACCGTCTTGCGCATCGGTGAAATCTTCAGGCGCAACGGATGAAGAAGGTTCAGCCATCCTATACGGCTCGGTTGCCGGCTCAGCTTCCTGACCCTCCTGAGGCGCCTGCGTATCGCGCAACCGTCCAAGCCAATCCGGGGTAGCGTCGGGGGTTATACCTTCCGCTTGCTCTTCCTCCTCAACAGCCGATTCGGCTGCGCCACTGCGCATGCGGGACAACCAATCCGATTCCTGTGACTCTTCGCGGTCTGCCTGTAGTTCCGGCGTTTCAGGTATATCACGCGGCGGTTCGACAGGACATCCACCAGCGACCAGCGGTTTCAAGCGCGCCTGACAGGAGGAACAAACCTCCGCATCTTCAGGGTTGGGTTGGCTGCACATTGGACAGCGATTTTCTGCCATACGCTCAATCCCCGTACGGCCGATCGACGGCCAATAAAACTCGCAAGCCGGTGACAATTGCCCCCAAGGCGACGCCCAGCAATATTCCCCGTGCCCCTCCCGCTGCCAGAACCTGGACCAACCAATTCCGCAGACCGGTAAATCCCTGGATCATTTCGTCGCTGAACAATGGCAGCGGCACAGTACCCAGAAGCACGAAAAATGCTGTGCCGACAAAAACCATGCTGGTCCAATCACGTTTTTGTGAAACAAGTTTGAATCCAGCCACAGCGAGAGAAATCGCCAACAGGGCCATCAGACTGGTCTCGATGGGCAGGTGGATGTAGTTGAAAATCATGAACATGATTTCATTATCGACACTGATGACTCCAAAAACGAAGGTGACGAACAGCGCGATCATCAACAAAATGCTGTAGGGCCAACCCGGCTCCATATCGCGAACCTTAATGAAATGCACGTAAAGGATATTGATGATCCCCAGAATCAATGCCCAGGCGGCAATCAACACCGCCCAACGCATGAGCACCAAACGCATGGCGACAATGAATTCATGGTCGACAAAATATCCCAACAGCACAAAGAGGCCTGAGACACCCGCCACGACAGCCCAGATGAGATGCGCACCCACTTTCATGAGAACGCCCCAATTGTTCGCAGGATCGTGCCAGCTAAAATCGCGCCAATAATGATCATGCGTATCAAGTCCTGGATGCGCAATCCTGCACGGTGTATTGGATGTTGATTGAGATAAGCGCCGGCCGCGAAAAGTTCTTCGCCGATGAGTGGATCCTCCGCTGTAGCATAGATTAGGGCTTGTGACTGTACGTCATCCGTTCCAGCCAGGCTGAAAGTTCGCTGCCGGTTGCCAAAATCCACTGCCAGTGCCCCTTCGTAGCCGAATGAACCGGCCAAAACATTAACCGATACTTTTTCCGTATCTAACAGTACCGGCAGATTGGCGATGTACGAAAAAGGTGTAGGACCGAGCATCCGGCCAGCGTCAGGGCTGTAAGCTTCGCTTGCGTTGATCCGATTATAAGTTGAACGGAGAGTATCCTGCGCCAGGAGGGCCATTGCCGCGTCACCCGCGGTTACGATAACAGGTCGATCACTGGCAGATGTCATCTCAGCAATCTTCGAGACCATTGCCAATCCTGCCAGTGCAGGCGCACAATCTGAACCGATCACCGAACCGGTCCCCAGAGATACATGAACGCGTTCCCCGGATTCGACGGCTCGCTCGATTGCTTCCCCTAAATCATCATATCCAGGTATAGGACGAAAAACTGCAGGCCAGCGTCTCCCGATCGTTGCATAGACGATGATGCCACCGATAAAGAGGGCCAAGACCAACATCCCTACGAAATTCAACGATCTCCCTCCTCTCGCAAACGCTGGATGAGATCATCCACCTGATCGGGATCTTCCAAAAGGCGCGCATAATCCTGGATCGAATCATTTCTTCCGCCCAAAATTGGCTCAAATAAATACAGCATTTGGGCGCCGATACTCGCCAAGGAGCGAAATGCCTCGAGAAATCCGGCAGCTGCGATTCCCAGGCCGAATTGTCGAAGCCAGTTTGCGGCACGTTCGGAAGTACTGCGCTCGTTATTCACCTACGCGCAGTATAGCATATCCCGCGCGCGCAGGAAACATTGTTCCTTGAAACCGTTATTGCCGGAGCCAGCCTCCACCCAAGGCAGGATTCTAGTACCGCGCTTGGGGTCGGTCAAGCATGGAACAGGCGAAATATGTTTTCCACTCTTCAAATTATTCCACTGCGTCATGGCAGTTTTTCTGATAAAACATCTTGAGGAAATAGAACGTATGTGCTATTATCATGGTGTATGAATATTCTGGACAAGTTGATCTGTTCCACAGAAGCAATGACCTTCGAAGCCGAAGGTCATCCTCTCCATCCAGCGATCCACAGACAAAGAAAGAGCCGTGGCTACTCGCCGGCCGAGCTGCGCTATAAATACGGAGAGCATTGGGACAACCGTGTGGTCCATATCGACGGAAAATCCATCCCCGTCACGAATGCCGTATTATCCGCAGGCAAGCGGATTCCGTTGTTGAAGGCCATGCTCAGTACGGCATGCGAACGTAACTGCCGCTACTGCCCCTTCCAATCAGGCCGCGATTTCCGCCGGGTTACTTTTTCTGCGGACGATATGGCGCAGACCTTTTTCAAGCTGTATCAGATGTGCGCCGTTGAGGGCATTTTTCTTTCGGCAGGAATTGTCCGCGGCGGCAGCGTCACCCAAAACAAATTATTGGATACTGCCGAGATCCTGCGGTATAAGCTTGGATATCGGGGATATTTACATATTAAGATCATGCCGGGAGCCGAACACGATCAAGTATTACAGGCGATGCAATTGGCCGATCGTGTCTCCATCAATCTCGAAGCCCCCAACCAACATCATCTTTCGCGAATCGCACCGATGAAACATTTCCATGAGGAATTACTGCAATCGCTGGTATGGATAGATGAGATACGTCGAAATCGAGACCCCGATCAAGGATGGAATCAACGTTGGCCGTCAAGCAGCACACAATTCGTCGTTGGCGCCACAGGTGAAAGCGATCTGGAAATACTCGATTTGGTTGAAAATCTATTTCAGCGTGTTGGTCTGGCGCGTACCTATTTCGAAGCTTTCGATCCGGTGCCTGGTACCCCATTCGAAAACCACCCACCCACAAACCCCCTGCGCCAACATCGCCTCTATCAGGCATCTTTTCTGATACGGGACTATGGTTTTGATTTCGAGGAAATATCCTTCACCAAGGATGGATTTCTACCCATCGACTGCGACCCAAAACTCGCCTATGCGCAAACCACGCTGGCCGAAGCACCCGTGGAAATCAATCGTGCCGATCGAGAGGTTCTGCTGCGGGTACCCGGTATCGGCCCGAAGGGCGCAGCATCGATTCTCAAAACGCGGAAGTATCGAATTTTCCGAGAATTGGGGGACCTGCGTAAAATCGGAGTTCTCAGCGAACGCGTTGCCCCCTACATCACACTTGATGGCCAAAGGCCACCTTGCCAACTCAAGCTACTATAAGAAATATTGGGTGTGATGGTCGCGCCTACGATGATCCCATCTTCCGATTAATATTAGAATTGGGGTTGTTCCAAACAGCTCTCGGATTCAATCCATCCTGGGGAGGCTGATAACGTGGTGATTTTCTTGGCAACACTTCAAGAAAAAATCGGTTGTATCCACAAGCTGGCTTCTGGTTTTTAATCGTAATGAGGAAAGACATGAAGAAACACAAATCGCAGCTATTCATATATCTAGGCCTGGTTGTTCTCGCAAGTTCACTTGGTGGCTGCAGCTCTGCTGACAGATTACCTTGCCCGGCGCCAGGCGAAGAAGCAGCCTATACAATTCCTGGAGAAAAGCTTGTCGCCTTAACGATTCGAAACGATACCTGCATGAGTATATGTGTTCTGCTTGTCTCTCCAGATCACTGCGAGTATATGGGGGGAGAGAACTGGGTAGAGGATCACCCGCTCCACAGTCGAGAGGCGATTACAATGTATGTTCCACCATCGAGATACGCAATCTGGGTAGAATTGTGTACCGAAGAATTCCGAGCTGATGAACATTTGACGGTCGACGCTGAATACGAACATTCCATCATCGATCCTGCTTCTGGGAACACACCTCCCTGTGACACCTCACTGACTATCGTCAACAATACCGCCGTTCCCATCTGCAACTTGCGGATCGGAAACTCCGAGAGCGTTTACACCGGTTGGAATTGGGTTGGCACCGAGCATATCCAACCTGGCGAGTCGCTGGATCTCACGCTTAGGCCCGACACCTATTTCATCCGAGCCGAGGCCTGCGATGGAACCTGGCTACGCTCCGAAGTGGATGTCTCAATATCCGACCATCAGACCTGGACTGTGCCGTAGAAGAATCCACAAATTCGTGTAGATCAATAAATGTGCCCAATTCATTCTCGATCAATATCACACGCAAAGCCGATATCCATCCTCATACTTTATAGCCAGGGGATGGTTAACTACGCTATACTGTAATCAGGTTCATCAAGCTTATTCGACCGTGGATGCTGCTTGATGGCACATGCATCCCTGACACACAAAGGCAGGGTTTCATGACTTCCTTTACAACGATTGACTACTACGTCACCTCGCGCTGCAACCAGGAATGTCCTTACTGCTGGGGGCTACAAGACATCGAAGATGCAGCCGACACCGCAACAGCAGTCGAAATCGTACGTAAAATCCACTCATTT
>DAOUEK010000028.1:0-39589 GCA_034430425.1 Anaerolineales bacterium | reverse complement strand
CGATGGTGCCTACGGCCCTGACAGAGGCTTCGTACGGCCTCGGTGCGACCAAGATCGAGACGGCGGTAAAAGTGGTCATTCGCCAGACTGCACCGGTGATTCTAACCGCCATCCTTCTCGCTTTCGGCAGGGGCATAGGAGATGCTGCATCTGTGCTTTTCACGGCGGGCTTTACCGATCGACTCCCGGATTCACTCTTCCGGCCGGCAGCGTCGCTGCCATTGGCGGTCTTCTTTCAACTGGCGACACCTTTCCCCGCCGTGCAACAGCGTGCTTACGCCTCTGCACTCGTGCTCACCGGGCTCATACTATTCATCAGCATCCTTTCCCGCGCACTCGCGAACAAAATGAAGAAACATATCATTCGCTAGGAGATAGCCAGGTGAAAAGTGTTCGTCTACAAGTACAAAACCTAAATGTCTGGTACGGCACCCTGCACACACTTAAAGACATGTGCTGCGCAATACCGAATCGTGGCATCACTGCCATCCTGGGCCCTTCCGGTTGCGGCAAAACCACACTGTTGAAGAGCCTCAATCGTCTCCTGGAAGAAACGGAAAATACGCGCATCACGGGAGAGGTTTATCTGGATGGGAAAAATATTTACGATCCAGATGCGTGCGTAACGGAGCTGCGCACCAAAATCGGTTTCCTTGCCCCCAAGCCCTTCCCGCTCCCCATGTCGATCTACGATAATGTCGCATATGGTCCCCGCGTACACAGACGCTATCCGGGAGAGAACGGCTCCAGGAGAGCACGGCTCGATGAAATCGTCGAACGCAATCTACGCGCTGCCGGCCTCTGGCAAGAAGTCCACGACCGGCTTCGATCACCAGCTTCCCATCTTTCCACAGGTCAGCAACAACGCCTGTGCCTGGCGCGAGCTCTCGCCGTGCAACCGGAAGTGTTGTTGTGCGACGAACCAACATCGGCACTAGACCCGCTTGCAGCCCAGCGAATCGAATCACAACTATTCTCGTTGAAAGAGGACGTTACTATCATCGTCGTTACCCATCTTCTGCGCCAAGCGCGCCGCCTCGCGGATCACGTTCTCGTATTATGGATGGGCGAATTGATTGAATGCGGTCCCAGCTCGCAGGTATTTAACCAACCGGTTGATGAGCGTACCAAAGCTTATTTATCAGGAGACATCGGATAACTTGCCATTCCCAGATCGCATGCTAGCCCACAACTCGGTGGAAGATTTCTAGATACGGGGTCCGAACAGTCTTGTGCCGATGCGTACGATGTTGGCGCCTTCTTCCAGCGCCACCTCGTAGCTGTTGCTCATTCCCATGGAGAGGTATCGCATGGTGACGTTGGGCAGCCGCATGCTTGAAAGACGATAGAATATCTCTCGGGTTTGCTGGAAGTACGGCCGTGCATTCTCGGGGTTGCCAAAACGCGGCCCCATGGTCATCAGACCAAGCACACGCAGATATTTCAACTGTGACATCCCCTCAACAAGCTTATCGATATTTTCCGGTATTACACCGGATTTTGTGCTTTCACGTCCGATATTGACCTCAATCAAAACCTGCATGATCTTGTTGTTATTGGCGCAGTACCGGTCGACTGCCTTTGCCAGTTTCAGCGAATCGATTGTTTCGATGAGATCGAAAGCGGCAGCCGCTTTCTTGGCTTTATTGCGCTGCAGGTGTCCGATCATATGCCAGGTTGCGCCAGACCCTAATGCTTCGATCATGGGTTCAGCATCTTGCATGTAATTATGCCCAACATGAGTCACGCCAGCTTGGAGAACCGCTTCAACTTCCGCATTGCTTCTGCCCTTCGCCGCGGCAACCAGTATCACATGCGGGGGAATTGTCTCAAGCAGACGGCGTGCACTTGCGGTGATCTTGGCTAACTCTGTTTCCATACGACGATGCCAATCCAATTATCTAATCTGAACTGCAGGACAATACCGCTTTGGTATCTCGGCCAGTCTCTTCGCGGAAAGAGATTTGATCATTCTTCCTACACCGATGAAACCCGATTTTGGCGAAATACCGATCGGATCTCACTTATTATAGCCCTGAGTTCAATATCCATGCGACTCGACACAAATCCAACCCCAGGTTCAGAGCAAACTGTGATTTAATAAGCTGCATGCAACAGAATGGAAGGGATATTCCTTTGATCCTCACAGTGACATCACACATAAGGACAGCATGATGAACGAAGATCCTCGGGATTCGAGAACGAACGGGAAACAACGCTGGCGTGCAATCCTCCACGCTGTCAACTGCAGGATCGCCAATAGAAATATCTCGCCAGCTGCCCTCCTTTTCATCATCAATTTGGTGCTGATCTACCCACTCATGTTGATCAGTTTGAAAGACCTCGGCCCATTCGATGAAATGATCTACATCGACAGGGGCAGACAACTCGCAGAAGGAACCCTGCCTGAATTTGCCGGGAATCCGCTCCTTGCCTTGCTGTATGCCGTCACCTATCTCCCCTTCCGAGCTTCCCCATTTTGGATCGTTCACAGCGCCTGCGTGGCCCGTTTGATCCTCTTTGCACTCACCTGGCTGGCATGTTATCTCGTCGCCAAGGAATACCATCGCTTCGCTTCCCCCTTCATCGCCGCAGGCCTACTCGTGGTCTCCCCACTGCTCACGGATTTGTTCTTGAACCCAAGCGACGCCTTATTCGCCGGCCTGTCGGGTCTAACCTTTTGGCAAGTGCTGAAATATTACAACGCCAGAGACCCCCGGCATGTGTGGCAAGCGTCTGCGTTACTCGGTCTGGCCGCGCTGGCGCGTAACGACGGACTCGTACTGATACCAATTTTCCTGTTTTTATCGCTTCTGATCGCACGCAGCAGCGAACGCACGCCGAAACAATACCTGCAAGTGTTCGCGGCAAGCGTTATTCCCTGCACGCTTCTCATCGGAGGCTACGTACTTCTCTATGGCAGCGTCACAGGCGACTTTAACCTTGGGACTGCAAGAAGAACCTACATGGCGTTTGAACAGGGACAACCACTGCAGACCCAACCCGAAGCCGGGTCTCTGACCATCGAAGCCCAACTCCAGGCACGCGAAGTTTTCGGAACGCCGGAAGAAAATGAGTATTCCATCATCAAGGCCATCCGAGGCAACCCCCAGGCGTACATCGAGCGTCTGAAGAGAATGAGTAAAGGATTGCCATCCACACTACTGCATGCCTACCACATTCGCTTCGGCGCGCTGATTTTCCTGTTCACACTGGTTGGCATCATCGAGTTGTTCAGGAAGCGAGCGTTCTTACTTGCCACCATCACGCTCCTCTGGCCTGCATACCTGGCCGTTTACTTTCTGACCTTCTTCCGCAGCGGATATATGTTGTTGCCCTTCTTCATACCGATCAGCCTGGCTGCCATTGGTTTGCATGTCACGGTTACAAGATTTGACAGCAACCGACACAAGTGGCTGATATCGCTTGCTCTCGTAATGCTGTGTATATACGGCCTGGCAGATAATAAACTCGCCGTCTTCCTTGGTGCCCTGGTTTTTCTGTTTGGACTATGGGCCATATGGATCGTGCTGTCCGGCAGAAATAAAATTGTCAACAAACCTCTCGTCGGCTTGCTCGCCATCATGTGTTTGGGATTGGTATTACGAGAACCATATCCTTCGCCGGGAATCCGTTCCCTGGGGTCATCTTCGGACGAGAAAGCGCTGGTATTCATGATCGACAATCTCGAACCCGGTTCGCGAGTCGTCTCATATGCGCCAGGGCATGTGCTGGCCGCGCGCATGACCTACGTGCGTTTCCCCGAGGAACTGCGCCAATACGAAACGGGCGAAGCACTCTATGCATGGCTCATCGAGAACAACATCGATGCCATTCACTCCATCAATCTATTGAGAAATCAAGAGGCGCATATTTGGGGATTGGTCGAGGAACAGATCGGAGTAAATCTCGAACGCGTCTTCCGGCAGGATCCCGGCGACATTCAGGTCATCCTGGTACATTAAGTTTGAGATAACGATGTGGTGCTGCCCTCAGCAAATGCGCGGCAGCATTTCTCCGGCCAGCACATCGATCACGCGTGTGCCGCCGATCGCCGTTTTCATCAATACCCGCCCGGCCGGGTCGTCCTCGACGATCCCAATCTGGCAGGCATCCGCCCCGTACTCCATCTCGCGCATCACCGCCAGGACCTTTTCCGCATCTTCAGGGGGGACGCAGGCAAGCAATTTACCCTCATTGGCCACATAGAGCGGATCGAATCCCAACATCTCACACGCCGCATCTACCGCCGGTCGTACGGGGATGGCGACTTCATCCAGCACGATCGCCGCGTTACTCTGGCGCGCAATCTCGTTGAGCGTCGTCGCCACACCGCCGCGCGTCGGATCGCGCAACACATGAATGGACGGGCAAACGGTGAACATCGCCTCGACCATGCTGTTGAGCGGGGCGAGGTCGGATTCGACCTCAGCCTGAAAATCCAGTTCGCCGCGCGCGGCGAGTACAGCGATTCCGTGATCGCCTATCGTGCCGGAAACCAGGACCACATCCCCGGGACGAGCGTTTGCCCCACTCACATCCCGTTCGGCCGGAATCCAACCCACCCCGGTGGTGGTGATGAACAGCCCATCCGCCTTGCCCCGTTCGGCAACTTTGGTGTCACCGCCGACGATGATCAATCCGGCTTCCTCGGCCGCCTCCTTCATCGACTGCGCAACGCGTTCGAGCAGGAAACGCGGCAGACCTTCTTCGATAATAAAACTCGCCGTCATCCAACGCGGTTGCGCCCCAACCATCGCCAGATCGTTCGCTGTGCCACAAACCGCCAGGCGGCCGATATCCCCACCCGGGAAAAAGAGCGGTGAGACGATGTGGCCGTCCGTAGTTACGGCAAGCCGCCCTCCTGCGGGGGTTTCCACCACCGCAGCATCGTCCCCGCGGAGTAAAGTTGCATTTTCGAAGGGCGGATAGAACGTCCTTTCGATCAAACGTTGTGTCATCCGCCCGCCGCTCCCATGTCCGAGAACGATTGTGTCCTCATGCGACAACGGCCGTGGGCATACCAGTCCATGAATGGTGACTGAATCCTGTTGATCCTCTTTCATTTTTTTCACCCATGTTTCCAGGATAGGTCTCCGAGCAATACAATCACATTCAAACGGGGAAGCGTTTAAGATGACTCGGGGACATCAAGGCGAGCGTAGCGATAATAGGCTGCACACGCCCCTTCGGAGGAGACCATCGTCGCCCCCAGCGGTGTTTCGGGCGTACACTGCTTGGCGAACGCCGTGCAATCGAACGGCTTTTTGAGCCCCTGTAGAATCTCACCCGCAATACAAAGCGGGGATTCCTTCGGCTGGATCGCCTCCACATCGAAGCGCAGCTCGGCATCATAATCGGAGAATTCAGCCCGCAAGCACCAGCCACTTCCCGGTATCATCCCGATTCCACGCCAATTGCGATCGCAGGGCTCGAACACCCGCTGGATCAAATCCTGCGCCGGTTTGTTGCCTTCCAGCGTCACGGCTCGCTCGTAAGCATTTTCGGCCACAGCTTGATTTGCCTCCAGCAACTGCACGACCCGTAGTATTCCCAGGGCGATATCAAGTGGCTCGAAGCCGGTCACCACGATCGGGACGCTGTATTGTTCGGCGATGGGTCCATATTCCCAATAGCCCATTACCGCACACACATGCCCCGCCGCTAAAAAACCCTGGACGCGATTGCTCGGCGAACCCAGAATGGCGTGCATGGCCGGGGGCACCCGAACATGTGAAACCAGCATACTGAAATTCTCGAGCCCAAGAGACTTGGCCTGAACCACCGCCATTGCATTCGGCGGCGCGGTGGTTTCGAAACCGATGGCAAAAAAGACCACTTCCCGATCCGGGTTCTCCCGTGCGATCTTTACCGCATCCAGGGGCGAATAAATCACACGCACATCGCCTCCGGAAGCTCGTACGGAGAACAAATCCCGTACTGATCCCGGAACGCGGAGCATATCGCCATACGAAGCCAGGATAACGTTCGGCATGGCGGCAATCGCCAGTGCTTTATCGATAAGTTCCAAAGACGTCACGCAAACCGGGCAGCCCGGGCCATGAACCAATTCGATCTCCTCAGGCAGCAGCTGATCGAGGCCGTGGCGTACGATGGAATGCGTTTGACCGCCGCAAATCTCCATGAGCACCCATGGCCGGCTGACGGTTTCATTAATCTGCACCAAAACGCCATGGACCAACTTGGCGCCGCGATACTCGCTGACATACTTCATCAAGCTTCCACTTCCGGACCGACCTCATCTTCAATATCTACAATCTCACGCAGCATCGCCAGTGTTTCCTGTGCTTCCGCTTCACTCAATATACTGATCGCGAATCCAACGTGAACGACGACGTAATCTCCCTGCTTCGCTTCCGGCACGTATTCCAAACACGCCTCGCGGACGACGCCGCCGAAATCCACCTTGCCCATTTTCAGGCCTTCCATCTCGAAAATTTCCGTAATTTTCCCTGGCACACCAAGACACATACCCAAATCCTCCTTCGCAAACTCGCTGCGATCACCCGCCCCCCATAACAGAGTGTGCAAACTCAGAATCTGCCTAATTCTGATCGGTCCGATGGGCGGCGATGGCCGCCTGCCCTAAAGCGATGCCGCCATCGTTGGTCGGGACTCGACGATGGAAATAGACGGACACACCACTCTGGCGCAGCAGACGGAGCGTATGTTTCAGTAACACCTGATTTTGCCACACACCGCCGCTCAGTACGACATCCGAAAATCCTTCCTCTTTACACAGCAGCCGGCAGACATCGTTGACCATATCTGCCACAGCAAGATGGAAACAAGCTGCGATACGCTCCTTGGGCACGCCTGCACGAAGATCTGTGACAATGGCCTGGATCACAGGAGAGGGGTCGACTTCCCCATCCCGGAGTGCAAACGCATATGCGCTTTCTTCATCCGCGGCCACGTTTGCTTCGAGCTCGATCGCTGCCTGGGCCTCATAATTGATCCGCTGACGCACGCCGATAAGCGCTGAAACCGCATCAAACAAACGGCCCATACTCGACGTCAATGGACTGTTCAGCTCGATGTTCAACATGCGTGTGATTGTTTGCCGCGCTTCATGCGTAGATGCACGCACGGGAGCGAGATCATCTTCCCATTCCAATCCCGTCTGCTGCAGCCAGGCCAAGGCCAGGCGCCAGGGTTCACGCACAGCAGCTTCTCCTCCTGGCATGGGAACGTACGTCAGGTGATACGCTCGTCGGTAGTCTGAATAATCCGCCAGAAGGAATTCGCCGCCCCAAATTGCGCCATCCTCTCCGTATCCCGCACCATCGAAAGCCACGCCGATCACCGGCCGATCTCCGGGCAAACCATGTTCGGCCATACAGGCTGCGATGTGTGCGTGGTGATGTTGCACACCCACGACAGGCAAACCTTCATGATCCGCGCGTTCGAGGGCATAACGCGTGGCCATGTAATCGGGGTGCAGGTCATACGCCAGTACGGAAGGCTGCACCCGGAATAGCTCTTCGAAGTGGCGCACGCCTTCCTCGAAGGCGTGCAGCGTCTCGAAATTTTCCAAATCCCCAATGTGGTGACTGAGGAAGGCATAGCGTTCGCGGGTGAGGCAGAAGGTATTTTTTAATTCCCCGCCTGTAGCCAGGATCGATGGTGATTCCCAACCCAGTTTAACGTGATAGGGAGCGAAGCCGCGTGCACGCCGTAAAGGGTAGATGTCCTCATCCGAGATACGCAACACGGAGTCATCACAGCGGGTCTGAATCCCGCGGTTGTGCAGCAAGAACACATCCGCCAGCGACGACAACCGCCGGCGAGCCTCATCATTCTGCGTGGCGATCGGTTCTTCACTCATGTTTCCGCTGGTCATCACCAATGCCGGGGGAAAATCCTTCCCGGTTTCGAGCAGCAGCACATGCAAGGGCGTATACGGCAAGATCACACCGAGCGTCGTTTGATGGGGAGCAACCGACGGCGCGATCTGGGACTGCGGCCGGCGTTCAAGAATCACGATCGGACGCTCGCGGGATGTTAGCAAAGCGCACTCATCCTCGTTAACCAGGCAGTGCGCTTCCACGGTAGCCAGATCGGGCATCATCACAGCGAACGGCTTTTCGATGCGCAGTTTTCTGCTGCGCAGCGTTTCAACGGCTTCGGGATTCGTGGCGTCACAGGCCAGATGAAATCCTCCCAGCCCCTTGACGGCAACGATCTTGCCATCCACCAGACTCTGGCGGGCGAAAGTCAGTGCTGCCTCTCGCTTCGCCACGATTTCACCCCGGACTTCGCACCAGATCTCAGGTCCACAAAGCGGGCAGGCGATGGGCTGCGCGTGGAAACGACGATCGTTGGGATCGTGGTATTCCGCGGCACAATCCGCGCACATCTCGAACGACGCCATGGTCGTGTTGGGGCGATCGTAAGGAATACCGGTGATGATCGTGAAACGAGGTCCGCAGTTTGTACAGTTGATGAAGGGATAACGATAGCGGCGATCCTGGGGATCATTCAACTCACGCAGACAATCCGTACACAGACTGACGTCCGGGGAAATGGGTTGAAAAGCGCCCGCAATTTCTTCGGAGTGAACGATCTCAAAGGTTATAAAATCATGCACTTCTGTGGTTTCGGCGGTGATTTTATCGATACGAGCCAACGATGGCGCTTCATGCTTCAACGCATCCAGAAGGCTTGCAAGTGCTACTTCCGTGCCATCGACCACAATGTCCACACCAGCCGATGTATTTCGAACCCAACCGGTCAATTGCAAGCGTTTAGCCAGGCCGTGCACGAATGGGCGGAATCCAACCCCTTGCACGACACCGTCAACGTGGATGCGTGCGCCTCGAATCTCATTCACAGAATGCATCCGCTGGATGAAAGGAATCTCGAGTAAATATCTCAGGAAGACTTAGCTTCACCCGCTGAATCCTCCTTCCGGGGAATCGCATCCGTTGAAGACGCCTGCTGACGATTGTGATTCGTCATTTCCGCTACCCATCCCAACCACTCATCTAAACCTTCTTCCGTGCGGCAAGAAAGTGGAAAGGTCACCAATCCCGGGTTAAGAATTTCCACGCCTCGTTTGAAATAATCCATATCGAACGGGACATAGGGCAGCAGGTCGATCTTGTTGATCACCAAGGCATCTACGCCGCGATACATGCCCGGGTATTTGTAGGGCTTGTCGTCGCCTTCCGGCACGGAAGCGATTAAAACACTCTTATGTACACCAAGTTGAAAACTTGCCGGGCAGATCAGGTTGCCTACATTCTCGACAATCAACAAATCGATCTGCTGCAAATCCATTTCATTTAAAGCGCCCTGCAGCATCACCGCATCGAGATGACATTCACCGCCCGTGTTGATCTGCACAGCGCGCGCACCCGCCGCAGTAGCCCGATCCGCATCGATGGAAGTGGCCACATCCCCATCAATCACACCCAGACGAAACTGCGCCGAAAGACCGCGTATGGTGTGTTCGATGAGCGAAGTTTTTCCGGCTCCGGGTGAAGCCATCAAGTTCAATGCAAAGACTTCATTCGCATCGAGACGAGCGCGGTTTTCCTGCGCCAACCGGTCGTTGGCGCTCATAATTTTCTCGACAACAGGAATTCGTTCACTCATGCTTCTGCTCCCGCATGGCCGATCTCTTCGGTGACATCATTACTGTCGACGTCGATCGCTTCCACGAAGAACTCTTCTCCCGCTACCACCCGAACCGTTGCACCGCCACACGACGGACATCCCAGATCATCCGCCGAAGGCGGATAACGGTGCTTGCACTGCTGGCATTCGATTTCAGCGGGTATGCGGCGGAACTGCAGCAGCGCACTTTCGGCGATCGTTCCTTCCGCCACCAAATCCCAATAGAATTGTACCGATTCATCGACAACCGTGGATAGTTGTCCGATCACCAGGTAGATGTTTCGAATCCGCGTTGCACCTGCAGCATGTGCATGTCGCAGGGCAATTTCGAGGATACTCTCTGTGATCGAAAGTTCATGCATGTCATTCACCTGTATTCTCGAGGATACCGCCCAGGTCCTCGCTGTCAATAGTGGTTTATGTAACCCAACGGCTAAGAATTCAGTCCAATTCGCCGGGATTCCTCAAATGAAAAGCGAAGGGGCACGATGGCGTGCCCCTTAACGAAACAAAAGGTATACGGTCATACTGCCGGATTTATTCGATTTCAGACGATACGCTGGCGACGATGATGGGTGCGTTGGGCACCCCGTTGTAAAAACCGATAAACCGATCGACGAGCGGATCGGAATATCCGCCGAGATTGTTCGCCCAACAGAACCCGATGGATTGATAGACTAATTCCACCATCACCTTAAAAGGCCCCTGATGTTCGCCGAGATTGATCACGTATTGGATTTCATCGCCGCCCCCTTCGAAATCGTCATCTTCCTTGGCTTCACCACGTACCGCAATGTCCTGATAGGGCGACAGTTTTTCAAATCCGGAGGGTAGCAAACGATTGTCCTTTCGGTAGCTGGCGGCTTCGAGCAGCACTGTCGTGATCCGATTCTCACTGTTCTGCAGAATGGCTTCGTAGATCTGGACCTGTTCGGGCTGGACGATGGCATCGTAGTGTTGCTCGAATGTCGCCGCATCGACGTCGTTGGCGTTTCCCACAATGGAGCCGTCTGGATTCCAGGCTCCCGATTCAAACACAATTTCGTCATTGACGTCACGTACGACAAAGTGAACCCAAGCACGCCGGGATGGGAAAGCAGTTGGAAATTTGTGACCCGCCAGGTTCTCGATCTGCAGATCAGCTGTCAGGTAAACACCTGACACACGCAATTCATCAAAATCGATCGTAGCCGTCTCGTTTTGAAGTTGATCAAGCGTGCGAGCGATGGTCGCATCAAACTGCTCGCTGGAAGCCGTTACTGCCAATTCATCAGAAAATTCGCTCAACATTTCGAGCATGTATACATTCCCACCCACGAATATGTGTGTGGAGAAGGGGCTGCGCAGCACCTCGCTGGTGTTGGCGATTTTTACACCGCCTTCCGCATCGGGCATATGACAATCCTGGCACGAGCGAGTTCGGCGGTAATCACTGTAGAACCATTCGTAGTACGGCACTTGTGCCGGGAACTCTCCTGCCACTTGCCCGTTTGCATCCACATACTCCGTATACAACGTGTGACACGTGTCGCAGAACGTGGCATTTGAGAGATGCAAACCTTGCTGCGGGCGAAAACCCGAGGCATCGATCATCACGTCCGTTTGAGAATCATCGATGGTAAATGGCCCGAAGATCAATCGATCGGGTTTTCGCAGTTCGGAATCGATGTAATAATTTCCACTGTTGGTGGAGGCTGACCCAAGCCCGTCCTCCCGAACTTGATGACAAAGGGAACAGGAGACCCCATCCATGGCCATGTTGTGGAGTGGGTGATTGGCGGAAATATAACCGCCATCTCCGACAGCGCGAACATCTTCGCCTTCCTTGTTTGCGGTAAAACGCGCCATGGGCATGTGGCATTTCGCACATCGATCCTGTATCGAAGATTCGATCTCAGGATTTTCGAGAATCTCCACTGCCGTTGAAGCCTGCCAATACGGATCCCGAGCAGCATTCGCCAGAATCGTCGATCGCCAATAAACCGTCAGTGATACATCCAAACCGGATTCATCCACCATACTGTCATGGCAAACAGCGCAGACGCCGGAAGCCGAGAAGTACTCCCCACTGTCTTGGGGCAAGGGAAGTCCGGCAAACGCACCTTCAGGGAGCTGCTCGATGGTAGGCGTGACATACACCGTGGCTGTTGGCGGGGGCGTCCGGGTCGGTTTTTGGGATTGTGGCTGTGTCCCTTCCTGCTGGTCTGTTGCCGTCCCTGCGCTGCATGCCGTCAATACGATCAACAACAACACAGGACAGAATTTCAATCGACTCACACAAACCTCCGTGAACTCGAAATGAATCGCCGCATGCGTAAACACTTGGTATGCGCCGTATCGGAATCCGCTCGTTCAGCGACGCTGAATTATATCATCGTGAAGTTGCCACAGAAAAACAGCCTGCGGCAATCAGAATGGCGCGATCAACAGCTTGCGTTGGCTTTGGAAAGGGCTGCAGTCAGGCGATGGATTTGATTATCTTTTATTAATCTTCACGCGGTAAATTTCCTGCAGTGGAGTTCTGAATCTGTGAGTTTATAGTCTTGGTAGTGATAAATAGCGGAATCGTTTTCTTCGAGTTTAGTACAAAGTGAGGTGTTCAATGAAGGATAAAATACAGAAAAGTGAGACGGAATGGCATCAGGAACTCTCGCCGGAACAATACCGCATCATGCGGCAAAAAGGAACCGAAGCGCCATTTAGTGGGAGATACAACAAGTTCAAGGGAGAAGGCATATTCCGCTGCGCAGGTTGCGGTGCCCCGCTTTTCGATTCAGACACAAAATTCAATTCGGGGACAGGCTGGCCGAGCTTCTATCAAGCAGTCGAAGAAGATAATGTCCGCATCGAGCGAGACACCAACCATGGCATGCTGCGTGAAGAAGTCTTGTGCAGCCGCTGCGAGGCGCACCTGGGTCACGTCTTCAACGACGGACCACCACCAACCGGTCTGCGCTACTGTATTAATTCTGCAGCCTTGCAATTCGAGGATCGAAGTACGAACGATGCGGAATAGCTGCTAGCGCCGAGATTGTGTTTGTGGAAATATCATGCCTGGAAAGACAGCATTTCTGCTGCCGTTCGACGTGCGATCTCTACAGCGAAGTTCGTTCCCCGATCCCACGGATAGACCTGGCTCATACTGGCAAACCACAACCCGGGAATCGGCGTTCTGACATCGGGAATCGCCTCGGAGTGATTTAATTCGGGCACAGGCTGGGCGTAGGCCGTGCGAAACATCCACGAATCTCGAACCCATTCAGCCTCAAAACCGGGGTTGAAACGCTTGAGTGACGGCAGGAATTTATCCAAAATTTGCTCTTTGCTCAATGAGAAATATTCGTGGTCCGGAGCGAGATAGTCACCACAATATACAATGTGATCCCCACTGAAAAAAGCCGGGGAGATGAAATTCGTATGTTCGACGAGTGAGAGAAAAGGGAAACCGCTGTCTTTGGGGAGATTGTGCCAGTAAATTCCCTTTTCCGAGAGCCGCTGCTTGAGCGCCAGGATCAACACTACTGCGCCCATCGACTTCATCGCCAACAATCGGCCGAGGTAGTCCGCCGGCAGAGTAGGCGCCAATTTCGCCATAACGGCCGGCGAACTCGTTACCAGGCACTGGTCCGTCTGTATGCTGCCTTTTCCCAAAGATAACGAAATCCCACCAGCGGGATTGGCTTCGATGCGCTGCACCGGCGTGCGCAGTTGAATCTCCACACCGGCTTCCCGGACACGATCGGCAAAGGCGTCGATGAAGGCCTGGAATCCACCCTCAAACGTGCCCAAACGCGGGGTACGCGCTTTGAAACGCGCCCACATCCAGGCCATGTTGACATTGCTATAATGATCGCCAAACTTGCTGATCAAGAGCGGCTTCCACAAACGTTCATAGGCTTTCTCTCCCATCCAACGCCGCAGCCAGGAGTCCGCCGTCACCGCTTCGAGTGGTTTCCAGCGGGCGACGTACTTTAAATAGGCAACGATCATGCCCATCCACAAGCGATTTGTTGGAGGCATACCCGGAAAGCGCAGCACGGCCAGCGGGGAATCCAAGGCGTAAAACGCACCTTGGCAATAAACTGCGGTAACGGGTCTGGGGAACATCAAACGGTGGCGCCAGCCCAACTCTTCAATCAAACCGAGAATGTGCCGGTCGCTGGCAAACCAGTGGTGATAGTATTTTTCAACCGACCAATCCCAACGTGGGATCTTGAAACCAGCCGAAAGGCCTCCGAGGGCGTCGGTGGCTTCGAGCAGGGTTACTTGCGCACCCGAGGTCGCCAGGTCATACGCCGCCGCTAAGCCTCCGATCCCACCCCCCACAATTGCCACCTTCATGCTTCTTGCTCCTCTTCCATTTCGCTGCGTACCCGTTCCCAACTAAGTCCCTCCCGCGTCATATAGTATGCGCCCAACAGGGTAATCGGCAGCCAAAGCGCTGCGTGTAAAACGAGTGTGTAGCTTGTCGCCAGGGATTTCTTCACGCCATAGGCCTCGAGGACAGCGATGCCTGGACGGTCGAACGTTCCCACATAACCTGGCGCGGATGGAATGGTCGTGGCCAGATTGACGATGCCATTCATAAGCATCAAGGCAAAAAAGCTCACTTGAAAAGAAAAAGCATGCATCACGAACCAATACTTCCCGGTTTCGAGCAGCCAGATCACGATGGATGTAATCAAAACCATTATGACATCCAATGGTGAACGCAATGCTGCAAAACCTTCCAAAAATCGCTCGCTCAGATCGATCACACGCCTCCGAAAACGCTCAGGCAGGAATCTCATGGTGAGCCATTCAATTACCTGCATCGCGCGATTGGGGAAGACCGCCATGAGTATAAAAATCAAGACCGCGCCGATGAAAACAACTGTGCCGATGATGGCCAACGCCTGGATGCTCCCAGCGAAGCCGGAGTCTGATGTTAGTGTGGCAAGTTCGGGGAGATTGATGAAGACGAAAGCCAGCATCACGACGCCATCCAGGGCGCGCTCCACGATGATCGTCGCCAGGGATGCGGATATGGCTACATTCTCACGGCGCCGTAAAACGTACGCCCGCAGCAACTCTCCTGCACGGACGGGATAGATGTTATTGCCCATGTAACCAATGGCGACGATGGGGAACATGGACTTTGTTGAGATGACTTTAATAGGTCGTAAGAGATAGTGCCAGCGCCAGGCACGTGCGATTACCGCCAGGAAATAGATGGCAACACCCGGTATCAACCACCAGTAGTCCGCACCACGGATGATTTCCCAGGCATCAGCCAGATGAAAACCCCGCAGCGTGTCCCAGAGCAAAACTGCGCTAATGGTCACGCCCAACCAAAATTGCCAGCGTTTCACGTTATCACCTATGCAATCGGCGGGGTATTTCTAACCCCGCCGCTGCTGGATTCTACCATCTATCCTGAAAATTCGTCACAGACACCAGGTGTACTTCTGGTGTCGAATAATAAAGGCGACTTCAATTCCATTGAAATCGCCTTCTGGCAAGCTGCCCGATGAAATGAACTGCGTCCCGCCCCAATCAGGTAAGCCCGGCCGGAACAGGAAGCATGCCCTCGAGAATTCGTTCCAGTGCCATCGTATGACTGCAGACACCCCTGGTTATGAAGAAATTACAATCACATGACCAGCGTCCATTTTCAAACGTCACTGTATGTGGATTATTTTCCCCATCGAACGTTACGCGGAATTCTTGCATACAGATGCGATTACGTTCTTCCGCGTAGCGCTTTGCTTTTTCGATCTTGCCAATCATTCCATAGTCCATCGCTCCTCCTTAATATCTCCAGCGGTATCCAAGCAAAAAGGCACGCGCGTCTCAGCCGCGTGCCCCGTTGAGGTAAGTCTTCACTTGTCGGCCCAATCCGCTCATGGCGATTGTTCCTCCTCTATACGTAGTATAGATAGCACGGGCGATGAAGTCAATGAACGCTTTCCATACGCACTTCCAACGATCATCCTTTATTCTCGCCTCAAGACATGAAAACCATCATCATCAGAAATAGTTACTCGACGAATAGGTCTTGCAATTCACGCATCCGAGAGATAACCTCACAATTCGCATCGGGGAAGATGCCCCTCGCATCGAATAATATCGGTGTCATACCGGCCTCACGGGCGCAAACCACGTCGGCATAATAATTATCGCCCACATAAACGATCTCTTCAGTTCGTGCAGCAGCCATCGAAGCCGCGTGCAGCAGCAAGCGCGGGTCGGGCTTCCAATAATCCACCTCGCCAGCCGCAAGTGTTAAATCGAAATAATGCTCCAGCCCCAACCCTTCGAGCGTAGGTGCCAACGCCTGAGAGCGATTGGAGACGACGGCCAACTTGTACCCACATTCATTCAAAGCCTGGAGCATGGGAACAACATCGTCGTGAACGATGTCCACGGGATCGTATTCTGCCAGTATCATCTCGGTGATGGCGGGCGCCAATCGTTGGGCCTCCGCATCAGAGGCACCTAAGATCTTCAAATGTCGACGTGCGTGGTTCTTCCAAAAAGCACCGTTCTTGTTCCAATCTCCAAACATCTGCAGATCTAGCATCAACTCAGAAGAAGATGCCCAGTATGCATGCGTCCAGCGTTCAGCTTTTCGTCGCCGCTCGAGTGTGGAATGGATACCAAATTTCTCTGCCGTGTCATGGAAAAACATCGTCGCATCCGGGTCGTTATAACGTAATGTGTCATCCAGATCGAAGAATACAGTTGTGATCGATGTTCTATTTTCCCGTAGCCTTTGGGCATGGACGCCACGTGGATCCAAATAGACCTCCGGTGAAGTTGGCATGATTCGAGGATTCTATCACAAGGATGTCCGGCTTCTTTCCGTCATGGTTTCCGATTTTACACACAGTTTGCACGGACTTAATCCCGGGATTACCTGTGGAACGGAGAATTCAGGTGATGGATGAAATCTTGAACCGCCTCAAGCGCACCGATCTATTCATTGGCCTGGCTCTGGTAGTGATCGCCTTGCTCGCCTATCTCGCCACGCTAACCCCCAGCCTTTCCTATCAAAGTCCGGATGGAAATGAACTCGCCACCATTCCGTATGTCCTCGGTCTGGCACACATGCCCGGCTATCCGCTCTACATGTGGCTGGGAAAGATCTTCACCTTCCTGCCTTTCGGTGATATCGCCCACCGCATGAATCTGATGAGTGCCATATGTGCCGCATTCGGTGTGGCAGGGATATATCTGATCACGACCATGATCCTGCACCCTCGAGCGGCTTCCATCTCCACTCGCCGTGCTGGCGCAGTCTTTACCGCCCTGATATTCGCCTTTTCGCCAACCTTCTGGTCGCAAGCGCTGATTGCCGAAGTCTACACAGCGAACATCGCCATGATCATGATGAGCTTACTTATGCTCCTTCGTTGGGAAATCACACGCCGCGATCGCGATTTCTTCCTTTTTGCATTGATTTATGGCCTCTCACTAGGAACGCACATCTCCAATCTGGGCTTTGCCCCTGCAATTGGGCTGTTCGTTTTGCTCACCGATCGCTCCGTGTTGAAACGACCTTCCTTGTGGATTGCTGCCGTAGCCGGATTTTCAATAGGTGCAGCCCAATACTTGTGGCTGCCCCTGCGGGCCAAGACACTCAGCGACCAGGGATTGATGGGAAACGCACCCCTGACTCTCAAAGACCTCTACGATTACACACTCGGCGCCTTCCCACAATTGAAGTTTGCCTTCGAAATGTCTGAACTGCCCGATCGTGTCGTCGTGTACATCTACCTGCTCTGGGACCAGTTCAGTCTGATCGGCGTGCTGCTTGGGATCATCGGGTTGTTCTCGCTGCTCTACAGGCGCACCCGTCATTATTATTTATTCATGGGAATGTATCTGGTCCACACCTGGTTCTTCATCCAGTACCGTGCTTTCGATCTGGAAGTCTTCTTCATCCCGGCCCACTTCATCTGGGCGATCTTCATCGCCTTTGGGATGGTTGAGTTGATGCATGCGATCGAAACTTGGCTGCAGCGGTTAACTGCAGGACAAATCACCACGGTCGCTCGCTGGGCAGTAGTAGGTGTCGTCGCTGCCATGGGCCTATACCCGCTGATGGAGAACTATGCTTCCCGCGATCGCTCGAATGACGTCAATACGAACGACTTCTATGCCAACGTATGGACGTATTTGCCGGAGGACAGTACGCTGCTTTCCCGGGCAGGCGTCATGGGTTACGATGCTTTCTACTGGCAATTGGCATACGACACGCGCCCCGATGTTGTGCTGCCAGCGCTCCCCACGCACAACCCTACATATTCCGATTTGCAGGGCAGAGAGCTTTTCAGCACCACCCCTTTGAACGGCGTAAATCAAAATCGAGGCCTGGGAGCGTTGACGAAGGACATCATCCCGACCGGCACCTGGCAAACACCGGTGCTTGTGGGCAGTCAGGGGCTGACAGGTTCCCGCAACCGACTCGTCCTCTATCGACTCAGCCAACAGGCGCCGACCTTCGTGGTGGACGAAGCACAACCGGATTTAGAAATCCATGCCGATTTCGGCAACCTCACACTTCTCGGCGTCGACATCCCTGACCGGCCAGTGGAAAGTGGTGGATGCCTGCACCTGATCCTGTACTGGACCTTCCAACGCCTGGAGCCCATCAGCCTGACGATCGATCTGGATGAGCGGCCCCTGGAGACGCACGAACTCGGTTTCGGCAATCTCAAACGCTACAATGCGGAAGTCAGGCGTGTCACAGACGGTGTGATTGTTGAAGATTATTGGCTGGTCATTCCATCGACCATCCAACCAGGTTCACATGGATTAGATATCCACATCCAGGGTATCGGAGAAGCAGTAGAAATCGGTAGTATCGAAGTGATAAACGAAGAGGAGACGATGGAAAGATGGTTGCGAATCGCAAACTAAATACTGTGGGCGGCGTGATATTGATTCTGGCCTTACTCATCGGCGCTTTTTCGCTAGGCGTGTACATCGGCCGCTACGGCATCAGTGCCGAGGGCTTACACTACAAAGCCGTCGGCGGCGTACCCCAAATCGATCGAAGTCGTCTTACCCGTCCCGAGGGCATCCCGGCAGGGGAGCCGGACATCGTCGGTATGATCCGCGGGGGTTCTCGAGACGGAATTCAAATTGCCACACAGCAAGGACCCAAGTGGATCAAGGTCGATGGAAATACATCCATCATGGAGATCTCCGGAAGTGAACTCAGCCAGTCGAATTTACACCCAAGAGACCTCATCGCTGTTTTTGGGGAATTTTCCATTGACGACGGCAGCAATTTACTGGCAACATACATCGTACGTCTTCCGCAACGCTAACCTACGAAACCATCAGGGAGGAGGGTATAATTCACCAACTCGCATTCCTGAGGGACACTTTGAGCGACCCGGAATCACAGAGACGATCGAGCGGTAAAGGTAACAATCTATTCGAAAACCTATCGTTGCGAATCCGGCTAATTCTGCAGCTGATGCGCGATTCACGCATCAATCCGCTTCTCAAACTTCTTCCCATCGGCTCCTTGCTCTACCTCGTGATCCCGGAACCAATTATCGGGCCAATTGACGATGCCTTTTTGCTCTGGTTGGGAACAACCCTTTTTGTTGAGCTGTGTCCACAGCACATCGTCGATGAGCATTGGGCAGAACTCACATCGATCATCAACGCGGAGTGGCGTGAAATTACGGACAATGAACGGAACAATACAGAGGCCAACGAGTAATCGATATGCTTCGAGACCGGAATTTCGATCAGCGCTTCACGCAAATCAATCGTTCTTTCAATGAGTCATTCATACGCTATTTATGCTAATGTAGGAAGGTATTCAAGCCAAAATCTGCCACAAGGAGACCTCCATGACAACAACCTTCATGACCTCCCCACAACACTTCATCACATCCGAATCCGTGACGGAAGGTCACCCGGATAAGATCTGCGACCAAATCTCCGACGCAGTCCTTGATGCGATTATCGCCAACGACCCCGTAGCGAGAGTGGCCTGCGAATGTGCTGTGACGACAGGGCTCATCTTCGTCACCGGTGAGATCACGACAAACACGTATGTCGAAATCGGCGAGATCGCCCGGCAAACCGTTCTCGACATCGGATACGACCGTGCAAAGTACGGTTTCGATGGAGAGACTTGCGGAGTGATCGTTTCGATCAAGGAGCAAAGTCCGGATATCGCCCTGGGCGTTGACAAAGCACTCGAATCGAAGAAGGGTGAAATGAAGGCTGCCGATGAACTCGAAACCCTTGGCGCTGGTGACCAGGGGATGATGATCGGCTTCGCCTGTACGGAAACACCGGAATACATGCCTCTTCCGATATCGCTGGCCCACAAGCTTTGCAAACGCCTGACCGCGGTTCGCAAGGAAGGTATCCTGCCCTACTTGAGACCGGATGGAAAAAGCCAGGTGACCGTTGAATATTCCAAAGGTGTTCCCGTGCGTGTGGACACGGTGCTCATATCTTCGCAGCATCATGCAGACGTGGCGAGTGAAAGAATCCAAGAAGACATCATCGCCAACGTAATAAAACCAATCGTTCCGGCTGAATTGCTCGATGACAACACCCGGCTTCTCGTCAATCCCACCGGTCGGTTTGTGACCGGTGGACCGAAGGGAGACTCCGGTCTTACGGGTCGGAAAATAATCGTCGACACATACGGTGGAATCGCTCGGCACGGTGGCGGCGCCTTTTCCGGTAAAGATCCCACGAAAGTCGATCGCTCGGCAACCTACATGGTGCGCTATGTTGCCAAGAATTTAGTCGCCGCTGGTGTCGCCGACCGCATGGAAGTGCAGGTCAGTTACGCCATCGGTATGGCACAGCCCACCAGTATTGCCGTTGAAACGTTTGGCACCGGGAAAATCCCGGATGAGAAAACGATTGAGCTAATTCGCAACAACTTCGATATGCGACCGGGTGCGATCATCCGCCACCTGGATTTACGACGTCCCATTTATCGCGCAACAGCCGCCTATGGTCATTTCGGCCGCGACGACATCGATGCGCCCTGGGAACGCCTGGACATGGTTGATACGATCAAGGAACAAGCTGGCTTGAAATAGCGGCTAAGCTCACCACAAACCAATTCATACGGTCGATTGAACTCGGTGTCACGAATCTGTCACGCGCTGCGTGCGAATTCGTGAACCATGTAATCACGCAGCATACCACCCACAAGGAGAGGACTGAGAAACATGCAACCCGGCAAGATAACACCTCCAAGCTTCGAACCTCGCTGTCTGGCGACTACAATTGGCAGCCTGCCGCACAAGGATGTCAAGCGAGGTACGGAGCTCATGTTCGCAAGCACGCCAAAGATACCCTCCTGGGTCCAATTCCCGCGACGAGTTTTTCACGAAAACATGATGGTCCAGTTCACGGAAGGCATGCCCGCACTGGTAGAAGACGGTGACCGGGTCTATTTCGATACCCAGGCTGCCGATTACACCGATCAGCTCACACAGTTCTACGACCGTTATCTTCAGGTGATGGAAGCCGACGATATGGACGCCCTGGCGCATTTTCGCATCTCGACGAAGTATGCCGCCGGATTCGAAGCCTTCACAGCGCACATTTCCGAAACCGTTGAATCCATCGTCATGCTTAAAGGACAGGTCACCGGGCCATTCACGCAGGGGATCAACCTCATGGATCAAAATCGTCGCTGCGCCTACTACGATGAGACACTGCGCGATGTGATTACGAAATCCGTTGCCATGAAGGTAAAGTGGCAAATCTCGCAGCTAAGCCGCTTCCATAAGCCATTCATCATCTTTCTCGACGAACCCTCACTACTTAGTTTTGGTTCCCAAACTTACATCACCGTGAGCGAGCAGGATATCATCGGCGACATCAACGAAGTCGTCTCCCTGATTCACGCCCATAGCGCTCTCGCCGGCGTGCACTGCGAAGAAGATACGGATTGGTCGCTGCTCATGTCTACGGACCTTGATATTCTGGATTTCGACGCCTACGATCATCTCCAGGCGATGACCTTGTATCCGGATGATCTACAAGATTTTTTCAAGCGAGGCGGTGTTTTGGGATGGGGCATCGTTCCTACCCTGGATCGGGAAGCGGCAGCCACGGAAACTACGGAAACGCTTCTCTCCCGCATAGATGCCGGTCTCCAGCGATTCGAGGAAAAAGGCTTTGATCGCGCGACCCTTCTATCTCGAGCCTTGATCACACCCAGTTGCGGCGCCGGAGGTGTGCTCACGGAACCGCTGGCCGAGCGGGTGTTGGAAATCCTGCCGCAAGTATCTCGGACATTGCGAGAACGTTACGGATTGGATGAAGGATGAAAATGGCTTAATACTCAACTACGCAGTATCAAGCGCAAGCCAAGCCCCACAACAACCAGGTTGCCAGCCAGGCTCATCCCAAGACGAACGTGTGGGGAAATACCTTTTCGCAGTAAGGCGCCGATAAATGCCAGGAGACTCTGCCATGAGAAGGATGCAATTCCGGCTCCAAGGATAAACAACAGGCGGTCCAGGTTTGTGCTGGAGCTCCCCAACGTCCCACCCAGGATCAAGGCGCTGAAATAAATCACGGTCAGGGGATTAATGGCTGTAATAATAAAAAATTGTAGATAGAGTTTCCCGTAGCCGCTCTCGGTTTGCGAGATCTCCTTTAGTGCAGCACGTTGCAAAGAACGCCGCAGTCCGTAGATTCCCAGGCTGACAAGCAGGATCGAACTGATAACACGGACAGAATCCGCATAAGGCTCCAGACTGGCTGCCAGCACACTGCCGGCAACAGCGGCCAACGCGGCATAGAGAAAATCCACGGTCGCCGTACCACTTCCGGCCACGAAACCTGCGGCTAATCCCTTCTGCAGCGTTGTTTCCACAATCAAGACAGTGACGGCCCCCACAGGAATAGCGATTCCGTACCCGGCTAACAAACCTTCCATTAATGCTGGCATCTAACCACACGTTCCATCCGGATTTTAGAACGGATTGCTGCGATATATCCGATCCTGCCCATCGGCGATACTTAGTCTTCTGCGGAATCTACCGTTCCGATGAGATCATAGGGCATTGCGCTGTCAATTTTCACGGTCAACATTTCCCCCAGCGGATGTTCTCCATTAATAAGCACCAGGCCATCGATTTCCGGCGCATCCCGATATGAACGCCCCAGAGTAATCCCGTTACCGACGCCTTCCGTGAGGACCAGAAGTCTGTCTCCGACGAATGATTGATTCCGCTCCAAGGAAATCTGCTGCTGCAAACGCATCAGACGATGACGACGCTCCTCTTTCACCTGCGCCGAGATCCGGTCTCCCAGCGACTCGCTTTCCGTACCAACTTCTGGCGAGAATGTAAAAACACCCACCCGATCGAAGCATACATCCGAGACGAATTCCATCAACGTCTCGAAGGCCTGCTCCGTTTCATTGGGATATCCCACGATGAACGTCGAACGCAAGGCTACCTCTGGCATGGCGTGACGTATTTTTGCCACGGTACGATGTACCCACTCGATATTGGCCGGGCGCCGCATGCGGCGCAGCACATCGGGATGCGCATGCTGCAGTGGCATGTCGATATAGGGGACGACTTGGGGGGTATTCGCAATAACATCGATCAGACGATCCGTCACACAGCCAGGAAAGGCGTAGAGAATGCGGAACCACTCCACCTGTGGTGCAGCCTCTACCAAGTCCTCAAGCAGTTGTGCCAAACCATCTTTGATCCCCAAATCGTGGCCATAAGCCGTAGTGTCCTGGGCGATTAAATTGACTTCCCGTACGCCCGAATCCTGTAAACGCCTCGCATCCGCAAGAATCCGTTCTGGCAGGCGGCTCACAGCAGGACCTTTGATCAATGGAATGGCACAGAAAGCACAAGGGCGACTGCAGCCATCGGCGATTTTCAAGTATGCGCTTGCGCCCTGGATCGCCGTGCGGGGTAGATCGATATCTTCATCCCCAATTTGATCAGCATCAGGAAGGTGATAGAGCGGCCGGGGCGTCTCTCGTATCCGCAGCGATTCCACGACATGGACGATATCCATCCAGCGTCGGGTTCCCAGCAACCCATCAATACCCGGCACCTGTCGCGCAATCTCTTCGCCATAGCGCTGCGTGAGACAACCCGCAGCGATCAACATCTGTCCGGGATTCTTTTGTTCTACGAGACGCTGGAGTTCTGCAAACGACTCTTCCCGCGCCGGTTCGATGAAGCCGCATGTGTTCACGATGATGACGTCGGCTTCATCCGCTCTGGCAACAAGGCGGCAGCCCTCACGCACAAGCATTGCGGCCATGGATTCTGAATCGACGATATTTTTCGCACAACCAAGCGAGAGGAAATATATACGCAGATTCACAAATCAGACTCAGGAGTTATCGGCGATGTCGCCGACATCGCTGACGTCTCCGTGGCTGGAGGGGATGCAGTGGGTGTTTGGGTTTGTGTGGGTGTGGGCGTGAAAACACCGTCTAATGTCCACACACGGACTACAATCTGCCCTACGTCCCCCATGGTGCCCTGATCCTGGCCGTTGTAATATACACGCACACCAGCACCATTTCCCGTCGAGACTTCAACGGATTGCTGGCCGGTGAACGTCTGCTCTTCCCCAGGGAGCATGCGCCCCATGAAGATTTCTTCACCATCCACAAGTACACGAACCCAAGCCCGCTGCTTGGCTACAAGGCGTAGATTAACTTCGCTGTTAAGCCCCAAGACGATGGGCTGCGTGGGAATTTCTGTCTCCGATTCCATGATTGCATCGGGTTGAACGGCCGGCATCGAAGTGGATTCAAACTCAGGTGTATTTGTCAGCGTGGGTGTTTCGCTGGGGATGAAAAACGCCACATCATCATCTGTCGCCTGTGCCCCTTGTCGGATCGACTGCATCAGGCGGCTGCTGCCCCAGAGCAGGACAGCAATCACAGCCAGGATGATCGTTGCCGTGATAGCCAGGTCGAAGGAAAGCCAGCGCGGTCGGCGAGAATGGATTTGTACTAATGGTCCACTTCTCGATTCCTTTTGCGCTGCTGGAGTCCGCTTTTTCGGGCGGCGAGATTGCAATTTCTCCGCGTATTCGAGCAGTATCTCGTTTGAATCCAACCCGAGATAATCGGCGTAATTTCCGATGAATCCGCGCACCTGTACAGGCGAAGGCAGCGACTCGATATCCCCCCGTTCCAGAGCCGCCAAATGATAAGTGCGGATGCGAGTAGCGTTTTCGACTTCCTCTAACGTGATTCCAAGTCGCTCACGAGTATCTCGCAGCTTCTGACCAAGTTCTTTCATAACCGCCTGGGGGTAACAATCCCACCAACAAAAGGATAGGAAACCATTCTCGCTGGTGGGATTCGAACGAGTCGATTAGGATATATCGTCGCTGGCCGAATCGGCGGTATCGTCTTTCGCAGTTAGATCTTCTTGGGTCGGATCGTCAGCAGGTTCTTCTTCGGCCTGCATTACTTGTTCTTCGACCTCGAGTTCGGCTTTCAATTCTGCAAAAGCTTCCGCCGGTTCTTCTGCGATCTCTTCTTCATCTAATTCGTAAGCCGATTCGGGTGGCTCATCTTCACGATGCACAACGACCTTGATCTGCGGAACCAGATCTACCGTGAGGCGAACGTCCACTTCGTGCACACCGATGCTCTTGATCGGTTGACTATCGATTTGGTGCCGATCGACCGTCAGTTCAGATTTTTCCTGGATGGCATCCGCAATCATGGAGGTGGTTACCGAACCGTAAAGCCGCCCCATTTCTCCAGCTTTGACGGGGAAGATCAACTCCAAACCTTCCAACACTTCAGCAACCGAGCTCAGTTCCTGGTTGAGCCGTGCTCGTTCCTCAGTGGCTTTCTCACGAATTCGATCGGCCTGTTTCAACATCCCCGCTGTGGCTAATGCAGCCAACCCCTGCGGGAGTAAATAATTCCGTCCGTAGCCGTCTGCTACTTTCTTGACATCACCAGCCCGACCTAGTTTATAGACGTCTTTCAGGAGTAATACTTTCATGATTATCCAAGCCCTTTCTAGAAAATTAGAGCGCCCGATGAGGCGCTCGAGGGCGAAGGGTACAACGCCCTGGCGAATGAATTCTACCAGAGCCTCTTGCTCCGGTCAAAGAGGAAAGTGGGCACCGCTGACACTGCTTCGCATTCGTTACCTTAGGCGTTTGCCGACGCACTGATGGTCTTTTCCATTACGATACCATTCTCACCATCGGCATAATACCGCGACCAGACATCAACCTCGACGTATCCACAATGCTGATACAGATTTTTCGCTGCCTGGTTGGAGCTGCGCAATGTCAACCGCAAGCGAGGCATAGCAAGTTGCTGCTCGCAAGCCAATAACAACCGAAGACCGATACCCTGGCGTTGAAAGTTCGGGTGGACCCCAATCGAGGCGATCCAACCCAGACTTTCTCGACGCCGCCGGTCACCAATCACGATACCAATCAGACGATCTTCGAAAACTGCCTTGAGACGAACGATCTCCGGAAAGGTTAACGCCGCCAGACAATCGATCCAGGGCCATACATCGCGCGCAAAACAGACTTTATCTAATGAAATCAACGCAGAGAGATCACGCCAATTTGCTCGCTCGATGATCACCCCGGATCGAATTGTCGAAACTTCAGCTTGTGTGATTTATTTCTCCTTGCTCGGACGGAAATTTTCCAGCATGCTTGTGAATTCCATCGGGAAGATGAACTTGGTCGATGGGCTGGCGCCCATGGCCTTCAATGTTTCGAAATACTGCAAGGTCATTGTCTTCTGATCAATGGTGTTGGCAATGCTGTAAATCTTGTCCAGGGCAGCGGCGAAGCCTTCCGCTCTCAGCAGTTGAGATTGCCGGTCGCCTTCTGCGCGTAGGATGTTCGCCTGCTTGTCACCGTCGGCCTTCAGGATCGCAGCCTGTTTCTCGCCATCCGCGACGTTGACCGCCGCTTCTCGCTGGCCATGGGATTCCGTCACCACCGCACGGCGCACACGCTCCGCCGTCATCTGGCGGTTCATCGCATCCTGCACTTCGCGCGGCGGGATGATCTCCCGGATTTCAACGTTGGTCACCTTGACGCCCCAGCGCTCCGTAACTTCATCCAGCTTCACACGCAGCGTCTGGTTGATATGGTCTCGCTGTGAGAGCACATCATCGAGCGGGATGGCACCGATCACCGATCGCAACGTTGTGGTAGCCATACCCTGCGCCGCAACCTCGAAATTACCAATATTTAGCACGCTCATCATGGCATCGACTACTTTGTAATACCAAAGGAAATCGATAGCAATCGGCGCGTTGTCCAGGGTGATCGAGGTCTGATGCGGAATCTCTCGCACCTGCTCGCGCAAATCCACTTTGATGCCCCTGTCGATGAATGGAATCAACAACACCAAACCAGGTCCGCGCTCACCGACGCACCGGCCCAAGCGAAAGATGACCAGGCGCTCATACTCCTGTACGATACGGATCGCGCTCGAGAGAAATGCTAAACCTAAAAATCCAAAGGCTCCAACAATACATACAATTGTCCAATTCTCCATGATTCCCTCCTTATAGAAATCAGAGATACAAACCGATTATTCAGCGGATTCTACGATCAAGATAAGCCCTTCCCGATCGCGGACCCGTACTTTCGCACCCACATCCAGAGGCGACTCGGCACGCGCCGTCCACAACTCACCGGAAACGTAAACTGAACCGGTTGGATCGAGTGTCGTGCGCACTTCACCAATCGCCCCCTGGAGCTTCGACAGATCAATCATAGGACTCGATTTATAGGCAACAATGGAATTTCGCAGCGCAATCCAAAAGTAGCCCATGGTCACGACTGATGCGGAGATCGCCACAGCTGGGTGGACCGCAGTACCTCCCTCTTCCAGGCGGAAAAGAAACACCGAACCCACACAGAAAGCCGCTGCTGAAAGTAAAAGCCACACTTCTTCATGCTCTAAACGCAGAGCCAAGAGCAGCAGCACGATGCCGACGATTAGTACGATTACCGCCCACCAGTTGATCGCAACATATGCCATTCCAAAACCGGCAGCTACGAGCGTAAAAAATGCCAGCAACTCTAACGTTCCAGTTCCAGGGCTCACGATTGCCAGAGCGGTCAGCCACAGGCCGGCAACCAACACGAGATACAACAAGTTCGTAAACAAAGGAGAACCGAGAAAATCCATATCCAACCTCCTCCAAGGACCAGCTTGTCCCAGCACCTTCAGCATATCGAGTGTGTTGAAGCAGATATACCGATTAACCGACATTCAGCCGACAATTCACAATAACGGCAGGCCGGTTTAAAGAAGGGATTTTTCTCCATTCCGTGCGGGCGAGAAACACCTATCCGCCGCGATCCATTTGCCAACTGCGCACTTGCGTACGTTTACAATCGCTTTTCGTACATCCGATAGGTTTTATAGACTTTACTGCCAAGCATTTGCATCGAACGATTCATCATTTCATTGTTCTCGAGGATCCAACTGCCTTCAGCGAATTTATAACCCTTTGCTTTTGCCCGCTTCGCAGTTTCGAAATACATCATTGCATCCACGCCACGTGCACGATACTCGGGCATCACACCCAGCGCAAAAACGCGGATCCATTCCATCTTTGGGCGTACCTTCCAATGCCAGACAAGTTTGAGCATGGTCCACAACTCGGGTTCACCAGGACGGGGATAAGCACGGTGCAGTGGTGCACACATATCCGGCAAAGTCAGACCTACCCCCACAACCTCACCTTCATGCTCCACCATTAGCGCCAGATCGGGATCCAGAATCTGTTTTAGCCCGGCGGCGATATGTTCGATTTCAGCTTCGTTCGGCGGCACGAAACCCCAATTCCGCTCCCAGGAGCTGTTGTAAACGCGTTTGAAACGCTCGACTTCCTTGTCGAATTCTTTCATGCGAAATGATCGCACTGTCAGTTTCTTGGTCTGCTTGACCTTTTCAACCACGCGCGCCAGTTTTTCCGGCATGTTATCAATGAAGTCATCAATATCGTTGGCATACGCAAACAGATCCATGGCCTTCACGTAACCAGCGGCCTCCATGTAATCGACATAACGCCGTGGATTGTAGGTCATCAATACGCGCGGGCAATCGTCGAAACCGTCCACCAGCAAACCCACTTCGTCGTTGGTGGTAAACATCGCCGGCCCGATAATGGAAATATGGCCGGCATTCCGCGCCCAATCCGCTGCTGTGCGCAGCAATAATGCGGCAGCTTCCGGATCGTCCAGGACTTCAAAGAAGCCATAAAATCCCACGTTGGAATCATGGAACTTGTTGTAGGCATCGTTGGTAAAAGCCGCGATCGTGCCTACGACCTCTCCATTACGCCGGGCGAGAAAATACTCAACGTGGGCGTGATCGAAGAACGGGTTCTTTTCGGGATTGTGAAAATCTATTCGTTCGGAGATGATCGGGGGCACCCAATATGGGTCGTCCTTGTAAACCTTCCAGGGGAAGTGAATGAATTCCATCCGTTCGGCTTTGTTCGTGGCCTTGGTGATCTGTAAATCAGACATAGCTCGCCTCCAATATAATGACGATTTGATTATACAACGCCATCAGAGATATCGGGTTGCGAAAATACGCAGCGGAAGATGAATTATCCGCATAGAAATCTCCCATCAAAAAAACATCACGTTGCTCTGAGCAGCTGCGTCCGCCAGTGGTATCATTTTGATTCGTAAGGTGCAGTCATGTCCAACACATATCCTGTAATTTTCATCATCGGCACACTGGCGAGCTTTCTGTGGCTTGGATTTATCGACCCTGCGCCGAAAGCCAATTCAAATGATAATCAGCGAACCCCATCCGGGACCGAATACATCGATGCTGCGCTTATCGCACTATTCCTCGGGTTATGCGGTGCGCGTATGGGTTTTGTCTATCTTCACTGGGAGTACTACGCAAGTCGTGCCATCGAAATAATCTGGCTCTGGCAAGGCGGCTTGACCTGGGTCGGTGCCGCTTGCGGGGCCATTCTGGGGGTTGGTTTCTTTTCGTTGCGCAGCGAGCATTCCTTTTGGTCTTTGATCGACGCATTGGCCATTCCCGCGGGAATTATTGCACTCTCCGCCTGGTCGGGATGTTATCTCGATGGCTGTGCCTATGGCGCTCAAATGCCGGAAAGCCACTGGACGCCAGTGGTGGAAGATATGTTCGGCGACTCCACCTCTCGTTGGCCAACACAGATGGCGGGGATCATTTCCAGCATATTGATATTGCTCTCGCTGTATGCGCTTTCCAATATACAGCTCAAACCCGGCGTTTTGGGATGTCTCAGCCTTGCGGCGATCGCCGCTGTGGCGCTTGCACTCAGTTTCACGCGGAGTGATCCTGCGCTACTCATTCGTGACTACCGTGTAGACACCATCGGCTCTGCCGCTGTTCTGTTAACTGCATTGTGTGGATTCGTTCTGGTATGGTTCAAGAAACCCGGTTCACAAATAAGGCGGTAGAATAACAAAATTCTTTGTCGCCGAGTATATCTGGCAAATTATAAAGGGAATAACAGTGGATATTCAAAAAAAATTAAACCTTGATATTGGTAAAGTGCAGGACTCACTTCAATCCTTCATTCGCACACAAATCACACAAACCGGATTCCAACATGCTGTCGTCGGGGTTTCCGGCGGCGTCGACTCCGCACTCACGTGTTTTCTAACCGCCGCTGCTCTGGGTCCGGAAAATGTGCTCGCACTGCGAATGCCTTATAAATCGTCCTCACCACAATCGTTGGAACACGCCGACCTGGTCATCCGGGCCACTGGAGTTAACCAGAAGACCATTCCGGTTACGACGATAGTGGATGCATTCCTCGAACTCGTTCCGGATACAGACCCAATTCGCAAGGGAAACGTCATGGCCAGATCGCGCATGATAGTTCTTTACGATCAATCCGCCGCATTCGATGGCCTGGTTGTGGGAACAGGAAACAAGACGGAAGTCCTCCTGGGCTATACAACACTCTACGGTGATGCGGCCTGTGCCTTCAATCCGCTTGGCGACCTGTATAAGACACAGGTGCGACAGCTCGCACGAGCCGTCGGGGTTCCTGAAGCGATCATCGCCAAACCACCTTCCGCCGATCTCTGGGTCGGGCAGACCGACGAAGAGGAGTTGGGCTTCAGCTACGAAGAAGTCGATCATCTCTTATTTTTGTTAATTGAGGAGCAGTACTCACTTCCATCTTGTGTGAACGCAGGTTTCAAGCGTTCGTTTGTTGAAGCGGTCGTAAAACAAATTCAACGTACACAATTCAAGCGCGTCATGCCTTCGATCGCAAAGATCAGCAAGCGAACGGTGGGTATCGAATTCCTCGAACCTCCGGATTGGGGTTTTTAGTCGGATAGATCTGGGATAGGCAGCAATGGCTGATCGTGCCCGATTTAACCAAAGCGTCTATCAGATCGTAAAGGGTATCCCCTCTGGTCAGGTTTTGACCTACGGCAGGATCGCAGCCTTCATCCCACCACCTTCCGAAATGCCCTACGCAAGTTACTGCGCGGTACGTGCACGCTGGGTGGGTTATGCCATGGCGAGTTGTCCGGAAGATGTGCCCTGGCATCGCGTCGTTAATGCACAGGGTCGTGTGAGTATAAGACCGGGTTTCGGTACTGACTTGCAGCGTAAACTGCTCGAAGAGGAAGGGATATCCTTCGACGAAAATGGGCGCATCGATATCAAACGCTTCGTCTGGCAGCCTGACGACTCATGGCTGCTATCCCGCGGGTTATTACCCCCAGCAAAGGAATAAAACACCCTTGATGGGTTCACGCGTAGCGACGGCCTTCGTCTTCTCTGTTTGTTTCTACTTTATGAAATGTATCGACGTGGAATCAATGTCTGGATGGGCAGCATCCCGCCACAAATAAGGTCTTCGATCACGGAAGGGCTGCATTAAGCATCGATAAGACTTGATACCAATCATAGCCCATGATGATCGCCAAATCGATCTCAGACCCCGGATTATTCTGGTAGAGGATTTGACTCTGGGTCAAATTAACCAATTCCATCAAATACTGCGTCGTGTAGGGATTCCCGGTGTAGTCGATCACGCGTGTTTGCGGGTAATCCATCCGATCTGCGTTCGATATCTCTACGATATCGAAGCCGAATTGACGCAGTAAATCTGCAGCCTGTCCAGCCAGACCCTCCTCGCCCGCGCCGTTCAAGACAGCGACGCGCGCACCTTCCTGCTGTGCCGCTTCACCGGCATTCTCACCATCAATGGAAGGGCCTATTGCCCCAGATGAGGTAAAGATTTCATCACGTAACAATCGGATTTGATCCGGTACGGGTTTGAGTACTTCAGCTTCCTCACCACCGTAGAGAACCGTCTCCATGGTGACGTTTGTCGGCGGGGCGATCACACCGCGATGAATATCTTCTTGATCCACTTTTAACGCCAGAAGGCCCAAGGAAATGATCTCATCCGGCGACAGATTCGTGCGGATGCCAGATTCCAATTCGTGGTAAAGTGCCGGCGCCTTGGCGATAAGCGAAGGTAGATTTCCAAGGTCGAGGAGTTTGTCCCGAATGGCAATGGCCACCTGTTGTTGGCGGCGAGCACGGTCGAAATCCCCCCCTTCTGATTTTCGTGAACGCGCATAGGCCAAGGCCGTTTCACCATCGAAGGTGTACGTTCCCGCCTCCAGACGAATGGTGTTGTCCGGTCCGATGGGATCGATCTTGATGTACTCGGGAACCTCCACTTGGATCCCGCCAATTTCGTCGACCATTCTCTCGAAGGCACTGAAATCAATTTGCATGTAATACTGAATGGGAACGCCGATAAATTTTTCCACCGTCGCTACGGCAAGCGCCGGCCCGCCACCGGGAAGTCGATCTCGTTCCCCGATGAAGTACGCCGTGTTAATCCGACCATGTCCGTAATTTGGAATTTCGACCCACAAATCTCGCGGGATCGAGAGCATCCCTGCAGTAAGACTGATCGGATCCAATGTCGCCAGCATCATAGAGTCGGTCCGTGGCGGTCCTTCTCCCGAGAGCCAGTCGCGGAAGTCAAGCCCCATTAACAGAATGGTTACTCGATCTGTCCCATTCCAGGGATCAGGCAGCTTCTCATCCAACAACATTACCGTCGGCGTTGCATCCGGTGACATACCGTTGGGTTCATCAATACCACCAGTTGTTATCGGCTGGGGTTCCCCTGGGCGAACGAAGTCCAGAACGAAACTGTAGATCAATATCAACGAGATTAATGCGCCAATACCAAACGCCCAAGATAATACTTTGATCAACCGATTGGCGGGAGGACGCCTCCGCTTCGCTTGTGGCTTTCGACTAGGTTTCATACTGCTGTATCCATACTCCCAAACTTTATACAATAACGATCAGAAAAAATCGACCTGATAGTAGATTTCGAAACAGAAGTGTTTGGAACGATTGAAAATCACTCCTCAATCTGAGATTCCGTCGGATTATATCACGCATCGATTCTGTATTCTTTATACACCTGGAAAACCACTTAATGGTGGCTATATGAATGCATTTTTCGACCGGTTTTCCACCCAGACATGCGATCAATCTTTGGCCAATTTCTCCCAGCGTTGCAGGTAAGCATTCAACTGATCTTCAAGTTCGGCATAGGACTCTCCCAATTGCTGCACCCGAAGATGATCTTTTTGAGAGCCCTGAATCTCGTTTGCGATTTGTGCCAGCGCGACCTCGATTTCATGAATCCGGTTTTCGAGATCTTCGATTCCGGCCCGAGAAACGGACCTTCGTTTCTCAATCCGTTTTTTATCGCGCAGTGGCTTTTCCTTTCGTGTCTCGACTCTCTGGCGGCGGGTTTCCTGATAGACGGCATACCCACCCCGACATACTTCAAGCGTTTTCTCGAGAGGTTGCACAACCCATACCTGCGTAGCCAACATATCAATCAGGTATCGATCGTGAGAGACAAGCAGGATCGTTCCGGGAAAGTCGCCCAGGGCCTGTTCGAAAATCTCCTGCGAACGGATATCGAGATGATTGGTCGGTTCGTCCAGCATGAGGAAGTTCGCCCCTTCGAGTGCCAAGAGGGCCAACGCCACACGCGCTCGTTCGCCACCGGATAGGACCTCAATGGGCTTTTCAACGGTATCGCCCGTAAACAGGAATTGTGCAAGCAGCTTTCGCGCTTCAGAGATCTTCAGCTCTGGTGTAACATCGAGAATGGAATCGAGGACGCTATTTTGGGGATCCAGACCTTCATGCGCTTGTGCAAAATAGCCCAGATGAAGCCCTGCACCCAGGCGAATATCCCCTGCGAACGGTTCAACCTCTTCCAGCAACGTTTTCAGTAATGTCGTCTTGCCTGCCCCATTCGGGCCGATAATGGCAACACATTCCCCTCGCCGGAGCACCAAATCCGGCACGTGAAACAACGGTTCGTCCGAATCGGAAAAGCCTATTTCCAAATCATGGGTTTCGAGGATGATGTCACCCGATCGCTTGACCTCTCTAAAATCAACGCGCACGCTGTGCGCTTCCTTCACGGGAGAGAGGGCACTTTCTTGCATCAGCCGATCGAGCCGCTTGCGCCTGCCCTGTGCCTGACGCGTGTTCTGCCCGGCAATGTTACGGCGAATATACTCCTCTTCCTTTTTGATGTGCTCTTGCTGTGCTCGATATTGCGCCTCTCGTCGTAGATGTCGTTCAAGGCGTTGATCAACATAGTCGGAATAATTCCCCCGATAAGTTTCGATACCGTCAGTAGACATTTCCAATATCCGATCCGCGGTTCGATCAAGAAAATAACGATCGTGAGATACCATCAGGACTGCGCCCTTCCATTCCCGCAGCCAATTTTCCAACCATTCGACAGCTTCGAGATCCAGATGATTGGTCGGCTCGTCCATAATCAACAGATCTGGGTCCTCGAGCAGCAACTTGGCCAGGAATGCACGGGTACGCTCCCCTCCTGAAAGCTGCTGGATGGGATGATTGTATTCGGGTTCCTGGAAACCCAGTCCATTGAGGACACGGCGAATTTGAGCAGGATAGGTATACCCGCCCGCCAATTCAAATGCTTCTTGCAGCGGACCATAGCGCTCAACGGCCTTTTTCGATTCACGTGGATCAGCCATTTGCTTTTCCAGATTCGCCAGAGTCTCCTCTTGGGCGCGCAATGTTAAAAAAGCCTGCAGCATCGATTCCCACAAAGTTTCCGAAAGTACATCTTTTCGGCTTTTCGAGTAGCTGATTTCCTGCGGTAGATATCCAATTTGCAAAGCGCGTGCTCGCTGCACAATACCCTGATCCGATTTTTCAATCCCGATGAGAACTCGCAACAGCGTGGTTTTACCAATGCCATTGGCACCCACGAGGGCAACCCGAGCGCGCTGCGGAATCGCCAAAGACACGCCCGAAAACACATCCTGGGCGCCATAGGATTTTGCAATACCGGAAGCAGATAGCACTGACATCGGGAGGATTATACCCCAGGCGAATTCTGTGCCTGATCCAGTACATGTTTCCATGCTGCAGGGCAGTGCGCTATAATCTTGACGGACGAAGAGAGGCAATATCTAACATGGACAATCCATCCTCATCCAACTATCGCAGCTTGATGATCACTGCGCTAATCCTTGCCGCAATCGGCTGGTTGGGATTACTTATGTTGATGAATGTCACGCTTCCCACCGTTGGACCACGCTGGTTTTTCTTCTTCCTCTGGGTGCTGGCTGTTACAGGGACGGCTCTTCCCTTCATCTGGCTTCTTCATCGACGCTTCCTTGCTGATCGCCCGGCGGCGCCGAGCACGCTCCTTCGTCAAGGAATGTGGTTCGGATTGTACGCCGCCTTATGCGTCTGGCTGCAAATCAACCGCAGCCTCTCGCTTCCATTGGCGATCATTCTAGCGGCCGGCGTGGGACTGCTGGAATGGTTGCTTCGCCTCATGGAACGAAGCAGATGGAGACCGAGACGATGAGTCTGCGCGATCTCCCCTCGATAGAGCGTTTGCTGCAAAGTGAAATCGGCCAAGATACCATCAAGGAATTCGGCCGCTCCCTCACACTGCAAGCTTTACAAGAGCAGCTTCAACTCGCCCGGGCATCCGTTCGGGCCGGAAATACAACACCCTCATCCGACGATATCTTCACAGCTGCAAGAGCTGCGCTGCACAAATGGATATCGATCCCCCTGGTGTCCGTCATCAACGCCACCGGCGTGATTCTGCACACCAATCTTGGTCGTGCACCGCTGTGTACCAAGGCCCAGATCGCAATGCGTGATGTCGCCAGAAGCTACAGCACGCTGGAATACGACCTGGAACGCGGCAAACGCGGCAAACGCGAAGTTCACGCCGAGAGCCTGTTGCAGAGACTCACCGGCGCTGAAGCTGCATTGGTCGTCAACAACAACGCCGCGGCGCTGCTCCTCACGCTGACTGCATTGGCACGTCGCAAGGAAGTCCTCGTTTCACGTTCGCAATTGATCGAGATTGGGGGCGGGTTTCGCATCCCAGACGTAATGCGGCAGTCGGGCGCCAAGCTGATCGAAGTGGGCACCACCAACCGCACGCATCTGGATGACTTTACAGCTGCCATAAACGAACGCACGGCACTGATCCTGCGCGCCCACCATTCGAATTTCAAGATCATCGGTTTCACCACGGAACCTTCTTTGAAAGAATTGGTGCGATTCGGGCAGGAACACGGCGTTCCTGTACTCGACGATCTCGGTTCTGGAGCGCTGCTCGATACCGCTCAATTTGGACTTGGACATGAACCGACGGTACAAGAATCCCTCCAGGATGGCGCTCCCCTCGTGGCTTTCTCGGGGGATAAACTGCTTGGAGGGCCACAGGCGGGCATCATTATTGGTGAGGAGGCGCTGATGAAACGCCTGCGCAAACACCCCCTCGCCCGAGCCATCCGGCCTGACAAACTATGTTTGGCGGCACTCTGTGCAACCCTGCAGCATTATCTGCGCGAAGAGGCGGTCAGCAATATCCCGATCTGGCAGATGATCGCCGCAGAAGAGCAAACCCTGCGCAACCGCGCCAACCGATGGGTAGAGCAAATCGGTCAGGGTGAAGTGGTTGTCAGTCGTTCGACGGTTGGCGGTGGCAGTTTGCCTGAAGAGACTTTACCGACCTGGGTTCTTTCGATCGAGGTGCAACATCCAAATGCATTATCCCAACAATTGCGCAGCGCCCAACCAGCTGTTATTGCGCGCATCGAAGAGGATCGGGTAGTATTGGATCCACGCACTATCCACGAGGAGCAAGAAGAAGCGCTCATTCGAGTACTAAAGCAGACACTGCAGTAGAAGAACCGAAAAAATGTTCCTGTCCAACACAGGTATGTTTTTATCCGTAGCGTGAAGGATCATCTTGCATGAAGAATGAAATCGATGAGCTTATGATTGCAGCCGAAATTGACGCCTTACTCATTGCCGGATCGACTGCGAACAATCCCGCCATGGTCTACTTTACGGGAATCAAGCCGATCAGCAACACCTTCCTGATTAAGAAACGCGGTCATGATCCGGTTCTCTTCCACCATCCCATGGAACGTGACGAAGCTGCCGGCACTGGATTGCAGACCAAGAACATATTCGACTACGAAATATATAAGTTGCTGGAAGAAACCGGCGGGGATCGCGTGCGCACATTAGCAATGCAGCTGCAGCGTATGCTGAAGGATTTCGGTGTTTCTGGGCGCGTGGCGCTGTATGGAGAAGTCGAAATCGGTCCCTTCTTCGCTTCACTCAGATTACTGGAAGAAATGCAGCCCGATTTGGAGATTGTTGGAGAGGATCTCTCCAAATCCGTACTTACCCGCGCGCGCACGACGAAGGACGATGAGGAAATTTCCCGCATTCGCAAGATGGGAGAGCTGACGACCAGCGTCGTTGCCGACGTCGCCGGATTTTTGACTTCCCACAGCGTAAAAGATAATCTGCTCATCGACCGAGAAAGGAATATACTCACCATCGGCACAGTGAAAAAACGCATCAACACATGGCTTTCCATGCGCGGAGCAGACAATCCCCATGGCTGCATTTTCGCCATCGGACAAGACGCCGGCGTTCCACACAGCAGCGGGAATGACGATGACCCGGTTGCCGTTGGAAAATCGATCATTTTCGATATTTATCCCACGGAGGCCGGAGGCGGTTATTATTATGATTTCACACGCACGTGGTGTTTGGGTTACGCGCCGGATGATGTCCAGGCCGCTTATCAGGATGTCCACGACATCTATACGACAGTGCTGGAAAAATTAAGGGTGGACACGCCATTTCGCGAGTATCAGATCATGGCCTGCGATATGTTCGCCGAACAGGGACATGCGACGATCATGTCTGACAGTAAGATCGAGGAAGGCTACGTCCACTCCCTGGGTCATGGCCTGGGGCTAGACGTACATGAAGCGCCACATTCCATCCATCTGGAGAGCAACCAAGATCGACTGCGCCCCGGCGCTGTGGTAACCATCGAACCAGGCTTGTACTACCCCAAACGGGGCTATGGCGTGCGCATTGAGGATACAATATGGGTGCGCCCGGACGGGAAGATGGAAATCCTGTCCGACTATCCCAAAGATCTTGTACTGAAAATACCGGGCGTCTAGGCCGATTCTGCAGGGTTTTCTCATCCCCGCCGGAGAGAAATACGAGGCGATTGTGGAACAAGAGACACGCATTCTTGGCATCGAAACATCTTGCGACGAGACTGCTGCTGCGGTGGTTGAAAATGGGCGCAGGATTATTTCCAATGTAGTGGCCTCTCAAACGGAGATACATGCCGAGTACGGCGGTGTTTTTCCCGAATTGGCTTCACGCGCCCATGTTGAAGTTATTTATCAGGTCGTTTCCAGCGCACTTACCCAAGCACATATTGCCGCGGAGGCCGTCGACGCCATTGCCGTTACGCGAGGACCGGGATTGTCCGGGTCACTTGTTGTGGGAATGAATATGGCCAAAGGCCTGGCACTCGGCTCAAAGGTTCCATTACTGGGGATCAACCACCTGGAAGCCCATCTCTATTCGACCTGGCTGGTGCCGGATGAATCCGAACCGGAATTTCCCTTGTTGGGATTGATTGTGTCCGGCGGGCACACGGAACTCGTCTTGATGAGCGACCATCTGTCCTATCAACGTTTGGGCGGCACACTCGACGATGCTGCCGGAGAGGCGTTCGATAAAGTCGCCCGTTTGCTCGGTCTTGCCTATCCCGGAGGCCCGGCGATTCAACAAGCCGCCGAAAACGGTGATCCACAAGCGCTGAAATTTCCACGCGCCTGGCTGGAAGGAACCTGGGACTTTTCCTTCAGTGGTTTGAAGACCGCCGTACTGCGTGAAGTACGCCAGCGACAACCGGATATCGAGGCTGGAGTCGAGGCGCCGCACCCCGGGCTGCCCATCGCCGACCTTGCCGCATCCTTTCAGGCTGCGGTCGTCGATGTGCTCGTTGGAAAGACTCTGGCAGCTGCAGATGAACACAATGCCCGTGAGATCCTCGTTGCCGGCGGAGTCTCTGCCAATCGAGCGCTGCGCCAAGCGTTTCAATTGAGCTCGAAACTCCCGGTACGTGTGCCCCCATTGCATTTATGTACAGATAACGCAGCCATGATTGCTGCCGTGGGCCACCGGCGTTTCCTTGCTGGCCAACGCGATGCCCTGGACATGGATGTACTGCCGAATTGGTCCTTATAGAAATGGAAAACCATCAATCCCCGTCCGTCATCTCGCCCAGAAAGGATTTATTTGAAGTACAGCATGCACGAATATCCTTCTGCAATACTTACGAAGAGTGTTCACGCTCCACACTCGTTTCTACAGATATAATTGCTAGATTCAACTCCGAAGTGCAACTTTGAAGGTTGGACTAAGAGGTAAGCTGCGGTAGTATCAATGCTTCTTAGACCACCACGTCAAAGGAGCACTGATGAGAACCTACACGCAGCTTACCCAGGAACAAAGATACCA
>DAOUEK010000027.1:0-9170 GCA_034430425.1 Anaerolineales bacterium | reverse complement strand
AGGGCACCCAATTCTTCTGGAATCGACATGATCTGCTTATTGACATTCTCTCCAACCAGAGGTATCTTCATTGTAGATACTTATATAAGAGGTGGAAAATGAGAACCAAGGTTCAGAAGTGGGGTAACAGCCTGGCTGTGCGGATACCAAAGCCATTCGCAGAGGAGGTCGGCTTGGAAGCGGATACCGCCGTCGAAGTCTCGCTGGAGGAAGGAAGGCTTGTTGTTGCCCGGTCTGCGACGATCTCAGTTTCACTCAAGGAACTGCTTGAAGGGGTCACTCCCGAGAACCTGCATCAGGAGATTGATACTGGTCCCGCGGTCGGCGATGAGGCCTGGTAATCATTATGGCCTATGTTCCGAAACGCGGTGATGCCGTTTGGATTTTACTCAACCCCCAGGCAGGCCATGAGCAGGCTGGTCGTCGGCCTGCAGTTGTACTATCTCCGGCTGAATATAATGGAAAGGTTGGTCTGGGGTTATTCTGCCCAGTAACCAGCCAGGTAAAAGGCTATCCCTTCGAGGTTTACCTCCCTGCGGATGTCGATGTGAAGGGTGTGGTGCTCTCTGATCAGGTGAAAAGCCTTGATTGGCGGGCACGGCAGGCGGAGTTCATTTGCCAATTGCCGGTGGCCACCATTGCGGAGGTGCTTGCAAAGGCTAGGACATTACTCGATTAGGATTGAAGGAAAATTATGGGCGCCCTAACCATTCACTGGAGCCCTGGAGGAACACCAGGATCTTCGTCAGACCTGAGATTCGTGCGGATTTGCCTAGAGTTGGTTTATTATTGGGGATGAGGTCAGGCTGCTCCCTGTAAGATCACCAGGACTTCGCCTCGCAAAGAACGCGGGACCTTCGGCAGCTCAAGGCCGTTGGGCCGCCTAATGTTCGTAAGAAGTACTCTGCAGCGTATCGTATGAAACATCTTTATTGGACTATCTCTCTGATTTTTATTAGTACGATCCTGGTTTCGTGTGGCAAGTTGCCGAATTCACCGACACTTCCGCAAGGTGTTACACAGCTTCCAGATATGTATGAGCGTTTTGACATCAGTGAGGATTTGTATGTGAGGAAGGTCCAAGATGGGGTATTCATCATCACCCATTCATTTCCTTGGCCTGGAAACTCAATGATTGTTGAGATGAAGAGTTCGGATTTGGTTCTGGTAGACACACCCTACACGCCAGAAGCGACACGAGAGGTGCTGGAATGGGTCGAAACTCAACTAGGCGAGCGAGAAATTACCGCTATCAACACAGGATTCCACTATGACAATCTGGGAGGCAACAGCTACTTGATCGAACAAGGAATCCCAGTCTATGGTTCGGAATTGACGGTTAAATTACTTGAGGAACGCGGAGAAGAGATGAGGGCAATGACCCTAGACTGGCTACAATTTCCCCAAAATCAACGCTACTACAAGGCGTACGAGGCTTTAGCATACATTGCTCCAACGCATTTATTTAGAATAGAGGAAGGTCTAAAATTGGAAATCGGGAATGAAATGGTTCAAGTCTACTATCCGGGGCCATCACACTCACCGGACAATGTGGTCGTTTATTTCCCAGGTCGAAAGATACTGTTTGGAACATGTATGATCCTTGGTGGGGACAAAGTGGGTAACACAACCGATGCAGATCTAGATGTATGGCCAGAGTCCGTTCGCGATCTTGCTCGATTCGATTTTTACATGCTGGTCCCCGGTCATGGTGATCGACTTGATCCCGGATTACTTGAGCATACGATAGATTTGCTTACAAGCTATCATGAGTGAGATATAAGACGGCCCAATCATTCGCGGGAGCCCTTCGACGGAGCTCAGGATAAATGCCCCCGAGATTCAGCCGGATTTGCCCAGGGTTGGTGTATGATCGGGGATGAGGGAAAGCTGTTCCATGGAAGAATACCAGGACTTCGCCTCGTAAAGAACGCGGGTAAGTTCGAATTCGTTAGCCTGTACGAGCATTCTTGTAGCTGCTATTAGCGGAGAATCAATAACATGAACGAAAATATAAGCAATGGACGAGAGTTGTCAGGAGAACAACAAGGGGAATTACTAAGCGTATTGAAAGTTCGTTTTGAGAAAAACATGAACCGCCATGAAGGTCTTGATTGGCCTGAAGTTCAAGCTAAGCTGGAAGCTACTCCTGAAAAACTGTGGTCGCTGAATGAAATGGAAAGAACGGGCGGTGAACCGGATGTAGTTTGTTATGACAAGACGGCGGGGGAATACACGTTTTATGATTGTTCAGCAGAAAGCCCCAAAGAGCGCAGAAGCCTATGTTACGATGGTGAAGCGTTAGAATCAAGGAAAGAACATAAACCCGAGAATAGCGCTATGGATATGGCAGATGCCATGGGCATTGAACTTCTGACAGAAGAACAATATCGGGAGCTGCAGCAACTTGGAGAATTCGATACGAAAACATCAAGCTGGGTGAAAACACCTTCCGGGATCAGGATACTTGGTGGTGCCGTCTTTTGTGATCGACGTTATAACACCGTCTTCATGTATCACAACGGTGCTGAATCATACTATGCGGCAAGGGGGTTCCGCGGTTTGCTAAGGGTATAAAGAGGGGACCTGTTATCCTGATCTCCGTTCAAATAAATCATAACGGGGTCTGCTCATTTTCCACATTTCGAAAATTCAAACGAGCCGGCTTCTGCAATATTAGTATTATTTGAACGCATCCTTTTTCGCATTCCGGCTAACCGTTCGCTGGCAACCTTTGAAGCGTTTCAAGATAAACGCAACCGAGGTTAACCCGGATTTTCCTAAAGAGTGTATATTATTGGAGATGATGCTGTAAGTCGTTGGCAATACATATGGGTCAATGGGGTGGTTGCCTTGTCTGATAAAGGGATGGTTTAATAGGGACTCAAGTATGATGGCTTAGTACTAGGAGTAGTAAATGGATGGACGATATCGTTTCAATCCGATCAGCAAATCGTCGTTATCGAAACACATGGAGTTACGGATAATGCAAGTTCCCTGGAGATGGCAATAGAAATCTCGAAGACGATGAATCAATACAAAACAAAGCGATGCTTAATCGATCACTCCGCTATTAGCTCGGTGTCAGGTAGTTCAACCGAAATTTATTACCGTCCGAACAAATTAGACAGAATGGGCATTCCTTCCGGGATTAAGATAGCCGAAGTTGTACTTCCGGCCCACAGAGAGCACTTTGGATTTCTTAAATCCGTCTGTTTGAAATTCGGTTTCTCCTTCTTGATATTCGCTGATCGAGAGTCAGCAATCCAGTGGTTGACAGAGTGAACCATATACAGGACTCTGCCTGACGCGACTTTCTTTCGGTCCTTCAAATTTTTCCAAAACCCACTCGAGTCCTGGAAGCAAACCAGGATGCAGTCCGGCTGAACAACATCCATTCCGGGAGAACAGTAAACGATCAAGCTGGACGAATGGCCTCTGTCAAACCCAAGATTCAGCCAGATTCACCCATGGTTGGTGTATCATCGGAGAGGATAGCGGGTGAGCTCAAAGCTGTTATGCCGCTCGGCAATTTTCAGAGACTGTATCGATTGAGATACGTTCAGAAAGCAGGAAACCATATGGATGAAATCCTTGAAAGATTACTCTCGGAGGAGAAACGGCTTCAATTCACCAACTTCAACGAAGAAGACGCCTGGGAAATTGGCTGCTGGCTGGTTGAACATGCCATCCAAAATGAACTCCCCATAACGATCGATATCCGCCGAGGAGAACACCAGCTTTTCCACGCCAGTCGTCCCGGGACGAGTGCCGACAATGATGAATGGGTCAAGCGCAAAGTTCGACTGGTGAACCATTTTGAGCATAGTTCTTTTTACATCAGCCAGTTATTAAAAAGTGAAGGTAAAAGCATTGAGGAGATGTTCTTGTTATCCGAAAGTGAATACGCTCCCCACGGGGGTTGTTTCCCCATTATCACGAAGGGAACTGGTGTTGTAGGTACGATCACGGTTTCCGGGCTGCCTCAGGAAGACGATCATAAAGTTGTTGTCCAGGCGATAAAACACTATTTGGAGGCAAATTAGATGGCGCCTAATCCTGTAATTTCGACCCTGGGCCGTCGTTTACGTCTGGGTGTGGTTGGGGGAGGTCCTGGCTCCTTTATTGGTGCGATGCACCGGCAAGCTGCCCGGCTCGACGACCGATACGAGCTTAGTGCCGGTGTATTATCGTCGAATCCCGAGAAAGCCAAAAAGGCAGGCCTGGAAATTGGGTTGGTTCCTGCGCGCGCTTACACCGACGTGCTGGAGATGTTGGACAGCGAAGCTGCCCAGAAAGATGGTGTGGATGTCATCGCCATCATGACACCCAATGACAGTCATTATGAATACGCCATGGCTGCGTTGGAACGCGGCTTTGATGTCATTTGCGACAAGCCGATGACCAACACGCTGGAAAACGCAGAGAAATTACATCAAAAGGTAAAAGACACCGGCTTGATATTTTGCTTGACGCACAATTACACCGGCTACCCCATGGTTCGCCAGGCCAAAGCAATGGTCATGGATGATCAGGTTGGCACCATCCGTTTGGTTCAGGTGGAGTATGTTCAGGGTGGCAAGGCTGATGAAAACGATCCCGATCCATCGGAAGGCGAACTGCCCTGGCGATACGACCCGATCAAGGGGGGGCCTTCGCTTGTGATGGGGGATATCGGCACGCACGCTCACAATCTTGTGCGCTTTATCACCGGTCTTGAAATAGCCGAGGTGGCTGCAGAGGTGGGCAGTATTGTCCCTGGCCGTTTGGTACATGACTATGCCGGCGCATTACTGCGCTTCGATAATGCTGCTCGAGGCAGTTTCTGGGTCACCCAGGCTGCCGCAGGTGTAGAAAACTGTCTTCGGATCAGGGTCTCTGGCACGAAAGGCAGCCTGGAGTGGATGCAGGAAATCCCCCAGGCGCTGACATTCAAGCCACTTCAAGGTCCGTCCCAAAACAGGACTCCCAATGGTCCAGGCACTTTGCCCCTGGCTGCTCGCGCCTCCCGTATTGTTGCCGGTCATCCGGAGGGCTTCCACGAAGGATTTGCCAATCTCTACTCCGATGCGGCTGAAGCCATCGCTGCACGCAGGTCTGGCACAAGCGCAGATCCGCTGGCGCTGTATTTTCCCAATTCCCTGGACGGGTTGCTGGGAGTGCGTTTCGTGCACAGCGTGATCGAATCCAGCCAGGCAAATGGCAAGTGGATAGCGTGTTAAAATTTTCAATAGTAACCACCTAAAGGAGGATGAAATGGCAGGTAAATTAACAGGAAAAGTAGCCATCATCACGGGTGCAAGTGCGGGCATTGGAAGAGCAAGTGCAATTGCATTGGCCGGTGAAGGTGCTAGTTTGGTTCTCACGGCGCGCCGGAAAGATCGATTGGAAGATTTAGCTTCCAAAGTGGAAGAACTTGGTGGCAAGGCATCAGTTGTCATAGGAGATGCTACGGATGAGAAATGTGCAAAACAAGCTGTAGCTACGGCATTGGAAGAATTTTCCTCCCTCGATATATTGATTAACAATGTTGGGGTTGGAAATTACAAAGACCTGATTGAAACAAGTGCCGAAGAATACGATGAAATGATGGACACGAATATGCGTTCTACATTTCTGTTCACTCGACACGCAGTGCCCGTTATGATAGATCAAGGAAGAGGGACAATTCTGATGGTGTCGTCTATGGCAGGTGTTTATGGATTTGGTGGCGAAGCAGTATATTGTGCCACCAAATTTGCACAGGTAGGATTTGCTCAGGCATTGGATAATGAGTTGCGTCCATTGGGGATCAAGGTTGGCGCGATTTGCCCGGGTGGAGTTAAAACGGAGTTTGCACTAGGAAAAGGTCGTACGGAAAAGAGCGTTGCCGAATCCGGGATGCTTGAACCTGAAGATGTGGCGGGTGTGATCTTGTTGGCATGCACACAATCACCACAATCGCGAATCATTGAAGTACGCATGCGGACGATGAAAGAGTCATTAGCCTGAGAATCTTCGAGAATATTTTTGATCTAAAGAGCCAATCGCACATATGGGCATTATACTTCGCATCATCATCATGACGCTGCTCTGCGCCGTCATCGCTGTAGCCATCATTGCCAATGAGCAAAGTAGTGAGTTTGCGAGGAACCTCTACGAAAGCGAAGCGGGTGGATCTATTCCCTATCAGTTCCTTGTCCATCTGTAGCCATCATTGCCATCTCCTGCAGTTTTGATTGCATCGTACGGTTGGAGTATGAACAAATGATGAAGCTGCCTGGCAGAATTGGTGAATTCCTAGATATTCGGACAATGTACGACTGAGCATGGGGAAGTTCAAAGCATGGGAGATTCAGAGTTGAGAACCAATTATAATTTTTTTGGTAGATCACAGGTATGCATGCTGGATTTCGATATCTCGGGTAAGATCAGGATCGTGACACAGGGTTTCTTGGCTAAAGTAACCCGGAAAATGTAAAGCTCGCTCAATCTAGCGATGAGTTTGGAGCCTCTCAGCAATTGGGTCGCATTGTATACATCAAAGCATATCTATAAAACGGATGTACAATTTCGGCCATCATAACCACCCAACCCCAATATCACCTAACCCGGCTGTATCAGGCGGGTGGGTATTATAATATTCCACTGATAAATCAATAATGAAAATTCAATCACCGGCAGGTTTTCATGTCCAAATCCAGTCAGCGTCCCAATATCGCTAACTATATATCTGCTCTTCTTGTTATTGATGTGCAGCGTGCATTATTCTCGCGGTCAAGTCCGATCCACAATGCCGTCCAGCTTATTTCCAACATCAACTCCCTCGTCGAGGCATGGGAGCACGCAGGTAGTTTGGTGGTATACATTCAACATTCGAATGAGAAGTCTCTCATTCAAGGGACTCCAGATTGGGAAATCCATCCCGAGATACACATCGTCAAGGCGAGTGAATATATTCATAAGCTGCACGGTAATGCCTTCGAGAAAACGGATTTGGATGATTTGCTTTCAACGAAGGGGTTAAAAGATATTGTTGTCACCGGATTGGTCACGCAAGGTTGTGTTCGAGCGACTTGCATAGGCGCCTTGGATCTGGGTTACCGAGTGATTCTTGTAGAGAATGGGCACAGCAACTACAGCAAGGGTGCAGAGAAGATTATAAAAGATTGGAACCAGAAGCTTGCACAACAGGGCGTGCAGTTGACGGCGACCGATGAGATCATTGGCAAGATCAACCGGGCAGCGCAATAAATTTCCGAGGCCTTAGAAGTCTAGCAGGAACCGGACAAGTCTGGAGAATAAATCTATCCGTTACGGAGAAGAAATGATCACAGATAGCATCCTTCAATTAATCGGCAACACGCCGCTGCTCCATTTGAACGGGGAAAATATCTTTGCGAAAGCGGAATTTCTCAACCCTGGTGGCAGTATCAAAGACCGTGTCGCGTTGGCGATGATTGAGGGTGCGGAACGTGCCGGACGTCTCGATGAAGACTCCATCATTATCGAGCCGACGTCAGGGAATACAGGTATTGGTATCGCATTAATCGGGCAAATGAAAGGCTACCGGGTGCGAATTGTGATGCCGGAAGATATGAGTGAGGAACGTAAGAAACTGATCCTCGCCTTGGGCGCCGAATTGGTGTTGACGCCGGCAGGTGACGGTATTTCTGGCGCGGTGGAGCGTGTGGATCAGATGGCGGCGGAAGATCCAAATGTCTTCGTACCTCAGCAGTTCAAGAATCCGGATAATCCGCGAATCCACTATGAGACCACCGCGCGTGAATTGTGGCAGCAAATGGACGGAGATCTGGCCTGTTTCGTCGCCGGGGTTGGCAGTGGTGGAACCCTGCAGGGCGTGGGTAAGTATCTCAAAGAACAAAATCCCAACATCAAAGTAGTGGCTGTTGAACCTCAAAATGTTTCCGCCATTCTTGGGCATGAACCGGGCTTGCATCAGATCCAGGGGATCGGGGATGGTTTCGTACCGGATATCCTTGATCTTTCACTGGTGGATGAAGTGATCGAAGTTTCCGATGATGATGCGATTGCAACTACACGGGATTTGAGCAAGGAGAACGGTCTGCTGGTTGGGATTAGCTCGGGGGCGAATGTCTGGGCCGCACGGCAGCTGGCTGCCCGTAATCCAGGCAATGTAACGACCGTTCTACCTGACCGGGCGGAACGATATTTCAGCACATCACTTCTGTAAACTTCACCTGGATTGACAATCTGGCTGGCGTAGCAATACCGTTAGTCGTCATAACCTAAGGACTCGATACAGATCGCATACGGACAGAGGAATGAGCATATGAGACTTGTTGCATTTATTACAGCCGTGATGTTATCCGGGCTGTTGATGGGGCTCGTCGTCGAATTACCGGTATGGCTGTTTTGCTTGTCGCTTCTCCTGTGTGCTGTTGGCACAACCGTGTTATACCGAATTCTATCAGCCACACCTAAGATATCCCTCGGGCTGGGAGCAGCAGCGGGACTTCTCAGTGGTGCTTTTGGTGCAATCATTGGCACATTGAACAGCGTATTTTCGGGCAGAGTGGCTGTCGGGATCGTAAATGCCGCCGATGATTTCGACCGGATTGCCCGGCTGCTTCAGGGGAATCTCTTTCATAATTTTCTCTGGTATTCGGTTTTAGGACTCGTGGGATGTATCTTGGGTGCTGTACTGAGTCGAAGACTCATTCTCCCATCACTGGCAATCCCAGATGGAAAGAGAAAGGTGCTGTATCTTGTTAACCTCATCCTTGTGATCGTTGCATGCCTGATCCTTCCCTTTTACCCACAATTAAACGCAGTATTCACTATTCAGAAAGTAGATGACTACCCATTATTCGTGATGCACTACTCGGGGAATTATGGATTTTCTGAATTGATGCACGAAGATCTGGAAGACACAACGTTTGCTTTCAAGTCCCTTGGCCCAGCTTGTACATCCATTGCTGCTTTAAGCCCTGAAGGACATCCGCTGTTTGGGAAAAACGAAGACTGGCGCGGCCAGCACACATTGCTGCTGTTCACCGATCCACCCGGTGGATACGCCTCAAGTTTCTCTGGTGGATCTTACGTCGATGAGGATACACACCCAGGAACTTGAATGGCTCGATCACATCTTGCTGCTGCTGGCACCATACATACCATTCGACGGCATGAATGAGTATGGTTTGGCAATT
>DAOUEK010000026.1:0-18405 GCA_034430425.1 Anaerolineales bacterium | reverse complement strand
TCGTATCCTCGGTGTAGTCTTTCGAGCTCTTTATCTCACACAATATTGTTCTGAAACCATCGAATTATGCTTTTTTAATCTTGAGCAAATGCCAGGATTGGTGACTCACGATAGATTTCGATGTGATTACGCATGGATGAGATTTTTCGGCCAGCACAGGGTATTGTGTTGGGAAAAAGAAACTCGAAAATCGAATGGTCTCTCAACGGAGTATTACACCAATCTGGTGGGTTCCGCTCCCGATATTTCTACAACTGACGTTATCATAACCATCAATTAACAGCGTGCTGATTAGCCCACTCGAACTTCGCACTTCCCTTGTAGAGAGAATATCTTCAAGTAGTGGCACTATTATAATCACTTAATATGACTATAATAGATATTGCTATGTGTCCTGATAAACAAATTGATGGAAGCGTAATGTTACAAGCGCTGAGGGCATTGGGGGAAATATTGTCCTCTCAAGGCAAGAGCATCTCGATAGTTGCCGTCGGTGGCGTCGCAATGATATTACAGGGTTTCGTCCAGAGGACAACGCATGACTTGGACATTATTGCATTTGGGAGAGATCCCGGTAATAGAAAGCCGACGATGATCGAGCCTCCAGATCCTGTGCCTGAATGGCTATCTCAGGCGATTAGTAGAGTGGCCAGAGATTTTGGCTTGCCTGGAGATTGGATGAACATGGTCGTTAGCGCACAATGGGATCTCGGGCTCCCGCCTGGGTTTACCGAGCGAATTCATTGGGAACGCTATGGTGGTCTCTGGTTCGGGGTTGCGGATCGATATGATCTCATTATGCTGAAGCTGTATGCTGCAGTAGATAGCGAAGGACCGTCCAGTGTTCACTTTCAGGACCTGATAGCGTTAAAGCCTAATGAACATGAACTTAAGGAAGCTGTTGATTGGGTTCGATCGCAAGATGCGTCTCCTGACTTCGCAAGGATGTTGGACCAGGTGGTGGAACATGCAAGAAGAACGATTAAGTCGAATATCTAAGGAACTGACCGACACGCTACTGGATACACTTTGGATCCAATGGGGATCGCTTGGATCGTTTGTTGGCACGAATCGGCGTTCAACTTCATTGGTGGATCCCGATGCGTTATTGCTTATGTCGTTAACCCTTCGCCAGTACGAAAAACGGTTGGGGGATGTATTGGCTTCATGGGCAGGGAATGGTTCGAAACTCTTCAGTATCCAGAGGGTAAAAAATCTAATAAAGGGATTCCCTTCTGTTACACGTGAGCGTCTATCAGAATTTGCTTACATGGCAAAAAGCGAAGGAAAAGATCATCGATGGAAAGCTTTGTCTGGGACAGCTGGCGGTCCCGAAACTAGATTGCGAAGCCTTTGGGAGGCTTACCCAAAAGTGTGGCATCCAGCAGCGCTAATTCTGCGTTTGCGATTGGGTTTCGGGATCGGAATAACGTCGGATTTATTAGCCTATCTGCTTTCACTGAATGGCGATTGGAGCAGCACAACCAAGATGTCATTAGCAATTGAGTATTCCCAATACTCCGTCCGCAGAAACGCCGATACGATGACAGCTGCTGGCTTTCTAGAAAACACCAATAAAAAACCTTTTCAATACCGAGTAAATACGTCACCCTGGAAGCAACTGCTATCTATCGATGGATTGATACCGGGTTGGAAGTATTGGAACAAATTGTATTTGTTCCTTGCCGCCTTAATCGTTATGCTAAATGGATATGGGGAGGAAGATCAATCGCCTTACTTGTTGAGCTCAAAGTTACGCGACTTGGTTGGTGAACATGAAGATGCATTCAATCTCAACAACATAGACTATCCGAAACCACAGGCGTTCATAGGTGAAGATTATCTTTCGGGTGTTATCGATTTTGTCCCCGTACTTGCTGATTGGATAAGAGAAAATGCCTAACTTCGCATTAAGAATGCGTAAAGGGGAAATTTTATCCCTAGCCTAGTCCAGTGTATTTACACATCAATTAGGTATTCCTTGCAGCTTGCCTTTTCACAACGGATATTATCATAACCATCTTCCTGTTTCGCATTGTAGTATAGAATAATCCTATCCGGATGAGGTTTTTCCCCCCTACAACATATTAAGCCATCACGCCTCATTTAATCCATCCAATGAAAATGGATTTGCACCATAATAGTGCCCATAGCAAAGAAATAGGTTTATCGATGCAGTTTGTTCAACCGCTAAATTATGCTGGCAGTAATAAGATACGCCGGCCAATAAAATGTGACGGATCATAATATATGATCCGTCACATTCATGTCGCAGCTAAGCAGTCTAACAAGTCATTCTATTGGGTGGAAAGCCGCCTATCTCCCGCCTTGACCTTTCCCTGATCCTTGTTGTCCGCCTGGATCTTGTTGATTCCCGGGTGTATTTTCACTCGATGTATCTACATCCGGCTGTTCAGGAGAATCCACAGGACGATTATCTCCGTGCCGCAAGCGAAAGGTGATTGGATCATCCAATCCTTCCTCCGCAGCTGCGCGTATGCGGGAGACGATCTGTTCGGCCTGCTGCAGCGCGTCTTCGGCATTGCCCGCATCCTGAGATTGCTTCTGTTCTAATACCCGGCTCTGCTGCTGCGTCATGACGGCAATACGTTCCATCGCCTGAGCCAGATTTTCATCATCGAAATTGGATGCCTCCTGTAACGCCTGTTGAAAGTGTTCCTGAAGTCGAGTCGTGACCTGCAGTGGAACGGATTCACCTTCTTCGCTGAGCGCATCGATTTCCTCGAAGCGCTCCTGCGCATATTCCAACAGCAGTTCGAAGGCCTGCTCGGAATCCGAGGTAAGCGCCAGGCGAAGGTCTTCGGAGGCGATTTTTACAGGATAGAGCACATCTCCCGGTTCACTGGCCTGTGCTGCCGCGACGGTTCCGCCCGCGGCTCCGAAGGTTATAATCAATGCAAGAGCAACTCGCGTAAGAGATAGCATGATCGAACGCTCCTTTCGTCTGATGTTCTTCCACCATTTACGACGTTCGGTAAGCGCAGGGGATACGGGTTTCGGCAGCGAACGCGCGCGTTCGATAAAGGCTGCCCATCCACTTTCAACGACCGCTGCATCACGTTCAGGAACCGTCTTCAGTGGTTCCAACTTCTCCAGGATGGCTTTCATTTCGTCCGGGCTGAGAGGCGCACGATCCCCATTCCCGCAACTGCCATTATCGTTTGCGTGAGTTCTGCTCGTACGCTTCATGCTTTTCCCTCCATATCCGACCGGTCGAACTCTAAAATACGACGCAGCGCGTTGAGTCCGCGATGCTGCAGCGCTTTAACCGCGCCGACGGGTTTTTCGATAGCGGCACTGATTTCCTCGTTGCTCAAACCCTGAAAGAATTTCAACACAATCACCTGCCGCTGCTCCGAAGTCAGGCGCCACAATGCCGTACGTGCTTTTTCGCCTTGAATGGCCGCTTCCGCTTCTGCGGAAGGATCGTCTTCCGATTGCAGCGTTCCACCATCTTCTGGCAGTTCCTGCACTTCGCCATGTCCTCGCCGATGACCATCGACGGCCAGGTTATGCGCCACGCGATACAGGTATGCTCGTAGATGCTCGCGCGGGCCACCGCCAGTATGAAGAGCACGCAGAAAGCGATAGAATGTTTCCGCAACAAGATCCTCGGCGGCCTGTTGTTCACCGATCAATCGATACGCATAACGATAGAGCTCATCACTGTATGCGTCGTAAATCGCCCCCAGCGCATCTTCATCCAGGCATCGTGCTGCGATCAACCAGTTCGTTTCGGGCTTCGGCATCCTTCACCTATTACGACGTATTCCAAATCCCAGCGTTACGGCTAATACAGTTGCAGGAACGTGGAAAAAAGTTCTCCGAAAACAAAAAACCGCCTTCGGAGAACAAACCTTGCCACCCAGCGTGTTGGTAATTTTACATTATAAACCCTGGCGGCCTTGCCCTGCCCACATCGGTCGACCTCGGTCGCTGCGAATAACGAGTCTCATTCCATTGGATAGATTTTCGATCTCGTTCGTCTTCCATTCATCATCTTCGTAAAAACCCGACAGCGCAAGCTGATCTCCCACCTCGACCTGGAAGCCTTGATCCAGGGCATACATCCACGCACGCCCTTCAACGATCAGCGTTTCCCCTCCGGCGGTATCCACCAGGAGGGCATCCTCATTCACCGCAGTGACCACGCCGTTTTCCTGCAGAGGTTCTACAACCTCGTCGGAGTCTCGATCCCCCTGGCGGTTGCCTTGATTCCCCTGACCGAGAGGGACTTTCGTCTCTTCATCTTGTCTCCGGTCTCCCTGACCTGCCCCCTGGCCGCCGCCATTCCACTGCCCGGGACTTTCCGATGCATCTGCCTGACGGCTCTGTCGATCCTGCGCGCCGCGGGTTTCCCTTTCAAGTCTGTCGTTTGTGCGGTTAATCGCACCTGCCGCCAGGACACCACTTAAACCCATCACCAACACACCAAATAAAACCTTTTTTAACATCACATCAACCTCCATATCTCCTTCATGAAAATGTATTCAATCTGCACCCGATTACTACACAGCGTTCGCCTCCGTTTGTGGTTCTCGCCCGAATTGTGGGACCAAGGAACGGAAAAATCGCCGCGTGACTTTCAAAACCCAGCGCCAATGAATTGCAAAGTGAAGTACTGCCGTGATGATCATCACGACACCCGACCAGGTGTGAATCAAATCCCAGGTTGTGCGGCTCCACAAGAAAGGGAAGTCCCAAGCAGGATTCGTACCGCCCTGATACCCGCCGCCGGAAGCGAAAAGGAAAAACACGCCTGAAATTGCGGTAACAAAGAAGCTGATGGCCAGCAGCGCGTCGACGGTCACATTGACCTTGGCGCCGAGTGACATACGCGAACCTCGCGCACGCAGTCCACCTACCATTCTCCTGGCCATCATCACAACCCACGACCAGTGATAGATGAAGTGAACCACCGCCGCGATGATCATCAATATGCCGCCCCAGGTATGCAGATCATCCCAGGTTTCTCGCTCGATGAAACCCCGCAAACCGTACGCGGGGTTGCGCCCGCCCTGAAAACCACCCGAGGGGTTGATAAGGAAGTAAACGCCCGAGATCGCAGCAAGTATTCCCACCAGGAAAACAACGAAATCCAGCATCCAATTCACTCGCGTGCGTAAGGACATCCTTTCACGTCGAACCATCACCACACTCCTTTTGGAAATTCGATAAATACATTCTAAATAATCTCAATGAAGAAAACGTGAAGACTCTATAGGGAAGATATGTAGTCTCGTTTTACGCAATGGCTCGGTTTCGATGCCGGAAATCACCGCTCGCCAAGGCGAAATTCTGTCGCAACCCCGAGGCGCGTCCTTTCCGAGACCGACCAGACACTTGCCTTGCGGCAACGGCGGTTGGTTCCTCTCCGCTTACGCAAAAAGCCCCGGCCGGTTTTCGGCGGGGCTTTGGATGCCGTCATTCGTTTGGTTTACGGAGAACTAATTGCTTTCCGACTCGTCATCATCGGCATCTTTACCGAAGCCATCGGAGTCAGCAAATTTCTCGAAGCGCTGCATGATCAATTGGTTGACCGTCCCCTCCGGATAAGTCCCGTCCTCCAGCAATTCACCGGGATACTTGCCGGTTAGCAGACTCAACCCTTCATCGATCGTCGAAATCGGCCAAATGTGGAATTTCCCCGCAGCCACAGCATCTACCACGCGCTGTTTGAGCATCAGATGCGGCTGGTTGCCCTGCGGGATGATCACACCCTGGGAGCCACTGAGGCCCACTTGCTCACAGGTGTCAAAAAAGCCTTCGATCTTCTCATTGATGCCCCCCACGACCTGGATCGTTCCGTGTTGGCTCACCGAACCGGTGATGGCACGATCCTGTCGTAAGGGCATATCTGCCAGGGCTGAGAGAATGGTAATCAACTCGGCAGCCGATGCACTGTCGCCCTCCACCTCATCATAGGACTGTTCGAACGTGATGCGTGACGAAAGGCTCAACGATTGCTGCTGACCATAGCGGCTGCCCAGAAATCCGCTGATAATCAGTACCCCTTTGGTGTGAATGGGACCACCCAGCTTGGCCTCGTGCTCGATATCGACGACGCCCTCCTTGCCCGGATACACGGTGGCGGTGATCCGTGTCGGGCGTCCAAATTCATATCCGCCGATTTCCAACACGGATAGCGCATTGATCTGACCCACCTTTTCTCCGCGCACGTCGATCAGCAGCAATCCCTCTGTCACCATGTCCTGCAGTCGCTCTTCGACGAGATTGCTGCGATATACCGCTTCATCGATGGCACGATCGACAGATACGGCGTCTACAATTTTATTTCCATCATTTTGCGCCCAATGCGCTGATTCACGGATCAAATCGGCGATGTTCCCAAAGCGGGTGGATAATTTGCTTTGGCTTTCAGCCAAACGCGATCCAAACTCGATGATCCTGGCGACAGCCGTGTGATCGAACGGCAGCAGATCGTTTTCGTCGATAACTGCCTTAACGAAAAGCGCATATTCCCGCTCGGTCTCCTTCGTTCGATCCATGAGTGTAGCAAATTCCGCCTTCACCTTGAACAACTTGACAAAGTCTTCATCGTGGGCGCTCAGCAAGTAATACAGCATCGGCGTGCCAATCAAGACAACCTTGACGTTCAACGGCATGGGCTCCGGTTCGAGGGTGGCTGTACTCAACAAACCCAGCTGCGTTCCCAATTCCACGATCCGCAACGCCTGATCGCGCAATGCACGCTGTAACCCCTCCCAGGCGAACTGGTTCAAGAGCACCTCGCGCGCGGGTAAAATCAGATAACCTCCATTGGCGCGATGCAAAGCCCCCGGCCGGATCAGGGTAAAGTTGGTAAGCGTGGCGCCAAGCACCACCTCGTGCTCGATGCGTCCCATGAGGTTGTGGTACGAAGGATGATTCTCGACAATAACAGGCGCTCCTTTGCAATTGGCATTGTCCACCAACACATTCACTTCATAACGCTGGCGAGCATCGAATTCCGCCACCCGACCCGTCGCACGGGGAGGCTCTTGCTCCCCATCACGGAACTGTTTGGCGTTTGCAACAACATCCTCCTTCAATAAATCCAGATACACCATCACTGGATTCTGCGCTGCGTATTTTTCTTTCACAGCATCGACCAGGTGCTCGACAGCAAAGAGTGCCGTACGCTGATCTAGTTCGACTAATTTTTCGTGGAACTGGCGTGTTTGGGCTTGAACTTGACGGAGACTCTTTTGAACCTCTTCTTGAAGCATGGCCTCTTTCTTCTCTAACTTTATTGTCTGCTCGTGGCTCAATTTCTCGAGCTCTTCCGGCTGTGCGGGCTTTCCGTTCACCCCCGGCACCAGTTTAATCCCCACGGGCGTCTGCGCTAAAACGAAGTTGTTTTTATCTGCAAGCTCGGTCAGCCGGTTGAATTCCTGCTCCTGGATTTTTTCAACTTCCCCTGCCAGTTGTTTCTGCTCGCTCGAATATTCCTCGCTCGCAAAGATGCGTTGAATTTCCTGCTCGCAGCGTTGGATCAATTCGTGGACATCCTTTTTCAGCTTCAACGCTTGTCCGTTCGGCATACGCAGCAGTTTGGGTTGGCGCGGGTCTTCGAAATTATTGACGTAACACCAGTCATCAGGGGCAGATTCGTTCACCGCACGGCGCTTAAGGTGTTCGCGAATCAACGTTGTCTTCCCTGAACCCGGTTGCCCAAGCGCAAATACGTTGTAACCTGGACCGGCGATCTCCATTCCCATTTCCAGCGCCCGGAAGGCGCGCGGCTGGCCGATCACTTCTTTGAGGCGTGCCAATTCATCCGTATTTTTAAAGCCTAACGCTGCCGGATCACACACCGCTCGCAGCTGTTCTGCCGTCAAACTCTTTTCACCAGTGGCTTTTGATTTCTTTGTTCTTGTGGATTTCTTCGTCGTCCGTTTGGCCATGAAGAAACGTCTCCTCAACGCTTTGCTCGATTGCCAAGCGTATCACAATCCCAAAGATCATGAAACAGCAAAAGACCAACGATCATCGTACACACCGGTGGACTTCTAATATGATCTTTCATGTAATATCATAACGAAAGGACCCGCGCTCATACGATTTCCAGCATTTATCGAAATGAGGTTGTTTTTCGAACAGCACGGGTTTGCAATAACGATGGAAATCGACATCCCATGATCAGGACGCCAGGGAAATGGAAAACTTGAGAATCGAATACCACGCTATCGGACTTGTCCACAGTCCCTTCAAGACCATGGAGGGCACCCCGATCCAACCCTCCAGAGCGAAAAAGGCCAAAGGAACGGTGGAGTTATTCGCCGAGTACGCGGCAGGACTCAGCGACCTGGATGGTTTTTCCCACATTATCCTTTTGTGTCACCTGCACGAATCGCGTTCCTACCGTCTCAAGGTCACGCCATTTCTCGACGTCAAACCCCGCGGGCTCTTCGCCACCCGCGCCCCAAACCGGCCGAATCCGATCGGCCTTTCGGTCGTCAAACTCCTCGGAATCGACGGCAACATCCTGCGCATCGAAGACGTGGATATACTTGACCAAACGCCGGTTCTGGATATCAAACCCTACGTTGGTGAATTCGATCACCGCGACGATTTGCGCATGGGTTGGCTTGAAAATGCGTGCAAGGATATCAACGCCGCCGATACTCGCTTCAAGTAAACGACACCCTCACCCGGCCTTTAACCATCCGAGCCAAAAGAAGCCATTGCCGGACGCACCTGGCCTTCTTCATCAAAGAGAGCAAAGGCGCTCCAGATCTCACCGCTGAACCAGAAATCTGGACTGAAGACATACACACCAACGACGTCTGTTCTCCTGCGCATGCCTGTCAAAAGGCCGGCGAGCCAATAGGCCTGTCCCTCGGGCGTTAACGGGTAGCCCGGCAAAGCTCTGCGCCAATCCCCAAAAGGGCCCCCTGTGGGCGGCTCTGCCGGGTAAGCCGTTTCGGCCAGTATGACCGGCTTGCCCACTTCCGTATTCAGTTGATCCAGTGTTTCACAGAAGCGTTCATATGCAGCCAACCCGAAAGCAGAAGGATAAAGAGACAGGCCCACATAGTCATAGCCCACGCCCAGCTCGACCATCGCTTCATAGAAGGCCACTGTAAACTCCGGATCCCAGGATGTGGCTATGTGCAGCATGAATTGTGCATCGGCGTCCGCTTCCTGCACACCGGCGATCGCAGCGCGAATCAAGTAGGCCTCATCCGGCCAGATTATTTCCCGCAGCGAATCCGGATCGCGCGCTTGGGTCGTGTCCGCAAAAACGCCGCTGATTCCGTAGTCGATCTCGTTGCCGATTTCGTAAAAATCGATCTCGACTCCCGCCTCCACGAAGTGATTGGCGACCTGGCGAGAATAATCCTGGATCCGCTGCGCCCTCTCGTCGAGAGACAAAGTGGACCAGATTTCCGGGACGGGCTGTTTGTTGACATCGGCCCAGTTGTCGGAGAGGAAAAGCACGAGATAGGGGCGCAAGCCTGCCTCTTGGGCGCTCTGTGCGAGTTTGGTGGCGTAATCCAGGCCGGATTCACCCTCATCGCCCACCCACAAACGCACGCGGAAAGCATCCACACCATTGGCGGCGAAAAGCGCAAGCGGATCAACCCTGTCCTCACCGACAAAATAACCTCGTCCTGTCGCCTCCGCTTGCGGAACATAGTTGGCATCCACTCCCGTGCGAAAGGATTCATCGTCCTCATCGCTGACCGGCGCGGAACAACTCAAATCGGTTGCGGGAACTGCCCCTTTCCAGAGAATGACCTCGTCGATGGCAATCGTATTTGGCGTTGGCTGCGAGATAAACCCGGTAATATCGATCATCACCAGCGTTGCCAGCTGATCCCTATCCAACCTTCCGTTCTCGTCCTCGCTGCCATCCAACAGGCCCATCCCCTCGAACGGGATGCTGTAGGCCGTGGGCTGCTGCCTACCGAGCGGCAGAACAAGGCCGTAGGTCGATTCATCCGCCTCTTGAACCCCCAGAACGATAAAGGCCGTCCGATTATACGAGTCCAGGCGAATCGTCAATCCATCCGCTTTCGCCAGTGCAGGCCAATCCCTGGCCAGTGCCGTCAATTTTTCGGGCTGTACTTGAACCGACCAGAGCAGCTGTCCGGTCTCATCCCAGATCGCTTGCGAAAGAACAGCCTCCTCCGCCCACCCCTGCCACCCTTCTACATTTTCTTCGAAAGACTCAACATCCACGTTCGTTGGCAGATTCTCGGCCTCAAGTTGTTGGCTTGGCAGCGGCGTTAGCATCGGTGCGATGGAAGTTGTGGGTGTCGACTCCGAGCAGCAGATTTGCGAAAGCAACAACAGGGCGATAGCGAACACAGGAACGCCTCGTCGCAGGATCTTGTCGTTTTGGAATAGGCTGCTCTGCCGCGAGTCTTCCTCATGTATCATCTCTTTTCCTCTTTCTGCATACAGTCGGGACGAAAACAGCTTTCTGATTAAGCGACATATTTGTATGAGTTTACGCCAGGCCCAGTGAAGAATGCAATGGTAGAATCCCTTCAATACTATATGGAGCTTTGTATACAGATGAAACGCAAGACTGCATTCTTGGTTGTAATGATCACTCTTTTACTCTATAGCGGGTGCACGGCGCTGGACGATCGCCCCACATCCTCGCCGACCAAAGAACCCGCCCCCGTTGAGCCTGCACACGCTCCCGTCGATACGCTGGAACTGACTGAAGCGGAGCTGGAATCCTGTCCACCGATGGATGCCGAACTGCGCGCCGCGATGGATTGCATCGAGGAACAAGTGATGACTCTGCGCGGGCTGCAGGCAACCGCCCCAGTAGAACGCATCCTGCTCACACAGAGTCAATTGCGCCAGCGGATTATTGACGATTTCCTGGCCGAATACAGTGAAGAGGAAGCACGCGACGAGGTGCTCGTTTTCTCCCTGTTTGGTCTCTTGCCGCAGGATTTCGACCTGTATAATTTCTACATCGACTTCTTCGAGGAACAGATTGCCGGCTTCTACGACGATTCCCAGGAGGAGATGGCTGTCATCTGTGGCTCCGGCTTCAGTGGTTGGGAACGTCTTATCTATTCTCACGAATTTACCCACGCCCTCCAGGACCAAACCTACGATCTGGAAGAAGGTCTCGGATTCAACGAGGAAAGCTGCGATCTCGACAGTCAGCGCTGTGCCGGCATCCAGGCACTGATCGAAGGGGATGCAACCTTGCTTCAATTGCAATGGATGAACGCGTATGCCTCACAAGAGGATCTCGTGCAAGCGATGGAGTATATCAACAACCTCGACACCCCGGTTTTTAACTCCGCGCCTGCCTTCTTGAGTAAGGATCTTCTCTTTCCATACGAAGCCGGTATGAACTTCGTTAATTCCATTTTCCGGGATGGTAAATGGGCAGCCGTCGATGCTGTCTATCAGGATCCGCCCAGCTCCACAGAACAGATCCTACACCCCGAGCGTTATCCACACGATGGTCCGGTTAAGCTCATTGTGCCCGAGGCGCTCAACAGCCTGGAAAGTGGTTGGATTCTCCTCGAAGCGGATACGCTCGGCGAGTGGCGCACCCAACTCGTGCTCACCGAGCAGCTTTTAAGATCCGCCGCAGAGCCAGCCGCAGAGGGCTGGGGCGGCGATGTCTATCACGTCTATCATAACGAGTCGAACGGAGAGAACCTGCTTCTGCTCGTCACCCAGTGGGATACGATCAAGGATGTGCACGAATTCAGCGCTGCGTTCATCGACTACCTCGAAGCGCGCTTCGGCGAACTGACGAGTACATCATCCTATGTAAGCGTCTGGGACTCCACCGAGGCGTATGTCTACTTCGAGCGCAACTCCAATCAGACCCTCTGGATTCTGGCTCCGGACAGTGATAGGGCCGATGTTTTGCGCCAGGCGGTATCCCTGCCCGTAGAACAAGAATAAGCCAGGTGCTCGATCCAGGGCGAGTACACGCCATTCTTTTTGATCTCGACGGTACGATTGCCGACACGGATGATACATACGTTCGTCGCTTTGCCTCGGTGCTGCGTCCGTTTCTGTCGATCATCAGGAACCAGAACGAAATGGCATATGCCCGCCGCATCATCATGGCAGCCGAATCCCCGATAAATTTCCTGCTCGGTGTCCTCGACAGATTTTCCCTGGATGAGTGGATTCGTCCGCTCTCCAGCGGTCTGCATCGCTTGCGCGGTGAAGCCAGGGTCGACGATGCTCGCCTGATCCCCGGGACCGCCGATGCCTTGACCCGCCTGGCCGTTCATTATCCCCTCGCCCTGGTTACCGCCCGCGAGGAACACAGCATCGATTCACTACTCCGTACACTCCAAATTCAATCGTGTTTTCAATCCATCGCCACGGCGGGTACATGCAGACGATCCAAACCGCATCCGGCGCCCGTGCTGTGGACAGCCGAACAACTCGGCCTATCACCACAAAATTGTCTCGTGGTGGGCGACACGCCGGTCGACATCCGTGCCGGTCGTGCGGCCGGAGCGCAAACCGTTGGCGTACTCTGCGGATTTGGGGAATGCGAAGAATTACAGCGCGCCGGCGCCGGTCTTATTCTCGATTCCACTGCGTATTTGCCCGCGGTTTTATTGGAAAAAGGGAATTAAGTCCAGGCCTGAATCAAGGCTTCCGGAACCCAGAATTGACCAAGCCCCCACAAGGAAAACAAAATCGAGAGTAACAATATCACAACACCGAAGGCCATCAAGACGTAGTCCCGTTTCCGATATTTCAGCTCAACCAGCCACGTGCGCGGGCCGACGCCGAAGCCGCGCAGGTCCATGGCGTCGATGATATCTTCACTGCCCGCAATGGCGTGAATGGTCACCGGGACGATCAACGGCGCCAGTTTTCGCACCTGCGCAAAGATACCACCTTTCAATTTCTCGATCTCGTAGCCCCTTGCCTTCTGCGCGTCCATGGTCAGCTGGAAATCCCGTCCAAAGGTGGGAATGAAACGCATGGTCAGATCCATGGCATAGGCAATTTTGTCCGGCAGCCCCAGTCGGCGGAAGGTTATGCCGTAGTGCGCCGGGTTGAGAGAATAGGGGATCAGGATCGTCATGCTCGCCAGGCTGAAAACGCGGGCCAGCTGGCTGGCGGCAAACAGCAGTCGTTCGACGGTGATCGTGAGGGTGGGACGCCAACCGAAGATCGTAAATTTGGCACGCAGCGTGGTAATAGTATGTTCTACATCATAGACTTCCATCCCGCCGCGCCCGGTTAGCAAGGTAAGCAGAGAGAAGAAAATAATGAAGGCGCCAATGAAGAGCCAGGCCCGCCGGCTTTCCCGCCAGGTTATGCCGGAGTTCAATACAACGAGCAGCGCCAGCGCCATGAACCCGGCCAGGATGCGCAGGTCCCAGAAAAACAGCGTCCCGATGATGAAGCAGATGTAAAACACGATCCACGCGCTGGAATCAAAAGCCTGGATGATGGATTTGCGCGCTCGATATCGCCATGTAACCAGCATGCGTTTCCTCAGGTGTCGATTGGTTGTTATGTACTTTCAAAATTACTGTTCTTTGAAGGGCACGTTGCCCCGAGTGCCGTGCCCTTCGAAAGCTATTATTTCGATACGACGATCAGCGGCCGGTCTGACGCTGGAATGCCCGATAGGCTGCGACCAAGATCGGCACCAGGATCACGGCGAAGATCATGTTCGGTCCAGCGGCGGGCAGGAATTCGCCCACGATGGCCACTTGGGGTGAGAAGCCGTTGATGTGGATATCCGAGAGTGCGGCGAAACCGATGCCCACGAAGTTGCCCAACATTGCCCAGGTCACCGCTGCGGCCATGTCGAGATCGTCTCTGAATAGCAGGCGCACAACCACAACCAGCACGAAGCCGATCACCGCCGACAAGGCGGCGAACGTTGAAATCGTGGCGTCGCCAAAAATTCCCGCATCCGCATCGAAGAACATCATGTTGGCCAAATCAGGCTTCACCACCCAGAACAGCGTGGCAACCAGGGCCAGGGCAGCACTGATGTACATCACGATGTCCATCACCCGCTTGCGGTCGGCATAGAGTGCGATCATACCCGAGACCATACCGATGAGACCGTTGCCCAGGCTCCACTGCGGTGAGAGGCCGAATCCGGTGAGGGCGTCGCCGAACATGTTGCCCACTGCGCCGGTGAACAGGCCCACCACGGGGCCGAAGGCGTAGCCGAAGAACATCGGGATAACGATCGCCGGCCGCAAGGCCACCTGACTCACCGACGGCACCGCGAAAACCGTGCCGTTAAACAGATAGGAAAACACCGCGTAGAGCGCCGCACCGATGGCCATGTAGACCACCTCGCGCGTGCCGACGTTCCAGGCTTCCTTGCCTCGCGTGAGCCAGTAGACCGCCAATACAATCAGCAGGCCCACGCCCACGTAGACGAAACGCAGCACGCCGGTATCGTCAAGCTGGAGATCATCATTATTGAAAAGACTCGGGCCAAGCAAGGCCACCAGGAGCATAACCACAAAGACGCATACAATCGCAATAAGGAATGACAGGGGTTTTGTGCTGTTCATTGTCTCCTCCACTCTGTATATTTAGATCATGCCTAAATCGATTTGCGTTCCGGCGAAATCATGGGGACGAAACGTGCGCCAGCGCTTCGGCGCGCATGAAGCGCCCGGTACTTTCGAGCATGGCCAGATTGGCCTCCAGCAGCGAGGTGGGAACCAGTCGGCAGGCCTGGAGCAGGTCGGTATCAGCCAAGACCTCCTCCGGCCTCCCATCGCCAGCGAGCCTGCCGTCACTGAGTAAAAGCACTCTATTGGCATAGACCACCGCCATATCGATGTCGTGCGTGATGAACAGGATCGCCTCGAAGCTGGGAATTTGCAGGATGGCATCCATGAAGTCCCTGTAGTTGCGATAATCCTGGCCGGCCGTGGGTTCGTCCATCACCAGGATTTTCGAGCGCATGGCCAGCACCGCAGCAATGCTCACGCGCTTCTGCTGCCCGAAAGACAACGCCAGCGGTGGATCGTCCTCCATACCGGAGAGATTCATAATTTCAATTGCCTGCTGCACCTCCTCTTCGATTTCCTCATCCGCATGGCCCAGATTGCCGGGCCCGAACCGCAGCTCTGCGCGTACGCTTGGGGCAAAGAGCATGTGACTCGGACTCTGGAAGACGTATCCCAACGTATTGGCAATCTGCGCCACACTCATGTTACGCGAATCGTTTCCCTCCACGAACACGCTGCCCGTCTTGGGCTCCAATAGTCCAATAGCATGCTTTACGAGCGTTGTCTTCCCGGCGCCATTGGGACCCAATACGGCGATGATGTCCCCTCGTTGAATATCGAGGTTGATATCAATGAGCACCTGCTTATCCGCTTCGTAGAAGAAAGATACGTTCTCGAACTTCACCAATGATCCGTTCGCCTGCGCTTCAGCGGCCAGGTGAGGTTGCGGGATCGACATGGGCGGGTCGGCCGCAGCCCGTTCAATGGCCACAGACGCCGGAAGCTTGACTTCATGGTAATCCACTTTCTGTATCAACTCCTGCGGCGAACCCTCGAATACAATTTCCCCCGCGGCCATGAAAACCGCCCGATCGGGGTGAATTTTCAACACATCCTCGACGCGATGTTCGACGATGGCCACCGCCATGCCTTCGTCAACCAACGAGCGCATCAGCCTCAAGGCTTCGACCGCACTGGCTGGATCGAGGCTGGCGAGCGGTTCATCCAGGATCAACATGCTCGGTTCCATCGCCAATACGCCGGCCAGTGCGACTTTTTGTTTCTCTCCGCCGGAGAGGTTATACGTCTCTCGATCTCCCAAGTGGTGAATGTTTAAATGCTCCAGCGCTGCTTCCACACGCTGGAGTATCTCGGCTCGTTCCAGTCCCTGATTTTCCAGGCCGAAAGCAACTTCGTTGATCACTTTCGTCCCCAGGATTTGCCGCTCCGGATCCTGTAGCACCGTGCCAATATGCTGCGATATCCTGGCGAGCGACATCTCCCTGGCCGACTTGCCGGCGATCAGAATCTCACCCGATATCTCCCCCTTGTAAGACCGCGGAATCAACCCGTTGACACAGCGCACGAGTGTGGTCTTTCCACAGCCGCTAGGGCCGGCAATCAGTAACAATTCTCCCGGATGAATTTGAAGATTCACGCCCCGGATCGCCGTGCCCGCTCGATCCCGATAACGAAAGGATAGATTATCGACCTGCAGCAGGGGTTCGTTTGCCACCAACACCCTCTCCGACGTTTCTCGCATCTATTAAAACACATCTGCGTGTATCGAGTGACGCAACTTGTGAATCGTTAATTTCACTAGGACTCCGGTCCCCCTCTCTGCTGTAAGCGACTTGTAAGGTACCCGCAGGCACAGCTGTGCTAGTATTTGATCAGGCAGGAAGTAAGAAGCAGGTTACAAACCAGTTCCCGGTGTGCAATCTCCGATAAAGGCAAAACCGTCGAAAGGCGGTGGCGCAAAGCTACAGGGTCTACCGCTTCGAAAGAAGCCAGGACAGCCAGCTGCCGAAGAGAGTAAGGCACACCGATTCGTTTTTTCGGTCCCATGGCTGTCCGAACACAAAGGCAATCATGGGACCTGTACTTTTAAAAACTACTTCAGTCAACGGACGCAGAAAGACTTTCTCCATATCGATCGCCCGACATCGCTGAAGTTTTGAAGGGAGAATTAGGAAAATGAACACACAGATTTTTTCGAAGGCTAAAGAACGTGGCCAATCTATGGTTGAATATGCAGCATTACTACCTCCAATTTTGTTGATCAGCTTCATTGTGCTGGTTCCTCTGGCGGAGCATGCCAATTACATCTTCTGCCGCATGGTCTATGTGATGAATCCCTCCGAAGATAAATGTGATGAATGGCTCGAACGCGGAGGTTTTGACCCTGAAACAGGCCGAGATTTTTCTGACGGATCTTCTTTTGGAGATGATGAATGTATTTCAATGGTATACGGTTCTGGCAGCTCGATCTGCGACGAAAATGAAAATTGCCATACCACATCCGGACTCAACTCCGGCATCTATTGGTCTGAAGAAGATATCAAATCGTTTGTAATTAATGCCGGGCAGGAATATCACATTTACGAATCTGGCTATACGGATGACGGTTGTTATCTTGTAAATATTCATCTCAATCGTGTCGAATGGCAAAAGGTGGGCACACATGAAGGGTGCCTGGACATTGACCATACGCAGGTATGGAACGTGCCCGTGTGTTCAGAAATCGAGCCTGCACCCACAGCCGAGCCAACCGAAGAACCGACGGCCGAGCCGACCGAAGAGCCCACAGCCGAGCCGACCGAAGATCCCGGACCCGCACCGACCGAAGAGCCCACAGCTGAGCCGACCGAAGAACCGACGGCCGAGCCAACCGAAGAACCGACGGCCGAGCCGACCGAGGAACCCACGCCTGAGCCAACCGAGGTTTGTGCCCCCTGGGATAACAACGACTCGCTTTGTGAAGACAGCCCTGACGTTTGTTCTTACTTGCCGGGATTGAATTCTGGCACCTATTGGCCTTCCAATCCCGTCTACAAATTCGTTCTCAAAACCAACAAAGGGTACAGCGTATACTCTCCCGGTTACACAAACGATGGTTGTTTCGTCGTCAATGTAATAGATAGTAAAGTCACCTGGATGAGAATTGGTAGGCGAAGTACATGTGGATCGGTAAAAAGTGTCCAGGTTTGGATGATCGATTTCTGCGACTGATATAGGCGGCAGATTAGGGTAGAAAAGGAGCTTGTGCGCTTTCGCAATACCTAGTACCTGACGATAAGACATCACGAATTGGTTCGTCTTCCAAATTCTTCCTTGACGAGAGAGGTTCCGTGGAGAACGGAACTTCTCTTGTTTAATCCATTTCCCTCCCTGTTAATTCTGTGGATAACTTGTCGAAATCTGTGGATAACTCGCGTTTGTTGGGGAAAACTTATGCCTGCTTTCTTTTCTCTCCCCCCATATATGGTTCTCTTTTTTAACATACACCCATATGGATATCTTTACAGCTGCGTACTTATCATTCCCTTCTCTCTCCCCTGTATCTCCACACCCGGCTTGTGATGTATTGAAATACACCTGCCCCCCAAATATGGGGGGGTGTCTGTCCCAACGTCCCATATATTAGTGTTAATCCTACGTCCTCTGTATCTCTCCACAAATCCCCTTCCCCTACTACTACTACGAATATACATTTATATATAATTATTTGTTGGTATCTTATTAGTAACTTTTCTGAAAATTAATAACTCGTTTGTTTTTACCAAGAGAGCTAGATTCAACTCCGAAGTGCAACTTTGAAGGTTGGACTAAGAGGTAAGCTGCGGTAGTATCAATGCTTCTTAGACCACCACGTCAAAGGAGCACTGATGAGAACCTACACGCAGCTTACCCAGGAACAAAGATACCA
>DAOUEK010000025.1:0-63516 GCA_034430425.1 Anaerolineales bacterium | reverse complement strand
AGCATGGTCAGGCATATTTCCGATCGAGTGGCGGTGATGTACGTCGGGAAGCTGGTGGAAGTATCTTCGAGTGATGAACTCTATGCTAATCCACTGCACCCATACACAAAGGCTTTGCTCTCTGCCGTTCCGATCCCGGATCCAGTCGTGGAAGAGACACGGAACCGCATCATTCTCACAGGCGATGTTCCTGGCCCGGCTAATCCACCCAGTGGTTGCCGATTCCACACGCGCTGTCCGATTGCGGTCGGCATGTGCTCCGAAATCGAGCCAGAAATGAGGCAAATTTCTCGCGATCATACTGTCGCTTGTCATCTCGTAGAATGAAAGATGACGGTTTTTCAATTGCAGCAATTGAAACGTTGATAGGAGGTGGTGTATCGGAAATTTACAAGTGGTTCGGCCAAGATGAACGCATGGCCGAACGAGATAACGATTAACATATTATCAGACACCTTCTTAGGAGGAGAGAATGTTAAATCGTAAAAAACTGGTAGGTATCATTGGCCTGGTCATCGGAATGGCCGTGTTGCTTGCCGCATGTGGGGGCGGTGCGGTTGAAACCGTGCTCGTCCCTGGTGATACTATAGTCGTTACAGCCACCCCAGAGCCAGAAGAAGCAGCGCCGGCGGAAGGCATCACGGATTTTGCGGATGTCCCCGATGACGTGTTGGTGCAAGTGTGTGAGGACGTGAAGTCCGCCGTCGAATACGACGATGAAACCCGCATACTGACCCTGCACCTGGCTGCGCCCTTTGGCCCGACCATGCAGCTGCTTTCCAATGGCTGGGCATCGCCGTTGGACATGGAGTGGATGGTCGAACAAGGTGATTGGGATGGCGACTGCACCAATTGGGTTGCGTTCCACGATCCGGCCGCCGAAGATAGTCCAATTTTCGACGTCGAGAACGGCACGGGCCCCTTCAAGCTTGAGTACTGGCGACCTGGGGATGAGATTTCGGCCGTCCGGTACGATGACTATTGGCGCACCGAGCCCATGTGGGAAGGTGGCCCGAGTGGACCGGCCTGGTACGACCGCATCGTTGAGAAGATCGTTGACGAATGGGGCACCCGCTTCGCCATGCTAGAAGCCGGTGACGCAGATGTAGTCTACGTACCAACGCAGTACATCGAGCAGATGGACCCCCTGATCGGTGAAGAATGCGATTACGTCACGGGCGAGTGTACGACCGTCAATTCCAGCGGCACGATCCGGCTCTTTCCGGGTCTGACCGGCGGCACTGTATCGGTCGACTTTTTCTTCGCCATGGACATCCCCGAGGAGTCGGCATTCATCGGTAGTGGTGCCCTGGACGGTGGCGGTATTCCACCCGACTTCATGGCGGACCTAAATATCCGCAAGGCTTTTGCCGCTTGCTTCGACTACGATACATACATCGCTGAAGTGGAAAAGGGCGAAGCCGTACAGCGCAATGGACCGATCCCGCCGGATTACCCCGGCTACGATCCGACCGACCCGCCGTTTCCGGAGTTCTCACTCGAGAAATGTGAGGAGTACTTCAAGGCTGCGGATGTGGACAAGGATGGCGTACCGGCAGGTGAAGATACGGACGATGTTTGGGAGACCGGTTTCTACATGATGCTGGCCTACAATATCGGCAACGATCAGCGCCGAGTGGCCGCCGAGATGCTGCGCGACAACGTTCAGTTGATCAACGAGAACTTCACCATTGACATCCTGGCGTTGCCGTGGCCTGCTTATCTGAAACAGCATCGTGCCGGATACATCCCGCTCTACCGCATCGGCTGGTTGGAAGACTATCACCATCCGCATAACTGGGTTCAACCGTTCTTGAGTGCCGCAGGCGCTTATGGGCATGCGCTCAACCTGCCTGAAGAGCTTCAAGAAGAGTTTGACACCATGATCGCTAATGCCAAGTCACTCGTGGACCCAGCCGAACAGCATGAAGCTTACAAGGCGATCCAGCGCTTGGCTGCAGAACAGCAGACCAGTCTGTGGGGTATTCAGCCCACCGGTCGACGATACGAGCAAATGTGGCTAGAGGGATGGTACTACAATCCCTCCTACCCGTGCTCTTTCGTTTACGGCTTCACCGAGAGTGATGCCTCGCCCGATCCGAAGACATGGGTCATGGGCACGATCGGTGATCCGGAGACCTTCGATCCCGCCTACATGTACGACACCGGGGCGAGCTGTTGGATCTGGCGCTTCTATGATCCGCTTGTCCACACGAAGCGCGAGAGCTACTCCGAGTTCGTTGGTGGGTTGGCTGATACTTGGGAGATCTCAGATGACGGCTTGACCTACACCTTCCACATCCGGGAGGGAGTCACGTTCCACGAGGGTGGAGATCTGGACGCGCACGACGCGGCATACTCCATCTGGCGTGGTTTGCTGCAGGATCGTGCAGCTGGCCCGCAGTGGATGTTCTGGGATGCCTTCTTCGGTTATGAAACCGCCGAAGACTACGCAATCGACAAGGCCAACGAAGGAATGTAGGCTTTGATCGTCCCGTAGATAACGAGCCAGGGTCTGGGGCCTGCCCTGGGCCCTGGCTTAGTTCTGCCATTTGGGCAGTTGCAAAGTAGTGCATAAAAAAGTACGAGATGGAAGGTGACCATGTTTTCGTACATTATTCGTAGACTCCTCATCCTACCAGTGATTCTCTTTGGCGTTAGCGTCCTTATTTTTAGTCTTTTAATGCTGCTCAGCCCTTTGGAGCGGGTGGCGCTTTATGTGAGCGACATCCCCCACACGGCTGACGCTGTAGACCGCATCATCAGGAAATATCGCCTGGATGATCCGATTCACATTCAATACTGGAGCTGGCTCATGGGCCAGAAGGATTCAGATACAGGCGAGATCGAAGGCGGGATACTGCGCGGTGATTTTGGTTGGTCGCATACGGCGCAGATGACGGTGATGGAAGCAATCAAACAGAGATTCCCGCCATCGGCCGAACTTGCCCTTTTGAGCGTTATTCCTATGTTGGGCATCGGAATCTGGCTGGGGGTGAAAGCAGCGTTAAATCATAATAAGTTAATCGACCAGGTGTTGCGTACTTTTTCCATCATCGGCTATTCCATTCCCACATTCGTATTCGGATTGTTGATGCTGATGATTTTCTATTCCGATTTAAAGTGGTTCCCGCCGGAGAGATTATCGCAGTGGGCTAAGGCGATCGTATACAACCCTGGGTATGTTGAATACACGCGTATGTACACCGTCGATGCCATACTTAATTGGCGACTGGATATTTTCATAGACGCTGTGCGACACCTCGTCCTTCCGGTGATCGGACTTTCTTACCTCAACTGGGCGTTGGTCCTGCGCGTGATGCGTTCATCCATGCTCGAATCACTCCAGCAGGATTACATCACCACGGCGCGCGCAAAGGGATTGAAAGAACGAATCGTGATCAATCGTCACGCACGCAGAAATGCACTCATCCCCGTGGCAACCATCGGCGGTTTGATTTTCGTCAGTCTATTGAGTGGTGTGGTCATAACCGAAACGATATTCAATTTACATGGCATGGGCTCGCTGTATGCGGATGCTGCGTTGAACCTGGACATCGTCACGCTGCTCGGACTAGCGTTGTTTAACAGCCTGATTCTCGTTATGGGCAACTTGACTGTGGATATCTTGTATGCGGTAATCGATCCTAGAGTGAGGCTATAATGACGACCAAAAAATTATTACTTCAACTTCTAAAGAATCCGCTTTCGCTCACCGGGATCATCTTGATTTCCTTCTTCGTCGTCGTAGCGGTTTTCGCACCTATCATCGCACCAACACCCGAGCGGGCACGTGATCCTTATGATATGCCGCGCTTCGGCTATGGCTCTGAGCCGCAACCCCCGAACGAAGTGAACCGTTTCGGCACAACAGAGGGACAGTACGATATCTTTTACGGTGTGGTGTGGGGCACGCGCACGGCTTTCAAAGCCGGTCTAATCGCTACTGCCGCCACACTCGTGATCGGATTGCTTGTGGGAACAATCGCCGCATATTACGGCGGTAAGATCGATGAAGTATTAATGCGCATCGTAGAAATTTTCCAGGCCTTCCCATTCCTTCTCGCCGCGATCACGATGGCAGCCGTACTGCAGCCAAGATTGGGCAAGGGAATTTGGACACCGATGGTGGCATTGATCGCTTTCGGTTGGACGACGTATGCGCGTCTGATCCGGGGTGACGTGCTTTCCGTTAAAGAACGGGAGTACGTACAAGCCGCACGCATCATCGGCTCCGGTGACCTGCGCATCATCACGCGCCACATTCTACCCAACGCCATCTTCCCCACGATGGTCGTTGCATCCATGGACATCGGCACGTACGTGCTCTCTTTCGCAGCCCTTAGTTTTCTCGGCGTTGGCGTACAGTTTGGCTACTCAGACTGGGGACAGATAATTTCCTTTGCGCGGAATTGGATTCCAGTTCTATCGAAATATTGGTTCATTATTGTCTTCCCTGGAGCGGCGATTACACTTTTCGTCTTAGCCTGGAACCTGGTTGGGGATGCTTTCCGTGACATTCTCGATCCACGCATGCGCGGCTCTAGAGGCTCCTAACCATCAGCTACGGCCGTTCACAGTAATCAGGTCAAACGTTTGTTTGATTTCGGATTCCATACACCGGAAATGGAAATGTGATGGTGCCACGTTTCTCTTGATCGAGAGTTCGTGCAGAGATCTTCAATTGGCTGAAAGAATCTGAAGTAAATTCATTCCCATGCAGCCGACATGGATTGCAAGCCGAGACTCGACAAGGGTAATCTGCGGTGGATTGCGTGAGTTTGCCGGAAATCGAGATATCCGGGATTTGCACTGGTGCACAGGGATGAAAGCGGTGCGGATGCGGAGGGCGGGGTGGATCGAAAAAAGGTGCTAGAGAATGGCCTGCCATTTCATAGTGCCCGTTACGGCGAACAAGGAGAACGATGGCCGCGCGGCGGCGCTTGGTTTGGGGTCGTTTTCGGGCTTAGCTACGCACTTCTCTTCTGGGTTTCACACGCGAGAGCGCTTAACGAGAGCGCGGGCGTGTTACCGATACTCGAAATCATTGTCGGCAGCATTTTATTTGTCGCATTTTGGGCGTTGATTGGATTCCTGGCTGCAAACACATTGGTACGTTGGGCGTTGCTGCTGGGAGCTCTGGCCGGTTTCTTGACCCCATGGGTAATTTGGTTTGCCAAAACGCTCCAGGAAAATTGGATACGCTTCATCGAACGGGGTGATTGGGATATTTTCTATCGCTCAGGTACAGCGCTTCATTCTCGTCTTTTCTTTATCGGTATCTGGGGTATCGGGATTGGGCTTTTCACTGTCTTGCTGGAGCGGTTGTTGTTGTCGCGCGCTTGGGACTTCACCTCCGCAAGTGGAAAGATCACACTTCGCTCGATCAGCGTTTTCTTGGTTTGCCTCCCTTTATCGCTGCTTTTTGCCAATGTGTCCAACGACATGCTGCACAAGGAATACCATGAGATAATCTCGGGCACCTATGAAAATCTAAGCTCTCTTGCAACACAAGAAATCCGGCGCCCATTCATTACCTGGCGTTATGGCAGTAAAGAAGTAGATGTGACCTCGACCTGGGAATGGCCTCAGGGTGACTTTACGCTTTACCTGGTTGACTACGATTCCGAAAGCATGGGCAAGTATTATTTTGACGCAGTTTATGACGATGGATCTGTTGTTCGCTGCATGGGTGGAAGCAGTTCCGTGCAGTTCTGCGGTAACTTGACAGACACATTGCAGCAAATGATGGAAACGATCGTTGTCGCTGCGTGGGACCAGGATCTACAGGCTTTGCTGTGCCAGGAGTGTGATCCGTATATCGGTCCAGACGTCGCCAACGAGTTGGCTGATATGCGCCAGAATTTTTCGGGGGGTTTTAGGGTCTATCAAGAAGCGCACTACGACAGCACGATAGCAGTGGTTGCCCGCTTTGAATCGGGTTATCGACTGCGCTGCTATTTTCGGGGCGATGAGCCCATTGTTGTGGAAAAGTGCTCCGGCTTCCTTGAGCGATAGAATGGGTGGTTGTGTCGAGGATCGGTTCGCATGATCGATTGTATTAGCAGGATGATGGAGCCCTAGATGTTCCGTTATATTATCCGTAGATTACTTATCCTGCCTGTCGTGATGTTTGTGGTCACGGCGCTACTCTTCTTTTTCTTGCTTCAACTGCCTCCCGAAGATCGAGTCGCAGTCTACATGCCCTCCATGCGACCGATGGCCAACCCGGAGGAGATCCAGGAAGTAATTCAACGAACCATCGATCGCTACGGATTGGATGACCCGTTCCCGGTGCAGTATGTCACTTGGTTACGCAATTTGATCCAGGGAAATTGGGGATATTCGCCTTCCTGGCAACAACCTGTCTTGGAAGGCCTGATACAGCGTACACCGGCATCGATTGAATTGGCTGTTGCGGCCATGTTCCCGGCTATACTGCTGACTTTACTTCTCGGGGGCTTGACAGCCAGGTTTTATAACAAACCGGTCGACCATGCCATCCGAGTGACGACTTTCATGGGTTGGGCATTCCCTTCTTTCATTTTGGGGCTCATGCTCTTGAACGTTCTTTACGCTTGGTTGGGCTGGTTTCCACCCGAGCGATTGAGTCTTTGGGCACAACACGTTGTGGATGTAGGTGATTTTCATATATACACTGGATTATACACAGTGGATTCCTTGCTGAATGGGAATCTGGAGATCTTCTGGGACGCTCTACGTCACCTGGTGCTGCCCGCTTTTTCGCTCGCGCTTGCACAGTGGGCATTGCTGACGCGTATATTTCGTTCATCGCTTATCGAAGTGATGAGTCAAGATTACATTGTAACGGCGCGCTCGAAGGGATTACCTGAGAGAACGGTCATCAATCGGCATGCACGGCGTAACGCAATCTTGCCCGTGATTTCTTCTAGTGGTGTGATCATTTCATTTCTCATCAGCGGTGTTGTTGTGATCGAGGCTGTCTTCAACTACGATGGTATCGGTCGTGCGGCCGTCATGGCGATCTTGAACATGGACGTTCCAAGTGTCGTTGGATTTACGCTTTTCAGTTGTCTGGTCACGGTACTGGCGAGCCTGGTAGCAGATGTGCTTTATGCCGTGATAGATCCCAGGACGCGCTTGCAACAAAGTAAAGAGTCGCTATGACGAAACGCATCCTATCAAACGCCGAACTGATGTTGGGCATCGCAATTGTGGCGATTTTTGCCATTATTGCGCTTACCGCTCCTTTGCTGGCGCCACCACAGAGCAATAACCCCTACGATATCCCCAGAGATGGTCTTGCCGGAGGACCTGAACCGCCCTCCGATGAACATCCTCTCGGACTGATGCAGGATCGCTATGACGTGCTTTATGGAATCATTTGGGGCACGCGAGTAGCCTTTCGTATCGGGATTTTAATCACCATCGGCCGCCTGCTCATCGGAGTCCCGCTGGGTGTTGTCTCTGGCCACTATGGCGGCAGGATTGATTCGTTGATCATGCGAATCACCGACGCATTTCTCTCCTTCCCGATCGTGGCTGCCGTGCTTCTATTTTTAACTGTAAACCTGGATGCATGGGGTGTTCGACTGGGCAAAGGCGATCGCGCGATAGTCATGGCGCTGATCTTCTTCGGTTGGATGCAGTACGCTCGCTTGATCCGCGGCAACGTGCTCGTCGAGCGCGCCAAGGACTACGTCAGGGCAGCAGTGTCCATTGGTGTTGGAAACCGGCGTCTCATTCTGCGCCACATCCTTCCCAACGCCACACAGGGTTTATTCGTTCTTGCGGCTTCGGATATTGGTGCCATGGTTATCACCGTCGCTGCATTATCCTTCATCGGCTTTCTGGGCGAACAACCATCCGCAGATTGGGGTATGATCCTGAAAATAGGGCGTAATTGGATTATCGGGACACCAGCCAACGCCTTCGAGTATTGGTATACCTATATTCCTCCAATCGTCACTATCGTGCTCTTCTCCATCGGTTGGAACCTGATTGGTGATGGACTGCGTGACGTCCTCGACCCTCGACTGCGCGGTATCCGTTAACCGGCGTGTAAAAGGGGGTATGGTCCCTCATCTTCGTTTGGACTGCTTTCCCTCACGCTGCATGCGTAGCACCAGTTTATTACGATAACCCCGCTTCACTTTCGTGGCCCGAAAGGGAACCAGGTTTTAGACAGAATGTGTGATAATTCCTGAAACAAGGCAGCGAGGATAGAATCCTTTTTGCGTTGAAGTGCAAGGTCGAAGACGAGAAAGATGACAGCTAGAGACTTCCAATCCGAAACGAAGAACCGATCCGTTCCTGATGCTTTGCTGATGGTGCGTAACATGCGTACCCATTTCTATATGGAAGAGGGTGTAGTTAAAGCTGTAGATGGCTTAAATTTTGTCGTTCAGCGTGGAGAAATTTTTGGCTTGGTGGGTGAATCGGGTTGTGGCAAAACGGTCACTGCACTTTCCCTGATGCGGCTCGTGCGTGAGCCCGGGCGAATGGTCGCTGGTGAAGTAGTCTTCTGTGGAACGCATCTTGAGACATTGAGTGAGGGGGAAATGGGGAATCTCCGTGGTCGAGAGATATCCATGATCTTTCAGTCGCCGCAGTCCAATCTAAATCCGGTTTTCACAGTAGGCGGGCAGGTGGCGGAGATTCTGCAAATTCATGCTTCTCTTGATCGCAAGACTGCCTGGGGGAAAGCGATCGATTTATTACGGCAAATGGGGATTCCGGATGCCGCGCAAAAGGCACACGCCTATCCGCACGAGTTGTCCATCGGGCAGGCACAGCGCGTCATGATCGCAATGTCCCTGGCTGTCGAATCGCGGCTGATCATCGCAGATGAACCAACTACCGCCCTGGACGTTACCATACAGGCGCAAATTCTGGATTTACTGGAACAAACGCGCACTGCGATGGGAACAGCGGTTATCCTGATCACCCACGATCTGGGGGTGATCGCAAAAAGTGCTGACCGTGTAGCCGTGATGTACTCGGGATCTTTTATGGAACAGGCCGATGTAGATGGATTGTTTCACGAGCCTCTCCATCCATACACGCAAGCATTGATTGCGTCGGCTCCTATTCTTGGGGAATCTCAAATGCATTCGCCTTTGTTGACAGGGTCGCCGCCAGATCCAATGCATATGCCCAAGGGTTGTCGTTTCGCTGATCGCTGCCGGGCGCGGAAAGAGTATGAGCTGGAGATCTGCCAGACATACGAACCGCAGGAATGTTGGCTTACTTCCGATCATTCCGTCCGTTGTTGGCTGTACCAGGATTTTAATGGTCATCAAGCACCGCTTGGGGATTTGAACGCGATACAGAGAGATAGGACTGGATGAACACCGTCGAGGGGCGTTATCTGATTGAGGTACAGGATTTGGTGAAACATTTTCCCGTTCGGGGAAGTATTCTTCCACGCCTGCGATCCTGGGTCAGGGCGGTTGATGGTGTCTCATTTGGGCTTCGGAAAGGAGAGACACTGGGTTTGGTGGGGGAGTCCGGCTGCGGTAAAACGACCCTGGGACGGACGATCTTGCGCATGCTCGAACCCACGCAAGGAAGCGTATTATTCGAAGGTCTGGATCTTTTATCTTTGCAGGGAAGAGCACGTAAACGAATGCGGCGCGACATGCAGATTATATTCCAGGATAGCGATAGTGCACTCGACCCGCGCATGTCGGTGGGCGCTTCGGTCGAGGAAGGATTGAATATCCATGCAGTCGTTAATGCAGCAGAGCGCAAGGAGACCGTCTTGGATGTGCTCCAAGAGGTGGGCTTGGATCGATTCCACATGGATCGACTTCCACATGAATTATCCAGTGGTCAGAGACAGCGAGTCGTCATCGCCCGGGCTTTGGCACTCCACCCCAAGTTCATCGTTACCGATGAACCACTCTCGGCCTTGGATACCTCCATCCAGCTTCAGGTTTTGTCCCTCTTACGAGGCCTACAAACAAGGTATGGTCTCGCTTATTTGTTCATCAGTCACGATCTGCGCGTGGTGGAATTGATTTCCGACAGGGTTGCAGTGATGTATTTGGGGAGGATCGTCGAAATGGCAGAACGCGATCAGGTCTTTGCGAATCCGCTTCATCCTTATACGCAAGCGCTTCTGTCATCGGTTCTCATCCCGGATCCGCGCAGACGCAGGTCGGTCATTCGCTTGGCTGGAGAAGTACCGAGTCCCATCACGCCTCCCAGCGGTTGCCACTTTCACCCACGCTGTCCGATGGCGCAAGCGGAATGTGAACTCGTGGATCCCGCCTTGTGCGAAGTCGCTCCAGGTCATCATGTGGCGTGTCTGCTGGTTGGAGCGCAGTAGGATGATGTTCCCTTATATGCTGTGGAATGGCTGCAGTATAAGGGAAATTTATGGGAAGAAAGATGGAATAATGCGAGTGAACGTGCCTATGCTAGAATGGTTAGTATGACAACCCCGCGCATTCTGATCGTGGACGAACAACAAGAGGTCGTTCGCATGTTGCGTTCGAACCTCGAGTTGTCGGGCCGCGCATGCTCGGTAATTGATGTGCATTCGGGGGAGGAAGCGCTCATCGAGTTGACCCGCGGGCCGGTTCATCTACTCATTACAGACCTGCGGTTGCCGGGAATCTCCGGCCACGAAGTGCTGCAGCGATACAAGCAGCTTCATCCGCATGCCCGCAGCATAGTTATTACGGACCAACCGGTACAGGAACTCCAGGCGAAGACCGAAGAGCTTGGTATCGTCGCCTTGTTCCAAAAACCGATTGGGACCAATTACTTCCTGGAAGCGGTTGATCGGGCTTTGGAAGCGTTTACAGACGATCAAGGAACGGATGAACTTCAAAAAGGACAGGCACAAGTCGAAGGCATTCTCCAACAAGTGCTGCATACACTTAGTGCGGATCTGACGCTGCTGATTAACGCCAATGGTGAAATTATCGCCCAGTCGGGTGATAGCGAGATCCCCGATCTAAAAACGACATTGATCTCGATGACCAATGCTTTCAATGCGGGTCAGAAGACATCCGCCTTGTTAGGTTCGAGTTTCCCGGGGAGTATCCAATATTTCGACGGCGACACACACGATCTCTATCTCGCCAGCGTGGGAACAGCCCATGCTCTGGTGATTATTCTACGCAGCGGGCAGGAAACCATAAAGATGGGCGCTATCGTACATTATGGAAAGCGTGCAGCTGCGGCATTATTGGAACTTTTCGTCCCGGAGGGTACCTCGCCATCAAGTCATGACCATGCGAGCGTAAGACATGCTCTTGAGTGGAGAGAGTTCAAGGTCGATGAAACGCATCCCGGCGCCAAGAATGACAGGCAGGATTGGACGGGATCTAAATTGAAGGCCAAATCGGACGAGGCCTTGAAAGATGACGCCGAAATGTATTGGCGAAAAATGGCGGATGATACCTCCGAATTCACGGTGGATGATGAAGATATTCTCACCTTTCGAGAGGCGCGCGAACGCGGTTTGATGACGAATGACCCCGAGACACTCAGTTAGCTCATTTTCCCAACCCCCTGTTTTATACTCTTCAAACGTTGGGGGTGTTGAACGTGGGAAGCGTGTGTTACAATTTGCAGCGCTTAAGCCAATCGGTCAAACGTTGGGGCGTGGTGCAATGGCAGCACACCGGACTTTGAATCCGTGGATCCAGGTTCGAGCCCTGGCGCCCCATCTCAGATTCTGATAGAAGAATTAACCCCTGTGCAAGACGACAAACCTCCATCCGGTAAATCGTTTCAACTTCTCGGGCAAAACGCCTCGAGCGTACAAATATATCATCCTGGAATGGTTCTTGGATGCATTCTCTTCGATCGTCAGCTTTTTTTCGATCGATTATTGAGGAGGTGGTTATGGTTTGTGATGCTGTAATCCTGGCTGCAGGTTTGGGGACACGCATGAAATCCAAAACACCTAAAGTGCTTCACTGCCTGGGGGAACGTCCGCTTCTTTCCTGGGTCGTTGCCTCCTGCCGGACAGCCACGGAGAAAAATCCCACCGTGGTCGTTGGTCCAGAGGCGAGCGAAGTAAGAGAGCAGTTTGCAAGTGAGGTCGCGTATGTCGTGCAGGAGGAACGCTTGGGCACGGGTCATGCGGCGTATCAGGCTTGTGAGACACTCAAGGGAAAGTCGGACCTGGTCTTAATCGTCAACGCGGATTTGCCCTTGCTCGAGGCAGATACCTTGAAAAAGCTGATCTCTGCACAGGAAAAGAACGGCGGACCGCTTTCAATCCTGACTGCCAAATCAGCGCAATCTCGAGGGTTCGGAAGAGTATTGCGGTCGGAAGAAGGCCGCATCTTATGCGTCCTCGAGGAAGCGCATGCGAGCGAGGAACAACTTGCAATCGGGGAACTGAACGTAGGTGCGTACGCGGCGCAAGCAGATTGGTTGTGGGAGCATCTCCCCGTTTTGCCGCTCTCCCCGAAGGGAGAATACTATCTTACGGATTTGATTTCTATGGCAGCAGATGAAGGCCATGTTGTGGTCAGCACTGTGGTGGAAGATTTGAGTGAGATTATTGGCGTCAACAACCGCGTCCATCTGGCGGAAGCGGAGACTGCTCTGCGCAGAAGGATCAACCATCGCTGGATGCTCGCAGGGGTGACGCTTGTCGATCCGGATACCATCTACATCGGACCGGATGTCGAACTCGGAAGCGATACACAGATTTTGCCCAACACCCATTTGCAGGGTAAAACAGTGATCGGTTGCGATTGCCGTCTGGGCCCGAATACGATCATCCGCGATACTACACTTGGCGATCGCTGTACGGTGACCGCTTCGGTGCTGGAAAGCGCTGTGCTGGAGGATGAGGTGGATATCGGACCTTTCGCACATCTGCGCAGCGGCACCCGACTGTGCCGCGGGGTGCACATGGGTAATTTCGGTGAAATCAAGAACAGCACCCTGAAGGCGGGGGTGAAAATGGGCCATTTTTCATACGTCGGCGATACGACCGTTGGGGAAAATACAAACATCGGTGCGGGAACGATCACCTGTAATTATGATGGTGAGCGAAAGCATCCCACGGAAATCGGCGCCGAGGCGTTTATCGGCAGTGATACGATGTTGGTAGCACCGGTGCGGATTGGCAACAAGGCTCGCACGGGCGCCGGCTCGGTCGTCACGCGCGATGTCCCCGATGGCGCGGTAGCTGTGGGTGTTCCCGCGCGCGTCGTCCAAAGGCCGAATGTCGAGGAGTAATATGCTATCTGGTACGTTTGTTTTTGTCGGACTTCTTCTCCTGGATGCGCTGATTGCGTTTATCCGGGCTGCATTTGTCAACAGCCATCATGCAAAACTCAGGGCAATGATGGAGGATGGCACAAAGCGAGCGGCAATGGCGATTCGTGTTGCCGAGGATGCAAGACGTCTCCTGCTTACATTCGGGATTGGCTTGAGCATCAGTCGTCTTACCGTGATTGGGGTTGCATTGGTCGTGTATAGCCTGCCGTTGCACGATCTTGGCGTGGTCCCGCTGGTCTCCACCGGCTGTATCCTTCTAGGTGTGGGGATATTCATGGGCTTGTTTGAATTCCTGACAGACAACCTGGCGCTGCGTAATCCGGAGCAGTGGGCGCTTCGATTGAGTTCCGTTGCATACGCTATCCAGATTCTGATTGCGCCGTTGAGTTGGCTGCTTTCTCGCTTCGCCAAACAGATCCATGGGAGCACTGACGAACGCGCCTATCCCCTGGTTACTGAAGAGGAAATCATGACGTTGGTGGACGCAGGGGAAGAGGACGGGGTGATCGAAGAGGAAGAAAAAGCGATGATCTATTCGATCTTCCAACTCGCCGACACCCTGGTCCGGGAAGTGATGGTGCCTCGGATTGACATGCTGGCTTTCGAACAGGAAACATCTCTTGTGGAGGCAACAGAATCCTTCATCCAAACCGGGTTTTCCCGTGCGCCGGTTTTCCAGGAAAGCATCGACAATATCGTCGGATTACTGTATTACAAAGACTTGCTCGCAGCCTGGCGAGATGGGGTGGAGGACCAGATCGTAAACAGTCTTTGCCGGGAAGCATATTTCGTACCCGAAGCCAAGCGCGTGGACGATCTTTTAACGGAGATGCAGGTCAAACAGGTTCACATGGCGATTGTCGTGGATGAGTACGGTGGGACTGCCGGTTTGGTCACGATTGAGGACCTGGTCGAGGAGATCGTCGGCGAAATCCGCGACGAGTATGACTACGCAGAGGAGTTGCCGTTTCAGAAGCTGCAGGAGGGCGAATTCCTGTTCAGCGGCCGTATCGATCTCGATGATGTCAACTTGATGACGGAAGCAGAATTGCCCAAAGAAACCAGTGAAACACTCGGGGGATTTATTTACAGCCGCCTGGGCAAAGTTCCGGTGAAGGGTGAAGTAGTGGAGGCTGGAGGATTGCGGCTGATTGTCGAGGAAGTCAGCGGTCGACGGATTCGGAAGATACGTGCCCACCGGTTAGCGCCGCGTGCACCGGAGATGGAAAATGGCGATCACAAAAACGCAGCAGAGTGAATTGGTTCGCGAAGCGCTTGCAGCACGACAGGGTGCATATGCGCCCTATTCCGATTATGCTGTCGGGGCTGCCTTGTTGGCGGAATCAGGTAAGATCTATCGTGGGGCGAACGTGGAAAACGCGGCGTATCCAACGAGCATGTGTGCCGAGCGAGTGGCGCTTTTCAAAGCGGTGACCGACGGTGAACGCAATTTCGAGGCCATCGCAGTCGCCACGGAGAATGGGGGCTTTCCCTGCGGGTCGTGCCGGCAGGCGTTATCCGAGTTTGGTTTGGATATCCGCGTGTTAATTCTAGATAAAGAAGGCACGTTGATCGCCAACGCTGCGCTTGCCGAACTCCTGCCTCGGGCTTTTGGCCCGCAAGATTTCAACGATCGTTAAAGCACCAATCTGGCTTTCCGGTCTCCGTTCTTGCAACCTAGCGGTAGTAATCGTAAACCTCGTCCGTGACTTCGAAGAACGAATAGGGCTTGCTGTACTGCGAATAGAAGACTCGATCCGGCAGGATTTCAAGAGATGTGCCAAAATAGGTGTTGAATACCATACGGAATGAGTTTACGGGGGTTATCGTCGGATACAGCGATTCGTCGCCTCCATTTGGAAAATAGTAGACATTGAAAATGGATAAGCGTTCGTGTGTGTAAGGCAAGATGTTCGTCTCGGCTTTCGGTCCATGGTCACCCTGAATGATGATAATCGGTGGGGTTTCAGATTTAGATAAAATGGCGTCGATGACCTGGAGCATGCGATTGTTGACGAACATCAGCTGCTCGCGATAGCCCTCGATCCAACTATCCAATTCCTCCGGACGATACTCTCCATATCCAAAACCGAGCGAGAATGGGGCATTCGGCTGCACCGGATTGCCATAACGATCGAAAACGAACGGCGGATGCGGCGCGATGATGTGAGCGAACACGAAGTGCGGTCCTTCGAGATCGGGAATGTCCATGAGATGCTCGAAGGCATTCAATGTGCGCGCCCGGCGGATCTCATAGGGATAGTTTAATTCTTTGATGAAACTGGGCAGGACGATCAGACCATCGGTGAGAATCCGGCCTGCGGAGTTGTACACCAGCATGCTTTCGAAAGGCGTTACGGCACTCAAACTGACGATAGCGTCGATGGTCCCCACGCTGTAGTAGACATCCGCGTCTTGAAGTTCCGTCCCCACGAGACCTGTCGGAAAGGCTACGGTTTTATAGCCGATAGCTTCCAGTGCCCTGCGGACATTGCTGCGTTTCAGCAGACTCCACAGCACGTCGCGACTCTTATCGTTCGGGTCAAGATTCGGGATCAGGTCCTGAATGTATTCCATGTTCATAGAAGAGGTGATAGAGAGACTTGTTTGTGCGTAATTCGGACGGCTGTAGTCACCGATGTAGAAACCTCTCTCTCGGAGTTCGTCGAGGAAAGGCGTGTTATCGTAGCTGAAGATTTCCTGCAGGATATCCGCCCGTCCGTAAGCATCCAGGATGATGTAATATACATCGGGTGGATCTTCTCCAGGAGGTAGTTGGAGTTGAATAATTGGACGTTCGTGGATGGAGTCTGCGGTCGCCCGGCCGGATGAGGCTTCGAATTGGAACTGCACAATGGTATAGATGGGCAGGATGAGTGCGGCGATGGATGCAATGTTGAGTGTATTGGTTAAGGATTGAAGGTTCGATCGAGTGCGCACGATAAAAACTGTCGGGACAATGAAGAGCAGGCTCCATGTGGGAATCATATAGCGATGGCGTCCAATGGCTGCAAAGTGTTCCGATTTTTTCAGCAGTTCATAGATGTGGCCGTAGGAAAAAAACAGCAGGACGGCCAGCGTGACAATCAAACCGGCCTTCAACCAGTCTTTCGTCAGCCAACGGGCGATGAGCAATAGCGCCGTAGCAACGAGTAATGTCACCGCGAGCGATCGGAAGGCATCGGCGATAAACGCCCACTCGATGTTGAAGGACAGAAGCGCGAGTATGGGATAGCATGCAAAGAAAAAGGGATGGATTACGAGGTTGCGTTTCATTTGGTTGGGTTCCTCGACAGGTAATTCCTGTTAATGGGTATGTATTCGATCAACAAGGGATTGTACCCCAACAGCGAAGGAATTCCACGTATGATTAGGGCGCTGGTATAATCGCAACATGTCAGCCAGGGATCGTGTTTATCGAACGGATGCAGTCGTCGTGCGGCGCCAAAATTTAGGCGAAGCCGATCGCTTACTGTCTTTGTATACCTTTGAGCATGGCAAAATCAAAGCAATTGCCAAGGGGATCCGGCGTCCACAATCCCGAAAAGCCGGCCACCTCGAGCCGTTCACCCAGGTGGAATTAATGGTGGCGAAAGGCCGTGAACTCGATATCATTACCCAGGCAGAGGCGATCGAATTGTTTCCGCACCTGCGGCAGGATCTTGTTCTCTTGAGTCAGGCAGCGTATGTCGTGGAGTTGCTGGATCGATTCACGGTTGAACGCGATCCCAATCGCTCACTCTATCGATTACTGGTGAACACACTGGAGCGTCTCGAGGCGGGTGCGGATGCAGATGCCGTCTTGCGGTTTTATGAGCTGCGGATCCTCGATCTCACCGGATATAAACCGGAACTGTTCCACTGTGTGGAATGTGAGCTGGAGGTAAAACCGGAGGATCAATTTTTTTCTTTTTCATCCGGTGGTGTTATTTGCCCGGTTTGCGGACCGGGAAGGGAGCGAACTCGCCCGATAACTTTGGCGGCGTTGAAAGTGCTCCGGCATTACCAGCGGAATACGTACGCCTCCGCATCAACGGTGCGGATTCGGGAAAAGACATATCGGGAGATCGAATCATTGATGGAGGATTACCTATCCTTTATTTTGGAGCGAAAGCTGAACAGTCCGTCATTCCTGCGGCGCGTGCGCCGTACGATACGAGATCAACCAGAACCGGATATCATCACAGAATAGCGAGGACTTGAATTTGAAGGACAAATCGGGACCAAACTTGCAGGACGTGATTCTACGACTCCAGAAGTTTTGGTCAGATCAAGGTTGTATCATTTGGCAGCCCTACCACACCGAGGTCGGTGCAGGTACGATGAATCCGGCCACGTTCCTGCGGGTGCTCGGCCCGGAGCCATGGTATGTGGCCTATGTCGAACCATCCATCCGGCCGGCGGATGGACGCTATGGTGAGAACCCCAACCGATGGCAGCATTATTACCAATTCCAGGTGATATTGAAGCCCGATCCCGGTGATCCCATGGAACGCTACCTGCAGTCCCTCGTCGCTCTGGGGATTCAACCGGAAGAACATGATATCCGTTTCGTCGAGGACAACTGGATATCTCCGGCTCTCGGTGCCTGGGGGTTGGGTTGGGAAGTCTGGCTGGACGGCCAGGAGATCACCCAGTATACCTATTTCCAGCAGGCTGGCGGTCAGACGCTGGATCCGGTATCGGTGGAAATAACCTACGGCCTCGAACGCATTGTCCTGGCGCTGCAGGAGGTGGACAGTTTCGTCGATATTCGATGGAATGATCGCCTCACCTACGGCGAGATCAATTTAACCACCGAGCAGGAACACAGCCGTTATAACTTCGAAACAGCGGATGTGGAGCGCTTGCGTCGACTCTACGACGAATACGAAGCCGAAGCTGAGGCTTGCCTGGCTGCAGGAATGGTCTTCCCGGCACATGACTATATCCTGAAGTGTTCTCACGCCTTCAATTTGCTGGACGCGCGCGGTGCGGTTGGTGTAACCGAACGAGCAGCGTTGTTTGGCCGTATGCGGGATTTGGCCCGAAATGTGGCGGATGCATACGTCGAACAACGCGAGAGCCTAGACTTTCCGCTGCGCGACCGCTGGGGTGTGTCATTGCCGAAAACGGGAGACGCGCAGGACAACCGACCGGCCCCAAAGTCGCCGGCAGACTTTCTCCTGGAGATCGGAACGGAGGAACTACCGACGGATGATCTGGATGAAGCGGTAAAACAATTGGAAGAATCCACGATCCAGATGCTCGAAGACAACCGGCTCATCCATGAGGGTGTAAAGGTCAGCGGTACGCCGCGCAGGCTGGTCGTTCACGTGGAAAAACTGGCGCCCCAACAATCCGATCTCGTGTCGTTGGTGAAAGGGCCTCCCGCGGAACGAGCCTTCGATGAAGAAGGTAAACCCACAAAGGTTGCAGAAGGGTTCGCGCGCAGCAAGAACGTAGCGATTGGAGATCTCCAGGTCCGTGATACGGATGGCGGCCGATATGTGATTGTGGAAGTGCGCCAGGCGGGGGTTTCTGCGGATGCGGTTCTGTGCGAAACCCTGCCGGCGATGATTTCCGGATTGCGTTTTGAAAAATCGATGCGCTGGAATCAGAGCGGAGTCGCCTTCTCGCGGCCGATACGTTGGCTGCTGGCGCTTCATGGAGATCATCGTGTGCCCTTTGCATACGCCGGTTTATCGAGCGATCGCCTGACGCGCACGATGCGTTTCGATGATCCGGAGCAGGTTTCGATTAAATCAGTAAAGGACTATTTCAAAATCATCACTTCACAAGGCATCATCCTCGACGGAGAAAAACGTGCCAAAGAGATCCTCGAACAAGCTTCCCGGTTGGCAAAAGAAGTGAAGGGAGTGCTCGAAGGGGAATCGGATTTGTTATCCGAGGTCGCCAACCTGGTGGAAAAGCCTACCGCACTGCGGGGAGAGTTCGAAACCAAATTCCTGGTATTGCCCATGCCGGTATTGATTTCCGTGATGAAGAAACATCAGCGCTACTTCCCGGTGGAAAAGGATGGCGCTTTGCTGCCGTATTTCATCGCTGTACGCAATGGCGGCGAAAAACATCTCGATATCGTCACACGAGGTAACGAGCAGGTGATCCGAGCTCGTTTTAGCGATGCGGATTACTTTTTCCGTCGTGATCTGGAAAAACCGCTGGAAGAATATCTTCCCCGCCTCTCGACGCTCACCTTTCAAGCTGATCTGGGATCGATGCTGGACAAAACGAATCGGATCGAACGCCTTGCGGAATTGCTTGCAGATCAATTGGAATTGAAGACCAAGGAGCGGAATACGACAGTCCGGGCCGCTCATCTGGCGAAAGCGGATCTGGCTACGTTGATGGTGATCGAGATGACCTCGCTGCAAGGGGAAATGGGAGGCGAGTATGCGCTGCGAAGCGGTGAAACAGCGGAAGTCGCACAGGCGATTCGTGAGCATTATCTGCCTCGCTTTCAAGGCGATCGAATGCCGGAATCCAACCCCGGGTATATCGTCGGTTTGGCCGATCGTCTCGATAGTTTGATGGGGCTGTTTGCGGCGGGAATCCAACCCAGCGGCGCCAGTGATCCCTTTGCGATGCGCAGGACCGCGATAGGCCTCGTGCAGCTGTTGATCTCGAAGCAAATTCGTTTTGATCTTAACGAAGGACTGATGATGGCGGCAGGAGGTTTGCCGCTGGAAGCTACAGAGGAACATTTCAAATCTTGTTTGGATTTCATTGTCGCTAGATTACAAATGCTTCTGCGCAGCGAAGGTGCTGCGCATGACGCCGTCGATGCGGTTCTGGCAGCACAAGGAGGCGATCCGGCGGGTGCGGCTTCTGCGGTCGAAGAACTCGATCGATATCGCCGGCGGAAGGATTGGGACGAGATTCTCCAAGCCTACGCGCGCTGCGTGCGGATCACTCGCGATTTGGACGTGATTTATTCGGTCGATCCGAAAAAGTTGATTGAATCGGCGGAGAAATCACTGTTTGACGAACTTCAAGCTGCTGAGAAGAAATCTCGGGAACCCGGTTCGGTGGTAGATTTCTTCGAAGCGTTCATTCCGATGATTCCGGCGATCACCTCCTTTTTCGATGAGGTGCTGGTCATGGCGGATGATGAACAGCTGCGCAGAAATCGCCTCGGCTTGTTACAGCGCATTGTGGCTTTGGCCGATAGCGTTTTGGACCTATCGAAACTCGAAGGCTTCTAACACCCCTCTACGGTCCGAATACAATCTAAATTAACGGATTTGCTTGAAAGCGGGTCAGGCGCTATAATTCCCGCCCATCTCATTCGGCTGGGTTATACAAGCGACGGAGTACGATGTCTGTTATCGATGAAGTCAAGGAACGAATCGACATTCTCGATGTGATCGGAGAATCTGTCAAACTCCGCAAATCGGGCAAGAACTACACGGGATTTTGCCCATTCCATGCCAACACCCGGACGCCGGCGTTTGCTGTGTTCCCCGATAACGGTACATGGCGTTGTTTTGGCGCGTGCAACGAAGGCGGAGATGTTTTCAGCTTCTTGATGAAGAAAGAGGGCTGGGATTTCGCAGAGACGCTGCGTTATCTCGCTGATCGCGCAGGCATCGAACTTGAACCCCAAACACCGGCGCAGCAGGAAGCGGAAGAAGCATACGAACGCTTGCGTACGATTCTGGAATCCACCTCGGTTTTCTTTCGGCATACGCTGCACAATACCTCTGCGGGCGAGAAGGTGCTGGAATACTTGCTCGGCAGGGGGTTAAGTCGAGAGACCCTGGAGCGATTTGAAATCGGTATGGCCCCGGAAGGTTGGGACAACAGCATCTCCTATTTAAAGGAAAAGGGCTTCGAAGAGAAGGAATTGCTGGATGCCGGGGTGGCGTCCGAGCGGGAGAGCGGCGGGATTTTCGATCGCTTTCGCCATCGGATCATGATCCCCATTCGTGACTCGCGGGGGAGGATGGCGGGTTTTGGTGCCAGGGTAATTGATCCCGAGGATGTGCCCAAATATCTAAACTCACCCCAGACAGTAGTGTTCGACAAGGGGCGCCTGCTGTATGGCCTGGATAAAGCCCGCAAGGCGATTCGCATGCAGGATCAAGCCATCATTGTCGAAGGATACATGGATGTCATCGGCCTGCACCAGGCCGGTTTCGAAAACGCCGTATCACCGATGGGTACCGCTGTCTCCGAGTATCAACTGCGCACGCTCAAACGCTTTAGCCGCCGCATCGTTTTAGCCATGGATGCCGATCTTGCAGGAAGCCAGGCCACATTACGCGGCCTTTCCGTGGCGCGAGAAGCGCTCGACCGAGAACCCGATCCGGTTTTCGATGCGCGCGGTCTGGTACGGCACGAGGGTCGATTGGATGCGGAAATCCGTGTGCTGACGCTTCCGGAGGGAGTCGACCCCGATGAGGTTGTCGCAGAAAATCCGGAAGAATGGCACGCACTCCTGGATCAAGCACAAACCGTGGTGGAATATGTGCTCGATGTAATGACACGGGAACGTGATCTGGACGATCCAAAGGCGAAAGCCGAAATCGCCAGGCAGGTATTGCCCTTGATCGAAGACGTCGCAGATCCTGTGGAACGAGAGGCCTACCGTCAGATGCTTGCACGGCATCTGCGTATCGATGAGCGGGCGTTGATGCAGTGGCAACCAAAGGAAATGCAGCGCAGGCGAAGGGTAACACGCTCGCCAGCAGAATCTGCCGAGCCGCTTGCGGATGTGCGTCGTGATTCGCCTCTGGAAGGTTTTTGCCTGGGTGTTCTATTAAGCGATCCGGAACTGCTTTATCGTATCGATCGTCAACTGCAGATGGCAGAACTGACTCGCCTCGAGCTAAAGGATTTTTCGAGCTCTGAAAATCAAGCTGTCTTCGAAGCCTTACGCAGGGCGCTTGCCCAGGATGATATGGAACCCAGCGAGTATTGGCGAAGCAAGCTGGAAGCGACTCTTCTGGAAAAAGCCGAGGTGTTTTTAGCCGGCGTTGAGGATCTCGATATGTCTCAGGCGAATGTTTTGGAAGCTGTCGCTGGACATTTCATGCAATTGCGGAAACGAAATTTAGAAGTACAGTTGAACCAGCTTCGCTTTCAACTTCAAGCCATACAAGATGCAGAGGATCAGGATGGGGTGGAAGATGATTTGTGGCACTACACCCGCCGAGTACAGGATATCGCCACACAAAAGGACCGTCTCGACCGCGCCATCAAGCGAGGCGCTTCCCAAGTTATGCTCATGACCCAAGGACGGTAATCGATATGAGCGAAACAGATATCTCAAAAGAAGAAGAACTCGAGGATGAGTCTCTTGATCTAGAAGATGAAGTGGAAACCGATCCCAGCGACGCCGTCGACGTCGTCGGAGGGAAATCGATCGAAGTGGAACCGGATTTCTCGAGTTCCGCGGGCGAAGGCCAGGGCGATGACATTGTCGAGATCAGCAAGACTCCGATTTCTGTCGAGTTGGGGGACGACCCGGTACGTTTGTATCTAAAAGAGATCGGTCGAGTCGAGCTTTTATCCTCGGATGAAGAACTGTGGCTCGCCGTACGTATGAACGCCATGCGCAGGTTGGAGGTTTTGCGTACCGGCAGGGCATCACGCCAGGAAGCGGATGAAACTGCAATCAGCGTGCAGCTTAGCATTATCGACGACATGCGTACAGCCTGGAAGCGGGTTATTGAGGATGCGCAGCGTCTCGATTCGGCGGAGCCGGAATTGCCCAGGATACTCGAGGAAGCGCGTACGCTGCGCGGCCCTTGGAACAATCTGGATAAATCCTACTTGCGAAATTGGCTCAGCAACGAGCTTTGGGGTACCGATCCTGCCTGGGAGCAAGTCGCACACAATGCGATCGAGGTGTTTTTAGCCCTGTACATGCTGCCCGCAGATATCCAGGAACGTCTGGCGAAACGATATAGCGAGGGCAAGAAAATGCCCACTTCGCGAACGTTCAAGCGTTGGTTGAAATGCATCGAGAGTTTAAAAAGGGACGAATGGCAGATCATGGAATTGGCTTCAGAAGCCAAAGCGGCATTGATTCGCGCCAATCTGCGTCTCGTTGTCAGTGTGGCCAAACGCTATATGGGGCGCGGCATTGCCTTTCTGGATTTAATCCAGGAGGGCAACATCGGGCTCCTGCGGGCTGTGGAAAAATTCGACCCCGCCAAGGGATATAAGTTCAGCACCTATGCAACCTGGTGGATTCGCCAGGCGATCAGCCGCGCCATCGCAGATCAGGCGCGCACGATCCGCATCCCGGTGCACATGGTCGAGACCATCAACCGCATGATGCGCGTGAAGTTGCGCATGACGCAGGATCTCGGACGTGAGCCGACTTCCGAAGAGCTGGCGCTGGATATGGAACTGCTCGAGCCGGAGGAAATCGAAGCCATCCGCGGGCGCGAGGAGAGTGAACCGTTGGATGCAAACCTGGCCAGGAAGTGGCACCGGGCAGCCGCCAAGGTGCGCGGCATCATTCGCATCGCCCAGGAACCGATGTCGCTCGAGCGGCCGGTGGGTGATGAGGAATCCAGCCAACTGGGGGATTTCATCGAGGACGAGACCATGCCCGAACCGGTGGATGCAGCGGCATTGGGTTTACTCAAGGAGCAGGTGCAGAACGCCTTGTCGGTGCTCACCGAGCGCGAACGACAGGTGCTGGAGATGCGTTTTGGCCTGCGGGATGGCAAGGACTACACGCTGGAAGAAGTGGGAAAACATTTCAAAGTCACGCGCGAGCGCATTCGCCAGATTGAAGCCAAGGCGCTGCGTAAACTGCGCCATCCCACGCGCAGCCGGCATTTGCGCGATTATCTTTCCTGAATCATTTTAAATTGTCTCAGAAGGCAGCATCCCGTCTGCTTGGCGGCAGGGGGATGGTGTTTTCTCGTTTCCAAAACAGGGGGACTACATCAATCACACCCCGGTTGTGATTAAGTTCACATATAGATTCGGGAGGATTGGTATATAATAGCCTACGGTACAATCCCAAAGACCGAGGTATGGATGCCCAGTGAATATATCCCCATCGCAATATTGGTCGTCCTGGCAACCGCTCTTGCCTTGCTTATCGTGATCCTCGGTGCAGTATTTGGCCCCCGCAGAACAATCAAAGATAAATCCGAACCCTACGAATCCGGGATGATCCCCATCGGTCCCGGCCAGCGGCGCGTGCCGGTTCATTTTTACCTGATTGCCGTGCTCTTCATCCTCTTTGATGTGGAGATCATTTTCCTCCTGCCCTGGGCGGCGGTGCTGCGCGAGCTTGGAATCTTCGGTTTGATTGAAATGTTTATCTTTATCTGTATTTTGATGGTCGGTTTTGTGTATGCGTGGAAGAAGGGAGCTCTGGAGTGGGAGTAGAGAGCAAACTGGGGAACATGGGCGTGGTCACCACCACGCTGGAGCAAGTGGTGAACTGGAGCCGCACGCGAGCCATGTGGCCGATGCTCTTCGGTCTGGCTTGCTGTGCGATTGAGATGATGGCTGCCCAGGCATCGGACTACGATATGAGTCGTTTCGGGATGGAGTTGATGCGCGCCAGCCCGCGCCAGAGCGATTTGATGATTGTCGCCGGACGGGTGACGCGAAAGATGGCTCCTGTACTGCGTCGACTCTACAACCAGATGCCGGATCCCAAATGGGTGATCGCCATGGGCGATTGCTGCTCCTGTGGTGGCGTTTTCAACAATTACGCCATCGTGCCCGGCGTGGATGAGATCGTGCCGGTGGATGTCTATGTGGCCGGCTGCCCGCCAAGGCCGGAGGGATTGATCCATGGCATCCTCACCCTCTACGAGAAAGTCAAGTCCGAAGGGATCAAGACCTGGTCCTGAACGATAAAGGCAAGCACCTTCCAGCATTGCAGGAGGGCTTGATTTGCCTGAGGAATGTGCATGAGTCAAATCGAACAAGCGGTTCAAGCATTGCAAAAATCCTTCCAGGACAAAGTGCTCTCGGTTGAGGAGTTCCGTGGTCAGACCACGGTTAATCTCGATCGTGCGGTGATTCTGGATGCTTGCAAGCTGCTTCACGATGAGGCGGCACTGCAGTTCGATTTTCTCGCCGCGCTTACGGCTGTCGACTATTGGCCGCAGGAACCCCGCTTCACGTTGGTCTACCAACTCTACAGCATTCCCAAACGGGTTTTTCTGGGTTTGGGCGTGCCATTGCAAAGCGAGTCCGCTGAAATCGACACGGTCGAATCGGTTTACGCCAACGCCAACTGGCACGAGCGCGAAATCTTCGACTTGTTCGGGATTACCTTCAAGGGCCACTCCGATTTACGCCGCATCCTGATGCCCAAAGATTGGGAGGGTCATCCGCTGCGCAAGGATTATCCCCTGGGGTACGAGGAAGTTCAGTTTAGTTTCAACTTCGATGAGATTGACGACCGCAAGCCGTATGCGAAAGAGTAGCAGGACGAGAGAGACACATATCTAATGCACAAAGAAATGGATACCACCCTCGAAGAACTCCGACATCTGGTCTCCGATCGGGCCATCGAGGGCGAAACCATGTTGTTGAACATGGGCCCCCAGCACCCGAGCACGCACGGCGTGCTGCGTCTGCTGCTCGAACTCGACGGCGAACGGGTGGTCAACTGCGTACCGGATATCGGTTTCCTGCACACCGGCATCGAAAAAACCATGGAAGCCAAAACCTACACCCAGGCGCTGGTGTTGACCGACCGCATGGATTACCTCAACAACCTGGGCAACAACCTGTGTTACTGCATGGCGGTGGAGAAACTGATTGACCTGGATGTGCCCGAACGAGCGCAGGTGATCCGTGTGATCCTGGCCGAGCTGCAGCGCATCGCTTCGCATCTGGTATTCCTGGCAACGCACGCTTTAGACACCGGCGCCATGTCTGTGTTTCTCTACTGTTTCCGGGAGCGCGAGCTGATTCTCGACATTTTCGAAATGTGCTCGGGACAGCGCATGATGACCTCCTACATTCGGCCCGGTGGCCTCTGGCGAGACGTGCCCGCAGGTTTTGAGGATGCAGTACGTGATTTCATCCGCATCTTCCCCAAACGTCTGAAACAATACAGCGATCTTCTCAGCGGGAATCCGATTTACCTCAGCCGCACCAAGGGCATCGGTCCCATTTCCGGTCCGGATGCGGTTCGTTGGGGTTTAAGTGGGCCCAATTTACGCGCCACCGGTGTGGGTTTTGATTTGCGGAAATCCAATCCCTACAGCGGTTACGAGCAATACGAATTCGATGTGCCGGTGGGATCGAACGGGGATGTCTACGACCGCTACCAGATGCGTCTGCAGGAGATGGGGCAGGCCTTGCGTATCGTAGAACAAGCGCTGGACAACCTGCCGGGCGGGCCGGTTCGCAGCGACAATCGCAAGTACGTACCGCCGCCGCGCTCCGAAATCGGCACCAGCATGGAAGCGTTGATCCACCACTTCAAATTGTGGACGGAAGGTTTCTCGGCGCCGGAGGGTGCTGTCTACGTCGCGGTGGAATCGCCCCGCGGCGAGCTGGGATGCTATCTGGTCAGCGGTGGCGGTCCCAAACCGTACCGGGTGCATTTCCGCACACCGAGTTTCTGTACCATCCAGGCGATCCCGACGCTGGTGCGCGGTTTCCTGGTGGCAGATATCGTAGCCATTATCAGCAGTCTCGACGCGGTCCTGGGTGATACGGACCGGTAACATGCAAAACGTTATAATATTCGAAAAGTGCATCCTGGAGCCTGACATTGCTCGCTGAAAAACATCGCTCGGAAATCGACGCCTTGTTGGCAAAATACCCGCAAGATCAGAGCCGTTCGGCTGTGCTGCCTTTGCTGTACCTGGCGCAGCACGAGTACGGATCGATCACTGATGAGGCGATCGACGAAATCGCGGAGCTGGTCGGAATCGATCCCACACAGGTCGCTTCGCTGGTTGGTTTCTACACCCTTTTCCATGAAGGTGAAGGCGGCAGGTATCGCATTCAGATCTGCACCGATCTACCCTGTGCACTGCGCGGCGCGGTGACATTTGCCGAGGAATTATGTGCACAACTAGGCATCCGCATGGGGGAGACGACCGCGGACGGGTTGATCACAGTGGAAGAAGTCAAGTGCCTGGCGGCCTGCGATCGAGCGCCGATGTTTCAACTACAGGATGATGAAGGAATCCATTATCACGAGCATCAAACGGTGGAATCGGCGATGGCGTTGATCGAGATGCTGCGCAAGAGGCATTCCGATGGCTGAACACATCCTGCTGCGTCACAGAGATATCCCCGATATCGATCAGCTGGCGGTGTATCGAAAGCACGGCGGGTTTGAAGCATTCAAAGCCGCGGTTACCGGTAAGATGCCGCAGGAAGTGGTCGACATCGTCAAGGCCGCGGGATTGCGCGGCCGCGGCGGCGCCGGCTTCCCGGCTGGCGTGAAGTGGGGCTTCTTGAGCGCCGGTGTTTTCCCGCGCTACGTGGTGGCCAACGCCGATGAATCCGAGCCGGGCACTTTCAAGGACCGAGAGCTTCTGGAACGCAACCCCTACCAGTTCCTGGAGGGTGTGGCGATCTGTTGTTACGCCGCACAGGCCGAGACGGCATATGTGTACTGTCGCGGTGAATTCTGGGATCTGGCGCACGAACTCGAACGCAAGATCGAAGTCTTGCACGACGCCGATTTACTCGGTGAGCGCATCTTTGAGACGGATTTCAATCTCAATATCTACGTTCATCTCGGCGCCGGAGCGTATATCTGCGGTGAAGAGACGGCTTTACTGGAGTCTCTCGAGGGTAAACTCGGCCAGCCCCGCTTGCGGCCGCCGTTTCCGGCCGCAGAAGGTCTCTACGCCAAGCCAACCGTGGTCAACAACGTCGAGACGCTGACCAATCTGCCGCCGATTCTGGCGCGTGGCGCGGACTGGTACCGCTCGATCGGCACAGAGAAAAGCCCGGGTCCGAAGATCTTCTGTTTATCCGGACACGTTGAGAAGCCGGGGAATTACGAACTCCCCCTGGGAACCACCTTCCGCAAGCTGATTTTCGAACACGGCGGCGGAATCACCGGTGGAAATGAGATCAAGGCGATCTTGCCCGCAGGCGCCTCCGCTTCCTTGCTCCCCGCAACGGACGAGGTCCTGGACACACCCATGGATTACGAATCGGTGCCCAAGGTAGGCTCTCAGTTGGGCTCAGCGTCGGTGATCGTGTTGGACGAAACAGTGGACATCGCCTGGTTGAGCCAGAAGACAACGAACTTTTTCAAACACGAATCCTGCGGCAAGTGCACACCCTGTCGTGAGGGGACCTATTGGATGAACAACATCCTCACGCGCCTCAATCAAGGTCGTGCGAAGGCAACGGACATCGATCTGCTTGAAGCGGTCGCCAGGGGCATGACGGGAAAATGTCTCTGCGCCTTGGGTGAGTTTTCCGTGATGCCCGTGCTCTCGGGGCTCGAGTTATTCCGCTTGGATTTCGAGAGTCATATCGGGGATGGACGATGAGTGAAGCGTTGGTAACCCTGACGATCGACGGAATCGAAGTGACCGTACCCAAAGGCACGTTGATTGTAGATGCTGCCAAACAGGCGGGCATCGACATCCCGGTATTCTGCTACCATCCCAAGCTGAAACCGGTGGGTATGTGCCGTATGTGCCTGGTGGAGATCGGTCGCCCGGCCTGGGACCGCCAGAAAAAAGCCCCGGTGGTGGACGAAGAGGGAAATCCGGTCATTCAATTTGGTCCCAATCTGGAGACGGCGTGCACTACGCCCGTTGGGGATGGTTGGGTTGTGCGCGTCGAAAGCGGCGTCGCGCAAGCCGGACACAAGCAGATCATTGAATATATATTGACCTCGCATCCGCTGGACTGCCCGATTTGTGATAAAGGCGGCGAATGCCCGCTGCAGAATCTGACCATGGAACACGGCCCTGCCCAGAGCCGTTACCTCTACGATGAGAAAAAGCATCTGGCGAAACATGTGCCGCTTGGCGACTTGATCTTCCTTGATCGAGAGCGCTGCATCCAGTGCGGGCGCTGTGTGCGTTTCCAGGATGAGATCGTCGGCCAGCCGGTGATTGCTTTCAAGCAGCGCGGTCGTGCGCTTGAGATCGTGACCTATTCCGATCCGGGCTTTGCATCGTATTTCTCGGGGAACACAACGGATATTTGCCCCGTCGGTGCGCTGACCACGGCAGATTTTCGCTTCGGTGCCCGACCCTGGGAACTACACAGCACGGCATCGATCTGCTCCCATTGTCCGGTTGGATGCAACCTGATGTTGAACACGCGTCGCGAAGCGAAATCCGGCGGCCACGAAATTATCAAGCGCGTGATGCCGCGCCAGAACGAATGGGTCAACGAATTGTGGATTTGCGACAAAGGCCGTTTCGCCCACCATTTCACACAAAGCCCGGAACGGGTTACCAAACCGCTGGTAAGGAAGCGCGGCAAGCTGGTTGAAGCCAGCTGGGATGAAGCGCTGAGTCGAGCGGCGGAGGCGTTGAAGTCCTCCGAGAAGTTGATCGGCCTTGCAGGCGGCCGCGCATCCAATGAGGACCTGTACGTATTTCGCAGCCTGATCGAAAAAGCTGGCGGCCGTGTGATTTTGGATGATTCCCTGGCGGGTGGCGAAGTTGTCCAGCAGGTTGGTCTGGGAAGCGGCTCCAATTTGACCCAATTGGGTGCAGGAGACGCAATCCTCGTTGTGGCATCCGATTTGCATGAAGAGGCGCCGCTCTGGTGGCTGCGGGTGAAGCAGGCCAGCGATCGTGGTGCGACACTGGTCGTCGCCAACGGCCGAACGACGGCGCTGGATGCCCATGCCAGCCACATCGTGCGCTATGCCTATCCACAAGCCACAGAAACGGTTTTGGGTTTTCTGCATGCTGCCAAAAAGCAGAAAGACCTGGCTTCCTATGCGAAGGATAAAATCATTCAAGCAGCGGGACGTGCGTTGGCGGATGCGAGTAATTTGGTTGTCTTTTATGGCGGAGAAGGCTTGACCTACGCCGAAAGCGAAGCGCTTGCTTTGGCTTGTGGAAGTATGATCCGGGCGATGCAACATGCCGGCAAGCCGAACAACGGTTTGATCGCCGTTTGGCCGCGCCACAACACGCAAGGCGCCTGGGATATGGGTTTGCGGCCGGAGGCGAAAGGGTTGGCATCCGCTTTAAAGAAAGCCGATGCTTTGTATGTTGTGGCAGCCGATCCGATCGGTGATGATCCTGCTCTGGCTGATGCGATGCAGGAAGACGCGTTCCTTGTGGTTCAGGAGCTGTTCCTCACCAAGACGGCAGAGCAAGCCGATGTCGTCTTTCCGGCGGCGTCGATCGTCGAGCGGGAGGGGACCTACACGTCCGGCGAACGCCGTGTGCAGCGAACGTATACAGCGCTGCCTGCCCGGGATGAAGCCTTATCCGATTGGCGTATCTTAATGCTGCTGGGCGGTCAGATGGGATACGAATTCGAAGCCGATTCTGTGGCAGCGGTTTTCTCCGAAATCGCTTCCGTCGTTCCCGCTTACAAGGGCATCGATTTCGCGGATCTGGCCAGGTACGATGCCCAATGGCCGGATGTGGGAGATGAGGATCTTTACTTTGGCGGTACGGCTTACAAGAACCATCAAGGCCTCGGCGTGCAGATCCCATCGGCAGCCGAACGTGGAGAAACGGATGAAATCGCCTGGGTGGCGCCGCCGGAACGAAAATCGAAAGACGGCTTGTTGCTCGTGCCGATTGTCGCACTCTACGATCATGGAGCGACCATAGTGCCCTCCGAAGTGCTCCATCCCCGCCTCGCCACCACGCAGCTGCGCATTCATCCTGCGGATGCAAAGCGGATTGGGATTGTGGATGGCGGCCAGGTCGAACTGCGGATCAACGGGCGTGTAGAAGAGATTGTTGCTTGTGTGGATCGTGATGCAGTTGAGGGTGCGCTGCTGCTGCCGCGAAGTCTCGACGTCGTTGTCTCCGATCCGGTTTACGCCAAGGTAAAACCCATGGGGAAACGGGAGTAGGTATGGACCTCGCATTGCTGCTGGAAGGGACGATAAAAGCGTTGGTCATCCTGGTGGTCTTCGTGGTCCTCGGCGCTGCCTATCTGACCTACTTCGAGCGCCGTGTGCTTGCCCGCTTTCAGGTACGCATCGGACCGAACCGTGCCGGGCCGTTGGGATTGCTCCAGCCGATCGCCGACACGATCAAGCTGATGTTCAAGGAAGATCTGATCCCGGAACAGGCGGATAAGGTGCTCTTTATCGTTGCGCCCATCATCACGGTCATCCCGGCGATGATTTTACTGGCGGTTATCCCTATTGGACCAGAAGTGTGGGGAATCAATCTGGACCTGGCTGCGGACATCAATGTTGGCGTGCTTTTCATCATGGCCGTATCTTCGATAGCCGTGTATGGAATTGCGATTGCTGGCTGGTCCTCGGCCAATAAATATTCCCTGATGGGCGGCATCCGTGCCACGGCGCAGATGATCAGCTACGAGCTTTCTCTGGCGCTCGCGTTCGTTGGCCCTATCTTGCTGACCAACGCCGAAAATCCGATGAGCGTTCACGAGATCGTGCTCGCACAGCAAGGCCTCTGGTTTGTAGTTTTACAGCCGGTCGGTTTTCTGATCTACCTGATAGCAGCCGTCGCCGAGATCAACCGTTCACCCTTCGATATGCCGGAGGCTGAGCAAGAGCTCACGGCTGGTTATCACACCGAGTACTCCGGCTTGAAATTTGCCCTCTTCTACCTGGCGGAATATGGCAAAATGCTGGTAGTAAGTTTCATTGGAGCGACCCTCTTCCTGGGTGGCTATTGGGGTCCCTTCGTCGATCAAATTCCTCTGCTTGGTCCGCTGTATCTGCTGGCGAAGGTGGTGGTGTTGCTTTATTTCATCGTCTGGCTGCGGGCGACGTATCCGCGCTTGCGATATGATCAATTGATGGCTTTTGGATGGAAATTCATGCTTCCCCTGGCGCTCCTCAACGTGATGATTACGGCCGCAGTAATTGTACTGGTGGGAGGCTGATCGATGAATCCGTTTGAACTTCTGCGCGGTCTCTGGACCACGTTTCTAAATTTCCTCGAACGACCGGTGACGTATCAGTATCCGGAGATCAAGCGACCGGTGCGGGAGCGTTTTCGGGGCCGCCATGAGTTGAAGCGCTATGATAACGGTCTGGAAAAATGTATTGGCTGTGCCTTGTGTGCTGCGGCTTGCCCGGCCGACGCGATTTTCGTCGAGGCTGCCGAGAACACAGATGAAGAGCGTTTTTCGCCGGGCGAACGCTACGCCAGCACCTACGAGATCAACTTCCTGCGTTGTATCTTTTGTGGATTTTGCGAGGACGCCTGCCCGACGGAGGCGATCGTTCTCGAGCACAATTATGAGTTATCCTATACCGACCGCAGGTCGGCAATCTATGGCAAGGATAAATTGCTGGTGCCGGTTCCCGAAGACGGCAAACCGACGCCGATGAAAGTCGAGTCGGGCAGTTTCGACCGCGCGGTACCCGAGATGGAGGATCCGGCGTAGTTAAACCGAAGACATCCGGCGATTTGCCAATTTATTCCGTGATGATCCGGATGTGCTCGTTGGCTGCGTTTGAAGCATCAGAAAGGCTGGCGATTAGGAAGCAAAATGGACGTTGATTTGATTTTGTTCATCGGTATCGGGCTCGTCGCCGTGATCTCGGCGATCAGTATGCTGGCGAGTCGAAATGCGATCTACTCGGCCTTGTTCCTGGTGATTAATTTCATCACCATCGCCATGTTGTACTTACTGATGAACGCGGCTTTTCTCGCCATGGTGCAGGTGACGGTCTACGCTGGTGCGATCATGGTGCTTTTCCTTTTCGTGATCATGCTGCTGGGCGCCGAACGATTACAGACTACGCGCAGCATACCGTGGCAGCTTCCCGTGGCGATCCTTCTGGGTTTGGCACTGATCGCGGAGGTTGTTTTTGCGCTCTTTAATGATGCGGCAAATGTGGCGGAGGGTTTTTCCGAAAATGTCGCTCAGGGATTTGGCAGCCCCACTTCGATCGGCCACATTCTGTTCGATCAATATCTCGTTCCTTTCGAAGTCACTTCGATTTTACTGCTGGTGGCGATGATCGGAGCGATTGTGATTACACGCGATCAACGCAAGGAGAGCCAATGAACGTGCCGTTGAATTATTTATTAGTGCTCTCGGGTGTACTCTTCACGATCGGTATATTGGGCGTGCTCGTACGCCGCAATGCAATTGTGATCTTCATGTCGATCGAATTAATGCTCAATTCGGCCAATCTGGCCTTGATCGCCTTCGCGCGTTCGTTTGCCCCGGCGGCTGAAGCATTGCGGGGGCATGTCCTGGTTTTCTTCGTCATCGCAGCCGCCGCAGCAGAGGTGGCGATTGGCCTGGCATTGATCGTGGTGATCTTCCGAACCAAGCAGAGTATCGACGTCGATCAGGTGAGCAGTCTCAAGGGCTGATCTCATTCATGGAGGAATTGAATGTTGTCGAGTGAGATTGTGGAAGGTAGTGGCTTGTTTTCACTTGCCCCGTTAATCATCGCCTTCCCTATCCTGGGTTTGTTGATCAACATGATCTTCGGACGCCGCTCAAGCGAACGTTTCGTGGGCATCGTCGCCAGCAGTGCGATTGGTTTGGCGTTTATCGTTGCGGTCACGCAATTCGTGGCTTTACTCGGGCAGCCGGAGGGTGTTTCGGTAAGGGTTGCCGACTGGATCACGATCGGCGAGCTTTCCGTCCCCTGGTCATTAAAAATAGATACCCTCTCGGCAACGATGATGCTCATGGTCACCGGCGTGAGCACCTTGATTCATATTTATGCCATCGGCTACATGCACGATGATGTGCGTTTCCAGGGTGACCCGGGACGTTACACCCGTTTCTTCATTTTCTTCAACCTCTTTGTCGCAGCGATGATGATCCTGGTGACCGCAAATAATTTCCTGATGATGTTCGTCGGCTGGGAAGGCGTTGGTTTGTGCTCGTACCTGCTTATCGGGTTCTGGTATGAAAAGGGTGAAGGCGGAATCGGCAATGCGATCGCGGGCAAGAAAGCGTTCATCACCAACCGGATTGGCGATTTTGGATTTCTGATCGCCATGTTCCTGATTTTTGGCGCCGTAGGAAGCCTTCAATTCGACGAGGTCTTTCACTGGGCGCACGAGCACGGCCTGGCGCATGAAGGTGTGATCACCGCCATCACGCTGTTCCTGTTGCTTGGAGCGACAGGCAAATCGGCGCAAATCCCGCTCTATGTGTGGCTGCCGGACGCCATGGCCGGTCCGACACCCGTTTCGGCGCTCATTCATGCCGCCACGATGGTCACGGCCGGGATCTACATGATCGCCCGCAATCAGGCTTTGTTCGCCGTCTCCGAGTTCTCATCATCATTGGTAGCGATCGTTGGCGGGGCAACGGCGTTTTTCGCGGCGACGATTGCCGTAGGGCAATTCGATATCAAGAAAGTCTTGGCGTATTCGACGATCAGCCAGCTGGGATTCATGTTGGCTGCGGTCGGAATCGGAGCGCAGGTGGCCGGCATGTTCCATCTGGTAACGCACGCCTTCTTCAAGGCGTTGCTGTTTCTCTCCGCCGGATCGGTGATCCTGGGCATCGAACACGGCCATCACCATCTGGAACACGGCTCGCATGGCAGCGAAGAGCACTTCGATCCCAATGATATGCGTAACATGGGTGGACTGCGTTCACGCATGAAAACCACGTTCTGGGTGTACCTGATCGGAGCGCTTGCCCTCGCCGGTATACCGCCTTTTGCAGGATTTTTCTCGAAGGATGAAATCCTGGCGGACGCTTTTCAAGAGAATACGCTCGTATACATTCTGCTGGCTGTAGCGGCGTTCTTCACCGCTTTCTACATGGGTCGGCAGATCTTGATGGTGTTCTTCGGAAAAGCACGGTCTGAGGCCGCCGAACATGCACCGGAAAATCCACCCGTAATTACTGTCCCGCTGATGCTGCTGGCGCTCGGTGCGGTGATCGGTGGGGCTTTGAATTTTCCGGGCTTGCATTCCCTCACGGAGTGGATCGAGCACACGCTGCACGTTCACGTTTCCGAGTTCAACATTCAGGTGGCCGCCATTTCGACCGGATTGGCGATTCTGGCCATCGCGCTCGCCTGGCTGATTTACGGACGAGCGCCGTTAAAACGCGGAGAAAGCGATCCGCTGCGTCGATTCCTTGGTCCCATTTTCGTGGGCATGGAAAACAAATGGTGGGTGGATGAGATCTACAATGCCATCATCATTCGCCCCTATGTGGCGCTGGCAGCTTTCCTGGCGGATGTTGTCGATTGGCGCTTCTGGCATGACTGGTTCCACGACTCGGTTCTGGCGCGCGCTTTCCAACTGGGAACGCGTTGGCTCAATGAAGGTTTCGATGCACGTGTTATCGACGGCGCCGCCAATGGGTTGGGCAACTTGACCAAAGGAGTCGCCGCACGTTTGCGTCTCGTTCAGACAGGATACGTCCGCAACTATGCCCTGGCGTTGTTTGTGGGCGTACTGCTGATATTGAGCTATTTTCTTTTCGCATAACAAGGAATGGCAATGATCGAACCGAAAATAATTCTCACACTCGTGACCTTCGCTCCGCTTCTCGGTGTACTGGTGATACTTGTACTACCGCGAGGACGGCATAACGCTATCCGCGCTGTGGCACTGGCTGCGTCGTTGGCCACTTTCGTTATCTCGATTTTCATGCTGCTGCAGTTCGACCGCGCAAGTGGCGATATCCAGATGGTTGCGCGGGCAAGCTGGTTCCAGCTCGCCGATGTGGACATCGAGTATTTTCTGGGCGTAGATGGTCTCAGCGTGCTGCTCGTACTGCTGACAACATTTCTCACCCCCATCGCGATCCTCTCGACATGGAAGGCGGTCGAGGAGCGGGTTAAAGAGTTCATGATTTTCTTCCTGCTACTGGAGATCGGCATGGTCGGTGTGTTCCTGGCGCTCGATCTGTTCCTCTTCTACGTTTTCTGGGAATTCACGCTCGTGCCGATGTACTTCCTGATCGGGATTTGGGGTGGGCTCCGCCGTATCTACGCCGCGATAAAATTTTTCCTCTACACCATGGCCGGTTCGATCCTGATGCTGCTGGCCATCCTGTGGCTCGGTTTGAACTTCGATAGTTTCTCGGTTCCGGATTTGATCGCATCTGGCAGCATCCCGGCCAGCATCCAAACCTGGCTCTTCCTGGCCTTTGCAGCCGCATTTGCGATCAAGGTGCCGATGTGGCCGCTCCATTCCTGGCTTCCGGACGCGCATGTTGAAGCGCCCACTGCCGGATCTGTGATCCTGGCGGGTGTGCTGCTGAAGATGGGGACCTATGGTTTCCTGCGCTTCAACATCCCACTGTTCCCCGATGCAGCTGTGCGCTTTGCCCCCTGGATGGCGCTGTTGGCCGTGATCGGGATTCTCTACGGCGCGGCAGTATCGTATGCACAGAAGGATGTTAAGAAGCTTGTAGCGTATTCATCTGTCAGCCACCTGGGCTTTGTGATGTTGGGCCTCTTCGCTCTCAATTCACAGGGCATACAAGGTGGAATCCTGCAGATGGTCAACCATGGTCTCAGCACAGGGGCATTGTTCCTGCTCGTGGGTATGATTTACGAACGGCGGCACACACGCGAAATGGACGCATTTGGCGGCTTGTGGAAGATCATGCCTGTCTATGGCGCCCTGACCTTGATCGTCACGCTTTCATCGATGGGATTGCCCGGCTTGAATGGATTTGTGGGTGAATTTACGATCCTGCTTGGATCATTCGGCTCCGATGCAATCGGATCTCAGCTCTTCGCCGGTTTCGCTGCAGCCGGCGTGATCCTGGCAGCGATTTACATGCTCTACATGTTCCAGAAGTTATTTCTCGGTCCCGTCGATAAAGAGGAAAACAAGGGTTTGAAGGACCTGAACTGGCGGGAAATTGCCATCCTGGTTCCCATTATCGTGATGATCTTCTGGATCGGTTTGTACCCGAAGCCATTTTTCGAATTAATGTCGCCTGCGGTGGATAAAGTGATGGCGACCTTGCAGGCTGTCTCTCTTGCGGTGCGGTAAATCATGGACCTAAACGATTTAACTACGATCCTTCCATTTCTCATCATAATCGTCTGGGCATGCGCCTTGCTGCTCGTCGATCTTTTCATCCCGAGCGAGAAGAAGGGTCTAACCGCGTTTCTTGCTGCTGCCGGTTTGGTTGCTGGTCTGGCGGCAGCGGTACAGCAGCTAGGCATGCAGGCAGAGGGCTTTGGCGGGATGATCGTCGTTGACGGCTACACCGCAGTTCTGCATATCCTCTTTATTGGTGTCGGTTTGTTCGTTGTCATGCAGTCCTACGATTACATAAAACGCAAAGGTATCGAACGCGGTGAGTACTACATCTTGCTGCTCTTCACGCTGAGCGGAATGATGCTCATGGCCAACGCCGGCGATTTGATCGTTGTCTTCCTGGCGTTGGAACTGCTTTCCTTGCCGCTTTACATCCTGGCTGGATTTGCCCGACCCGATCTGCAATCGGAGGAATCGGCGATTAAATACTTCCTGCTGGGGGCATTCGCTTCGGGTTTTGTGGTCTACGGCATTGCGCTGATCTTCGGCGCCACGATGACTACTTCGCTCGCGGGGATCGCCGCAGCGATTAAGACTCCCTCCATCCTCATGCTGCTTGGCAGCGGATTGTTCCTCGTAGGACTGGGTTTCAAGGTCGCTGCTGTACCGTTTCACATGTGGACTCCCGATGTCTACCAGGGGGCGCCAACTGCCGTCACAGCTTTCATGTCTGTCGGTGCCAAGGCGGGGGGCTTCGCAGCGTTGCTGCGCGTCTTTGTTACCGCCTTTCCAGAAATGGCCTCCTATTGGGCTCCGCTTGCCATGTGGATCGCTGCGCTAACCATGGCCTGGGGAAACATCGCTGCAATCGCGCAAACCAACATCAAACGTATGCTGGCCTACTCCAGCATCGCGCACGCCGGATATATCCTGGTTTCACTGCCTGCTGCGGCGAATTCCATCGTCGCACCGGAAGCCATCCGGGCCGCTCTTTTCTATCTGATCAGTTACGCCTTCACCAATCTGGGAGCATGGGCGGTCGTGCTTACAATGGAGCGGGCGGAAGGCAAAGGACTCGAGATCGAAGATTACGCCGGATTGGGCCGCAAGAAACCAGCCCTGGCGCTGGCCATGGCAATCTTTATGCTTTCCTTGACCGGCATGCCGCCCACAGTGGGTTTCATCGGAAAATTCTATATCTTCCGGGCCGCTATCGATGCTGAACTGGTCTGGCTTGCCCTTGTGGGTGTAATTACCTCGTTGATATCCGCGTATTATTATTTACGCGTGATTGTCGTGATGTACATGAAGTCGGGGGAACCGCAGACGCGATCGGAAGGTTGGCTGAATACTACGGTTATCCTCACGGCTCTGGGGACTCTGATCTTCGGTCTGCTGCCCGGATTGCTGCTTGAGTTTGCCAGGCAGGCTCAATTCCTCTCATTCATCCCTTGAACTGGTCTTTCTGAGGAATCATCGCTCTTCTTATCCAGATGAAGTCTTAATGAATCCGGTCTTCGGATTCGGGTGTTCTATAAATTACAAGTTGATAAGGCTATTGACAATGAACATTGCTTTGGTAGAAGGTTAACGGATGGAAGAAGTCAGGGCGCATCTTTATATTCGCGGTCGCGTCCAGGGAGTGAGCTTCCGCTACTACACACGCCAACAAGCATTTGCAAAAGGTGTCAATGGTTGGGTGCGGAACCTGTTGGACGGTCGCGTAGAGGCGGTCGTTCAGGGCGATGAAGCGATTGTGAAAGAGGTCATTGCCTGGTGTAAACACGGACCGAGTTCTGCGCGTGTAGATGATGTCTGGATGGAATGGGAGACTCCAGAGGAAGACTGCGTCAGTTTTGAGATCCGTTCAACGGCGAGAGGCAGTTAGGATGAAAAATCAGCCCAGGATCGAGAATATACGCTTCGGCAAGATCACCATCGATGGTTATGCCTATCATCGAGACGTGATCATACTGCCGGATCGAGTCTTGCCCAGTTGGTGGCGCGTAGAAGGACATTTACTTTCTTACGAAGATCTGCAGCAGGCGCTATCAGATCCGCCGGAATTGTTGGTGATCGGAACTGGAATTTTCGGGCGTATGCGGGTGCCTGAAGAGGTGCAGAAGAAGGTGCAGGAGGAGGGAATCGAGATGAGCATCCTCGCCACTCGAGAGGCCTGTGAACTGTATAACCAGATGCTAGAAAATAAGTGGGTCTCGGCCGCCTTGCATATTACTTGCTAGCTATTTTAAATTTGATCAGATTGAACTGCGACGCCCGAGCGGAGTCGTTTTGTGGTTTAAGTGGGTTTGCTGCTGCAGGTCGAGCAGCTGTGTGTGCGGCAGGTGCTGCAGCTTGCGCCGTTGCCGGCCACGAGGCGTCCTTCGCTGCGGGCTGCGAAGAGGGATATCCGCCGTTGGGTTCGATCGCTGTGGCACTGCGTGCATTCGATCGGCGCATTGGCGTCCTGCATGGCGCGCAGGGCGTCGAAATGATGGTCGCAGTCCGTACAAACATACTCATATATCGGCATAGGGATCAAAATCCTGGGTTTCGACTGCTGCAATCCTGATTCTACCCGATTCACAGCCGCAGCGGAAAATCTCAAGCAGGATCGATTTCGTCTCCATCATGCTGTGTCTTGCGGATCGAAAAGGTGTCGAAGTCTCTCGCCACGCTCACGTTGGGGAATACTTTACTTGCTTCATCGGCGATGTCTTTCTCTCGATATCGACGGGATAGGTGGGTGAGATATAGGTGTCCCACACCGGCGCGCCTGGCCAGCGAGGCGGCCTGCGCGGCGGTGAGATGTCCGAATTTCTTCGCCATCTTTTTTTCGAATTCGAGGTAGGTGGCTTCGATCACCAGCGCGTCGGCCTGCTGGCACACATCAAGTAGGTTATTCACTTTGCCGCAATCTCCAATGTGGACCAGGCGCGTTCCCCGGCGTGTAGTCCCGAGCACTTCACCCGGGTCTATCGTGCGGCCATCCGGCAGGGTTACGGATTTTCCGTTTACCAGGTCCCTGCGGAGCGGACCAGGAGGAATATTTAATTCTTCTGCACGCTCCGGCAGGAAAGGACGCCGTGGGGTTTCTTCGAACAAAAAACCAAAGCAGTCCGGACCGCGGTGCGAGACGGGAAAGGCGGAGAGTTTGAAGTACTCGTCCTCAAGCAGCACTCCGGCCTTGATCGGGATCAAATCGATTTGGATGGATGGACGCGTGCCGCGCAGCACCACGCCAAAGATGAGATCTCTTATCCGCTCGAGCGCCCAAGCGCCAGCCCATATTTCCAGATGTTCGAGGGTTTCCCAACGTGAGAAGGTGGACAACAAGCCGCCCAATCCAAGGATGTGGTCCAGATGACCGTGCGTGATCAGAATGCGATTCAGGCGGCGAAAACCGATTCCCGATCGAAGGATCTGGCGCTGGGTGCCTTCACCACAATCGATCAGGAAGCGATAGTCCCGATAGCTTACGACCTGCGCGGTCAAACCCCTGTGAACCGAAGGGGCGGACGCAGAAGTACCCAAGAACGTGATTTCAAACAAAAGAATCCCTGCGTGGACGATCTCGATAATATGGTACCGAGGGGTTCATTGTACCGCAAAGTGGAGATGAATTCAGGTGATGCGAGGTGCGCTGATGAACGAAATTGTACTGGCAAAGCTCGTCGCCAACATGAACGGCAGAATGAGAAGGACTTCGTCGGCGAGTAATATACTAAGTCCCCATAGTGTGGCAAAGGCCATGGATGCACCAAAATAGCGCAGCGCGAATGTGCGCTGCCATAAGCGGGCGGGAATGGCTTTGGGCTGTTTGAAGGCGAGATACACAGCGGCCAAACCGGATAAAAATACAGGGATCTGCACCCAAGGTGTGCTTTCGGGCATCCACAACACGAAGATCGATGCCGGGATGAAAATACAAATTCCATGCAGCCATGCCAGGCATTTTAAATTCATGGTGGAACCGTTTGCTGCGCGTCTTGCCAGCATGCCCAAGACGGCGGCAAATCCGATGTAGAGAACGGTTACGCCAAGCCATAAAAGAACAGAAACGTAGCGCACTTGTGCCTCAATATGAGAAATCGGTTGCTGGGGATACGTGCAAGGATTGTGCCGCAGGTCATTCACTCGCCTGAAAAGAGTGCGGAATACCGCAGGGGCGTGAAAAAAGGGTGATCTTCTTACTGATTGCCCGTTTGAGGGTTCGTACATACTGCAGAAGGTTCTATTCCACCGTCGCGGTTGGCGTTTCCTCAGGCGGGGGCTCTTCTAGTGTGCCCTCGATGGTTTGTGTGGCTGTGGGTGGTGCTGGAGGCGGTGCGGTGGCTTTTTGGCAGGCCTCTGCCGCTTCTGTGGCGGTGGGTTCGAGTGTGCTGTTCGGTACTGCGTTGAGCGAACCCTGATAATATTCTTGTGCTCCGCATGGATCTTCGGCGTTCCAGAGTAGATCGCCATACTCCCAGGCTGCTTCGGCATACTTAGGACAGGAATCCATCGTTGCCCCTTGTTCGCAAAGTGAGGCGAAGAGTGAGGCCGCCTGAAACCAATCCAGTCCAATGAAGCTGTTGGCCAACAAGTATTGCTCTGCGAGAGTCCTTCGAAACATAGCGTCTCGATCGAGGGGGCCAAAACGCTCGGCCAGACTGAGATCGTAGAGACCTTCTTCCATCAAGCCGAGGGCGATCTGTTCCATGCCGCGATTGCGCAGCGCCAGGAACATCATGCCGTCCGCTTCCACAGAATTGTAGGTGGGGTCCTTACTTCGTAAGGAGAGGAGTTTCTCGATGACGGTCGTCCATTTCCCGGCGGCAAGCGCCTCTTGCGCTTGGCGGAAGAGTTCATCCGGCGGTGAAGGATCGGGTGTCGAAGTCGGTCTGGCTGTAGGCGCCGGTGTGGGTTTTCCCAATACGACGTACACTTCGATGAGTTTTTCTTCGACTTGCGGATAAGTCGGATCGTGGTAAATGATTTCCTCGAAACGCTGGCGTGCGGTCTCGTATTGTCCGGCCGCCAGGTTGTCCATTCCGAGATTGAATTGTTCTTGAAGGTACTGCGCCAATCGGTCTTCATCTACATCATCTCTGAGATTCTTGCCTCGCAGATAGGCTGCGCCGCTGACCAGGAGTACCACAGCAAGATAGATCAAGATGTACCAGGGCCAGCGTCTGCGCGATTCTTTCTCTCCGTTGCCGTTTGCGTCAGATACCAAAATGGCAGGTTGTGTGGCGATTGGCTGGGTTTGTACCGGATCGTCCGGTTCCTGAGGTTGTGTAGCATTTGGATTCATGGGGAGGATTATACCCCAATTGATATCACTGATTAACGTAATAAATTAGGCGATTCCGGTTTCTATCAGCCATTAGTGGCCGGGAGCCTGAGAATGAGATGCGGCGTCTTGATTGTGCCCCTCGGATGAAACCAAGCGTAACTTCCCGGCACTTTCTCAGGTAAATGTAAAATGTGGTGCTGTGGATAATCGCCCGATAAAGCTTTCTTGACGCTCTGGAAGATGGGGTGGTAAGATGCAATGCAGCAACCCCCACGAGTGAATAGGCCAAAACGATCATGTATCTCAAGGGAAGTAAATGGCATACGAGTAAGAAACGGAGACGCTCCAAACCCTGGCGCGTGCTGTTCTTGCTCGTTCTCGTTGTGGGAGTGGTTTATTTCTGGCAGTTTTACGTGCCGGATATCTATATCCCGATTGGCCCCACCCCGACACCCACGAGGAGCCCGGCGCTGTATATCATCGAAGCGGAGAGCTACTTTCAGGCTGGCAAACTGGGTCAGGCTGAGGAAGCCTATCTGCAGGCGATCGCCATCGAACCAAGAGAAATCAATTATCACCTCGATTTGGCTCGGGTACGTGTTTTTGCAGGCGATTACGCGGCAGCAGAAACAGCTGCACGTGACGCGCTATTGATCAATCCTGACTCAGCAATCGCACACGCTGTGCTTGGCTGGGCGCTCGATTTCCGTGCGGGCGAAGCGTCATTAAACGTGGGTGAACAGAACGACTTTTTAGCAGCAGCATTAACGGAAGTAGAACGCGCATACGAACTCAATCCGAGTTCGGCGTTGATACTGGCCTTTTATTCGGAAGTGGTGATCGACAATAATATCAATGATTACGAGCAAGCCTTGGATTTGGCACAACGCTCGGTCGAGTTGGGGCCCGAATTGCTCGAAACACATCGAGCTGTGGGCTACGTTTGGGAGCGAACGGCGAATTATACCCAGGCCGTGGAAGCCTATGAAACGGCCAAGTCGATCAATCCAAACTTGCCTCGCCTGCACATCGATATCGGGAACATGTTGCAGGCACAAGGCGATACAGTCGGAGCGGTGGAGAGTTATAAGGACGCGATCGCGTTGGCACCGGAGAATGTGGAGCCACTTCAGCGTATCGCACAGGCGTATGCTCGCATTGGGGAATACGGAAAGGCCAGTCAGTTTGCCAAGGATGCCGTTGATCTCGATCCGATGAATGCTCGGCTGCGAGGCGATTTGGGACGCATGTATTATCACAATAACGTGTTGGATGACGCTGTAATTCAATTGGAGTTGGCGATCCGGGGCGGTTCGAATGAGAATGGCCAATGGATCGATGGTTTGCCGTTGGCTGAACCAGGACAAGCACCCGATGATCGGGTGGTTGAATACTATTATACCTATGGACTGGCGTTGGCCAAACTCGAGCGTTGTGAAGAAGCCGTACCGATATTTCAGGCGTTATTGCAGGGTGTTCCGGATAACGAAATTGCCGTATTTAATGCGGAAGAAGGCTTGATTATTTGTGGTGAACTCGCTCCCAAGCCAACGTCTGATGAAGACACGGATTCCGAGTCCGAGTTATAGCAGGATCATGCGTCTAACCGGTGATCGTTTGCCTCTCGTACGTGAGCAAAATCGTTCCAATCCCTGGCGGATGTTATTTTATCTTGTGCTCATTGCCGGCGGACTGTCCCTGACGCATATGCTGCAGGTTGGTAAAGTGCAACCGCTCTTCTTACCCACACCGACGCCGACGAGAATGCCGGCTTCGTATGCCGAGGAAGCAGCTGCACATTTCTCCGCCGGAAATTTAAAAGGGGCGATTGAAGCCTACCAAAAGGCTGTCGCCATTGATCCGGGCAATGCCCGTTTGTGGGCGGAATTAGCCAGAGTCCAAACCTACTCAAGTGACTTATTAACCACACAGGCACTTCGTAGTGAACGCCTGGCGGATGCGCGAGCATCCATCGAAGAGGCGATTGCCGCGGATGAGGACAACGCTCGCGCACATGCCATCCGAGCCTTGGTCTATGATTGGTCCGCAGCCGCCGAGGTCGCCGATCCCATCGGCATTGGAGATCAAGTTCGCGTTATTGCTGCAATCGAGGAAGGGGGACGGGTAGTCGCACAACGGATTGAATTGCTGAGTGGATTGCCGGAAGATGGCGTGTTGGGGAGTGAAGAAGATATTGTCATCTTCTCCGGCGAAGTGGAAAATATCCAGCCGGGCGAGTGGCTTGTCAGCGGCCGGATGGTAATCGTGAACGATCAAACGGACGTTCGCGATGAAAACCGCCGCGAGGATTTCCTGGCTGAGGCGGACATTGCTGCAACACGAGCAGTCCAGCTGGCGCCAGGCGATCCATTTGCTTTGGCATTTCGCGCCGAGGTCCTGGTTGATCAACAGAGCTTCGCACAAGCGCTTGATTTGGCGCAGGATGCGGCCTCGAACGCGGGCTTACTCCCCGCGCCCGATCAATTGGATGTTTTCCGTGTGTATGGAACCGTAATGGAGAGCAACGGCCGCTATTTGAGCGCTATTGAAGCTTATCAACGTGCGGTTGAAATCAATCCCAATCTGACATTTCTCTACCTGCGTATCGGGGCGAACTTCCGGCGATTGCGTGATGTCGATTCTGCTTTGGCCGCCTTCGACAAAGCGGCGAAGATTAATCAGCAGCTTGGGTTTGAAGATCCTACACCCTATCTGGCGATCGGCCGCACCTACGTCCAGGAAGGCCAATTTTTCATCGCAGCCGTAAACATCCGCAGTGCTTTACTGATCGATCAAACCAATCCAGAGATTTATGCGCGCCTGGGCAGCGTTTACTTCCAGGCTCGCAATTACGAAAGCGCGATCCCGATCTTCCATTGCGCCCTGGATGGTTGCAGCGCGGAAGAAAATCGGGAGATCTTGTGCAACCTGGAGATCTATCGCTGTTCGGGCGTAGGTGCCAGTATTGAGGAAATCGGCTGGGATGTGATCGGCCTCGAACTCGATTCGAGCACACTGGAATACTATTACACCTATGGATCCGTTCTGACAGCCTTCGCGAGTGCGGAAGAATGTGTGGATGCCGAAAGAATTTTCACAGCGTTAATGGCAGAATTCGGCAGCGATCCCATTGTAATTGCGATCGTGGATGAAGGCCGAACCATTTGTGCCAGCCCGGGTTCACCCGAAATAATCCCCACACCAACTGCGACTCCAACTGAAAACTCTTGACATCGAAGTGTAATTTCGGTACACTTCTGACACAGTTTAGCACTCGAAGTGGTAGAGTGCTAAACCGCATTACTTGTTTTCAAACGACAAAATTTTTGCAATAGGAGGATCCGCATGTCACTCAAAATTAAACCGATGGCTGATCGTTTGGTCATCAAGCCTCTTGAGGATGAAGAGGTAACGCCGAGCGGGATCGTACTGCCCGAGACGGCAAAAGAAAAACCTCAGAAAGGTGAGGTTATGGCTGTTGGCCCTGGCGCTCGTGACGATAAAGGAGAGCGCATTACCCCCGACGTTTCCGTAGGCGATAATGTCTGGTTTGCCAAGTACGCAGGGACGGAAATCAAGATCGATGGCGATAAATACCTGATCCTAAAAGAGAGCGACATTCTGGCGATCATCGTATAAAGCAAGCTGGCAATTATTTGAACCAGCGTTAAAAAACCGGATGAACAAATCTATGATAGGAGCAAGTGAGCAATGACTGCAAAGCAACTCGCATTTTCGGAAGACGCACGAAGGCGTCTGAAGGCCGGCGTAGACGTGCTGGCCAATGCTGTAGCCACAACATTGGGTCCAAAAGGACGCAACGTGGCACTGGATCGCAAGTTCGGTTCCCCCACCATCACTCATGATGGCGTGACCGTGGCCAAGGAGATCGAGCTGGAAGATCCATTTGAGAACATGGGGGCTCAATTGTTGAAAGAGGCGGCCACCAAAACCAATGACATCGCCGGAGACGGTACAACCACATCCACAGTTTTAGCGCATGCCATTGTAACGAACGGCTTGAAGAGTCTCGCCGCCGGCTCAAATCCCATGATGCTGAAGCGTGGAATCATGTCTGCTTCTAAAGCTGCTTCGGAAACCATTGGAAAACAATCGATCGAAGTCACCACCAAAGAAGAAATTGCTTCCGTGGCTGCTATTTCGGCGCAGGACACCGAAATCGGTGAACTGATCGCTGAGGTGATGGACAAAGTCGGCAAAGATGGCGTCATCACGGTGGAAGAGTCGAAGGGCTTGGAATTCGAAACGGAGTATGTTGAGGGTATGCAGTTCGATCGCGGCTATGTCTCACCCTACTTCGTTACCGATCCGGAACAAATGGAAGCGGTTATCGAGGATCCCTATATCTTGATCCACGACAAGAAGGTATCTGCTGCTACGGACATCGTGCCCATTCTTGAGAAACTTGTACAAGTTGGGAAGCGCGAGCTGGTCGTGATTGCAGAGGACGTGGATGGCGAGGCCATGGCCACGTTGGTACTCAATAAACTGCGCGGCATGCTCAATGTCGTCGCTGTGAAGGCTCCCGGCTTTGGGGATCGGCGCAAGGCTATGCTGCAGGATATCGCCATCCTCACCGGTGGAACGGTGATCACCGAGGAATTGGGCCGGAAACTTGAGTCAGTCACCATCAACGATCTCGGCAAGGCTGGCAAAGTCGTCGTCTCCAAGGATGACACTACCATTGTCGAAGGTGCGGGAGAGCCCGACCGAATCAAAGGCCGCATCGAAGAGATCAAAGTCGAAATCGACCGCTCGACAAGCGACTACGACAAAGAGAAACTGCAAGAGCGTCTGGCCAAATTGGCCGGCGGCGTGGCCGTGATCGGTGTGGGTGCCGCAACCGAGACCGAATTGAAAGAGAAAAAGCATCGCGTCGAGGATGCGCTCTCGGCAACGCGTGCAGCAGTTGAAGAAGGCATCGTCCCCGGTGGTGGGGTTGCCCTGATCAACGCATTGGCAGCGATCAAGAAACTCAAGGAATCGGACGAGGATGCCAACATTGGCGTCAATATTGTGCGCAGAGCGCTCGAGATGCCCATGAAGGGCATTGTTGAAAACGCCGGCAAGGATGGCGCCGTAATTCTGGAGAATGTCCGTCGCAAACAGGCTGAAGAAAAGAACATCAATATCGGCTATGACGTTCTCAAGGAAGAATACATCGACATGGTCAAGTCGGGCATCATCGATCCGGCGAAGGTCACCAAGGGTGCATTGGAAAATGCTGCCTCCATCGCTGCGATGATTTTAACAACCGAAGCGCTGATCACGGATGTTCCGGAAGATGATAGGCCGGCTGCACCGCCGATGCCGGAATACTAAACCGATGATTGGTTGATCGTTAAACAACCCCTCATACGTGAGGGGTTGTTTTTTTATTCAAGGCGTGTGGCGCGCGATCCCCATTATCCGGTCGTATGCCGGATATCCTCCAGCGGTTATTTTGCAGCGACGCGACGATTCCGGTTATTTATACGTAAAGCACAATGTAATCGATACTCGCTGTTGTCGATGACAGCGTAGTCATCAAGTGAAGCTATTACGATAGGAGGGTTACTGCAATGAATAATGAACCGAAAGCGCTTAAACGTTCAAGTTCGGATCGAATACTATTTGGTGTCTGCGGGGGAATGGGAGAATATTTCGGGGTTGACCCGGTGTGGTTCAGGTTGTTGTTTGTTCTCTTTGGTCTCCCGGGCGGAGTTCCTGGAATCTTGCTGTACTTGATCTGCTTGGTTGTAATCCCGGAAGCTGGATAACAAGTCGATCTTGGCGATGAAGGTATAGATTGGAGTCTCTGGGGTTTTCCTACAGAGCATCTTTATATCCGCAGCATGCGGATCGCAAAAGCAAAGGCGGATGCAATGGGGAACATCCGCCTGTTGCGTTCATTTGGTTTTGGGCGTGTTTTAAGTACAGACCACCAGATTCTTTCGACAGTGGAAAATCGAGCTGCCTACAAATATTGCCTCACCAGCAAGACGATTCCAAACACGATGAGCAGCCCCAGGCAGCCGCAAGTAAATATACGCATGGTAAGTCGAAGAACCACCTTGAGTACGACCCAGCCGATGACAAGTCCGATTAAAATGAGAAAGGGGGTTATTAGTTCCATATATCTGCCTGTCCTTTTATTCGATAGGACATGATACCATTTTTTCTGATGCAGGCCAGCAAGGTGGCTGCTGCTTCGATAGCCAGATCTCGACATCAGCGCCGCTTCGGCGTTCGAATCGAAGCTGTTTCTGGAGCATCATTCTATGCTGGTTTGCGCTGTTTCGGAAAGAGATTGGATGGTGACTGAATATTGATCCTGGACTCCGAAATGAACCGGGCATTTTCGAGGATCCAGGTCGGAACCCATGTGGTATATACAGCTGCGTTGTGGGGCAGATCATGTTAAATCGATGATGAACGAAGTCGGTCCTCCGGTTGGGTTGATGGAAACGCCGGATCGATATTGGATGCAAATCCAATATCGAGGTCGTTAACTCCAATTTGAAGGATGTTGGGTTAATTCGCAACCAGAGATTTAAAATCCGTCATCTTCAGACGCGAAACCAGTTTCGCCTGCGCATCACGCCATATTGCATTAACCGGGCAACTATCGCCAAAGGGACATACACTTGGATCGATGACGCACTCGTTCAAGGTGATTGGCCCATCGATGGCCTCGATCACTTCAAGCAGTGTGATATCCGACGATGGACGTGCAAGCGAGACACCGCCGCGTGCGCCACGCGATGTTTGAACAACCCCAGCCACCGAAAGTTGGGAGACAATTTTGGCGAGAAACGAGGGCGGTATGTGTTGTTCGCGAGCGATTTGGCTGGTTGGAGCACGTCCACCGTTGCTCAAACTGGCCAGGTACAAGACCGCACGAACCGCGTAATCTGCCTGGCGAGTGATCTGCATGCTGACCTCCGGGAATATTCGGCCTTCTTTCCTCTGAAGGATAGGAGTTGTCCTGTTCAGGATAGTTTACTTTCTGATCCTCGATAGGGCAAGTGCATTGTGTCACGGGGGGTGTATGAGCTTAATCGAGCAGCGGGAGTTGCTGCTTGGCAAAGGCGTGGTATGATTCCGCCGAACCCTTTATCCTGAGAGTCGAGGTTGTACTGTGAAAGAAATTGCTGTTATCGGCACCGGATACGTCGGCCTGGTTACTGCGGCCGGATTTTCCGACCTTGGAAATCGCGTTATCGCACTGGATGTGGATGAAGCAAAGATCGCGGGCTTGAACAATGGTCAGATGCCGATCTACGAACCTGGATTGGAAGAAATGGTCGCTCGAAACGTCGCGGCCGAGAGGCTATTCTTTACCACCTCCTATCCTGAGGCGTTGAAAAATGCAGAATTTGTCTTCATCGCTGTCGGCACGCCGGAAGGGGTCGATGGGGAAGCGGACCTGAAATACGTGCGTTCGGCTGCGGTCTCGATCGCCACGACCATGGTCGCACCATTGATTGTGATAAACAAGTCGACCGTGCCCGTCGGCACCGGCGATTGGGTGGCTGACATAATCTCGTCCGAGCAAAAAGAGCCGATCCCTTTCTCGGTCGTCTCCTGCCCGGAATTTCTCCGGGAGGGGTCGGCACTCTTGGATTATATGAATCCGGCAAGAACGGTTTTGGGATCTACGGATGCGGATGCCGCCGAGAAAGTCGCTCAACTGCATTTGCCTCTACGGGCGCCCATCGTGATCACCAATTTGCGTACGGCGGAAATGATTAAATATGCTTCCAATGCATTTCTGGCGACAAAAATCTCATTCATCAATGAAATCGCCAATATCTGCGAAGAACTTGGTGCGGATGTTAAGGAAGTTTCAAGCGGAATGGGATACGACCCGCGCATTGGATCTCAATTTCTCGATGCAGGACTTGGATACGGCGGCTCGTGTTTCCCCAAAGATGTAAAGGCGCTTGCGCATATGGCAGCTGAAAAGGGCCGCCATCCGCAGCTGCTGCAAGCGGTCATGGATATTAATCTCGATCGTCGCCGCTTGCTTATTGAAAGAACCGAAAATCTCTTGGGTTCACTCAACGACAAAACCATTGGTTTATTGGGATTGACCTTCAAACCCAACACGGATGATATCCGTGAGGCTCCTTCGTTGGATTTGGCGCGGTTGCTGGCGGAGAAAGGCGCCAAGATTCGCGCCTTCGATCCTGCCGGGATGCCGCGCACGAAGCAGGAAATGCCTGAGATCGAAATGGCAGAGAATGCATATGAGCTCGCTCGGGACTGTGATGCCATATTGGTATGCACCGAATGGAATGAATTCAAGCATCTCGATCTCGCCCGCATCCGAGAAGTTATGCGCTGTCCAGTGATCGTGGACGGCCGTAATATTTATGACCCCAAGCAAATGTCCGAAGTCGGTTTTCACTATCGCGGCGTAGGACGTGGTTATGGGCCGGATGGCCAACCGGTTAACTCGAGCCCCGAACCACGTTAAGGATCAGGTATGAACACGAAAACGCAGGCGCCTGTCCACCAGCACCGTTTGCGAAACGGTTTGACCATTCGAATGAAGGAAGTCCATACTGCGCCAATCGTGAGCGTTTGGATTTGGTACCGGGTGGGATCACGTGATGAGTGCGCAGGCTTGACGGGAGTGTCCCATTGGGTCGAGCATATGCAGTTTAAGGGCACGCCGCATTATCCAGCTGGCGAATTGGATCGAGAGATTTCTCGCGACGGCGGTTATTGGAATGCGATGACCTGGTTGGATTGGACGGCTTATTACGAGACCCTGCCCAGTGACAAGCTGGATCTGGGCTTGCGCCTGGAGGCCGATCGAATGGTAAACAGCCTCTTCGACTTGCCGGAGGTTGAATCGGAACGAACGGTGATTATTTCTGAACGGCAGGGACATGAGAACGAACCGACGTTTCGTCTGGCGGAGGAAGTGCAGGCGGCGGCTTTCCGCGTTCACAGCTACCATCACGAGGTGATTGGCGATTTCGCAGACCTTGAATCCATGACCCGTGATGACCTTCTCCAGCATTATCGACGCTACTACATCCCGAGTAACGCCGTGCTGGCAGTAGCCGGAGATTTCCGCAGCCAAACACTGCTCAAGCAAATTCGTGCGGAATTTGGCGCACTGCCGCTTGTAAACCCGCCGGAACGTTTACATCGCAGTGAGCCGTCTCAACTTGGCGAACGACGGGTTGTCGTGGAAGGCCCTGGGGAAACTCCATTTCTCCAAGTCTCCTATCACGCGCCCCCAGCAGCTCATGCCGATTTTTTTCCGCTTACGGTTCTCGACAGTGTGTTGACCGGCGCGGCGAGCCTGAATCTATTCGGCAGCGGGATATCGAACAAAACATCGCGGCTCTATCGTGCGTTGGTAGAGGGGGAAATCGCTGCCTCTGTTCGAGGTGGTTTGGCGGCGACAAGCGATCCATTCCTGTACACCATCCATACAACCATCCGTCCCGATCGTTCCCCCGAAAGTGCTCTGGAAGTACTCGATCGAGAAATCGCACGTGTCCTGGAAGAACCGCTGCGCGAAGAAGAACTGATGAAGGCGTCGAAACAGGCGCGCGCACTCTTTGCCTTCAACAGCGAAAGCGTAACGAATATCGCCTTTTGGCTGGGGTTTAGTGAGATGTTTGCGGACTATCGCTGGTTTGAAGAGTATCCTCAACGAGTCGAGGCGGTGACTGTGGACGACATCCTTCGTGTCGCGGTGAAATACCTTCGATCATCGAACCGCGTGGTAGGCATCTACCGTCCGCAAAATGGGTGGGGTAATGGCTGAGCACCTGCTTTCGTTGCCCCAACTCGATGTGCTCCGATTGCCAGGCCCGGAGACCATCCACCGGCGAGTCTTGCCCAATGGAATAACGATTCTTGCACGTGAAAATTACACCAGTGAATCCGTTGTAATATCGGGTTATCTGTCTGTCGGATCGTTGGACGAGGAGCCCGAACAGGGGGGCATCGCCTATCTAACGGCGCAGGGATTGATGCGCGGCACGAAAACTCGTTCTTTTCAAGATATCTTCGAGACGATCGAATCCATCGGCGCGCGGATTGCTTTCGCGGCAGGGACACACACGACGAGGGTCTTCGGTAAAGCATTGGCGGAGGATCTTCCTCTGTTACTCGAAGTGATCGCGGATGTTGTGAAAAATTCTACATTCCCCGATGTTGAATTCGAGCGATTACGTGCGCAGCATCTGACTTCGCTGGCGATACGCGATCAGGATACAGGCGCGCGTGCAGAACTCGCCTTTGACGAACTTGCCTATCCCAATCATCCCTATCGTTTCCCAACGGAGGGCTTCCGGGAAACCGTCCAGGCATTAGAAGTCGAAAAGCTGCGAAGATTTCATGCAGCACACTATTACCCAAAGGACATGTTGCTCGCCATCGTTGGTGCAGTTGATGCGCAGAAAGCCATCGCCGCTGTGGCAGAAACCCTGGGAGATTGGAAGCCGGACTCGAAATACGAACGACCGCCATTGTTGGATGCAGATCCTCCCAGATCAAAACAACGCAAGGATATTTATCTCGAGGGGAAAAGTCAGTCGGACCTTGTTATCGGCGTTATCGGCCCCAGTCGTTATCATGAAAACTACCTTGCAGCCGCGCTGGGTAACAATATCCTGGGCCGTTTTGGTTTGTATGGGCGTCTTGGAGAAGCCGTTCGTAAAACTGCTGGTTTGGCCTACTATGCTTATAGTACGCTCTCGGGTGGTCCGGGGCCGGGTCCCTGGCAGGTGAACGCAGGGGTCAACCCCTCCAACATCGAGCGTGCCGTTCAGATTATTGCCGATGAAATTCGGCGCTTTTCCACCCAGCCGGTTGAACCGGAGGAGCTGCGCGATAATCAGGCGAATTTTATTGGCGGTTTGCCCCTGCGGCTCGAATCCAACGAGGGAGTTTGTGGTGCTTTGTTGCATATCGAGCGCTATAAGCTGGGGCTGGATTATTACCAGCGTTACCCGCAAACGATTGCCGAGATAACAACAGAGGATGTGCTTGAAGTCGCCAAAGAATTTCTCGATCCGGATCGGCTGGTGATTGGCATTGCCGGTCCAAAGACCGAGGAGGGCTGATGTTGGCAGCAGGGGTGGATATGATCGAGGTGGAACGCATCGATCGTGCGATTTTACGCCATGGTGGACGATTGTTTAATCGCTTCTACACTGCCCAGGAATTGATCGATGCGCGCGGTCAGACGCCTGCCTTGGCGGCGCGTTTCGCCGCCAAGGAAGCAGTGGCGAAGGCTTTGGGGACCGGCATCGGGGAAGTGGGTTGGAAGGAAATCGAGATCATAAACGGACCCCAGCGTCAGCCAATTCTCCATCTTCACGGAAGAGCCGCTGAAGTGGCTGAAAACCTGGGTTTGACCACCTGGTCCGTCTCGCTTAGTCATACGCATCAACACGCCATGGCCATCGCGGTTGCCATTCAATTGCCGGAATAGATGGTTTTTTCGAAAGAGACATCAAAGAGTAGCTGAATTCGCACGATAAATGACGTGCAGATGTTGGGATTGTTTGAATCGCTTTGACGAATTCCATGCAGCATGTTATACTCTCCAAGCTCCCGCCATAAGCAAGAGCGTGGCGGGAAAAATTCTGCCCCATCGGGGTAATTCGCACGCTTCTCGACGAGAAAGGGCGTGCCGGTTGGCCAGCCGGTTCCGTTCTCGGATGAAGGAAGCGGAGGAATAACGCACAGGAGGTGTCACATCATGGCCGTTGTATCGATGAAGTCTCTTCTTGAAACCGGGGTTCACTTCGGACATCGCACACGCAAGTGGAACCCGCGTATGAAACCCTACATTTTCACCGAACGGAATGGAATTCACATTATCGATTTGCAGCAGACTCTCGAAGCACTGACCGAGGTGTATGGAGTAGTGCGCGATGGGGTAGCTGAAGGTGGTAGGGTATTGTTCGTTGGCACCAAGCGTCAAGCGCAGGAGACGATTGAACTAGAAGCGAAGCGTTGCGGCATGCCTTATGTTAACGCACGCTGGCTGGGAGGAACGCTCACCAATTGGCGCACGATTCGCAGCCGCATCGACGAACTCGAAACACTTGAACGTCGTCGTGACGAGGGGGAGTTTGAGCTCTTGACGAAGAAAGAAGCACTCAGTTTGCATCGCAGGATCGACAAACTCGAAGGACGCCTGGGCGGTATTCGTAAAATGGCCACCGTACCCGAGTTGCTCTTCGTTGTTGATGTGCGCCGCGAGGAAACAGCGATTCATGAAGCAAATCTACTGGAAATCCCTGTTATCGCACTGGTGGATACGAACTGTAATCCGGAATATGTTGATTACGTCATACCATCGAACGATGATGCCATTCGCGCCATTAAGTTAATGGTATCCAAAATTGCAGATGCTGTTTTAGAAGGCGTGGGACTGCGCAAGGATGAAGAAGAAGAAATGGATACCGGAGAGGGTCTTGAAGCGATGGTCGCCGGTGAAGTGACCGACGAAGACCTTCTTGGCGAAGCAACACTCGCCAAACTCAAGAGTGGCGAGTATGACGAGAAAAAGGCCAGAGCTGAGGAAGAAGCCAGCGAGGCGGAAGCAGATGTAGAAAAGGACGATGAGGAAAACGAGCCGTCCGCAGAGGATGCAGAAGTAGAATCCGCCGATGATGATGGGGAATCCGAAACAGGAGACGAAGAATAAGCATGGCAGTTTCAGCAAAAGTCGTCAAGGAATTACGTGAAAAGACCAACGCAGGCGTGCTCGCCTGTCGAAAAGCACTGGAAGAAACCAACGGCGATCTCGAAAAAGCGATAATACTGCTCAAAGAACAAGGGATGGCGGCGGCAGAAAAGCGAGCCGATCGGGCTACCCACAACGGTGTGCTGGAGCTTTACAATCACGGAGATGGCCGAGTCGGTGTGATGGTCGAAGTGAATTGTGAAACGGATTTTGTGGCACGCACGGAAGAATTCCGGAATTTCGCCCACGAAATCGCCCTGCAGATTGCAGCCGGTTCCCCACGTTGGCTGCAGGAAGAAGATGTCCCCGAGGATGTCCTCGAAGAAGAACGCGCGATTGCCAAAAAGCGGGCAGAAAACGAGGAAAAACCGGAGGACGTGGTTCCACGGATTGTCGAGGGACGCATTGAAAAATTCCTCGACGACAGTTGTCTGCTGCGGCAAGCGTACATTCGCGATGACTCGAAGACGGTCGAGCAATTGCTTATGGAGACGATCGCTTCAACGGGAGAAAACATCAGCATTCGGCGTTTTGAACGCTGGATATTGGGTGGCGAACTCGATTGATCCTTGCGGGCCAACCTTAGGTTGGCCCGAATTTATATCTTCCTTTGTGATGAGGTGAAAAGCAAATCATGAAAAAACCTGCATACGAGCGGATCCTGCTCAAATTGGGAGGGGAAGCACTCGCCGGGCCACAGGGATTTGGGATCGACCCATTACGGGCAGAGGCGGTAGCGGAACAGGTCGTAAGGGTTCGTAAGCAGGGTGTGGAAGTGGCGCTGGTGATCGGCGCCGGCAACCTCTGGCGCGGCCGTGAAGGGATCACGCGCGGTATGGAACGGGCGACTGCGGATTACATGGGAATGCTTGGAACAGTAATGAACGCCATGGCCTTGATGGACGCCCTGGAACGCAAGGGAATCGTAACCCGCGTGATGTCGGCCGTTGAGATGCGAGCCGTAGCAGAACCATATATTCGCAGACGTGCGATCCGTCACCTGGAGAAAGATCGGGTGGTCGTACTCGGTGGTGGTACGGGTAATCCTTACTTTTCCACCGATACCGCAGCGGCTCTGCGTGCGATGGAAATTGAAGCAGACATCCTCATCAAAGCCACCAAGGTGGACGGCGTGTATGATGAGGATCCGGAAAAGAACCCGAAAGCCACACGCTTCGATCGTCTCACCTATATCGATGCTTTGAACCGAAGACTTCAAGTGATGGATAGTACTGCAATCTCGCTTTGTATGGATAACAAGATGCCCATCCTGGTTCTGGATATGTGGCAAACCGATACACTGATCAAAGCCGTAAACGGTGAGCCCATTGGGACGATAATCACAGAATGAGCGTTATTCCCGGTGTATTGAATCCGATTCCAACTCAATGAACTGCTACCCTTGAACGATATGAGAAGCAACGACGTTCGGTATTTTCGATTGTATCTGGAAAGTATCGTGAGTAAGCGAATATCGCATTTTCAATGGTTTTACGCTATGCTTAAGTCAGTGTATATTTTTACGCGCTGGAGGGAGGATGGTTCGCATGGTTCAGGATGCATTGAATGAAGCGAATGTTCGCATGTCGGGAGCGGTTCGATCATTGGAAGAAGATTTAGGTACAATTCGGACCGGGAGAGCCTCTCCTACTCTCGTGGAGAAACTGTCGGTTATCTACTATGATAACCCCACGCCCTTGATGCAGTTGGCTACGATTTCGGCTCCGGAACCACGTTTACTTACGATCCGTCCATTCGATCCGGCCAGTTTGAAGGATATCGAGCGTGCGATCATGACTTCGGATCTTGGTCTCACACCGAATAATGATGGCAAGATGATCCGTCTCAACATTCCGCCGCTGACAGAAGAACGTCGTCACGATCTGGTCAAAATCGTGCGAAATCGGACGGAAGAGGCGCGCGTTGCGGTTCGAAACGTGCGGCGGGATGTGCTCAATGATCTTCGCGAGCTCGAACACGAGAAACTCATATCCGAAGATGACCTTAAGCGCGGCGAAGACGATCTCCAAAAAGTGACCGATCGCTTTATCGAAGAGATTAATGGTATTGGAACGCGAAAGGAATCTGAAGTACTTGAAGTTTGATATGCCTAGATCAAAACGAATATCGCTCCCTGCTGAGTTAGAAATTCCCACAAATGTGCCGACCCACGTCGCCATCATTATGGATGGCAACGGACGTTGGGCGCGAGAGCGTAATTTACCTCGCCTGGCAGGTCATCGCGCGGGAGTTGAGAATTTACGCAACGTGTTGGAAGCGAGTGTCGAGTTTGGAATTCAGTATCTTACCATCTACGCTTTCTCAACAGAAAACTGGAAACGTCCTCCTGACGAAGTGCGGGGATTGATCCGCATCCTGGAGGAAGTCATCGATCGGGAAGTATCCGAATTACATAAAAACGGTGTCCAGCTGCGGCATATTGGAGAACTCGATCGTTTGAGCCCGGAATTGCAGCGCAAAGTCGTCAACGCTATCGAGCTTACGCAGGACAACACGCGTCTCATCCTGAACGTTGCATGGAACTACGGCGGTCGAGCCGAAATTATCCACGCAATCCAACAGATGGTCCTTGATGGCGTTGCGGCGGACGAGGTCGATGAAGAACTTGTTGGCCAATATCTGTATACAGCTGGCACTCCCGATCCTGATTTAATCATCCGAACCTCTGGAGAACTGCGCGTGAGCAATTTCTTGATTTGGCAGAGCGCATATGCAGAATGGTATATCTCTCCCACATATTGGCCTGATTTCAATCGTGATGAATTGTTAAAGGCGCTTTGTGAATATGCCCAGCGTGAGCGACGCTTCGGCCAGGTGCCGACCCCTGTCCCCTCGGAATAATAATCTACGTCAGCGGATGGTTGTCATCCTCGTTGCCTTCCCTGTGCTTGCCTGGGTAATTGCGGCGGGCGGATGGCTGTATACGATAACTTTCGCAGCCATCTTAGGCATTGCAGTTTACGAATTCGGTTTGCTGCTTCGATCTAAAGGGTGTCGCCCTTCATTGCCGATCATGACCGTTGGCGTCCTGGCTTTATCGATCGCCCGATATTTATGGGGATTGGGAAGTACTGCGCATATACTTGCGTTTCTGTGTCTTGCCAGCCAGGTATGGCATATTGTTGACTACGAACGTGGTGCGACTTCTTCGGGAACGGATTTCGCCCTGACAATGGGTGGACTGCTTATCTGCGGCTGGATCGGCTCCTACCTGATCTCGCTTCGTCATCTGCCTGATGGGTTGTGGTGGGTATTGATCATCCTTCCCTGTGTTTGGGCGGCCGATGGTTTTGCATACGTGGTCGGACATGCCTTTGGAAAACATCCGCTCAGTCATCGTTTAAGCCCACGGAAAACCTGGGAAGGTTTTTTCGGGGGCGTCGTGGGAGGTGCGCTTTCGGGATATCTGTTGCCTTCGTTGTGGACAGCCGGGTTTTTGGATACAGAAGCTGTCACAATGGTCGACGGATTGATTGTTGGTATAATCCTCAGTGTATTGACGCCACTGGGGGATTTAAGTATCAGCATGATTAAGCGTGAGTATAATGCGAAAGACACAAGCACATTTATTCCCGGTCATGGCGGATTGTTAGATCGTATCGATTCATGGCTGTGGGCGGGTGTCTTGGGTTATTACATTGTTCTCTTTCTCCAGAATTCTTGATTCTATGGTTTTCAATTCTGAAACCCGGAAATTATCAATCGCATAGATGACAGTATGATCTTCACACTTGTCACAGCGTTCGTGCCGGTAGGCTGCGATGATCCACCAGTTGTTTAAAGCGGGAGGATGTTGGAGTACGATGGTCTTGCTTGCAGATGGCATGCTGGCGTGCTATAATTTGTAAGATATCTGGATTACCGAAAGCAATCCCCCCGCTGATCAAATTAAAGTAGGTTATTTTTTTGAACCTCATGATGTGCTCGTCCACAGTCGTTTAATGTATGGGATTGAAACCCAATTTGAATCATTGCGATGGATTGATAAGTTATCTAAATCGGGGAGTTAACGCATGAATATTACCCAATTGGAAGCCATGACCCTTGCCGACTTACGGAGTATGTCGAAAGATTTGGAGATCCCAAGGGCAAGTCGGATGAAAAAGGAGGATCTTATCCTGCGGATCATGCAAGCAGATGCCGAACGCCGCGGTCTTGAATTACGCGGTGGGGTTCTGGAGGTCATGAACGAAGGTATGGGATTCCTGCGCGCAGATCATTACCTGCCTGGGAAAAATGACATCTATGTATCGCAATCCCAGATTCGGAGATTCAGCCTCCGTACCGGGGACATGGTCATCGGCCAGGTTCGGCCGCCCAAAGATACGGAAAAATACTACGGATTACTGCGCGTCGAATCGATCAACGGTATGGACCCCGAAGAAGCATGGAAACGACCCAAATTCGAGGAACTAACCCCGATATTCCCGGAAGAGCGTTTCGACCTGGAAACGGATCGACATACATTGGCAACTCGCATGCTGAATCTAATCGCCCCGATTGGAATGGGCCAGCGAGGTCTCATTGTCTCGCCCCCTAAAGCTGGGAAGACGACGGTTCTGAAGCAGATTGCAAATGCCATCTCACAGAACTATCATAGCGTGCACTTGATGGTGGCCCTGATTGGCGAACGACCGGAAGAAGTGACCGACATGGATCGTTCGGTCGACGCCGAGGTGATCGCTTCTACGTTTGATGAACCGGTAAGCTCACATGTTCGGGCTGCGGAAATGGCGCTCGCCAGAGCCAAGCGTTTGGTAGAATGTGGGAGAAATGTTGTCATTCTGCTGGATTCGATCACCAGGCTTTCCCGGGCTTACAACCTGATGGTTACGCCTTCAGGACGTACCCTCTCGGGTGGTATTGATCCCGCAGCGCTGTACCCCCCGAAGCGCTTCTTTGGTGCGGCACGCAACATCGAAGAAGGAGGCTCCCTGACGATCATCGCAACCTGTCTGGTGGATACGGGATCGCGCATGGATGATGTGGTTTACGAGGAATTTAAAGGCACAGGAAACATGGAACTCCATCTTTCCCGCAGGCTGCAGGAGCGGCGTATCTTCCCCGCCTTCGATATCGATCGCTCATCGACACGTCGCGAGGAATTATTGCTGGGTCCGGATATCACCCAGCGTGTCTGGTTGATGCGGCGCATGTATTCCCAGATGCTCGCACCGCCACCCAATGGCGCCGGATTGGACATGGCAATGGCGACCGAAGCGTTTATCAATCGTATTTTGCATACCGAAAATAATATGGAATTCGTCGAAACCCTGACGGAGGCCTCCTTCTAGCAATGGCCAATTCCCTTGGGAAGAAAGTCTCTCTACCAATAAAAGATGCTGTCCCGATCCTGTTCGGTGCTCTTGGCTTGTTGGCTGCGATTGTAACGATCTGGATGAATATCAGCGTAGCCCAAGCTGCAGGTGTGGAAGAACCCCCGGAGGAAGTCTATACGGAAGCATACCTGGATGAAGAGCTGACTTTACCGGTTTTCGATACAGGTCAATCCGGATATCAACTCTCTCGACGTGTGGATCCCTCTACGGAAATCTCACAGCGTTCCCGGGTTGAGATTCTGCGTTACACCGTTCAAACCGGAGATGCAGTTTTCAGTATCGCCGATAAATACGGAATTGAACCCGAGACGTTGTTGTGGGGCAACTATGAAGTACTCAACGATGATCCTCACCTCTTGAAACCAGGCCAGGAGTTGAACATCCTTCCTGTGGATGGTACCTATTATCAATGGAAAGAAGGAGATAATCTCGAGGCGGTTGCTGATGAGTTTGGTGTTGAGCCATTGGCGATTTCCGAATGGCCGGGCAACAAACTTGATCCTGCCAACCCGGTCGTCGAACCAGGGAAATGGCTTGTCGTTCCTGGAGGATCGAGAGCTATGCGCCAGTGGTTGGTGCCGGTTCCCAGTCGACCGCAGTCGGGTGTTGGGGGGGCGTATGGCCCAGGTGGGTGTAGTGGAGATTATTCGGGTGGTGCGGTTGGAAGTGGTGGATTTATCTGGCCGACCTCCAATCATTATCTCTCGGGAAACGACTACTGGTCGGGGCACCTGGCCATCGATATTGCGGCGGGATATGGATCTGCGATTTGGGCCGCGGATAATGGTGTGATCGTCTTTGCCGGATGGTCGAGCGTAGGCTATGGCAACATGGTGATGATCGATCACGGCAATGGTTGGTTGACGCTTTATGCACACCTTGAATACGTCAGCGTCGGATGTGGTCAGAGTGTGTATCAGGGTCAAACCATCGGTGGAGGCGGATCGACGGGAAACTCCACAGGACCGCATTTACACTTCGAAACCCGGTTTGAAGGCGGTTTCGTAAATCCCTGGTACGTACTCCCATAACTATACATAAGTTGATCTCTTGACGATCCTTATCGGCGTTGATAAGATGCCTATCAATGAGGAGAAATCCTAGATATGAATGAAGATTCGCAATTCGAGGTCGATTCTCCGCAATCCCCGACAACACGACCGAAGCGTCGTTTTGAAATGTGGCTTGGGATCGCGCGCATTACGCTGCGTGAGCCGATTAAACGTGTTGCAGGGCATATCGCCATTCTGGCCATCATTGCTGCAGGAATCTGGGCTGCACGGGCGGGTTTTGGCACTTTATTCGCAGCTGCCGAGCAGACGGATGAAGAGCTCGCAGCGGCACCCACCGCGAATGTCTACGTGTCTGATATCGTCGAATTACCTTCATTTGCTGCTGGAGGTCCACTGCTCGATCATGTGATCACTCGATCGGCGGATATTCATACGGTTTTACGCGATCGTCCCCGTATGGGGATCGTGAAATACGTTGTGCAAGCGGGTGATACGTTGTTCGGCATTGCTGATAAATTTTCCTTGAAGCCTGAAAGTGTACTTTGGGCGAATTTTGGAGTTCTCAAGGACGATCCTCATCGACTGCAGCCAGGGCAGGAATTGAACGTTCCGCCGATTGATGGTGTGATTCACTCCTGGAGTACGGGTGAAGGGCTAACGTCGGTGGCGCAATTTTACGGTGTGACACCGCAAGAAGTGATCGAATGGCCGGGCAATCACCTCGATCTGGATATTGATCTGGCTGATCCACTTATTGAAGCCGGGACGTTGCTTATTATTCCAGGTGGCAAGCGCGAGATCGTCACCTGGAGCGCACCTCGCATCACGCGCAGCAATCCAGCAGTTGCCAGTGTCTTGGGACCAGGTGCATGCGGCTCGGTGTATGACGGGCCAATTGGAACTGGGGTATTCATCTGGCCGACACCTTTGCATTACCTTTCGGGTTACGATTACAGCTCTATCCACCAGGCGATCGACATCGCCGGCAGCACCGGCCACGCCATTTTCGCTTCCGACAGCGGGGTGGTCGTGTATTCGGGATGGAATGATTGGGGTTATGGCTACGTGATCGTGCTCGATCACGGCAACGGTTGGCAGACCCTGTACGCCCACCTGAGCGCGATTAGTGTTGGCTGCGGTCAGGGCGTGTTCCAGGGACAGGTCATTGGTGCGATGGGCAGCACCGGCAACAGCACGGGTTCCCATTTGCATTTTGAGATCATGCATGATTCGTACGGCAAGGTAAACCCCTGGAACTACCTGCCGTAGTAGAATAACCTCAGTCTATCAGCGTACAATAAAGCGGGGTGTCTATAAAAGACACCCCGCTCGCTGTTTATTCTCAACGTAGTCCGCTATTGATATTCGCCGATTCTATGGCTTTTTGCTTTGCATGAGGTATATCGTTCGTTCAGATTCCTCGACTTTAACGCTTTCAACGATGTCGAAATAATCCGAGAAGACGCGTTCAAGTCCCTCCTTTGTGTAATCAGGGAAGATGTCTTCTCGCGTGGCCAGGAGACGTTTAACTTGCGAGTCGGTCTTGGGTACGAATTCCAGGATGAGCCACGATCCCATTTGGTTGAAAAGATCGGCAAGCATCGGCAGAGGCACATTATTGGAGATGGCCATGTGGTGGATGAGCGCAAGGGCGAGGATGGCATCTGTTGGCCCTCGCTTGAGGAAAGCGTCTCTTTCTCGATTGTTCCACCCCAAGTCGGGGCTGGGATTGGTGAGATCGAGGAGCAGCGGAAGCAGGAATTTTTCTTTGTTCGCCTTCACACTGCGGTAATTGAGTTCAACGGCCAGAGGATCGATATCGAAGGACAATGTGGGAATTTGCTCTTCGCTGGCC
>DAOUEK010000024.1:0-29911 GCA_034430425.1 Anaerolineales bacterium | reverse complement strand
TCATGAAGATCGAGCGCATTGAAATCCGCCAGTCTGTCGACGATAGGACCGTTCCAGGCGACCACTTCCATATCCGGAAGCAGATGCCATTCCCCCATTTGTTTGGAATCTGGATATACCCAGGCTACATCCTCGACATTCATGGAAGAAGAGTCATAATAACTCTGATCCCCTACCAACTTAACCAGTTTGATTTCCTCAACGGGCACATCGGGGGCGAGACAGAGCAGCCAGCCTTCTCGCACTTCACCTTGATACATCCACCGTGAGGGAGATTGATACCATGGTTTTGGCGGCAGGTATGCAGCCGGATCGATCATTTCCCCCGTGGCGGGATTCGCATAAGGCGCTCCTGGGGTGAGGACTTGTTGGGGCATGCATGGGAGGGTGAGACCACTTTCCGGATCAGAGACGGCGAGATAACGCCAAGGGATCCATTCTCGGTAACTTTGGATGTAAGCCTCCAGTTTGTCGTCCCATATTTCATGCATCTCGAAGTCAACAACGGGATCAGGGACGTAAAAAGGATCAACGTGGGAGCTGATCGTTGATTCAGGAGTTGAAAATTCGTCACCAAAACCATCATTTTCGAATACATTCCCCACGGTGCGTACATAAACGGCAATTGCACTGTGAGGTTTATCCTTAAAGCGGTCAAGAATAAGGTTGGTTTCCGGATGAGAGACAACTTGCCCGAGTAGCTGGTTTCTTTCCTCATAGGCAGATCGAACTTGTGGATCGCGATAGATGATATTTTGCGTTTGTTCTCTCGAATCCCTGTAATACAAGAAGCGATCGAGGGGAATCGTTCGAGGGTCTTTGAGAACTCGAAGCACTTCAGCTTGCGCATATAAGTAATCCGCGGAAGGCGGAAAAATATTGCGATACACCTCAGCGCCTGGATCAGGAACATCTTCAAGCGGAAGCACAGCAATATCATAAGGACCCATGGGCGGCGGATCGGTTTGGCTTATCGATGGGTCGTGGCTTTCGACTGTGGAGATCGAAAGGAGTGTGAGGATCGATACGAGTGCGATGAGCACGGCGAGTTTCTTGCTTTTCAACATCTTCTTGCCCCTCTCAATCCATATATTGTACAGGAAAGGAGGGCGTAAACGAAGGGGAAGGATCATCACAGGCGTTGGCAAAAAAAATAGCGAACAAATTTAGCACGGAGAGTCATCTTGGCGATGACCTCAAACGGGACGCTGATGTCCCGTTTGGGTGACGCCAGCGTCACGTACAGATTCCCTGCAGGGGTGCTAAAGTGGTTTTAGACACGAGCAAGAGGGTTCCCGGAGGTGAGAAAGATGCGTATCGCAGGAACAACACTGCCGGATGGTGAACAACATTCTCGATCCATCAATGATGAAATCGAAAAACGCCTCCACAATCTGTATCGAGACGCTGTCGTGAATCCTAGAATGGATTGCCGTAGTCGGTTCTCCCATAATGGGACTGGGCAGGTGCAAATTCGGATGAGATTGAAACAGGTAACCGGGATGGTGTCTAGGTAGGTACTCGGGGGGACTTGAGTCGGCGGACGGTGAGAGGCCAGCAATGGTAAAGGGGGAGATCTACCTGAAATTGTACGGAACGCTAGCTCAAGCTCCTGTTCGAGGCAACTCTTGAGATCGCGTACCATTTGCTGGCCTCCTCCATTATTCACCACAAGAAATCCCGCCCACCCGGAAGGAATGGGCGGGATTGCTTTTTCTGCATCCTCGTAAGTAACGTGTGATCATTATAAACGGTAGAAATTTGCATCGAAGGGGGCAAGTAGACGTGAAGCGTATGGAGGATTTTTTACTGGTATCCCACGAACAATTGGAGCATGATCCGGATAATCCAAGAGGGTTTTACCCCAAAGGGGATCTGGAAAAGTTGGCGGAATCGATATTGGCTGGCAATGGGGTGGATCAGGCTTTGCTCGTCACACCGGATGGAAATTTGCCGGATGGCCGGTTGAAATACCTGGTCGTCGACGGCAATTTCCGTCTCGCGGCGGTTCGGCGACTGGGAAAAAAGGCACCGCTGCTGAAATGTGAGGTGATGCGCGATCTCAGCCGGAAGGATAAACTGCTGATCATGGGAAGGACTTCCGAGCATTACTATCCCAAGAATCCCATCGATCGGGCGAAGTTGTTTTTTCAACTATATGTAGTCGAGGGAATAACCCAGCTGACGATTGCAAAGGAACTGGGAATTTCCAACGTAACCATCAGCAATGCGCTGCGGCTGCTGGATTTGGATGAATCCATCCAGAAGCACATTGCCCGCAGGCGGATACCCTCCGATCGCCGCGTCGTCGATGCCTTTTTAAGTGTCCAGAATCACGGCGAAAGGATTGCACTCGCAGATCAATTGGCGAAGCGCAAGGCTTCGATCAAGACCATTATGAAGACCTGTAAACGCTGGAATGAGGAAATAATCGATTCGAATCACAATGGCCGCGCAGGCCAATTGCTGCAGAAAGGGCATCCCCCATGTGTGGCGCATGCCTCCGCTGCACTGGATCAGGATTCTCTCGGAGTAGAGGAGATCGACAATTGGGGTCAAGTGCGGGAAGGCGTCAAACAGGCATGTGCGGCATGCGATCTCAAGCAGGACAGCTTGACAAGCATCGCCGAGCCGGCATGGGAATTCATCAGTCACGGTGTCGAGGAAACCTGCGGGCTCTGTCCGATGCGGGATGTGAAAGCAATTTGTCGCGGCTGTCCCCTGACGGAGTTTCTGGTAAGACTCGAGCAGAATATCCGCATAACAATGGATGAGCGTAATAATGGAATCAGGAGGTAGTTGTTCGTTCAAGGTCTCCTGTGAATCAAGATCGGGGGGCAGCTTCCTTTTTAATGGTTAACCCCCTCACCCCAACCCTCTCCCCACCGGGGAAAGGATGTTGTTTATAAACTTCCCGAGAGTGCCAGGCCGGAGAGCGGATAAGGCAATCGAAGTGTCCTTCCACCCATGGTCCTTCGACTGCGTTCGCTTCTTCGAATCTCACTCCGCTCAGGATGATGCTTGGACGTGCGCTGGTGCCGGATATGTATCCAGTCAGCGGATATTCATCCGTTGATCAACGCAGAAGAAATCCATTGCGTGTTCGTGTAACGGTTTCAATTTCATCTTGTGCAAAGACTTCGATGCAGCGACTGGCAGATTCAAATCTACCCAATACTGGTTGCGAATACACATCCGCAACCAACAGCTTGCCTTCATCCTGCGGGTAATCGAAGGATAGCCTTGCCACACCAAACAAAGAAGTAGAACCAGGATCCTTTGATAAGCTCAGTTTGGAATTAAGCTTGCACCCAATATACCCAGAGCCTCTCCGGTTCCCCCCATTGGATCCCCATTTTCTCTCCTGCATTGCCGGCCCAGATATCGAAATACTCGTTATCGCGCAGGGAGACGTCCCCCTTTTGGATTCCTCGCGTGTTCCGACCGAGCAAGGGAGTCTCGCCTTGCATGCTCGCCAACCTCGAAGCGGCGTCCTTCGCTTTGGGTGTTCTTCCATCGAAGGCTTTTTTCATGGTTCGAAGATCGAGCGGTGAAAATAGAACCCGCTGGCCTCTGTTGGCCAGAAATTCCAATACGGGCGGGCTTGCATTCCGCCGCCCGGGTTCCAGCAGTTGTACGTCGCTTCCCAAAGCAATCGTTGCCTGCTTTTGAAACCATGACAGGGGCTCACCAACATTGATTTGAGAAGCGTCCTGCTTGCGCCAGAGTTTCGTCTGGCGCATGTAGCGCTCCTCTTCGATTTCGGCCACCTGCTCGAGTGCAATGGCTTGCCGGCGAAAATAATATATGGCGATGATGATGAAGGTGACCATCAACAAAACGAGCGCGATACCTATGGAAAGATCCATGATTAGATGACCTCCTTTTTCTTTCTGGCTTCTTCGGCCAGGAAAGCTTGATTTCGAATTTCAGCCAGCCTGCGCCAAACCTGCGGACGGGGATCGAAGAATCCCACAGCGCCGAAAATTCCGGCCAGGCCAACAATCACGAGCAACGGCCACCAGATGATAGGTGCTGATTGTGCGGGAGTCTCTGTCGCTTGTGGTGCGACATTTTTCGTATCCGGCGCAACGGGCGCCATGGCGACTTGCATCGGTGTGGATTTCAGCGCTCTTTTCGAAGGCCGGTTTGTCGCCGCAGGTATAGCAGTTGGCGCGAGGGTTGGTGTAGCTGTCGGGGGTTCGGGAATGATGACCACCCCCGTGTCCGATCCGCTGTTGCCCAATCCGTCCCATGCCGTGAGAATAGCCTGATACTCCCCGGGCGGGGCGATGAGGTCTCCAAAATGACGGTCCCAGGTGAAACGCCCGGGAATGTTCCCTGAAGTCCAGAAATAACGCCGTTCGCCGTACCTTCCGCCGTCAATGACCAACGCTGCGTTGCGGATGCCGATGCCGGAATCCTGAACGCGCAAGGATGCCGTTTCCCAGATCATCCATTGTTCTGTTATATCTACGCGCGGCCCCTCGTTGTCGACGATAACCATAATTTGCGCCGTCGTCTCGAGGTTGCCTGCGTTATCCGCTGCGCGTACAAGCACGGTGTATGTCCCGTTTGGGACGGTGCGGGTGTCCCACGAATAATGCCAGGATCCTCCGATCAGCACCAGATTACTCCACGTAGTTCCACCATTCAATGAGATTTCCGCGCCGCGAAGCCCGGAAGTCGCATCCGCACTGCTGCCGTGCATGTTGAGGGCACCGTTCGTGGTGACTGTACTTCCATCTGGTGGAGAGGTAAATACGGATGCTGGTCCGAGCGAATCGATGTTGATAGTCTGGGATAGCGTTGCGGTGTTGCCGGCCAGATCTGTAACTTGCCAATTCACATTGTGTGTACCTTCGCCGATTACGTTCGCGCTGGCGCCGGATTGCCACGCACCGCCATCCACTTGGTGCTGACGCGAGCCAATACCAGAAAGTGCATCCGTTCCAGACTCCGTCGATGTTACGGTTGAGGATACATACCAGCCGCCCAATCCTACAGTACCGCTTGTATCCATGTGGAGAACGGGCGCGGTGTTATCCACACCCACGCCTGTGGAGCTGCTTGCCGTATGCCCGGCCTGATCCGTTGTGAGAATGTCGACGGCGTACCATCCCTCGGTTGCGATGGTTACAGATGACTCGTAGGGGGCGCCGCCGACGGATACTTCGGAAGAAGCTACACCGGATCCCGGCGAAACATCGGATCCACCCCCAGCTACCACGAGTGGGCCTCCACGATACCAATCTCCGCTTCCAGCTATTCCCCCGGAAACACGAATTCCCGGTATTGGGGGATTCGAGTCCAGTCGCCAGTTGGCTGTTCCTTGATTGCTCGTGTCTCCGTACGTGCTGTGTGCCCAAAATGTGTACGATTGTTGGCCTTCGTCCCCGTTAGACCAGGTGCATGAAACGTTGGGATTATCCGGCGGATCGCAGAACACACCGGAGAATCCTTCGATGTACTCGATTTCATAAGGAGTGATGGGCTCTGCGGCGTTGAAGGCGATCGCCGCGCCGGCCAAACACCAACCATGATCCCCTTCGATGGCACAGGTGAAATTCCCGCGCACTGTGGCCGGGTCGAGGGTCGTTGTGCTTGTCGTCTCGCGGCATCCAGTAGACCCGGGTGAACAGGAGTCAAGACTGGTGCCCTGAAATGAGATGTCGCAGTCTATGCCAGCATCCGTACAGCTAAAGGTCCAATCCGCACAGGAAGTTGGGTTAAAGTATGTCGCCGTGCTGCCGGCCGCGGCGCAGCTTGACCCGGGCGTTTGGTACAGCCTGAGCGTGCAGCTGTAGAAGCCGGCGCCGGGAGGATCGTAGACTGCTCGATAACGACACTCCCGCCGGCGCCATTGGGTTGTTTCGATTGTTCGATTGGGGCCGATGTAATCTGCCCGGGCGACTGTGACGACGATGGAGATCAGGAAAGCGGCACTGATAGCCAATGGAAGATAAGTCTTTCGTTTCATGGTATTCGCTTCTACACCCCCCAGAGCGAGAAATTGCACAATCGGTTTATGAATCGAGATTAGATTCTCGCCGACTGTGGGTAGAGATACTCTCAAACCAATAGTATGTTAACAAGTTGCCGATACTTCCTAAGAGGTTGTGGCTTTCGACCCATCCCAAACCGGCGTAGTCGAAAAAACCAACATATCCCCCGATTTATAATTGTAAAAATATAAACGCCGCGAACATGTAGATAAGTACCGGGGATGCAGGTCAATATCAGAAAAGCGAATAGCTGACGGGACCCTGTTTATCCCCCCTTGAGCAAACATACTACGCCCTATACTAAAGGTTTAACAGGCCGGCCGTCAAGTATGTACGATAAAATGATTGCCCCGCTCGAAGCCTTGTCGAAAAGCCGCATCGCGGTTAAAAATTGGCAATCCGCCCGGGCGAGGCGATCAGATCGCCCGGCTAACGCAAGGGAGCCTGCCAATGACGATCAAGACGCGGATCGAGTCTCTCCTTTCCCGCCCCCGTTTTACCATCAACACCATTTTACTGGCTGTCTTTTCTGCCAATCTGCTCCGCGAGGTGCTCTATTGGCTGCCCAAAGACATTTCCGAGACCAGCCTGAATTATTGGGCCTTCACCGATTGGCTCATCGATTATTCCCAGGGCTTTATCCGGCGGGGATTGTCGGGGGAGATCTGGCGACTGGTTCCCGGCGCGATCCCGCCGCTGTCCTTCGTGGCGGTCTTTTCCTGGATTCTAATCCTGGCCGTCGCCGTCGGATACATCCGCATGCTGGCGCGCGCCCGGAAAACGCTTCATCCGCTGACGCTTTTCGGGCTGCTCTTTCTGCCTTCGCTGCTCTTCTTCTACTTCCACGACCACAACGCCATCGCCCGCAAGGAAATCCTGGGATACGTCACGCTGCTCCTGCATCTGCTCGACGTCGAAAAATCGTTTCCAATTGGGGACGGGTCTGCGCTTCCGGAGGGGAACCTCCGGCGCTACGTGCGGGGATTGCTGCCCGTGGCGGCGATCCTGCTCCCGGCAATCATCCTCATCCACGAGGGAAATTTCATCATCTTCGTCCCGCTGCATGGGCTGATCACGCTGTCGATCCTGCGCATGGATGCCCGGCGCAACTTCAAGCGGGCTGCCCTGTGGACCGGGCTGCTCTACCTGCCGGCGGTGATGGCCTTCGGCGCCGTATACCTTTCCGGCACGCCGGGTCACGAGACACTCTTCGGCATCTGCGACAAGTGGGCGGCCGCCGGCGCGATTCGGGAAGGCAGCTGCACGCTGCCGCCCGAACGGCTGAGCGGATCGACCCTTCCCGGGGCCTTCATTCCCATGTCCTGGTCATTGACCAGGGCCGCCGAGATTACGTGGTGGATCGTTTCCCTGCACTGGAAAGAGTGGCTGCTGCTTCTCCCGGCGTTGGGCATTTCGCTCTGGTACCTCGTCCGGCAGTCTTTGTATGCCGTACTGCGATCCCATTATGCGCAATCCTTTTCCCCGCGAGCGGCGCGGCGCTATTGGGGGGTGTTCTTTCTGAAGTATTTCTTTGTTCCCCTCCTGCTTTCGCTGCCGGTCTACTTCACGGCCTATGATTACGGCCGCTGGTTCACGGTCACCTGCCTCAATTTCGCCCTGGTCGCGGTCTCGCTCAATCTGCCCGTCCGGGAGTTCGCCCGGCGCAAGAAGAAGACGGATGAAGACCCCGCGGCCGCCGATTCCCGGACGCATGCGGATCATCCCCTCGTCTTTTATGGCCTCTCGATTGGCATTTGTGTTCTGGCACTGGTGTTCTGGCTGCCCCACTATTGTTTGTTCGAATGCGAGATCGTCAGGAGTCCGCTCCAGTTTTTTGACCACACCTTTTTTGCGCACTGAGGCAGGATCAAAACGCAGCGCAGAGAGTGGGGTGAGTCTCGTGGTTATATAAAAAACCGCCGGTTGTATCGAAAGCCGATGGTTTTCTTATTTGTACTTGGCGGGCAGCATGGGCTTGTTGGTCTGCAAGATGTTGCGAATAATTAAACGAGCGCCCCGGCCAGGCAGAGTTGATGGGCGGTTGGGATGGAGCCGGGATGTGGGATGATGCCGGGGCGCCTATAGTATACACCAACATTGTGAAATATCACACAAAAGGAGTGGGCGAATTGTCGATCTCAAACTTGAGATGGACGATCGTTCAATGGTCTTCGGACAGGGATCGACGTCGTTCACACGGATCGACTTCTTCGCCATATCAGGCAACCTGTCTGCAGAAATCTTCAGTTACCGCATTGTTCGGTGTGCGTCTCAATGGGATCCGGAGGATTTCAAGGCACACCAAAACGGGCGATGCCCTGGGAATCCGAGCCAAACCAGACGGCGCCATCCGGTGCAACCGCCATACAGTTGATGTCGACGAAGCCGCCTTCGTCTTGTGGAAAATAAGTCCAAATTCCATCCCGGAGCAGGTTGATGCTTTCCTGCGTGGCGATCCACAGGTCGTTATCTGCGCCCGGCGCGATCAGCGTCACGTGAATACCACCCTCCCAGGACGTATCGTCAAACTGCATCCATTCTCCGCTGCCGCTGTCGTCGCGGTAGTAGACGCCGTCTCTCTCCGTACCAACCCAGAGCGTATCCTCATGGTAGCGAATCGTGTGGATCACCGCGCCGTCGAACTCGATGGGATTCCATACGCCGTTATCGTATTCGTAGATGCTGGTGATGTCCTCATCGTACAGTTCATCCACTAGCAGAACCACGGGCATATCATCCTTGTTGAATTGAATGTCGTCGATCAGATAATTCGGGTATCCATTTGAACATACGTAATCCCACTCCGGATCAGCCGGATAATGGGTCCATGTTTCCGTCGCCATGTCGTAACTGACCAGCCATTGATCGTCTTCATCGACGGCGAACCACAGGACTCCCTGCGGTGAAAGGAACGCTTGATAAAGCCCGGCAAACGACTTCCCTTCCTTCACCGGAATGTTCGAAAAGTCGATTTCCACGAGGTCCCAAGACTCGCCATTCCATCGAGATACCGCTTCCGCCTTCCATCCATAGGTAATCCAGATGTCCCCTCGATCGTCCTGGATAAAATGGATCGCATCGGTGCGCGCCTCCAATTCTGGACGTTGATTAACCCAATCCATCGCCGTGCCATCAAAGCCGCTGCCAATCAAGCTGTAGTGGCGGTATTTGTGCAGCAAACCGCCCTGGACCAGCGTCATTTTGTAGACTCCCCTGTAAGACGGATCATAACCTTTGGGTTTGTATGAATCGGATTCATAAAACGTCGTCCAGGAATCGCCATCGAGTACCTGGATGAAATCGATGACCGATCCCCCGGACTGCGGCTGTGCCACCAGCGCATACACATTTCCGTCCGCGTCGATCTGCAGTTCGTCTATCTTGTTGCCCATCATGCCTGCAATCGGTTTCTCCAGGAGGGTGACATCTTCCTTGGTATCCCCCAACGCCAGGACGCCCTCCGCCGCAGTGAAGAAGAGCCTCCCGTCGTCAGAGAATTCAACCTGGTTGTAGAGGGTGTTCCAGGCGGTATGTGCATCCGTAAAGATATTCCAGCCGGTTTGCATGGTGCGGATGAACATCTCCTCGCCCATGAACCAGATGGCGCCGTCCGGGTCCGCCACGGCTTTGGTAAATTGTGCATCGATGCCTTCGATATAATTGCCAGGCATGATGTGTGCCCAGTCCGTGCCGTTATAAACCCGAAAAGTAGTTTTCCCCATGTACAGATGGGCCATCCAGGGCGTCCCGCTGGAAGATAGGGTAAAGGCGGTTATCCCGCCCGCACTTTCCTCCACTTGATAATCGTCCCATGTTCTTTCTGCTACGCGGACATGAATCACACGAAATGTACTCGCGATCCATAAATCCCCGTTGGGTGCAATGTGAATCTCGTTGCGAAGGTCAACCTCGTCATTTTCGCTCTTGTCATCAATGATCTCGACGTTATCCCATTGGCCGGTGTAGTGCGAAAGCGTGTTCTTGTCTGCGACCACCCAGGGGTTGCCATCCGTATCGATGGCCAGTTCGTAGCACTTGTCGGACGGTAGCCCGGTATCGACCCCATGCTGCGTCCATCCTTCGCCATCGAATTGGTAGAGCCCATCCTTGCCGCAGAGCCAGAAGTTGTTCGCTGTGCCTTCCAGGAATTGGCCACCCCCTATCTCTGATGGGGCGGGATAGGATGTCCAGCGCTCACCGCCGAACTTGTAGATCCCGTCATCGGCAGCGACCCAGACATTGTTGTCTTCATCGACCAGTATGACCTCTCGCTGCGCGCTCCCCAGGCCGTCATTCTGTGTGTATTCTTGATACGTTCCCGCCTCAACATCCCAGCGCATGACACCGCCGTAGCCTATCGCCCAGAGATACCCGTCTTGATCGAAAACCAGGTCCCTTAAATCATCGCTGTCCTCGGCTTTAAAAAATGACCATTCCGGGTCAGGTATGGGAGTCGCTGTCGGGGTGAGGGTCGCCGTGGGTTCAACGGTGGGTGTTTTAGCGCTGCAGGAGGAGATCGTCAACATCGTTGCCAGTACAAAAAGAAATACCAACGTGTGCTTTTTTAACATGATCCTTTTCCTTTTCATTAACTACGCATCGTGTGTTACCAATAAGTTAAAAATGCCTTAAGCCTGAGTGTGTGGTTCTTATGTCCGCAGGCTTTTGGCATTTGTGAATATTCTAACAATTCCCAATTATTCTTGCCTATCCCACATTGGTCACAAAACAATAAACGAGGTTAGAACGGACACATGAGGCTCGCAACGCAGCCTTCTCTCCGGGTGGATCGCTGGATCGTCGAACTGGAAAAGATGGTCTTTTTGCCGGGGCGATACTTACTCTTTGTGTGGTGGGAAGTGATGGGTTAACTTAATACTGAAATGTGGAGCGGTGGGGGACGATCTTGCGGCTGTAGTTGGAGACGAATTCCAGCAAGCGCCGTTCGAGGGCCCGGAAGGCTTGCGAGTCGAGTACCTGCTCCAGCGTGTCGCGATCGCTGGCCAGGAAGCCCGAGAGGCGCAGGGGGTGGGAACCGTACGCCGTATACCAGGCGTCGCACATTACCAAACCCAGCTGCTCGAGGGCAGGCACGAATTCACCGCGTATGTAATGCAGGTATCCCTCCCGCCGGTCGGGGAGCGGATCGTAGCTGATCAACAATTTAACGGTGTATTCGTCCGATTCCATCATCATGGCTTACACTCTTCGCGGCCCCCGAAAGGATAGGTCGGAAGGCGAATGCAGGCGAACTTCGTTGGCCGATTCGGGCCACACGCCGGCGATCTGCGCCTCACACTTCGGGCAGCGGCCGTCGTCGCGGATTTGGTAATCCAGGATCAGGTATCCCAGGCGTTCGATCAGGCGTGTGCCGCACTGCGGGCAGAAAGTATGCTCGTAGGGATCGATGCGGCCCGGCAGGTTGCCCGCATAGACGTAGTTCAGCCCGGCCTCCTGTCCGATTTCGGCGGCGCGGATCAAAGTCTCGGCTGGTGTGTTCTCCGCGGCGGCCATTTTATAATCCCGGTGAAAGGCCGTCACGTGCCAGGGGATGTCGTCGGAAACCGAAGCAATAAAGCGCGCCGCGTCCATTAATTCATCGGTGCTGTCGTTGAAACCGGGGATTACCAGCGTGACCACCTCGACCCATAAACCCAAATCGTGTGCCATTTGAATGGAGTCGAGTACGTGCTGCAGCACGCCGCCCAGGCTGCGGTATTGTTTCTCCTGCATGGTTTTAAGGTCGATTTTGTAGCCGCTCAGATACGAGCGCAGGTAATCGAGTACTTCCGGGGTGGCGTTTCCGTTGGAAACGTACACGCATTTCAACCCCTTTTCGACGGCCAGTTTGAAAATTTCCACCGCCCATTCCGAGGTGATCAACGGTTCGTTGTAGGACGAACCGACGACGCTGGCGCCCATCTGCAAGCCATACTGCACGATTTCACCCGCTGAAATGCGCTGAATAAATCCTGCGGCCCGATCCGAAGCGGGATCGCGCAGCGTCTGCGAGCTGAGCCAATTCTGGCAGAAGCTGCAGTGAAAGTCGCAGCCCAGCATGCCGAAGGTCAACGTGTCGGAGCCGGGCAGGAAATGATAGAAGGGTTTTTTCTCCGTGGGATCGCACTGCAGCGCCCCGACGTATCCCCAGGGGACCATCAGTTTGCCGTCGCGGTTGAAACGCACTTTGCAGATGCCGCGTTTGCCCTCCCGGATCAGGCAGCGATGTCCACAGGCATAACAGCGCACCGCCTTGTCCGGCAGGCGTTCGAAAAGTTCCCCTTCCTGGGTCAGCGCATCGAGTTTTTCGGCCAGCGTCATGGTTGTATCCCGCGATATTATTCTACCACTTCCGTCCGAATTGCTCTGCTATCAGCAGCCAGACCGGTCGGCAAGATCAAGGTACAATGAGCCCATGATCACAACGGCCATTCAGGCGGGCGGCTCGTCGAGCCGCATGGGTCGGGACAAGGCGTTTGTCATGCTGAACGGCACGCCGCTCGTCGAGCACGTGCTCGGGCGTCTGGCAGGCCTTGGAGACGAAACCCTGATTGTCAGCAACCATCCCGCCGCTTTTTCCCACCTGGGGGTGCGCACCGTGCCGGACACAACGCCCGGCGCCGGCGCGCTGGTAGGTTTGTACAGCGCCCTGTTTGCGGCGCGAGGGGATTCCGTGCTCGTCGTGGCCTGCGATATGCCCTTCTTGAATCGCGCCTTGCTCGCGCATCAACTTCAGCTCGCCGTCCGGGCGGATGTCGTCGTCCCCTTTCATCGCAGCCAGTACGAGCCGCTGCATGCGGTCTACGGCCGGCATGCGTGCCTGCCGGCGATCGAAGCATGCCTTCAAGCGGAGGAACAGCGGCTGATTGGTTTTTACCCGCAGCTGCGGATTGTGAAAGTCGAGGAACCCGCGCTGGCAGAGTTGGATCCGTCCGGACTTGGTTTTTTCAACATCAACACACCGCAGGATCTGGCGCACGCCGAGCGGCTCATCGCGGACGGCACCGTGGTGTTGGATTAATCGCAGGCCGCGATGACCGCTATCGTGGATCAGGACAGGAGTGTTTAATTGAATATCGATCTATCTCCCTACCGCGCCCACTTTCCGGCGCTTACCAAAGAGGCGATCTATTTCGACAACCCGGGCGGCACCCAGGTTCCGCAGCAAACCATCGATCGCATGGTCGATTATCTGATCGAGACCAACGCCAATCACGAAGGCGCGTTTCCCACCAGCCAGGCCTCCGATCGGGTGATCGCTGAATCCCGCCAGGCATTGGCGGATTTCCTCAACGCCGATCTCCCGCAGGAAATCATCTTCGGCGCCAACATGACCTCGCTCGCTTTCAAGCTCAGCCGCAGCCTGGCCGGGGAACTTACCGCGCAGGATGAGTTCATCGTCACGCGCCTCGACCACGATGCCAACATCGCACCATGGACGATCATTGCCGCGGAGCGAGGCTGTAAGGTTCACTGGCTGGATTTCGATGTGGAAGATTGTACGCTGCGTCTGGATCAATATGAGAGCTTACTCAACGAACGCACGAAATTCGTGGCCCTGGGGTACGCCTCCAATGCTGTGGGTACCATCAATCCCGTGCGGCAGATGGTTAAACTGGCGCACGAGGCCGGAGCGATGTGTTTCGTCGATGCCGTGCAGTACGCTCCCCACGGCCTGATCGATGTGCGCGATCTCGACTGCGATTTCCTGGCGGTCTCGGCGTATAAATTCTTTGGTCCGCACATCGGGGTTCTGTATAGCAAGCAGGAGCATCTCGAACGTTTGCGGGCCTATAAAGTCCGCCCGGCGCCATCCGAACCGCCCGGCAAATTCGAGACCGGCACGCAAAATCACGAGGGCATCGCCGGCGTGCTTGGGGCGCTCGAATATTTCGCCGCGCTGGGCGAAGCGCATGAGGGGGAGATGGACGATCCGACCCATCGCGATCCGCGCTTCGCACATGCCATGCGCGCCATTCAATCCTGCGAATCGCAGCTCGCGCGCATGCTGATCGAGACGTTGTCCGCCGTTCCGGGAGTCAGGATTTGGGGCATCACCGACGAGGGTGATCTCGATCGCCGTGTTCCCACCGTCTCCTTCACCCTGGAAGGACGGCATCCTCGCGATATCGCCGCGGCGTTGGGGAAACGGGGGATCTATGTCTGGGATGGGAATTATTACGCCCTGGCGGTCACGGAACGGCTCGGTTTGGAAGAGCAGGGTGGCATGGTGCGCGTTGGCCTTGTGCATTACAACACGACGGCGGAGATCGCCGAACTTGGAAACGCCCTGGAAGACATCGCAGCAGGCAGCTAACGGACTTTGCGCTGCACTGCTTAAAGGCACAGGCAAACATCTAGATGAGGGGGGCACCCAGATGTCTGCCTGTAACCTTAATATATCGACAAATGATCCCAGCGTCAAGAGGGATGCAGGATATGGAATCCGCCGGAATGGAAACGAACCGGGTGGCGGCCCCTCTTACGGTAAGTTGCCCCGTGAACAAAGTTACCGTTTCCATCGTTGTTCCCTGTTTATTGCCTGGCTGGCAATGGAAGCAAAGGAAGTGATGGTTGTCAGCCAAGAAAGGATGGATTCCACTTCGATCCTTTCGGGTGTCCGCATAAACTTACACTACCGCACCGAGGGTGGTTTTGTGTACGCACACAGCCTGGAAACCTTACCCCTGTTTCATGGCCTCACGCCTACTGAGTTGAAGCTGGTGATCGCTCGTTTCGAGGACATTACCTTTCACGCCGAGCACGTCATCTTCCATCAGGGTGATCCTGCCGATAAACTCTACGTGGTCATTTCGGGGCGCGTCGCCATTCGTTTTAAGCCGGATGATGGCGACGTTCTCAATGTCGCCGAAGTGGAGCGAAACGGAGTCTTCGGCTGGTCTGCGGTCCTGGGGCGTCAATCCTACACTTCATCGGCGATCTGTCTTGAGGATTGCGAAGCCGTCTATGTGCGTGGAGATGTGCTGCGGAAATTGTGCGAGACCCATGCGGAAACGGGTGTTATCATTCTGGAAAGGCTGGCGGAAGTGATTGCTGAACGCCTGCGCAGCACGCATGCACACGTTGTCGATCTGCTTCAGCGGGGTATCCAACCCCCTTCGGAAACCTGAAAGCACTAGCATCAGGAGGTGAGTCATGCCGGATGAAGTTATTCACAATCATCCCATTAACGTTCCGGAAGAGGAACGAATGCAGGCGTTGGTTGAGGTAGTCAGTTCCTACATCGAACAGTATCACGGCGGATGGGTGCGCATGGTTGCCTTCGATGGTTCCGTTCTCAAAGTGGAGATGGGCGGCGCGTGCGAAGGCTGTCCCCGATCCGAGGCGACGCTGCGGGGATGGGTGGAGGGAACGGTACGCCAATTCTTTCCCGATATCGAACGTGTAGAAGCGGTCTAAACGCTGTTCATCATGTGAAGTCAAACGGGGTACGGATTACCGTACCCCGTTGTGATTCTACAAGCTCTAGCCTGGTCGCTTCATGCGCCCGTAGCTGTTACAGCTAGAATCGCAGCAGCAGCCACACCATCGCCAGCGACACCGTGATCAGCAACGCCGGCATGCCTTTGCGGAAGAAGTAGGCGTAACTGATGGGATAACCCGCCCGCTCGGCGATGCCTGCAGTGACCATGTTGGCCGATGCTCCGATCAACGAGCCGTTTCCCCCCATGGCGGATCCCACGGACAAACAGAAGAACAGCGCCAGACTCGTCGCCCCCGGCACGGTGTTCGTGAGATAGCCGACGACCGGCAGCATGGCCGCCGTGAAGGGGATGTTTGCCACGATCGTCGAAAAGAGTGCGCTTACCCATATGACAATGATCATTGCCAGGGGTAAATTTTCGCCGACCAAACTGGCTACCCACTGCGCCAGGAAGCTGATCAGGCCGACCTCCTGGATTCCCCCGACGACGATGAACAAGGCCATGAAGAACACCAGAGTCGTCCAATCGACGGCTTCGATCATCTCCTCCACGTCCGGTCTGATCCAGATCAACAGCGCTGTGGCACCCAAAATGGCTGTGACCGCCGGTATCAGGTGGAAGTGTTCGCCCACCAGAAAGAGCCCCAGCATCCCCAGTCCGACCCAGCCGACTTTCGCCAGATTCGCGGGTTCGGTGATTCGCGCATTCTCCTCGAGTTTCTCAAGCAGAACCGGGGAGACCCTGGACGTGGTGTGGGACAGGTCTTTCCGGTAGGCGATTAGGCAGTACACGAACAAGCCGATCAGGCTGATGAATACGCCGGGTGAGAGATTGCTTAGAAAGCCGGAAAAGGGAATATCGGCATACGAACCGATGAGGATGTTGGTTGGCGTACCGATGAGCGTGATGATCCCGCCCACGTTGGAAGCCAGCACTTCCGGCACGAGCAGGGTTAACGGATTGAGCCCCATTGCCAGGGCGATTTGTACGGAGATCGGTGTCATCAAGAGCATGGTTGTGACGTTATCGAGGAAGGCAGACGCCACAGCGGTGATCACCATCAAGATCGCCATCAAGAGCCAGGCTTTTCCGCGAGAGACGCGGTAGGCGAAGAACGCCAGCCAGTGGAACAAACCTGTCCCCTCAATTACGGCGATCACGATCATCATGCCCATGATGAGGAAAATCACGTTCCAATCGACGTACTGCAGCGCCCGCGTGAAATCGAAGATAAACAGGTCTCCAATCAGCGGCTTCCCCAGATAACTGACGCCCAGAACCAGAGATACTCCGGTCAGCGCGGCCAGCACGTTGTGCAGCTTCTCCAGCGCGATCAAGAGCAGCATGCCGAGAAACACCAAAGTCGCCACCCAAAAGGCGATCGTGATTTTGCGCTGGAGTTCGATTGCAGGCAGGGTGACGGCTTCATCGGAGGCGAGTTGGGTGAGATCATCTGCAGCAATGTCGATCGTCGTTGTCTTAAAATGCTGACGTTCGACCCGCAGGACCAAATTTTCCCCGACTTGCGCGGGAAGTGTCAGGCGAAAACTGCCATCTCCCTGCGTCAGACCTTCGGCGATTACTTCATTCTCTTGAAGCAGTTGAACTTGGGCTTCGAATACCGGTTGGTTCTGCGCATCGATCACGTTCCCGACGAGGGAGGCACCCATTTGTTGACCGGCCGGTTCAGCGGAAACTCCGGCCGCCAGGGTGAATGCCAGCCAAACAGCAAAGATCAGGATTAAAATCAGTGCTCCTCGTCCGATCTTCACTCTGCACCTCCCGGTTCCGCTAAAACGACCTTTGCGCCGGTTTGCTCCTCAAGGTGCTGCACGAAGGTCTGCATGCGTTCCATCGTGAAGACATTCTGTTCCTCGTGCTTGGGTTTGCCCAATATGATGTGGGAGGCCTGAATTTCTTTCGCCATGGCCATGATCTCTTCCATCACGTTGCCCTGCCGAACCGTCCATTGCGCTTCGACACCCTCTTTCTCCGCCATCGCCTGTGCGCGCAGGAGAATGAATTCGCCCATACCTCGCATTTCATCGGAAATAACTTGCGTACGGCCTCTTTCCGTGAGATTGAGGAAATCCAGATTGACGACGTATAAAAAGTGGAGCGTTTCCTGATTTTCTTTTGCTAATGTGATGCCCGCTGCAAGGGCGCCCCGGCTTCCAGGACCTCCTCGAATGGGACATAGAATTCCGCCCATCATTCCTCCTTGTAGGGCGATACCGCCCGGATTTGCCTCAACTGCAAGTGCATCGTCTCCCGATCGACAGTTGATAACACGCAGCTTCTTGCACAGGTTCGCTTATTTGTGTGGTCCTATCGCTTCAAAAATCTTTACGGGCACTTCACACAATTCTTGAAAGCGTTCCGCATCCGCCTTCGTTCCCGCGATGCCCGCAGTGTAGTGCATCGGAACGGCCAATTTGGGATTGATTATCGCCGCAGCTTGCGCCGCTTCTTCCGCAGTCATCACATACGTGCCGCCAACGGGGAGCAAGGCCAGATCGCAGTCAATTTGCTTCATTTCGGGGATCTGGTCAGTGTCTCCGGCAAAATACAGGCGTTCACCCGCAATGCTGACCACATAACCAACGTGGCCGGCCTGCTTGGGATGGTAATGCTTGTCGATGTTGTAGGCTGGAACGGCTTCCACGAGAACGTCGTGCACTGTCAAAGACTCGCCGGCTCGCAGCACTGTAACGTGTGCACCGATTTTATCTGCAGCCGTAGGATTTGCAACCACGATTGTGTCCTTCTTACGGATCTTGGCGATGTCCTCCGGAGAACAATGGTCGTCGTGTTCGTGGCTGACCAGGATCAAGTCGGCTGGCGGGCTGTCTGGAGGCAGCTTCCATGGATCGATGTAGATCACGATGGGTTTATCGAGGCGAAAACTGGCGTGGCCAATCCAATGTAAATCCTCGAGCAAATGGATTTCCTTACCACTCATGACCGCTCTCCTTTCCAGTGCGTATCTCTGCGGCTATACGATCCATCGATTCTTTAATTGGGCGCTATCAATAGGAAACGTGCGCTAAAAAACCGTCGAGTATCTCCAGCGCCTGTTGGTGATCTTGATAGCTTGATACAACAAGGCCCGTGGTGTTGTTGCCTGTAATCATCTTGGAGACAACTGCACCTTGCGCATACAGGCAGAGCACCGGCTTTTGAAGACGGAGGGCGTAGGCGATTTCATAGCCCACGCCGTGAGAGGGCGTGCTCACCTCGGCAACAACCGCGTCACAAGATTGAAGCCAATCGATGTCTCTTTGGAAGACCTCATTGGGGTCGACAGTGCGTTCAACCGACATCACTTCCGGATGGGCAAGATGGGCTGTTGGCACTTCATGCTGGCCATCCTGCAGGTGCTTCACAAGAAGCGCGTAGATATCTTCATCCTTGCGCCCGCCGGTAAGCGAACAAGAGAAGTAGATGTTCACGCTTCTCCCCTTCCCGGTCGATGGATCCACTTTGATTGCATCGATCGACCGTGGTGTAGATTAGGTGTTTTGGCTTGACGCTCCTCACTGAGCATGATACCATGCTCGGCGTGTTTGGAAGCAGATTTCGAACCCCGAAACCAAATCGCCGCCGGAGCGAACGCGGCGGTTTTGTCTTGCCGGCTCGAACTGTCTTCCAAGAAAGACGTGAAAATTAGGAGGCTAGAAAGAAATGTCGGAAAGGATCGAAGGAACCGTTAATTGGTTCAATGCCGTGAAAGGCTTCGGCTTCATCGGACGCGAAGATGGCGACGATGTTTTCGTCCACTTCACAGCCATCAACATGGACGGCTACCGCAAGCTGGAAGAAGGACAACGGGTTGAATTCAGCATCGAGGAAGGTCCGAAGGGCCCGCAGGCCGCGAATGTTGAAGTGCTCTAAACCTTGGGAATCAATCATCCAACCCCGCCTTCGTGGCGGGGTATTTTTTTTAAACCCCAGGAATTAGGTATAAGATGCACCCATCGACCACAGGCGGTGTGTTTTACGCAGCGACTCCCTTCCCACAAGCGAAACCTTCTTTCAACACCAGGCAACTTATGCTAAGATCATCATGAGGTGGGTGGTAGATGAAAGAGTCAAAGACCGATCCCATTCGATTCCTACAAATTGAGGCCGCACGCCTGCGCCAGGAGAACCGCGAAATGAAAGAGGAACTAGCCATGCTGCGTTCCTCGATTCGCGCCCTCAGTGCCCTGCAAGACATCGTTCAACGCATGACCCCTGATTCCAATTTGATCAATCTCCTGGACGACTTGTTGGCGGCTGCATTGGCTGTCGTCGATGCCAGCGATGGCTCGCTGCTGCTGTTGGACGAAGATACCGAAGAACTGGTTTTTGCGGTTGTGCGCGGATCGGCGCGTAATCAGTTAACCGGTTTTCGTCTCCCGCCTGGGAAAGGCATCGCCGGTTGGGTGGCTGATACACGCAAACCACTCGTTATTCATGATGTGCGTAACGACTCGCGCTTCTACCCCCAGGTCGATGAGACTTTCGGCTTTCAAACCCAGACACTGGCCTGCGTCCCCCTGCTGGATGGTGACCGCGTTCTGGGTGTCATCGAGGCAATAAACAAAGTCCCCGGCCGCCCCTTCACTCCCGAGGACAATGATTTGTTGATGGTCCTGGCGCAGCTGGCGTCAGCTGCCATCACTCGCGCCGAAGGATTCTCCGAACGGCGCACCTAATCTCTGAGTTTCGCATTCAATTCCGATTCCAGTTGCTTCACGATCCTGGCGCGCAGCTTCGCCACTTCTTTATCGGTCAGCGTGCGATCGACCGCCTGATAAACCAGGGCGTAGGCCAGGCTTTTCTTATCCGCGCCGACCTGTTCGCCGCGGAAAAGATCGAACAGCCGCACTTCGATCAGCAGATCGCCAGCGGCGTTTTGGATCACAGCTCGAACCTGTTCCGAGGGAATCGCTTCATCTACGACAACGGCGAGATCTTCCAAAACCGGTGGAAAGGCGGGAACCGGCCGGATCTCGTGCGATTCGGGAATGGCTTGCAGTATGGCTTCCAGGTTTAGCTCGGCTGCCAGCATCGGCGCCTCGGAAAATTCGTAGCGTTCTTGGACCAATGGATGCAGTTCGCCAAAAACACCAAGCTGTCTTTCCCCCTGCAAGATGCGGGCGCATTTGCCCGGATGGTACATGGGATGATCGTGTGCTTCATAACGAATATTTTCGAGAAGCAAAGCGTCCAGGAAGGCTCCGAGGATGCCCTTTAAGTCGTAGAAATCCATGATCCCGGTGTCCGAGCCCTGCCAGGCGGGCGGTGTTCGTGGTCCGGTGATGGCGATCGCTAAACGCGTCGGTTCCTCCGGCAGCTTGCCTTCTTCCGAAGCCAGATAGACGCTGCCGACTTCGAAGATCGCAATCCTGGGACGAATGCGGGCATTGCGTTCGGCCACCTCGAACAAGTTGGCCAAGAGGCTGTGCCGCAGGACGACGCGATCGCTCACGATCGGATTGGCCAATTTAATATACGGTCTGTCGTCCGGTGCGGTGCCCGGCGAGAGCATGCGCGCCTCGCGTTCCGCTGAGGTGAGGCGATAGGTCACCACTTCTTGCAGCCCGAGGCTGACGAGTAAATCCCGCACCTGCTCTTCCCCTTCCAGGGATGGATTGCCGTACTGCGGAGGGATGGTGTCGGCGATCTGGGTTTCCGGAATGCGGTCGTAGCCGTAAATACGGGCGATTTCTTCCATCAAATCGGCTTTGCCCACGATCCCCTCGGCAATATCCAGGCGATGATCGGGTACGGTGGCGCGAATGGTTTCTCCCTTGACCTCAACTTTGAATTCCAAACGGCCCAGGATGTCTGCGATCTCGGTGGGCTGTAGATGAATCCCCAGCCAGCGGTCGACATCGGCCGCCGTAATCTCGATACAAGGATCCTTCACTGGCTTCGGGTACTCATCAATCAAGCCTTTTGCTATCATCCCGCCACCCAGTTCGGCCATCATCGCCAGGCCGCGCTGCACACCGAGTTTGGCGACAGCCGGATGCACTCCGCGCTCGAAGCGATACGCCGCATCCGAACCGAGGTTCTGGGCCGATACCGTTCGGCGGGTGTTGACGTAGTTCCAGGAAGCTCCCTCAAGCAGCACGTTTTTGGTCTTCTCGCTGACTTCCGAAGCCGCGCCGCCCATGATCCCCGCCAGCGACAACGCGCCTTTGGTATCCGCAACCAGCACGGTGAAATCGTCCAGTTCGCGATCGACGTCGTCCAGCGTGGTGAGCTTCTCGCCAGGTTCGGGAAGGCGGGTGATGATCTTGGGCGCCTTGCTCCCGGCGCGTTCCACCAGTATGTCGAAATCGAATGCGTGCAGCGGCTCGCCTACTTCGAGCATGACGTAGTTGGTTGCATCAACGATGCTGTTGATCGGCCGCATGCCCGCCAAGCGCAAGCGGCGCTGCACAGAGTAGGGACTGGGCACGATCGAGACACCTTCAATCAAACCCAAGACGAAACGCGGATTGAGTTGCGGGTCGCGGATTTCGATACTCACGCGTCCTTCGATCGGATCCCCACTCCAGGGCACCTCGAAAGAAGGTGGTTTGAGTTTTTTGTCGGTCAGGGCGGCGATTTCCCGGGCCACACCCAGGATGTTTGCGTCGCGGGCGATGTTGGGCATGATGGTGATATCAAAGACCACGTCACCCATATAATCTGCCAGCGGCTGGCCGACCGGAGCGTCATCATCGAGGATGATCACGCCTTCATGGGCATCCGAGATGCCCAGTTCCTTTTCCGAACAGGCCATCGAATAGGACTCGACCCCGCGAATCTTGGCGCGTTTGAGTGTCGTCAATTCCCGCCCTGGTTTGTGTCCATCGTAGATGCGGGCGCCTTCTCGCGCATAAGCTACTTTCAGCGGCTTGTCGAGTGGTCCTTTGCCCTTGTATTCAAATAAATTCGGCGCGCCGGTGATTACGGTGTGTTCCTGCTCGCCATCGAACAAGCGCAGCAGTACGAGTCGATCGGCGTTGGGGTGAGGCATCACTTCCCGCACTTCGCCCACGACGATCGTCTCCGGGTCCCAGGCCATTCCGGTTACGTTCGTTTCCGATTGGTGGCGAGAACCGCTTTGGCCGTCAGATTTTTCCTCGGGAAGCGGCAGCCCCACAAAGGTGACCTGCTCCACTTCCAATCCCGCCAGCGTGAGGCGATGTGCCAATTCGAGGGGGGACAATGCGATATCCACGAAGTCCTTTAACCAAGAAAGTGGTACTAACATACACCCATCCTTATTCCGTGTTGTCAATCAGCGTGTGCATCCGCACACGAAGTGTTCAATCCCTAAAATTGCTCCAGGAAATGCAAGTCATTGGCCCAGAAATAACGAATGTCATCGATGCCGTATTTGAGCATGGCGATCCGTTCAGGCCCCATACCGAAGGCAAAACCGGTGTGCTTTTCCGGATCGTAACCACCGTTCTGCAGCACAACCGGGTGCACCATGCCGCAACCCAGGATTTCCAGCCATCCGGTGTATTTGCAAACCGTGCATCCTTCACCGCCGCACACGAAACACTCGATGTCCATTTCCGCCGAGGGTTCCGTGAAAGGGAAATAGGATGCACGGAAACGAGTGCCCACATCCTGGCCGAACATGCGGCGGGCAAATGCGATCAGGGTGCCCTTGAGATCGGCAAAGGTGATACGTTCTCCCACGGCCAGACCTTCCACCTGGTTGAATTGAATTTCAGAACGGGCTGTGATTTGTTCGTAGCGGTAGCACATGCCCGGCAGCACGACGCGAATCGGTTCTGGCGCACGTTCACGCATCACCCGGATCTGTCCTGGGGAGGTGTGGGTGCGCAGCAGAATTTCGGGCTCCGTGGTGAAGAAGGTGTCCTGCATATCGCGTGCCGGGTGGTGCGGGGGGAAGTTGAGCAATTGGAAGTTGTATTCGTCGCTCTCGACGTCGCGCGAACGGTAAACCTGAAAGCCCATCTCCGCCCAGATGGCGATGATTTCTCGCAGCGTCTGATTGGCTGGATGGATGCGGCCGCGCACGATCGGTCGGCCGGGCAGCGTAACGTCCAAACGTTGTTCGCACAGCGAGCGCTCCAGACTTGCGGCGCGTAAAGCCTCCAACCGAGAGTCGTACGCCGCTTCCAGGGCGACTTTCACCTGATTGGCCCGCTGGCCGACAGCCGGGCGTTCTTCCTTGGGCAACTCACCCAGGCCGCTGGTGATCTCTGCCAGCGCTGCCGAACGACCCAGGTATTTCACTTTCCACGCTTGAAGATCGTCTTCCTCTTCCACTGCTTTGAGGGCAGTCAAAGCTTCTTTTTCCAATTCCTGCAAACGTTCCAGCATACAACCTCCTGTGTAAAACCTGTCGAGCAGCGGATTAACGAAATATCCCGTCCCACCAAGGGACGGGAAAAGATCCCGCGGTACCACCCTCATTGGCCACAATTGGCCCACTCGGTTCCGACGGCTGATTTTCAGCGATCGGTTCCCCTTTGTTAACGGTGAGGTTCCGGCCCGAACTACTGACCCTGGTTTTCACACAAGGAGTTCCCCCGGGCGGCTCGGGAGGGAACTTCAACGGATTTCACTCCAGCCGGGGTCTCAGTCTCGCCCCGGCATCCCTGGCAAGTCCCGTCCGTCTACTTTCCTCCGTCACGGCCTTTCTGGATTGTTGCTCATATTATCTACAAACGGCTTTGTCTGTCAACCATTGCGGGTTGAATTGGCCATAGATCCATTATTGATATATTGATGGTTTGGAATTGTGCAATCCCTTTTCTAATTTATCCGGCGATACGTGGTCTTCCGATATCTCGCTCTGCCGTACAACAGTGCTATATTAAATGGAGGCGCCGATATAGTATTATCGCCGTTGGAAAGCTAAAATTGAGATTCATTAAGTAAACATGCTCACCAGATCTTTTGGGGATCTGTTTTTCCATGATATCGATAGTGACACGATATTTTAAGGTATTCTTGTTGTGTGTATTGGTAAAAGCACTGCTATAATTAATCTGACTTCGCGCCAGGGTGCGAGATCGCTTCGAATTATCGATCTTTTGGTCGATCCGGCAAGTAATTTCTCTTGCAGTTTCGGATTTGTGATCGCGCGTGTTTTTGATATTTAGGCCCAGGCGGTTGATTTAACAAATTGGACCACGCGGAGCTTGCGTTGAAAAAACGCCACTTGGCTCGAAACATTGCCCCCTTAATGATGGTCCTCATTTGGATCGTTTCAATTCTTGTTCCCAATTATTCAGTCTTGGCTGCCGTCCCGGCGGGCTACTCCGAGTATTTCATTCCCGGTGGTGAAGACCAGCTCTGGGCCATTTATGTGGACCTTGACAACGACCCCGTCCTCGTTGAAGCCGATGGTATGCATGCCGTGATTGCCGTCACGTCTGCCGCGGATGACACAACCATCTATTACGATCACTGGGAAGACGGCTACGATGCCGTACCCGCCACACCGGGTCCATCGACCGAAATCTTCACGCTGGATGTCGGCGACGTTCAGGAATTTGAGAGCAGCAATATTCCCATTCCGCGGGGAACTTCACTCAACGTATGCAACAACGACGGTGTCGCCCCAGCCACAGAACCGTGCTACGACGGTCGTGACCGCATTTACGTCGCTGGCGGTGCCGTGACCGTGACCCGCGCAAGTTGGGCCGAGTCTATCGAAACCGTATACGCCCTGGCCTGGGAAATCTATCCCACAGAACCCTTTCTCACCAATTACATCATCCCGGTCGGTGAGAACTTGGCCGGTTCGCCAACCCTATACGATGACTTCGATCGCGTCTACGTTATCGTACAATCCACCACCAACGGCAATGCAGTGCAGATCGACGATCCGGCCACCCCTGGTGTCGACGTCACCGCGACCCTCGACGAGGGTGAGACAACCCAACTCTACAGCATCAGCGCCGGTACCACCGTCGCCGCCGACGATCCGGTGCAGGTGCAGTTTATCGTCGGCCAATTTGCCGCAGGCCAGGCTTCGGAATCGCGCGGTTACAGCGCCGTGCCGGACAGCCTATGGGATAACGAATACTACAGTCCCGTTGGCGGCTTTTCCGCAGGAAACACCGACCTGTACCTCTACAACCCGAACAGTTATTCGATCAACGTAAACTTCGAGGACTCCATAGGAACAGGTGGTTTCACTATCCCACCCGACAGCACGGTCTCCTACGGGGATGGCGCTGGAAGATTGGTGCCGTTAAATTCGGGTGTTTACCTCTCTTCCAGTGACATATTCTGGGGCATCGGTTCCGGCGACACGGAAGCCTACAACTACGATTGGGGTTACAGCCTGGTGCCGGCATACGCCTTGAGCGACGAGTATTTCCTCGGCTGGGCGCCGGGCACTGCGTATCCACCAGCTCCAGGTGATCCTGGCAGCGGATCGCCGGCCTACGTGACACCGGTACTGGACAACACCACTGTTTTCATTGACTACAGCCCCACCGACGGCACACCCGATGTTAGCTATACACTCGATCGCTTGGACTCGCAAAAGATCTTCGACCCCGACTACGATAATACCGGCATGCACATTTATGCCACAGGACCGATCGCAGTAGCCTGGGGCGAAGATCCCGACACCGCCACCATCTCCTCACCCTATCTGGATCTCGGTTACACCACGCTGCCCCTATCGCCGGACTGGATGGACGTTGTCCTGTCCATCGACAAGACCGCTGATCCCTCGGTTCTTCCCGATGAAGCAAACCAGGTCAGTACTTTTACCCTGGTCATTACCTCCTACGATTATCCCGTCGATGATGTGGACGTGATCGACACTCTGCCTGACGATTGGAGCTACGTCGCGGGCACCACCTTGATCGACGGTGTACTCGATGCAGATCCCAGCATATCCGGTCAGGAGCTCACCTGGAATCTGAATCGAGTTATGGGGATCAACGATTCGTTTACCGTCGTCTTCCAGGCGCAAACCGACAATCCCTTCCCCTCACCCCCCTTCGGCTACAGCGAGAACATCGCCCAGGCCATCGGCACCCGACTGAGCGGCGCGCAGGTCTTCTCCCCCACCGACAACGCCTTCGTCTTTTTCACCTCACTCACCATCGATAAGGACACCAGCACCCCGTCCGTGAGTATTGGCGGTACGGCCACCTATACCATCGAATTGGAGAACATCGGCGCCGTGGCAGTGACCAACGTCACTGTCGCCGACACGCTGCCCACAGGCTTTACCTACAACAGCGGCAGTGTGGCGGAAGACGACGCGACCCGCACCAGCACGCAGGATCCTTTCTTTGGCGCCAGCAACTTGAATTGGGGCACCTGGAACATCGACCCCGGCGGCACGGTGACCATCACCTTCAGCGCCGATGTGGCCGTTACCACGCCCGCCGGAACATACGACAACACCGCAACCGCGGATAGCAATGAAGTAGGTCCCATCGACGACGACGGTAACGCGGCGCAAGACACCCACACACCGTCCGGAGAAGACCCCGAAGACGACGAGGACGTCACTGTTCTGGCGCCCGTACTGACCATTGACAAGGACACCAACACGCCATATTCAGACGCCGGCGGCACGGCTTCCTACACGATCCTCATCGAGAATTCGGGCGGTGCAGATGCCACCAACGTCACCCTCAGCGACACGCTGCCGACCGACTTCACCTTCGCCAGTCAGACGATCAACGAGACGAGTGCCACGCGCACCGGCACCACCGACCCCGGCGTCGGTGATAACGCCTTGAATTGGGGCACCTGGACCATTCTGCCGGGCGGCTCGGTGGAGATCGATTTCGTCGTCGACATCGACGGCGGCGTGGCGCAGGGCACCTACGACAACACCGCTGCAGCGACCAGCACCCAAACCGGTGCCATCGACGACGACGGCACCGCCGCACAGGATGCTGATACACCTGGTGGCCAGGACCCGGAGAATGACGAAGATGTCACCATCATCCTCATGCCGGACTTGTCTGTCGTTAAAACATCATCCCCTGACCACGATCCCGTCATCCCCGGGGATACAATTGCCTACACCATTGTGATCACCAACAACGGCGCCGGTAGAGCCACGAACGTGGTCGTCTCCGATCCGCTCCCCAACGGCACGGCATACGTCGCCGAGAGCACGGTTGCCACCGGACCACTCTTCATTACCGACACCTTCCGTGACGAATTCAACCTGCGGGCTTACAACAACAACGATGGTACCGCTTCCTGGGCCACAAACTGGACGGAATTTGGCGACGACGGTTTTCCGACAAGCGACGACGAACAAATCATTAACGATGTTAGCAATTATCAATTACGCACAGGAGACAATGACGGTGGTGGCGAAGGCGTCGAAAGAGAAGTAGATCTTACTGCTTACTCCGAAGCTACAATTAGCTTCCTCTACCGTCGTGCGGGTCTCGAGGATGCTAGCGAATACGTCGAAATTCAAATCTCCGACGACGGGGGGGTGTCCTGGATTCCAATCGGCCAATTCGCCGGACCTGCAACCGATGCCACCTACCAAAGCTTTAGCTACGACATCAGCGGCGATATATCTTCTACGATGAATACCACCATACGGTTCATCACTTCGCCGACCATGGACCAAGGTTTCTTCGATAATGACTATGTGTTCTTCGACAACGTGGAGATCTCCGCCTCCTATCTGCAGGTGGATACGCTGGATAACTTCCCTGCGGGTGCTAATCCGGATCTCGTGGATGGCGTCCCTCCCGATCTCGTCGACGCCGGGGACGGCTTCACGCTTGACCCCGGCGATACGCTCACAGTCACCTACGACGTCACCGTGGACGATCCGATTGCCCCGGGCATCACCGAAATCAGCAATACGGTATATGTGACAAGCACCGAGATCACCACCCCGGTCGAAGACACGGTCACCGATCCAGTGGCTGCCACCATCGGCGACTTAGTCTGGAACGACCTCAACGGCGACGGCCTGCAGGACGGCGGCGAGCCCGGCCTGGACAGCGTAACCGTCAATGTTTACAGTGACGTCGACGGCGATGGCATCGCAGAACCCGGCGGCGACGACGGCGCAGCCGTTGCCACCACCTCGACCGTCGCAGGCGCTTATTCCTTCACCGGATTAACTCCCGGAGACTACTTCTTAGAATTCGTTACGCCCGCAGGGTATCTCTTCAGCCCGCAGGATCAGGGCGCAGATGATACCGTAGACAGCGACGCAAACACTTCGACGGGGCTCACGGCCGTGACGACCCTAACACCCGGACAGAATGACACATCCTGGGATGCAGGGATGTACATTGCGTCGTCCGTTTCTGTCACCAAGACGCTCACCTCCGCCGATCCCACCTCCAACGGATCGACAGTCTCATTCGACATTGTGGTCACAAATGACGGCAGCGAGGACCTGGAGAACCTGCAGGTCACGGACAATCTCGATACCGCGTTTGGAGCAGGCACCTATTCATCCGTCTCTGTTTCATCCGGCGATTTCAGCGTCAACGGCGGCTACGACGGATCGACGGACACGGATCTCCTCGATGGAACGGACACATTGGCAGCGGGAGCCTCCGGGACGATCACGCTCTCGCTGCAGATCGACAGCACCACGGACGGCTTGAAGAACAACACCGCAGCCGGTGACGCCGACGGCGTGGTATCCGGAAGCAACGTGAGTGACTCGGGTGCGGACACGGTGACCGTGGTCTCGGCCGCGGAAGCCGACCTCAGCCTGACAAAGATTGTAAACGACTCATCCCCAGATCTTGGTGATACGGTCACATTCACGCTAATGATAAGCAACTCAGGACCAAACACAGCTACAAATATCGTTGTCGAAGATGTCATCCCGGCTGGTTTAACCTACGTTCCTGGCAGCATCACCGGCGGTGACAGCAATGACGACACTGATCTTCCTGTGTTGACCTGGGAAATTAACTCCATGACGAGCGGTGCGAGTGCCTTTCTGACCTTCCAGACAACCGTCGATATCGTTGGTACGTCTACCAACGTTGCAGAGGTGATTGCCGTCGACCAGACCGATCCTGACTCTGCACCTGATAACAACGATGGTTTTCCGTATGAGGATGACGAGGACGACGCCAGCGTTACGGTGGCTACGATCATCGACCCGGCACTTACCAAGACCGGTGATCCGGCCGCAGCATCTGTGGGTGACACCGTGGTCTTCACCATCACGGTGGAGAACGAAGGCAACACCGATGCCCTTGACGTGGAAGTCATCGATACTCTTCCCGTTTTCCTGGACGTGATCGATGTGACGGTAGTTCCGGCCCCGGCGGCACCACCAGTTATCGTCGGCAACACTATCACCATCGATTTCGGCACAGTCACGACCACCGATTTCTACACCATCACCGTCACCACCGAGGTGAATGCTTTGGGCGCACCCCCAGGAGGCACGAACACTGTAGGTTTGACAACTTCCTCGTTGGATGAGGATTTGACCAACAACGACGATGA
>DAOUEK010000023.1:0-20236 GCA_034430425.1 Anaerolineales bacterium | reverse complement strand
AAATGATCCGACCGCCGCCGCCGAGCGGGGTTGCTGTAGGTTCGCTCGTGTCGGTGGGTTCGACTGTGATCGCTTCTTCTGCAGCTGTTGGGCTGTCGACTGGCTCGGAAGTCGGTGTATTTGTGGCAGCTGCTGAAACCGGCTCGGATGCTGCAGATGGTTCACCGCTGCAGCCCGTGAGGCAAATCAACATCAGCAGCCCAAGAAGTGCGCCTATCGATAAACATCGAGTGAAGGTTCGTTCTACCAGAATTCCCATGCTCGTCTCCGGCCTCGGTCGAGTCGACACGATTGTATTGCCATGCTCTTCGGAACGCAACCAAAACAGTGGACAATCACAACCGTTGAGCAAGCACACGGAAGGAACACCATTGACAAGATAGAAATCCACGATCTACAATCAGTCGGTCGACACGAATTTTGGGGTGTTATCTTACCTTTCGCTCGATCGATACCGAATAACCGTCATTCCGAATACAAATCGTAACTAAGAGAGTGGGCCAATGCCGCACAACTTCAACCTGATTCGTCTGTCAGTTATACTACTGGTTGTATTCCTGATGAGCGCCTGCGCATCATCCACAGCGCAGATCACTAACCCGGCTGCCAATGACACAAATGGGGCAGTGTCTTCAACAGCCACTGCCACTGTTCTTCCCACCAACACACCAATACCCCCGCCGGTTCAGGTGGACGGCTGGGAATCGGCTGCCGTATCGACAGTCTGTCTGGACATCACCCAAACCTACACCGACGTGAATGAAGATTTCTCGATTCCGGCATTCGAACAAACCGCATCCCGCTTGCTGGGACGGATGGGGCTTCTCGTAGTGAAGCCTGGCGAAGATTGTGATGCCACGCTTTCCATAGCGTTTACCGCCCGGAGTAAAAGTGCGGACTATGGAAGTGCAGGCAAGTGTTATTCCGGTGCAGCTGCATCTGGCCAGGTAACCCTCTCTGCCGAAGGATACCCTACCTTGAGCCCCGATCCCTATTCAGTATCCACTGGCACTCCTTATTTTTTATACACCGAGTGCGCAAAAGAGCCCAGCGGCGCACCGTTCTACGAAATCATCTCTGAAGTATTGGTCAGAAACCTTCTCCAGATCTGGGGAAAGCCAGCTTTGCTGGCAGGAATCGTGGACGAGGATGTGGAAGTGCGGTTTGAGACTGCCGCGATCACGATAAGCCCGGAGGCGAGAGCAGCGGGTATAGAAACGAGTGAGATGGTCGCCATTCTCATACCTGCAGTTGAAAATGACCATGCGACGACCCAGTGTTGGCACAACGCCGGCGGCGCTGCCGCGCTCGCATTGGGCGATCTCGCCGGTGAGGATAGCAACCTCACTGGAGATATTGTTCCCGTCTTAATCGAAGCTTTGCTCCCGCTTAGCTGCAAGAGTATCGCCGCTGAGAGCTCACTTTACAACCTGGGGCCAGAGGCGTTAGAGGCTGTGCCTTCCCTGATCGAAAAGCTGCGTTTGTATTTGAGCATGAATGTAGACGAAAACTACGCATTGAGTGTCGCCAGCACCTTGACGGAAATCACAGGCCAAGACTTTGGTATCGACGCCGTTGCATGGGAAGAATGGTGGGCAGCTCAAAACTGACGCCTCTCTGCATGGGATAACTACGAAATGTACGTTGTATGAGGAATGACAGGTCGCCAAATCGTTTATTTACCAAGATCTACGAGAATGGTACCTTTTAATAATCTTTAATCACTTTCAATCCCCTCCCCGCGGCCGGTACTGCAAGCCCTCGGCCAAGTGCGAGGTCTGAATTCCCTCCACACCTTCCAGATCGGCGATGGTGCGCGCCAGCTTGAGCACGCGGTGGTAAGCCCGCGCCGAGAGCTGCAGCTGCTGCATGGCCTGCCGCACGAGCACTCGCCCCGCCTCATCCAGCTTGCAGTAACGCAGCACGTCGCCGGGACCCATGTCGGCGTTGCAGGTGATCTCCGTTCCCGAAAAGCGCCGGCGCTGGGTCGCTCGTGCCGCTTCCACGCGGGCGCGCACGGTTTCGGATGGTTCGCCAAGGCGGTCGTCGCTCAGCTTGTCGAAATCCACCCTGGGCACCTCGACGTGGATATCGATGCGGTCGAGCAGCGGGCCTGAGATGCGTTTCTGGTAGCGCGTGACCGTGGCCATCGAACAGGTGCACTCCCGCTGTGCATCTCCGTAGTATCCGCAGGGGCAGGGATTCATAGCGCCCACCAGCATGAAATTGGCCGGGAAGGAAGACGAGCCGCGCGCCCGGCTGATGGTCACCACCTTGTCCTCCATCGGCTGGCGCAGCACTTCCAAAACGCGCATGCCGAACTCGGGCAGTTCGTCCAGGAAGAGCACGCCCCGGTGGGCAAGCGAGATCTCGCCCGGCCGCGGCCAGTTGCCGCCGCCGACCAGACCGGCGTTGGAGATTGTGTGGTGCGGCGACCGGAAAGGCCGCACGTGGATCATGGGCATCTCTTTGGGCAGCAGATCGGCGACGGAGTAGATACGCGTGACGTCGAGCGCTTCCTCGACGGTCATCTCCGGCAGAATCGAAGGCAGTGCCCGCGCCAGCAGCGTCTTTCCCGCGCCCGGCGGTCCGGCCATGAGTAGATTGTGCCCGCCGGCCGCAGCGACTTCCATGGCGCGTTTGGCGTGCTCCTGCCCCTTGATGTCCTGAAAATCTGGCCCGTCGTATGCGCTTCCGTTCGGGCTGTGGGTATTCACGTGGGCCGGGATGGGCACCACGCCGGAGAGATGATTGACCAGGGCGGTCAGCGATGCGACCGGCACCACCTCGACCTCGGGGATCAAGGCCGCTTCGGCGGCATCCTCTTCCGGCACGAAGAGACGTCGGAACCCCATCTGGCGCGCCAGCGCCGCCATGGGCAGCACGCCGCGAATGTGGCGCACCGAGCCGTCGAGCGACAGTTCGCCCACGGCCAGGGCGCCCTCCAGCCACTCCGGGGCGATCTGCTCCGAAGCGGCCAGCGTGCCGATGGCGATGGGTAAATCGTAGGCCGGACCTTCTTTGCGCAGCGCCGCCGGCGCCAGATTGACGGTCACCCGCTGGCGCGGAAAAATCAAACCGGCGTTTTTCACCGCCGCCTGTACGCGTTCACGGCTTTCCTGCACGGCGGTGTCCGGCAATCCAACGATTTTAAAGGAGGGGAGCCCGCGTGCGGTATCCACTTCCACTTCCACGATTGCCCCCTCCAGCCCGATGATGGCTGCGGCGTGGACTTTGGCGAGCACAGCTACAGTCTAGGGGAGTTCACACAATAATTCAAATCACCCGGCAAAACAAACCTGTCAACGCAATTCTTCCAGATACGCTTCTGCCGCCTCTTGATAACGCTGCGCGCTGGCACGATCCCAATAAAGTTCGAGGAAGGTCTCAAATTCCGCGATCGCCGATTCCGTTTCCCCCTGCTGCATACGGCAAAGGCCCAGGACATAATGGCCCATGTCGTACTTCGGATTGAGACGCAAACTCTCCAATGCCGCCTGCATCGCCGTCTCCAGATCGCCAAGTTCATAGGCGGCAAGCGCCAGATTCTTGTTCGCAGGAACAGAATAGGGATTCAACCGAAGCGCTTCCCTGGCCTCAATTATGGCTTCTTCGTAGCGCTCATACTGGATTAATAAATACGACAAATCGTTGCGGACTTCCCAATCATCCGATTTTACTGCCATTGCCTTATCCAGAACGATTCCCGCCGCTTCAAGGTCGCCTTGTTCGATGTACACCCCTGCCAGGGCGAGGTGTAAATCTTTCGTCTCGCCGGTGATGGTGCGCAAGTCCTCGATATCGGCAAGTGCAGCATCGAATTTTTTCTGTGCCGAATAGATATAGATCAAGGAAAGCCGAATGAACTCTTCCTCCGGGCTGAGCTGGCCTGCCTCGATGAGTAAGGCCTCGGCTTCTGAAAACCGCTGTAGATTCGAAAGTGCAGAGGCGATGTAATACAAATGATAAGCATCCTCACCCCGGGCGTTCATCGCATCGGCCAAGGCATCTTCCACCACGGAGGGTTGATCGAGCATGTAACCGGCGACGGCACGCAGCGTGTAAACTGCTACCGACTCGGGATAATTGTCGATGTACTCTTCCGACAGTTCGAGCACCTTTTCAAAATCACCCAATCTGTAATACTCACCAAGAAGAAAATTCCAGGCAGCTTCATTGGATGGATCAAGTGCCAACACTGATTCGTAATTCTCAATGGCTTCGCTTGGCCGGATCAATTCCGTCATGCAGCGTCCCAGCCCAAAGGCTACCTCAGGTGCAAGATATTCATCCAAATCTGCCTCGAGCAGGCGCTCCAATTGTTCGGCTGCCATCTCGTATTCTTCCAATGCAAAGAAGCTGTAACTCATGCCAAAAAGCGAGTCCATCAAATCGGGCTCGATGTTCAAAGAAATAGAGAAAGCATCCAAAGCTTCTGCGAATTTCTCCCGCGAGAAATAGTAGAAACCCAGGTCACTGAAATAGTAAGGATTCTCCGCATCCAGGGAGATGGCGGTCTCCAAATCCGCTAAGCCTTGCTCTTCCTCTCCTCGTGCAAAATGGATATCACTCAATCCGGAGTATGCTTCTGCCCGAGCAAGGTCATCTTCTGTGCCTGCAATGACAGCATCCAAATATTGAAGCGCCTCATCATATTTCCTGAGCGCGATGGCGACGAAAGCATACCCCAATTGGGCATCCTCGTTAGCCGGTTCGATCGCCAGGGCCGTCTCGAAAGAGGCTTCAGCCTTGATATTCTCGCCTTGATGATAGTATGTCCATCCGAGATACACATGACCCCAGGGATCATCCGGATTCAAGTCGACGGCTTCCTGGTACACCCGTGCAGCACCGTCAAGATCTCCAGCATCGTATAAAAAATCTCCCCGCTCCAAAGTATCGAGGTACTCGGTACTCATCCACATCGCAGGAGAGACATCCGAGAAAAAAGCAGCAGAGGCACCCAAAACAAGCACAGCGGCCAGAAGTACGCCCCAGCGCACGAGTGACACGCCCCCTGCCTGCACAGTCGGCTGCAGGCGGAGAAGATAAAGCTGCTGCTTCCAACGGATAATCCGATCTGCAACCGAGATGTTCGCAGCAAGATAGAAAACCGCGCCCAAAGCGATGATGAGAATGTAGATTTGATCCCAAACTTTCCCGCTCGCCAGTAGATTGCTCAGCATCCAGGCGCCGCCGCGAATCAACACCGAACCGGTTTTCATGAGCGTCTCTGTGATTGAACCGTATTGGGTGCCGGAGATAAGTGAATCCACAAAATCCGCGAGGCCAAAACCGGAGACAACACTGTATACCGCCAGCAGCGCCGAAAAAGCGGCGAGCAGAATACCAAACAAACGTTGGCGCTCGTCCATACGTTTTAGCTCGAAATCCAGGAGCCGAGCCAGCATGATGCCTCCGAAACCCAACATTCCGATCAGAGGCAGCCAGCTGATGATGGCCGTGACAATCTCTATATTGCCGGAGATATTCAAGAATTTGGTGATGAGATAATCGAGGATTCCGATCACACCGCCCATGACGATTGCCGCCAAAATGACGGTCAACGTGGGAATAAAACCGGAGAGTGGGGATTGGATCAGCGCTGAAGCATATTTCCTGTAGATATCGGACAGGCGGCGCCTGGCATCTTCATCCTCCGCTTGGACAAACAGTGCCGTCTCAAGACACCGTGCAGCGGCCTGGATATCTCCCCTGGCGATCTTGATATTCGCAATCTGCTTCAGCAGCCGTGCATTGGCTTCACCAGGAACGACACCCCCTTTCGCCAATTTAAACAACGTACCTGGTGTAGCGGCCAAACCATGGGGTATGCCGAGCCATCCGAAGAAAGCGGTCAGGAGAGACGCCAGCGCAAGTTTTATACTGCGGTGTCTTCGACACCAGACTCCTTTATAGGCCCGCCTTTGCGTAACGAAAACCAGACTCAAGATATAGGGAATGCCAACGATACGCACCGTCTCATCCTGACGGCTGCATTCCATGCAGGCAGATACGCCGGATGAATCAACGGCGCTGTCGGTTTCAACGTTGGAAAATGCCGAAGATGCCGGAGTCAGGTCATCAGCCATTTCAACTCACTCCATCCTGTCGTTTACTATAGTTTTCCATAATGCGGAATTATTTTACCGACACTTCGATAACCCACTCTACTCCCACATCAAGCCGATCAATTCCCCATCCGCGAAATGCGTGATGGCGCCATCCAGCGTGAGCAGATAGACCTTGGTGACATAATTCTCCGTGCCCTGCACAACGAGCAGTTCTTCGGAAGCCCATTCGGTCTCCTGGAAGAAGCCGTTGGCAATGGAAGCGATCACGACGGGGTTCTCCCCTGGTGCACTGCGGCAGGCAATCCAGCCGTCGAGATCCTCCGGATCCATCCCCCTGTTTCCGTCGGCATAAGCCAGTTTGGTTCCGGAAGGAGAATATGAAACGCCGCCGAGCTGCTGTTGATTGGGCAGCAGGGGCAGCACCGTCTCGGCGGAGGTAATCAGGTCTCTTTCTCGCAAACCCGCCACGCCCGATCCACTATCGCAAGCGCCAACCAGCAGTGTGTCGTCGGGCGAGATGGCCTTCCAGCATGGCATGCCGCCGTCGACAGGCGCGGCGTAATACGTTGCGTATGTGTTCGTTGCGGGATCGTAGCCGTACATGCTGGAGTATCCGAAGTAGAGCAAATCACCGATGCCCGAGATCTGCCAGACGTAGAAGAGGTTTCCTGCCTGTCCCCAGCGGTAGACTTCAAGCACATAGAATTCATTCATCCCACTCGTCGGATCGAACTGCATGATCGTCTGCATGTTTGAACCGTCGATGTTGGCCGTCCAGAGTACACTGTTGGCCCACTCACCGGCAGCCCAGGCGATCATGCTCCCGTCCTGTGAAACCGAAAAGGACAACTTCGCCAGGTCGGGGACGGCAGTAAAAGCCAAATTATCGACTCCGCCTGGCGTAACCCGCTTTACCGTCCCCCCCAGGCTGTCCCCACCACTGTCGACGTAGTAAACCGCATCGCCCAGGATCTGGTATTGGTTGGCGTGTGCCCATTGCGTCAAACCGGCAGCCGATCGTGTCTCACTCAACGTGCCATCCAGATGGTAGATCTCAAAATTCCCGCCCGTAAAAACAACCACGCGCGACTCGGGAGCGGGCTCGTCGGTCGCTGTCGGTTCGACCGTCGGTTCGAGGGTTGGTTCCTCTGCCGTAGGCGTCCCGGGTTCCGGCAGGTTGCACGCCAAAGCTGTGAAGACAAGTAATATCATCACGAAAAGTAGAATTCGCACTCGCATGGGTTTCCCTCCCTGATCGAACATCATCACATGATTTCATTGATTAGGTTGTTACCAATCGAGAGATTCTGAAGCCAGAATTCGATCTGACCTGGCAAGAGTAATGCTTTCGACAGCATGTCGCATTAATGCACAAATGCCACTCGGGCACGCCATTTTTTCCAGGAAATGTCCATTTAATCCATCAGATGGGCAATTATAACGCTACTCTTCAGTTCCAAATCGTTGTTTTAGAGCCTTGAGCAATTCGGGAACACGACGACTGAGTGGACCGAATGTGTCATGCGGGGGGACTTCCGGGCCCAAACCGATCGAAAGCAAACGCTCGCGACTGAGCGCAACTGTTAACAACTGCCGATCTGAACCGGCAACGCTGGTATAGCGCAGATTGCCCCCGGCGATCTCGTTTAAAACCCGCTCGCCCATCATCACGGACGCGGCCGTCATCGCCGAGAAGGCCTCCGGCTCGGCAGGCGGATTGGGAGGCACACTGGCAACGACGAGCCCGTCGTTATCCACCAGTGCCACCCAGAGGGGATTGGGAAGATCTTCGGCAAGATTGCCCAGCACGCGGACCAATTCCGATTGACGTGTAACCATAGGAATGCTCTCGATTCCGATTGGATTGTTCAATGCGAACAATCTAAGAGTATATCGAGTGCCGCAATATGGCAAGTGTCCATTGGTCACCCTTCTTCATCTATGAACCCGGGCGGATGACGCGCCATACAGCGAGAAGCCTCCTTCCCGGAACTCAGGGCGAGGTCAGGGAGAAATTATCGAAACGGAATTCCGCTGGTCCGGGCTCGTAGATTGCTCCGAAAAATGCAACGTCCCCACTCGAAAATGTATCATCCCGGGTTTCAGCGATCCGCACGCCGTTCACATAGAAAGTCAACTGATCGCCTGCGCAGATGACCTGCAATTCGTTCGTGACATTTCCCTGCCGGATCGTTTCCGATTTTTCCCACCCGACGAGGTGCGCGCTGTTTCCAGCCGAAAAGCGGGAAATGGCGTAATATCCATCTCCTGCGACGAGAAAGGCATATCCCTCGAGATCTCCTACCTCCGGATCGTAATTCACACGACACATCACGCCGTATCCGGTGTCATTGTTATCCGGTCCGCTTGCCTGGCGGGCCATGACTCTGATGCTCACATCGCCGTACCACTCGAAATGCTGTCCCCAGGTGTATCCATTGTCTTCCTTGGCGCGGATGAAATATTCCCCCATGTCATACCCTACGCTCCCAATACCGTATTCACCAATTTCCCAACCGCTCGCCGGATCGCTGAAGTCGTCGAACAATTTCACCGCAGTCGCATTTACTCTCGGTGCAGGCACATAATCTGGTACCGGTGTGGCCGTGCGCCGGACGACGGGATCCATGATCTGGCAAGCAGATACAAATAATCCAAATATCACCAGGGGTATCCCAGCCCGCATCCGCCTTCGCATCAACGACCTCCTCGCCGAGTGGTTAGCATTGTAAAATAGCATCGCCGATTTCGGCAATCCACGCAAGCCAATAAGAAGATCGGTCGCAGGCTATCCTGAGTGCATTTGGCCTCGCTTTCCCTTTGCGATACAATCACGGCAGCATGAACAGAATTCCGCTTCGGCGTCGCACCGGTTTCATCCTATTGCTGTGGCTGTGCGTGATCGGTCTGCCATACTATCTCATGCTCCAGGCCACCGGTGTGCAAGCCGCTCCGCCCGCGCTGCTGCGTTTCATTGGCCTCTGGGGCGGTTTAGGCATCTCGCTCGCTTTCTGCGCCTTTACATTTTCTCTCATGATCACCACACACGAGACGCACCAATGGATCGCGGCGATATTCAGCCTGGCCCTATTCGGTGGATACACCGCTTTGTCCCTATTGGCCATAGTCGGTCAGGCCTCAGCCCAGCACATCGCTGCGGCGACCCATCTTGGAATCGCTCTGATCGTGCTCTTCATGACCGTCGTTATCGGCGCGCAATTCGTGCTTCCCGTACGCACAAGCGCGGAACGCATGGCCAGCATCCGCCGCCTGCTCGGTTTTCTCCTGGGCGAACGCGGACCGGTTACATTCCTGCGTAACGGGGAAGTTATCGAAGAACACGATGAGCGCAGCCGCAGCGGACCCGGCGTCCTGCTCGTCGATTACGCTTCGGCGGCCGTTCTGCGCACGGACGTGAAATTTACCCGCTCCATCGGACCGGGGCTGATCTTCACCGATCCGGGCGAACGAATCGAGGAATCGGTCGACCTGCGCCGCCAGATTCGATCCGTGGAGGGATTCATCCCACCCGCGGGTGAGGCTGCCGCGCTCGAATCGATCAATTCACTCGCCGTTACAAAGGACGGCATTCCCGTCTCGACGGATATCTCCGTTGAATTCATACTCGATCCGGGCGAGCATGTGGAACCCCACGAGGGACGCTATGCACGACGACCGCCGTATCCATGGAAACCCTCCGCAGTCGAAAAAGCCGTCTACGGACACGTTTACGGCGAGGCGGAGGATTTGCCCTGGACGGAACTGCCGTTGCGATTGACAATCGACATGTGGCGCGAGATCGTCAAAGGAAAGAGCCTCAAGGAGTTGACCAGCTTCGACAGCCACAACACGCAGCCGCTCGAGGTTGTAAGGGATGTAATTCAGCAACGCCTCACCGTCTCGGAAAACGATCCACAGGGCGAATCGACCGGAAAAGCGGCGCATCGGGAATGGAAGATTTTGCAATCCCGGGGCATTCGAGTACTCAACGTCGATCTCTCGCATCTTTATCTTCCCAGGGGCATACAGCAGGAACGCATGGAAGATTGGCGGCACGATTGGGCCAGCGACGTTCAAAACGCCCTTGCCGACGCGCAGGAAAACGCCACGCGAGCCATCGAGCAAGGCCAATTGGAAGCCAGTCAAATTCTCTTCGAAAGCCTGACCGGGGTGCTGCACGAACAGATCCGCAACAATCCATCGCTCAGCAAGCAAGACACGATCCGCTGTATTCTCAAGGACAGCGTCGATCTATGCTCGCGTGACGAAATCATCGAAGAAAGCCAAGCCTTGAAGGACAATCTACTCAATATCGCCCGGGATCTGTCCACACTCGATAAAGACTGCCGTGAGCCGGGAGGGGAATCATGAAACCCGCTTTCTCCTCCTCGTTGTTCGAACGTCCGAAACGTTGGTTGATGCGCTTTCCTGCGGCAGCCTATCTCGGCAGGTTGAACCGACAAGCCCGTCTGCTTTTTCTCGCCAGAAATCGGAGCGGCGCCTATATCCGGCTTTTCGTTACGGGTGTGTGTCTCGCCGCCTACTGGTTCCTGATCGTTGTCGCCAAGGACTTCCCGGGAGAACTCGATCCAGCCCTTGAAAACGAATGGGGACCCTTTGTATACCTCCTGCTCAACATGCTCACACCATTCTTTCAGCCGGAAGTCCTGGCTTACATTCTACCGGTCGTCGCCGCCATGCTGCTTGGCCTGTACATTGGTGCTCGCTATCTCGCCGATTTGTTTGATACAGAATCCGTCTGGACGGCATTCCACTATCTCTTCAGCGCGACGTTGGGATTGAACTACCCCACACTGAGAATCAACCAGGGCAATCTGGAAATCCTTGAAGCCGAAAACGCCGAGAACCCCGTAATCCTGGTCGGTGGTCCGGGCTATGTCGACGTGCATCTTGGTTATGCAGCTGTATTCGAAACGGAAAACGGCTATCCCCGGGTGCTCAGCGCACAGCAGCGCAGGGATCAGACCATGCCAGAGTGGTTATTCCAGGGTAATCGATACATCGAAGGATTCACGCGTTTGCGCGACGTCGTCGACCTGCGCGATCGCCACAGCAAACTGGATGAAATTATAGCGGTGAGCCGCGATGGGATCGAAGTCTATGCGCGTGACGTGCAGGTGGTCTTCCGCGTATACAGCGGCGACCAAAAACGCACGCTAGAGAATCCCTATCCATTCGACGAACGCGGTGTCCGTCGCCTGGTGTACGGCCAGGCGGTCACCCGCAAGGGAACGAGTCGTTGGGAGCACGTGCTCCCTGCCATCGTCAAACGCGAAATCCGCGATTTCGTCGCCCAGCGCAAAGTCGAGGACTTCCTCGCCATGCAGCCGTTTCGCACCCTCGAAGACGATACGAAGATCGAGGAAGTATCTGTCGATCAAAATGGAGAAACGGGAAGCACAACCTCGCGGCGCGATCTCACCGAGCGATTCCACACCGAGGAACGTAAAGCCAGGCTGCAGGAGCAGGGCCTGGAATCGGCCTGGGTAGGCGTAGGAGCCTGGGAAGTGCGCGACGAAAGTCTCTCCCGCGCAAGCGAGGGTATCGGACCGGGGAAAACGCTGCTCACCGCATGGCGCGACCTGCAGTTGGCACGCCGTTTAAACTCGGAACGCTACCTCAAACGTAAACGCCATGAGGCTTTTCAAGAAGGCATCTCCGACACGATCTCTCACCTCATCCAGGCCTGGAAAGCACATCAATTACGGCGCTCGGATCGCTGCTTTGAGCTGCTCAACACCTATCGCCAGATGCTGCTGGAGGTACAGCAGCGCATCGACAAGAATCCGGAACAGCAAGCCCGCATTCAAGCCATCTTGCTGCACCTCGACAAGTTGATCGGGCCGACGGTATTTGGGGGGCCGGATTATTAGCCTCTTATCCTTTGATATGCTGAGCTTGCTTTATTAGTTAGAGGTAATTATGGATGCAATCACGCATCAACAAGGATCACTTTCACTGGCACTGCCGGAAAATGCCTTTTTAATCGCTCGATGTCATATACGAGTTGTTCACCATAGGACACCCCAGTCGACATTTGTTTCTTCAGAGGGTGACAAGGAACGATTTCAACTCCCACATCACATTTATTCTCGTTGAAGAAATACTGAAATTTGGCTAGATCATAAAACATGAATGCATACTTGCCAAACTGAACTTCTATTAGTAATCTTCCTTTTACGAAATCTACCTGCTTGAAAGCTCCAGGAATCACTCTAGAGTAATTTGGGATATTAATATCATATGTATCCTTTAGTTCCCTAAACCCTCTTTTATTGAATTCTCCCCTGAATTGCATATTCATATTTTTTGGCGAGTAAAGCGCTCTTCCTATCATCGTCTTTTCTTTGCTAATCTTTGTTTTGTTCGCCACAACATCTCGAATTACATCGTATATTTCTTCATCTTCTTTTGGATATCTCACTTTGAGAATCTCTGATCCTCCCAAGTGCGAGTACTCATACACGATTTTCATGTGCGCTTCTCCGTGTGCCCGAAAGAATCCCCTTTTTCCAGAAGGCGCCTCTGAATTGGCTCTGAATCTATATTTACACTCTGGGGAGGAACATTGTTCTTTGGCGATTTCGGATCGTATACAGGCCTTGACATTGGTCGGATTTTTAGCTTACCAGTCTCGGCCAATTTAATTCTTTCCATTGCAATATCCACGTAGGAGGAAACAATCTCTGCTCCCACGGCTTTTCTGCCGTGCATTAATGCCGCGATTGCTGCCGTACCTGTTCCCAGAAATGGATCAAGGACTCTGTCTCCCTCGTTAGTCATCGAAAGTATGAGACGTTCAATCAATTCAACCGGGAACTGACATGGATGTTCTGTCTTTTCAACATGATTAGCTTTCACATTTGGAATATTCCAAACATCGCTTGGGTTCTTTCCTAAAGGGTTTCCAGACAACTTTCCCTTGTTTGGACCCTTGAAGTGCTTTTTATTCGGATATTTTTGTGGCACTCGAACTGGATCAAGATTAAATGTGTAGTCGTCAGTCTTTGTAAACCAAATGATAACCTCATATCGGCCGGAGAATCGTCTTGATGCATGCAATCCATGGCCAAAGCGCCAGACAATCCGATTCCTTAACTTAAGATCGCTATCTGCAAACATCGGGTATAGCAAGACGTCAAGCGGGATGATTTCCCCGTTATCTACATAGTTCCCAACCTGCCAACAAATACTTCCTTCAGGATGCAACACTCTTATGCACTCCCTAATTACACGTCCTTGTTCTTCAATATATTCAGTAATACTGAGCTTGTCTTCGTATTCCTTCCCGAGGTTGTAAGGTGGTGAAGTAACAACAAGCTTGATCTGTTCATCCGGGATTTGTCTCAGCAGCGACATGCAATCTCCGTTAAAGAGAACGAGATCAGCGTTAGGCTTATATGTGTTTGATATTTCGATCATCTCCCTCGTGCCCCTTCCCTACTAGAACATATTATCTATAATATCGCCGATTAAGGCAATATTGTCTTGATTCTGCTACCCTTGAGTGTTTGATAGACGGGCGGGCTGCTTCCTGGAAGAACACCCGGATCTTTGACAGTTCAAAGTCAATATAAAGCATTCATTCCGTGATTACCATAGCCCTGGAATCAACCGATAGCGAACCCTCTCACAATATTCCTCATATCCTCCCAATTCCGCCTGCAGCGTGCGGTCCTCGAGCGCCGTTCGCAGCACGTACCCTGCCATTCCCAACACAGCCGGGATCAGCGCCCAATAGGAACCGAGCAGAAATGGCACACCCAGGAAGGCCAGGATCGCGCCCGCATATCCCGGATGTCGCACTGTTCGATACGGCCCCTTCATAGCGACGGCGTGGTCCCGCTCCGTCTGGATGCGAACCACCTCGGAGAAATAGGCATTCGAGACCATCGCCCAGAGGAAGATAAACCAACCTATGGCGACGAGAGTCAACCCCACGATGTGCATGATTTCAGGTGGCATCGGCTGCCAGTCATAGCGTAGATTCAAGGCCGCTACGACCCAGGAAGCCAGGGGCATAATTCCACCGGCAACGGCCATTAGCCAGCGGTCCCAGCGTTTGCCCCCTTCCTGGCGCAAACCGCCAGCGCGCTCGATGAAGGTCTCCGGGTTGATGGGGATGAGCAGGATGGGTTGGCCGAAGAGCATCACTGCTACCGAGAGGAGAAATAACCATCCCCAGAGCCAATTCATCGTGCCCGCAGCGAGAAAGATGATCACGCCGTAGCCAATCAACCCCACGACTGACTGCAGGCACCAAATCACGATCTTCCGTCGAATGTCTGTCTGTGCTCGATCTCCGTTAGTCTCCTGCATGATTGATCCTCAACCTTTCTCTTGCAATCGCTTCCGCAAGCGCACGTCCAACGCCACCGCGCCTTCAGTAAGCACGCGCAGTGGATTGATCTCCACTTCCATGACGTCCGGCAGATCAAGCGCCAGCTGCCCGATTCGCAGCAACGCATCGATCACCGCCTCTCGATCAGCGGGTGGAAGATTGCGGTAGCCCTTCAGCCGTTCACCAGCCCAGGTACGAGCGAGCATGCGCTCGGCTTCGAAACGGCGCAAGGGGGCCAGCTCAAAGGCGACATCCTTCAACGCTTCTACTTCCACACCGCCGGAGCCGAACATCACCAGCGGCCCGAACTGCTGGTCTCGCACCACACCGACGATCACATCCTGCCCTTTGTCGATCATCTGCTCAACGATCACCCCTTCGATTTTTGCTTTCGGCGATGCTGAACGCGCCCGTCCGACAAGCGCGGTGAAGCCGTTATTCAACTGCTCCGAATCCTGTACGTTCAACAGCACACCACCGATATCTGATTTGTGAGGAATGTCAGTGGATGCGATCTTCAAGGCCAAAGGATACCCCAGCTCTTCTGCCGCCGTCTGTGCTTCTTCCACAGTTGTCGCCAGGACTTCCGCCACAGGATGGATCCCGTAGGATTTAACGATCTCCGCGGCCACATCGGCCTCGATGAAGCCCTCTTCTCCAACTTCGGCGTGCGCAAGCTGCTCTCGCGCCCGATCGGGATCGACTCCCCGAACCGGCTGCGGCGTCTCCTCGACCGTTTGCAAGTGAGCAGCTCGCTGCATTAAAACCCGCATGGCGGAAGCCGCCCGTTCGGGAAAACGGTAATCCGGAATACGCGCCTGCCGCAGCATCCGCGCCGCATGCTCGATCAAATCCTGCCCCATGAGAGTAACCACCACCGGCTTGGTGGTCGAATGGATCAAAGGAATGATCGCCCCGGCCACCTCCGCAGCTGTGCTCATCGGCGGCGGGACCAGAATGACGATCACCGCGTCGACCATGTCGTCCTTGATCAGCGCGCCGAGACATTCGGCATACTCCTGCGGCCCGCCGCCTGCCAACAGATCGATCGGATTGCGAATGGACACCGTGGGAGGCAGCAGCGACTTCAGTTCGCGCACCGTCTCTTCACTCAGAGCCGCCAGGCTTAATTCGTTGGCAGCGATGGCATCCGAGGCGATCGCCCCGGGCCCGCCGGCGTTGGTCAGGATCGCCACTCGATCCCCTTTGGGCAAGGGGCACCAGGCCAGCGCCTGCGCCCAGTTAAACATCTCCTCGCTGTGCCGCGCCCGGATCACGCCTGCTTTTCGGAAGGCCGCGTCGTAGGCTTTGTCCTGGCCCGCCAGCGCGCCCGTATGCGAGGCGACCGCCGCCCGGCCGGCTTCCGAGACGCCCACTTTTATAGCGATGACCGGTTTCTCACAGGTAACCTGGTGTGCCTGCTCGATGAAATGTGCGCCATCGACGACTCCTTCCAGGTACATGGCGACGACTCGAGTATGCGCATCCATGGCAACCGCCGACAGCAGATCGCTTTCGCTTAAATCCATCTGGTTGCCCATGCTCACCAACCTGGACAGACCAAAACCTTGCCCGCGCGCCCAGTCAATCACCGCCTCGCAGACCGCACCGGAGTGCGAAACGAAACCGATATCCCCCTGCGTGGGTCCCGGTAGTGGGAGGAATGTGGTGTCTATCGGTAAATGGGTATCCAGGAAACCGATACAGTTGGGACCCAGTACGCGAATTTGATATTTTCGAGCGATCTCCAGACAACGCTGTTCCAAAGCAGCGCCTTCGGGCCCCACCTCCCGAAACCCTCCCGAGCCGATGATCGCGTAGCCCACACCGCGTTTCCCACACGCCTCGAGGGCGCCGGGCACAGAGTCTGCGGGAATGATAATGACGGCCAGATCAAGTGGATCGGGGACCGCACCCACATGGGGATACAGCTCCCGCTCGAAGAGCACCCCATCTCGCGGATTGACGAAATACAGCTCCCCCTGGTACCCGGATACAACCAGATTCCGGGCAACGCCGTACCCCAACTTGGTTGGGTTCAGGGAAGCTCCAATAACGGCGACACCTCGCGGCGTAAACAATGACTCAAACATCTCACCTCGACTTTCTGGCGACTTGCCCATTTCCTGCAACAAAAATCTCCGAGTCGGATGAAACTGAACCTATTCAAATGATAGCAGAAGTTAAATTGTGACTGAATAAGATATTCTCATTGCTTCCGAATAATCGCTGTGTTAGAATGCCCTCAAGCAACTCGCTGCACCAGGCGGAGGCAATGAATTTTGTAGAGGTAGTTGTTGACAGTATTCGCGTAAGTCTAATGTCTCCTCAGCGGATCATCATTCTTCGCGAATTGGATTCAGATCGCTTCCTGCCAATATGGATCGGCCCCTTTGAAGCGGACGCCATTACCCTCAGCTTGCAAGAACTCGAAGTCGCCCGTCCATTAACCCACGATTTACTGCGAAATATATTACAGACTCTGGACGCCAATGTGTTGCGCGTCAACATTACGGAATTGAAGGACGACGTCTTCTACGCACGCATCATTTTAAGTGTTAATGGTCGAGAGCTCGAAATCGATTCGCGCCCTTCCGACGCTTTGGCGCTCGCAGTGCGAGTCAATGTTCCGATTTTCGTCGCCGAAGATGTCATGGAAGAGGCGTCCTCGGTGCCAGAAGTCGATGTAGAATCGGGAGAAGAAGCGGAGGAGTCCGAAGATCGCCTTGAAGTCTTCAAAGATTTCGTGGAGAACCTCGACCTCGACGATTTAGATACAAAGGATGAGGAGTCCGAAGACTAACCTCTTCCCGTTCGTATCACCATTTATACGATCTGCAATCAACAGTCAGAAACCGCCAAAACTGCTCCTCGGCAGTCATTTATTTTCGAACCGAAGATTATTCGAGATAGATAGGAACCCGTACGAATGAGTGACGCCCCCTCATTTTCCGTCGCTCCGCAAGATAGCGGACAAGGCCAGGAGATGCCCTACGACCGCATCGCGGAAGAAGCGGTGTTGGGGGCGGTCCTGGTTAATCCAGAGGTTTACTACGACGTCGCTCACTTCCTCACCGCAGATGATTTCTTTCTGCACCGCAATCGCTGGGTATGGAAAGCCTTCACCAGCTTGCAAGAGCAGCGCTTGCCGATCGACATCCTGACCGTCTCCGATGAATTGGAGCGGAAAAACCAGCTCGACGAAACCGGAGGGCCAGCCTATCTCACCACGCTGATCAACAACGTGCCTTCCACGCTTCACGCCGAAGCTTATGGCCACCTGGTCGAAGAAACCGCCACACGCAGACGTCTCCTGCAGGCAGCCAATCAAATCGCTCGATTGGCTTTCAAGGCCGATTCGCCCATCGAAGACGTGGTCAACGATGCCGAGAAGGCAATTTTTGGTGTCAGCGAACGCAGGCTGGCGCATCAATTACAGCCGATCAAGCATGTCGTCAGCGAATACTACGACCGCATCGATTATCTCGCCCGGCACCGCGACGAGACCCTGGGCGTACCCACCGGTTTCCTCGACCTGGACCGTTTACTGGGTGGACTGCAGCCCAGTGATTTCCTTATCATCGCCGGCCGTCCTGGGCAGGGGAAATCCGGTTTCTGCCTCTCGATCGCCAAGAACGCCAGCCAGCTTCACAAGAAACACGTGGCGCTTTTCTCGCTGGAGATGTCGAACGAACAACTCGTACAGCGTCTCGTCTCGCAAGAAACCGGCATCGACTCGCAGCGTTTGCGGCTGGCGAACTTGGAGGATGACGAGTGGCCTTTGTTCACCCAGGCCGTCAGCGCACTGGGCGACACACAAATCTATCTGGACGACACACCCGCCATCACGCCCCTGCAGCTGCACACCAAATGCCGGCGCTTGCACATGGAAGTCGGTCTGGATCTGGTCGTCGTCGATTACCTGCAGTTGATGACGGGGGAAACACGCATCGATAATCGCGTCCAGGAGGTCTCCTATATCTCGCGTAACATGAAAGCCCTGGCGCGCGAGTTAAAAGTGCCGGTTCTGGCAGCTGCGCAGCTCTCGCGCGCCGTCGAGTCGCGCAGGCCGCCGCGCCCGATCCTCTCCGATTTGCGCGAGTCGGGCAGCCTCGAGCAGGACGCCGATGTGGTCATGTTCATTTACCGCCCGGATCAATACGAGGAAGATACGCTCAAACAGAACATCGCCGAGATTATCGTGGCCAAACACCGCAACGGGCCCGTCGGCAGCGTGGAACTGGTCTTCCGCAAGGCATTGGCGAAATTCGAGAATGCCGCCACACGACAGGTGGATATGTCGCAAGTCGGATGAATTTTCCAGCACGAAGCACGAATCGATTGTCATCTGTGGCAAATTCAGATATAAACGGTTGAAATGAAATCACAGAAGGGATTTTCCGGTTTCCCGGCGGGAAAATTGCGAACTACGCCCATTCCAAATATTTTTTTCAGCGAACTTCTCCCGACCATCGACCATCTGGGAGAGCTGAAACTCACGCTGTATGCATTCTGGGCGTTGGCGCAAAAAGAAGGCCGCTTCAAGTACCTGCGGCAATCCGATATCGCCTCCGACGAAATCTTCATGCGAGATCTCGATCCAGAGAGACACGATTCAGAGGAGATCCTGGTGGATGCCCTGGAACACGCGGTCGCCCGCGGCACCTTTCTGAAAGCGACACTAACGTTTGCGGATGGCGAAGAAGCGTTATACTTCCTGAATACGCCCAAGGGACGCGCCGCCATCGAGGGCATCGAACACGGGGACTGGACTCCTACGGGAAGCGAGGAGCAGCCGGTCGAATTGAAGATCGAACGGCCGAACATCTTCGTGCTCTACGAACAAAACATCGGCGCCCTGACGCCCATGATCGCCGACCGGCTGCGGGAAGCGGAAGAAACCTATCCGGCAACGTGGATCGAAGATGCCCTGCGCATCGCCGTCGAAAACAACGTCAGGAAATGGCGCTACATAGAAGCGATACTTGAAGATTGGGACAAACGAGGAAGAGATGAGCGAGAAGATCGAGGAGACTCTGAAAAGGCTCGCCGCCGCTACGTCGAAGGGGATTTCGCAGACTTCATCGAGCACTAAGCATACCGACAGTCCCCTTGGTGATCCGCAATGTCCGCTCTGCGGCGGAGCAGGATATTTACGAACCGATGTGCCGCTCGAAGATCCCAACTTCGGCAAGGTGGAGATTTGTCCCTGCCGGCAGCCTGAAGTCCGCGAACGTGTACGCAGCCGGCTTTATCGCTTCAGCAACCTGGATGAATTGAAGCACCTCACCTTCGAGCGTTTCAATCCCGAAGGGCGTCATAACCTGCCCGCACATCAACGCCAATCATTACAACATGCTCTCGAAGCAGCGCAAAAATTCGCCCACAGTCTGGACGGCTGGCTGTTGATCCAGGGTCCTTATGGCTGCGGGAAGACCCATCTGGCCGCCGCCGTTGCTAACGAATGTGCTTCACTGGGCGTTCCCACCCTATTCCTCACGGTGCCGGATCTACTCGACTCGTTGCGCTACGCCTTCAGCGCCGAGAATACGACCTTCGAGGAGCGTTTCGAGCAAATCCGCACGGCGCCGCTGCTGGTCCTCGATGATTTTGGCACACAAAATGCCACCGATTGGGCGCGCGAAAAACTCTTCCAGATCCTGAACTACCGCTACGTCAACCGCCTGCCCATCCTTGTGACGACCAATCTGGCCCTGGAACAAATCGAGGGACGCATGCGCTCCCGCCTTTCAGAACCCAACCTGGCAACATACGTAGAGATTCTGGCTCCGGATTACCG
>DAOUEK010000022.1:0-43404 GCA_034430425.1 Anaerolineales bacterium | reverse complement strand
GTTCTTTACTGTAGATTCAACAGTGGACTTCTTCTCGGCCATGATGATTCTCTCCTTGATTGTGATAACCTTGTTTTGGCCGAAAAGTCTCTATTAATTTGGGGCTTGATTTTGTCTCACAAGCTCTGACACGCTACATTCTGGACGACGAAAATCAGAACGATGGCCGTAGCAACAACTATGAGTGCAATGTAGATGTATCGCATGGAAGTCACCTCCTTTTATTTTAGCTGCGTTCTTGTGTAAGTCTTGTGCCTGATTCGTGATTCTGCGGTTTATTGACACTTATAATTCTATGGTAACAGGTTTTGAACTTAAAGAGCTAAAGGTTTACCCAGGCAGGAAATGGAATTTCATTCCCCTTCATGACTAAATTCCTCAAATGATAAAAGCCAGGCAGCCAAGCCCAATCACGCCGCAAATTGCCTGGAATTCTGCCTGGTTGTATTGATGCGGTTCTTCGCGATCCAGCGTTGCCATGCGTAAGATTTGATCTTCAGACCCCTCTAACTCCACAGCGAAGGCAGGTTCCAAGTTTGCTCTAGGACCCGGAAGACGCGATTCGCGCCGAAGGAAATCCTCCCAGGAATCGAGGCTTCTCCGTTTTTCTCAATACGTTCCTGCTTTGCGCATAACATAGCCGATACTTCGAGGAAAGTCATTTAACGGTCGCGAGTTCGGCAGCATAGTAATTCTATTCTTAGGCGAATGCCGCCTGCGGGATGGGTTCGCTGATGGAGCTCGTTCGTCCTTTCGAAGAACATCGGAACGATGAGCTTGAATGGACTGGATCCCGTGCTCTTTGTGGGGCAGCGAGCACTTATACGCCATCGAGCAGCTATTTCCCCTTCTCCCTTTTCTTTTTCCTTTTCTCTTTGATCGTTAGCTTGGGCTTTTTTTGCGTTTCTCTTTTCGATTTGTCTCGTTTTCCTTTTTCGCCCATATCAACCTCGTATAAATTGGAAATAGCAAAATCCGGCGGTCTGTTATCGTCCGTTTTTCAGCATGGCGTACATCGACTGGCGTGTATCAGTCGTGGTTCTCTGGCATGTATGACACCCATCATTATACCTGTGAATGGTTTGACTTCAGAACGCCCAAGATCTCCCCCGCCTGAAAACGGAATCGTTATCTGTGAAGCCGCTCAACATGCTGCCGCAGCGTGAAATTCGGTCGGTCCATCATTCCGTTTGACGAGCTGCAGACATGGACATACCACCAACCCCGGTCACTATCCCGCCTGATCCGCGGCGCGCCACCAAAAGAACGTGGCACCCATTCCAATGAGAAACGCCACCAGCACTACGATCAGGCTGTGCACCGGGATCGTACCCGTGGGCGCACCGTCCAAACTGACCAGCAGCCCCGGTACGGCCCAGGGGAACCATTCCGCCCAGCCGAGTACACCGGCGATCTGTGCCGCGGCCAGGGTAAGAATCGCCCAGCCCAGCGGGAGCAGGTAGCCGCGACCGGCGCTGGCGAAGAAAGCCACGAAGGGCATCAGCAGCAGCGTCAGGGCGGTGATGATCAACAGCGACCCAAAGGAATCCCAGGTTAAACCTGCCGACCCGCCGGGGATATCGACCAGGGTGCCGACACCCAGTCCCAAGATGAAGATCAGCAAGGTAAGTCCCAGGGACCAGGCTGCGATCAAGGTCAATTTGGCGGTGACGATGGTCTCGCGCCGCGTGGGCAGTGCCAGCAGTTCCTTGGCGGTGTGGTTGCTGTGTTCGCGACCGAAAACCCAGGCGGTGATGAAGGCGAAGAGGATGGCGCCGGCGATGGCCGCACCCATCAGGATTACCATGAAGAAGGTGGGCCAATCGGCCACGGCGGCGGTGATCTGCGCCTTGACGTTGATCAACCCCATCGACTTGGCCCGCTCGGGATCTTTAAGGATGAACATAAAGAGTCCATCGATAATGGGCAGGATGCAGACGGCCGCGGTCGTGAGGATCAAGACTTTCGAGCGGCGCGCTTTGAGCGCTTCGGCCCACAACACAGAAAGGAAGACATTCATACCGCACCGCCCGTCAGGCGCAGGAAGTATTCTTCGAGGTTTTCCTGCGTCACGACCAGCCGCGTGGGCGGCACGCCCTCTTCGACCAGGACCGTGGCCACTATATCGGGCGACACCAGGGCGCGTTCTTCGTGCATGTAAAGCGTCCCTTCGTTCGCTGCTAAAAAATAGCCGGCCTGAGTGAGGGCTTCCTCTGCAGCCTGCAGATCGCGGGTCTGCACCTCCAGTCGCCGCCCACGCAGTGCCTCCAGCTGGCTGTGATCGATCTCTTCCAGCAGGTGCCCCTCGTGGATGATGCCGATGCGCGTCGCCAATCGATCGACCTCGGTGAGGATGTGGCTGGACATAAAGACGGTCATACCGTTTTCCCGCGTCAGATGTTCCAGTAGATTGCGGATCTCGACCACGCCGGCCGGATCGAGACCGTTGGCCGGTTCATCGAGGATCAGCAGTTCGGGTTCGTGCAGCAGGGCGCGCGCCAGCCCCAGGCGCTGCAGGTTGCCGGTCGAGAGACCCCCCGCCTTACGCTCGGCGTAGGTCGACAACCCCAGGCGGTCGATGGCTCTATCGGTGGCCTGTCGATCAGGGACACCCTGCAGGCGGCGGGCAATTTCGAGATTTTCGCGCACACTCAATTCAGGATAGGCGCTGGGGCGCTCGACCATGTGGCCCACGTGCCGCCAGGGACCGCGCCCGTTGGGCCCGATCGGCTGATCAAGCAGACGCACCGAACCGGCGCTGGGTTTGATCATCCCCAGCAGGGCGCGGATGGTGGTTGTTTTACCAGCGCCGTTCAGACCCAGGAAGCCGTAGATCTCGCCGCGTTCTACGCGCAGGCTGACATTCTCGACGGCTCGCACGTCCTTATAGGATTTTGTTAAATTGCAGGTTTCGATGGCTTGGCGCATGGTGAACCTTTATGAATAGATAGCAATCTTCCAATCGAAGAGCGTGGCTATTGTACTACCAACTTTGTGTGATTTAATCAAGATTCATGTTCGTGAAAGCAGGATTAAATGGGGTTAAGCAGGTGAGTGATGCAGATGCCGTTTGCGATCCGTGTCCCTTCGATACCGTATGTGAAGGCGTAACCTCGATGGGCTTTATTCTTCTGCGTCGAACTCGACGGCGCCGATCTCGCAGCCTTCACCGCCGGGACGCGGCATCCCGCGCTGGTCCGTGTCGATGAGGCACATATCAGGTGGAAGAACATCGATCAGCGGACTTCCGGGCGAGGGCGCGTGCGTCTCCGTGTCTCCGCCGTTGTCCGTTAGGGAGGATAATCGCGGATCGCCGCTGTACGATGCCTCGCAGCTGCCGTCCTCGATGAAGTTGTTGAGATTAATACCGATAACCGCGTAATCGCCCAGGGTGCAGTCGGCGTGTCCGTAATCCTTAAAAGTGATCGTGTTGCCGGCGACAATCGTGTTGCTGAAATTGAATAAGCCACGTACGAGGCCTTCTTCCCCCGTACCGCGCACATAGACCCCACCACCGTTGTGGGCGAAATTGCCGAAAATCGTGCTGCTGGTGAAATCGCCCACGCCGTTGATGTAGACGCCGCCGCCGTCGCAGGTTGTACGGTTACCGCTGATCGTGCTGTTGACCAGCTTCAACGTGCCGTTGCAGGCGACGTGAATCCCGCCGCCTTTGCCTTTGGCGGTGTTGCCGCTGACGGTGCAATTGATGAGCGTGATTTCACCGGACATGTTTTTGATCCCGCCGCCGGTGTTGCACTCGTAGTAAGTGTCGCCGCCCGTGGCAATGTTGTGGCTGACCGTGCAGTCGACCAGCGTCAGCGTGCCGTCGTTGAAAATACCACCGCCGGCGCTGCCAAGATTGTCTCGAATAACACATTTTTCGAGGATCAATTCGCCTTCGTTGCGGATGGCGCCGCCGGACTGCGGTTCCGTAGCCGGATTGCCGTGACGGATCGTGATGCTGCGGATGGTCACGAAGTTGTCCGCCGCGATGGAAAAGACCCGTTGTGAGGCTTCGTCGACGTTGGCGTTAGCCTGCACGATCGTGTTTTCGGCTCCCCGGCCCTGGATGACGATGTCCTTATTCACCAGGATCCCCGCTTCAGTGTGGACGGAGTCGCTGATTTCGATCATATCGCCTGCTTTTGTCGCCTCGTCGTCGATGGCGGCCTGGATAGTGGGGAAATCGCAGCCCGTCGAGCAAACCGTAATGTCATCGGATGGATGAGACAGGGCTGCTATCCAAACCGCGGCAACGATGAAAACCGTCATTATTGTAAAAATAAGCGTTTTCATGGGATGTTGAAATAGGTAGTGCATCATATGAACTTATCGGTCGTTACTTAAAAGGCAGCCTGGATTTAAGGCGCAGCCTTTGCGAGCGGATTTTCACCCGCGCGAGCCAGCCACCTGGCTCCGAAGTAGGCCACCAGCAGCAGGGCGAAGGCGCCGCGCAGTACGGTGCCGTAGTACATCTTACCCCACCAGGCGGATTCGAGGTTCGTGAATTGATACACTGCGGCGAATATGCCCGTGTTCAGCAGGGCATGATAGAGGTAGCAAATGAAGATGCTGCCCCCTGTGTTGTTGAAAAGCCAGGTCATGATGATCGAGATAAAAACGGCGTTGATTACGAAGACGATAAAGAGGGTGAGATTGAGTTCCACCGGGAAGTTGGCGCCGGGCACCAGGCTGATCGGTAAGTGCCAGAAGCCCCAGATCAGGCCGATGATCACGCTGGAGCGCAGCGCGCTGTGGTTCTCCTGCAAACGGGGCAAGGCGTAGCCGCGCCAGCCAGTTTCCTCGGCGATGGCACCGCCAAGGATCGCAGCCCGCAGGAAGGTCGGCAGGAAGCCGGCCAAATTGCCCCAATCGATCTGCGGGGTGGTGTTGGCGTAGCCGATGTAGAGCTGCGTGGCGAGGTACTCGATCGCCAGTTGGATGAGGAAGAAAGCCAGGTACCAGCGCAGCCCGACGCGCCACAACTTCCAGCCTGAAAGCAGCTCTTTGATTCCCTCACGGCCGTCCTCCAGCCCGGACAGGATCAGCGCTGCAAACGTAGGCCCGAAAAAGCCCAGAAAGGCCAGCAGGATGAGGTAAACGGGCGTCTCGGCGAACGAGATAGGAAATGGATCGTGGTGATACTGGATCACGATCGGCGTCCAGATCACCCAGGAGATCAGGGTGGTCAGGGTGAAGAAAGAAATCAGTGGATATCGGATGAGCAAATTCAATCTTTTAACCATGGGTTTCATCTCCTCAGGCATTGTAGTGTGTATAGGGCAATCCATCAAGCCGGAGCTGAGAATTCCCTTTTTCACTGCAAGTGTGTTTTCATGCGTTTCACAAAGAAGATCAACCAGGGGGAGGTTATCCAGCAAGCATCCCGAAAGCCAGCCCTCAGAACGATCATAACTTCGTCGGGCAAGAACACGGTGGCCGAGCGATGAATTGATGATCTATGCGATCGGAGTGGTGCACAAATGAACGACGCCCGGATCGGTTTTCGATATTATTCCAACCTGCCTATACCTGCTTCGGCTTGCGGCCCACATAGAGCCCATAGCCGAAATACTCTTCCAGATTTTCCGGTACTATGCCGCCTTTACTGACGCGTTTCACGAAAGCCCGGTAGTCGCTGCTGCGCAGATACAGGCCGATGAGCCGCCCGTAGATGCGTAAGATGCCGCGGCAGCCGTAGCGTCCCATCATGCCCCTGGCTTCATCGGCGACCTTGATTGGGGAGACGATACCCTGGACTTCCTCAAGACCGGCATTCTTAAGCATCGCCTTCCACGCTTCCGCCGTCTGCGGTTCGGCGTTCCCGCCTGCGTCCTGCTTAACCCAGGCTTCCATCTCCGCCGTCGGGGGGGATTTGATCCACGTGGATTCGTTCAATCCCACGTAGCCGCCGGGTTTGGTTATGCGGAAATACTCGTTCACGGCTTTCTGCTTGTCCTCGGGAAGGGCGGTGACGGATTCGGTTATTACGATGTCGAATAAATCGTTTTCGAAGGGAAGATCCTGGGCGTCCCCGACGCGGCACTCGACCAGATTGGAGACGCCGGCGCGGGCGGCAGCTTCGTTGGCGCGATCGACCATGCGCGTTTTGATGTCCACGCCGATGACACGACAGCCGTATTCCCTGGCGATGAAGACAGGCGTGGCACCGGCACCGCAGCCGACATCGAGCACTGTATTGGCTTCTGCGATGTGGCAAAACTCGAGTAATTTCCTGGTGGCTTCCAGGCTGCCGATGTGTTTCGTCAGGCCAACCTCAGCCGCAAAATCGAAAAAGTCCGGTTTTTGGGTCATTTTTATGTTCCTTTATGCGAATCTCTACATCCCGGATGAGGTAGAGAACTGCAGTCAGCATACACCGTACGGGAAGGATTTTTCCGACACGAGGGGGACAAGCTGCGGACAATCCTGGGACAGGGAGCCGCTCCGCTTATCCCTAAGTGGGCATGTTCTGCGGAGATCGTTCTGTTTTCCGAAAAAGGATGGCCAATAAACAGGCTGTAGCACAGACCTTACAGCGAGAAGGCGATGGAGAATGGGCTGCCGATTACGAAAGGGGTCAGCCCTTCGGTATGGTAAACAAGATGGTGAAAATCGCCGTAAATACTACCGATCAGACACTGTTTCGGCTTAACGATCTGCGCATAGCCATCGCTGATCTCCCGGTTGCAGTCAAAAAGAAGATTGATGGTTTTTTACTCGAGATTCAAGATGTTCGCATCAATCCCCAGCCATTCGCAGGCCTCGACTGCAGAGCGGAAGACCTGCAGTTCTTCGCCAGTTTCGGCACTCAGCCCGTCATACATACGCCCGAAACCATACGTAAGGTGTTTGGGGGCGATGATGGCCACTTTTGGTTTCGGTTGAATCTCTGAATATTTATTACTCGTGAATTGAGCCATCGTTTCGAGTACACGCGGACTTCGCTCGCGACTGTCGGAATCGCGCAAATCGACCAGCTTGTTGTACGACAGCTTGAAATCTGGGTCAGTGTACATCGCCTTATACACCCGAACGATCTCGTCATCATCCGTGTGTCCGATCTGGCGAGAGACGATCAGACCCATTTCCTTGAAAATCTCGTATGAAACAGGCATCAAAAAGCTCTCCATTCGATCGAGAAGTGTCGAAGCGGCGTTAAGGCGAGTGTAAAATCCATATTTGTCGACTACATTCTATATCGGAATAAGGGACAAGCAAAGCGCACAACGTTGGCCCCGATGAAGAGTAGAAATAAGTGGGATAACCTGAAGCGGATGGTCATTCAGAAGCAGCTGGTTTCAATCAGGCATCTGTTCATGGATCCGAATCATGATCGACCAATTGTTTTGTAAGCCGGCGGCGTTTTTCGTAGGCTTCGTGCGTGATGCGGATGTCCTCAAGAAAGGCGGGTAGTTCATCCAGATAGAGGGCCTGCGGACCGTCCACCAGGGCGGTGTGGGGCTCGGGATGAAAATCGACCAGCACTGCATTGGCGCCGGCGATGACGCCCTGGGCTGTGGCATGAAAGACTTCCAGAAGGCCATCCGGTGCTTTATCCCGTACGCCGACGGAATGCGATGGGTCGACACACACGGGCATGCGAGTCAACCGTTTCACTACCGGCACGTGGGAGAAGTCTACGAAGTTGCGGTGTGGGGAGCCGAAAGAGGTCTTCATGCCGCGTAAACAGAAAATGACGTTGGCGTTGCCTTCGCTGGCCAGGTACTCGGCGGCATTCAACGATTCGCTCAGCGTGATTCCAAAACCGCGTTTCAATAACACCGGGAATTCCTGCTGCCGTCCGATTTCTTTGAGCAGTTCGAAATTCTGGCTGTTGCGCGTGCCGATCTGCAGAATGACGCCGGTAGGCCGGCCGGTTTGTGCCAGACATTCGCTGATTTCAGCGATCTGGCGTTCATGGGTGACTTCCATGGCGATGACTTTGATGCCGTACTTCCCGGCCAGTTCGAAGATGTACGGCAAGCAGTCCTTACCGTGCCCCTGGAATGAATACGGATTCGTGCGCGGTTTGTAGGCGCCCATGCGCGTGCAGCATTGTCCGTTCTCCTGAAGCGCTTTCATCATTTCTTCCGTATGCTCCCTGGTGTCGACCGCGCAGAGCCCGGCAAAGACGTGCAGGTTATCCTGGTTGAATTGAACGCCGTTGTATTCGAAACCAACGGCGCGTTTGTTGTCATGATGCCGGCCAAGGATGCGGTATCCCTCGGAAATCCTGATCACCCGCTCTACGGCCGGAAGCGCGGCGATTTGTTCTTGCTCGACTCTCGATGTGTCACCGATGAGGTATATCTCCGTGAGAACTTGATGTTTTCCGGTGACGATGTGTTTCTTGAGCTTGATATCCTGGAGATGGGATAAATGGTCCCAGGTCTGGATAAATTCATCTGATTCTTCTTTCGTGTTTGGACGCAGGATGACGAGCATTGATAAACTCCAATATCTTATTTACAACGAGAATAGGGTTATTCCACGCGTTGCAGCAGGGTGAAATTGGGAATTCCCATGGCGCCAATCGGCAAGCTGGCAACGAGAACGACCTGATCGCCGCGCTGCAGCAGGCCTGAGCCGAGACTGGATTCACGCACGTGGTCAATCATCTCTTCCACGGAATGAGCCGTAGGCATAAGGAACGACTGTACGCCCCAGAGCAGCGCCAGGCGTTGGTAGGTAGTTGGATCCGGGGTGAAAGCCCAGATGGGCACGCGCGGCCGCACGCTGGACATTAATTTCGCCGTACGTCCTGAACGGGTGAAAACGGCGATTGCCGCCACATCGCGATCGTGGGCCAGCATGCGCGCGGCATGCGTGGTCGCTACGGCGTCGTCATTCGTTTCCAGGATGTTGTTGTAGGTGTCCTGACCCCATTGGGACATATGTGCTTCAGCGTCAATAATAATACGGGCCATAGTCTCAATGGACTGAATGGGATATTTACCCACAGCGGTCTCGCCGGAGAGCATCAAGGCATCACTTCCGTCAAACACAGCGTTGGCCACGTCTGATGCCTCGGCGCGGGTTGGATGGGGGTTTTCCATCATTGATTCCAGCATCTGCGTGGCAGTGATCACGATGCGGTGCTCTTCGTTGGCACGTTTGATGATTTCCTTCTGGATTGATGGAACACGCTCGGGAGCGACTTCAACACCCAGATCGCCACGTGCGACCATCACACCATCAGAGGCTTCGAGGATTGGATCGAGATGCTCCACAGCCTCCGGACGCTCCAATTTGGCGATTACAGGCAGGTCATGGCGCTCAGAACAACAGGCGGCAATCGCGCCGCGCAATGTGTGAATGTCCTCGGCGCGTCGAACGAAGGAAAGTGCTACTGCGTCGACTCCTTGTTCGATGCCGAATGCCAGATCGTCGAGGTCTTGTTTGGAGAGTGCTGGTGCAGAAAGGATTACGCCAGGCAGGTTGATGCCTTTGTGTTCGCCTAAAAGGCCACCGTCGACGATTTCGGTTTGAACTTCTTTTTCTGTTGTTTTCAAAACACGTAATTCAATACAGCCATCATCGAGAAGCACGCGGTCACCGGGTTTCACGTCGGAAGGTAACGCATCGTAATCGACGTATATACGTTCATTGGTGCCCGGAACTGCTTCAGTTGAAAGAGTGATCTTCTTGCCTTCTTCCAATAGAACGGACTGGTTATTTTCGAGCACTCCTGTACGTAACTTCGGTCCGCTAAGATCTTGCAGGATAGCTATGGCCTTGCCAGATTCATCGCTAACCTGGCGCAGCTGACGTATCGTCTCGGCGTGAAAATCGTGATCGCCGTGGGAAAAATTAAGACGGGCGACGTCCATGCCGGCGGCGACGAGTGCTTTTAACTTATCGACGCCAATCGATGCGGGGCCAATAGTGGCGACGATTTTGGCGCGCCGGCTCATGGCTGCACCGTGAGATTACGATCGATCGATTGCAGCAACGGATTTAGGACTATCAAATCAATGATTCTCCGTGAGTTGTATCAGGCTAACAAATCCGCAAGGATAGCCTTCTGGGCATGCATGCGGTTCTCGGCCTGTTGGAAAACACGCGAATGTTTGCCATCCATGACTTCATCAGTGATTTCCTGACCGCGGTGAGCGGGCAGACAGTGCAGCACGATGGCGTTCGGATCAGCTTGTGTTACGAGTCCTTGGTTCACTTGAAAAGGCGGGAATGCTTTCTCGCGTCTTTTCGTTTCCTCTTCCTGCCCCATGCTCACCCAGGTATCGGTATAGATCACCTGTGTACCTTTGACGGCTTCGTGCGGATCTTGAAGAGCACGAAATTCGGGGCCGGATTTGCCCGCCAGAGCTCGCGCTTTGGCAAAGACGCTGTCCGGGAGAGAATATCCCTGTGGTGCGGCGATAGTGAAGTTCATGCCCAGCAGAGCGCAGGCAAAAAGCAGGGAAACCGCCACGTTGTTGCCATCGCCCACGTACGTAACGCTGATTCCGTCGAATGATCCGAAATGTTCCAGAATGGTGAGGACGTCGGCCAGAGCCTGGCAAGGATGGTTGTAATCACTCAGGCCGTTGATCACAGGTACACCGGCGTGGCGCGCCAATTCGAGTACATGCTCGTGGGCGAAAACCCGTGCCATGATTCCATCGACGTACCCGGAAAGCACTCGGCTTACATCGGAAATCGCCTCGCGTTTTCCCAGGCCAATCTCGTCTGGCGATAAATAGAGTGCATCGCCCCCGAGATGGCGCATCCCCAATTCAAAAGACACCCGCGTGCGCAGGCTGGGTTTCTGGAAAACCATGGCCAGGTTCTTGCCGGCCAAAATGGGTTTGTTCGAGCCTGCAAGCCGTTCTTCCTTCAAGCGAACGGCCAGATCCAACAACGCCTGGATTTCTTCACGGTTGAGATCGGATATGGCAAGGAAATGTTTCATCGTTCGTTCTCCGAGTCTATTGTTGGTGTCGGATGGAGTATAGCACAATCGGAACTGGGTCAGAGCAGGAAATTATGTTCGTACCAAAATTCATTTTCTTTGGAGAAATTATGACAAATATATAACTTTAGCAGCGTTGCTTCGGGCATCAAACGCTTGATTCACACTCCTAAAAGGGAATATTTAACTTGAGAATGATCGATCAATCGTTTCGCTGGAACCTCGGACGCAGCCAGCGCAGCCAGCCCTGCGAGCGGGGCGGTGAGATGGTTGGTTTGTCCGATCCGGCCAGGATCAAAGCAGCTATCAGCAACAGCGCTCCGACCCATTGACGCAAATTGAGGGATTCCTCGAGCCATAGATACGCCGCGCTGACGGTCACCAGCAATTGGCCCAGACCGAGCAATGAGGTTCGCATCCCACCGATCGATTTCACACCCGAAAAAAGGGAAAGTCGCGATAAAAAAGTGACCAGCGTCAAGCCGATCAGCGGCAGCAACGCAGGTTGGGGAACTCGGAACATGGTTGGTGAGAAGATCACTTCTGCGGGAACAACAACCATGGTCATCGCCAAAAGCGTATACAGCGTAACCGTCGACGCTGGCGCTTCGTATAGTACTCGTTGATTGATGGGAATGTGCAACGCATAAAACAGACCGGCCAGGAGCGGATAAAGGATGTCGCGCAACTCGATGCCGAGTGTCGAGGCCTGTGTGAGGAGGTAAACCGCGGGAATGCTGAGCAATAAAGATAGGAGCGTGGTTTTCGAAAGGTTAAGACCATCCAGGCACAGCAGCAGGGCTACGAAAACGGGGTAAAGCGAAAAGAGAAGCTGCGATAAACTGGCATCGACTCGAGCCAGTCCGAGATAAAAGAACAATGACCCCAGGCCGTTGAGGCATCCGGCGATCATACAGCCAATGAATCCAACCGGGTATATATAAAAATATTTCCGCTGAAAAACAAGCATCACAAAGAAGATCAGGAGCGTGGACAGGGCGGTGCGGGCTGCGACGACGGAAATCGAGAACATTCCCGCGTTGATCGCCAATTTCCCGAAAATGGGCGTCAATCCGATCAGCCCGGCGGAACTGACGGCGATCGACACCCCGCGACGATTGTGGTTTTTCGATTTCAAACGCTCACGCTCTCCATATGCTCGAGCGAACTCGTCCTTAGCCAAGAATGTGATCGATCTCAGCAATCAGCTCTTCGCTGAGAAAATCTCCTTTGGTCATCAGGTGAACAATCTTTCCGCGCAGGCGGTCTTTTTCGCCGGCGCTTAATTGCTTTGCAGTGATCACAATGACCGGAATGTCGGTCGTTTTCGAGCTTTGCTTCAAGCGTTCCAGCACCGAAAAACCGTCCATTTCCGGCATCATCAGGTCGAGAATGACGAGATCGGGTGGATCCGCGTCGGCCAATTCCAAAGCCTGGATGCCGGAGGATGCCTCAACCAGGTTGTAATCGGCCTGAGTTTGCAGGATACGGGAGATCAGCAATCTGGCGTCGGCATGATCATCGACGATGAGGATGTTGTGAATGCGGTCAGTGTCGACCAATTCGAGGGCGGCCAATAAGCCTTCTTCATGTTGTTCTGCAGTCGTATAATCCGGGAGGACCACATCCTGTGCCCATCCGTCGTGCAGCAAGCTCTTTTCGATCGGCATGGTATGGCCGGAGCAGTTAACCACGATGGTTTGCTGGGGATCGATCTTTCCGTTGCGAGCGAGCTTGAACAACCCGGCGAAAGCGACCGCAGCGGCCGGCTCGATCGATAATCCTTCCATTTTCGCCAACGTATGCATGGCCTGGAAGGCTTCTTCATCCGTTACGTTCTCCATCGCACCGCCTGCGCCGTCAAGCATACTGGAGCGCAGCAGCGTGTACGTTCGCCCTGGATTGCCGGTGCTTAATGTGGATATAAGTGTGCTGGGCGAGTGTACAGACACGACTTCTTCAAGCCCTTTGTGCCAGGCGTCGACCATGGGAGCGCATCCGGCAGTTTGAATACAGGCCATGGCGGGAAGTTTCTCGACCAAGCCCATATCCTTCAATTCCGAAAAACCTTTGATCACACCGAAGGGACCAATTCCACCACTTACCGATTGTATGTACCAATCGGGTGCGCGCCATGAACGCGCCTGGTCAAGCGCTCCTAATTGTTCGGCGATTTCATAGGACAGGGTTTTCATAGATTCCACTGCGGCAATGCTGCGTACACCAAGATCGATGTAAAGCCCACGTTCTTGGGCGAATTGGGCGGCTAACTGCTTGGTCAAATCGTAGGTGTTGGCGACTTTGATCAAACGGGTGCCGTAAATCGCCATTTCATGCATTTTCGGGGCAGGAACCAGGCTGGTTATAAACGCCCATAGTTTGACGCCAGCTCTGGCGCAGTAGGCGGAAAAGGCGATGGCCACATTCCCCGTAGATGCAATGACAGTTTCATGCAGATCAGCATCAAGGAGCACTGAAACCGTCAGTGCAGCTTGACGATCTTTGAAGGAAGCCGTCGGTCCCTGCCGTTCGTCCTTGATGAATAAATGGGGTAAGCCCAGCAGGCGGCCGAGATTTTGCGCTCGAAGAAGTGGTGTGCCCCCTTCACCCATCATCACGGAAGGCTGCAGTGCACGGATCGGGAGCATCTCGCGGTAACGCCATAGATCAAATACTCGAGAAGGCAGGTTTTCGATCCAGGATTGACGGGCGTAATCGAGATCGTACTCAGCCTGGCGCCAGGCGCTGCCGCATGACGGACAGCTGAAATCAAGCGGATGGAATGGGGTTGACTCACCGCAGTCGATGCAGGTGATTTTATAATGCTGTGCCATCACATTATTCTGGTGGTAAATCTGTCGGTATGCTTACAGATTTGGCGCGTTTGTCTGCAGAACGGACTCTCGGAGTGGCTGGAGCAGAAAGGGGGAGATGACCCATGCGGCATCCGCGCCCTGACTATTCCGCGCCGGCATCTTTGTTCAGTATCATTGATGCCGTAGGTTTAACGGGCAGCGTAAAAGAGAACACACTGCCTTCACCTGGCGTACTATCGACCCATATCTTGCCACCGTGCAGTTCGACGAGATGTCGGCAAATGGACAAGCCCAATCCCGTGCCGCCGGTCTTGCGGGTAGGAGAAGCATCCACCTGGGAGAAGGGTTCGAACAATCTCTCCTGATCGGCTTCTTCAATCCCTTGCCCGGTGTCAAAAACCGAAATCCGGATTTTTTCAGGTTCTTCGTCATCTACAATGTGTACTGTAATCCCAATCTTTCCTGCGGATGTGAACTTGGCTGCGTTGGAAAACAAATTGAGCAAGATCTGACGTACACGGATGTTATCCGCCCATACTGATGGAAGTTCATCCGGAATATCGGAGAGGATCTCGATGTTTTTATCTTTGACCAGTCCGACTGCCGTAGCCAGCACGCCGCGGATAATCTCCTTTATGTCCACCTCCGAGAAGGTCAGTTCCATTTTGCCAGCTTCGATTCGGGAGACATCCAGCATGTCATTGATCAGCCCAAGCAGGTGCTGTCCGGCGTTGTAGATGGCGTTCAAATCTTGTTCCTGGGTTTCGGTGACAGGTCCGTCAATGCCTTTTAGGATGACTCTTGAAAAACCGATAATGGAGTTGAGCGGTGTGCGAAGTTCGTGACTCATATTTGCAAGGAACTGGCTTTTTAATTTGTCGACTTCACGCATTTCATCCAGCGCTTGTTGGGTTAATTGGTATGTACGGGCGCTTTGCAGGGCGAGGGCAAGGTCATCGGCCACGCCTTCGGCGATGTCGATTTCATCGATATCCCAATGCTCCGTATCGAACGGTTTTTCAAGTTCGATCACACCAAGCACACGTTCCTGGTCGTGAATGGGAACGCGAATGACGTTATCATTGGGTTCATCGTCCAAAGCGATGGCGTCATTGGGCAGCGAAAGCGGTCGGGCACCCATTTCGTCCGCAAGGTACCCCGCCGTCTCTCCCCAGAATATACCGGGAGATAGATATTTCAGCATGGCAAATCTGTCTTCGTCCGTCGATGTGCCTTCCTGTACCGGGGGTGATTCTTCGAAGAAGATCGCTTGTGCGACGCCGCGGTAACCAAGTCGGACGCCGGCAGGATCGACTCTTACCAAGGCGTTGAACAACAGAGTAAGCAGTTTTCCCGACGGATTGCGAGCTTGTACCCGGAAATTATAGATCGGCTGCCCGGACTCGATACGTTCTTTGAACTCGTCTATTTTCGACGACGAAGAAGCGATGTCAAAAATCGACGTGCCTTCAAGTTCTCCCGGAGATTGACCAAGGATGCGTTCGACTTCCGGGCTGCACCATACGAAATTGCCTTCCAGATCGGTTTCGAAAACGAAACCCTCCGGCTCGATATTCTGGGATGGTGTGATAGTCTCTGCGCCGAGGGTGCCAGTTCGTGGCGTAACCTCAAGCAGCCCAGAAAGAAGGCTTTCGAGTCGGTTACGAAGATTTTCCAGCGAATTCATCGACATACTTCCTCACTTCTTTCGCTAATTCACTATATTGTTGGGCACCACGACTGGAAGGTGCATAGACAGTGATCGGTTGGCTGAATAATGGACTTTCTCGAATCTTCGTGTCGGTTTGAATGATCGTTTTGAAAACCGCTGTTCCGAAAGCTTTATTGATTTGCTCCAGCAAGCTGCGGTGCATGCGATTGCGCAGATCGACCATTGTCATAAGAACCCGATAGTGCAAATGTGGATTGGCTTCCTGACGTACCGATCGGATGAGATTAAGCATATCCCGCAGCGCGTTGGCCGAGAAGAATTCGCATTGGGTCGGTATGATGAGTAAATTGGCTGCTACCAACGCGGAGTGGGTGATCGGCCCTAATGCAGGCGGGCAGTCAATAAGAATGAAATCACGGGATGCGCTGTTCGCGAGGGCGCCCCGCAAAATATACTCGTAGCCATCGCGCACTGTGAGATAGCGCTCAGCCATACTGAGATCATGATTCGATGGGGCTATGGACAGGCCTGGGACCTCGGTTTCCTGGGATATCGAATCGATATTATGGTTTCCGAGAAGGATGTCGGTCATTGTGCGGTGCTGGGCTTTGGGTTTAATGCCCAAGGCCAGCGTCAGATTCGCTTGCGGATCCAGGTCGACAACAAGCACTCGTTGCTTATTCAGCGCAAGTGCAGCGCCCAAGGACAAGGTCGTCGTTGTCTTGGCGACGCCGCCTTTTTCATTGGCTATCGTAATTACACAGGTCATACTGCTCCTTCTTCTGTGAATAATCCCCCGGTGTCAAGGGAATCGTCAGCAGGGCGATGGCTTTCATCCGGATCGTCTCCGTCGGTATCGAGACGTATTGCTTCTTCGGACAGTTGGATTTTTACTCGTCGAGCCCCAAGCGTATTTTTCATCTCTTCAACGGCCGTGCGCAACATATCGTCGATATTGGGTTTGGAACGGACTTTCGTGGTGATGTCCATGACGGCTTGTTCGCGTTTGGCCCGGGTCAGCGCTTCTTCGTAGTTCTTGGCGTTTTGAACGGCTACGGCAAGTTGATCGCCGAGAATTTCAAGCACCGCGATGTCGTCTTCGCTGAAGGTATGCGGCGACGTATGATGTACATCCATGGCGCCAATGACATAATCGCCGATACGAAGGGGTACTCCCAATTGAGTCTGTGTGTCTGGAAGCAGCGGATTGGGTCGATAGAATGGATCATGGGAGACATCGTGGGCGACATAACATTTTCCGGTTTGGGTGACGTGTCCAATCACAGATGTGGGCTCGATGGGGAGAGAAAAGCCCTCTCGCTTCATCGTTTCACCAGCGTCACCGGTGCCTTCCTTGATGATGACGTTTTCGCCGTCATCGTCAAGAAGAAAAAGGGAGACATGGTATAAATTGAAACGCTCACGGATAAGATTGACCGTTCTCCCCAGCAATGTGTCGAGATCGAGCAGACCCGTTGCATCTCGAGCGACTTCCGCTGCGGTTTGAAGCTGGGTGGCCCGGCGTTGTAATTCTTCCATGAGCCGGGCTTGTTCGAGAGCGCTGGCGACTTCATCTGCTACTGCTTCCAGAATAGCTTGATCGTCCTCGGTCCATTCATCCGTGCTTTTACGAAGAATGTTGAGGCTTCCAATAATCTCGCCGCGCAGTGAGATATCTGTTTCAAGTGCGGACGCGTTATCTGGAAGGTTCATCGCTGTATGCCCGCCGCCGTATTCGACGATCGTTCCTTGATCGATTGCACGCAGCGAATCGAAAAGATCGTCCCATGATCCTGTGGTTTGTTGTTGAAGCAGCGCATCGACGTGTTGAAGACTCTGCTGCATCTCACCAAGGAGCTTGGTATTGTCGAGTGTAATCGAAGCCTGGTTAGACAACATCTCCAGCACTTTAATATCATGCTCGCCCGGTCGAATTCCTTCAAAAGTCACCGCGAGCGCGCCAATAACCTCGCCACTCGAAAATATAGGGGCGCAGATTGTGGTGGGAGCCCCCTCGAGGGAAGCCGTGACTCCTGTAACGGTTCGCTGTGGTGTGCCGACAGTGACAAGGGGTTTCTTCGCTTCGATGACCCGTCCGTAGATGCCGTGGCCGAGTGGCAGGCTCATGCCCACCGGTGTTTTTAACCGAGGTTCGCTTGCAGCGGAGCTTTGGACGATGATCTCATTTCCTTCAACCAGGGCGAGAGAAACACCGGCAAAATTTAGATTGTCTCGTATGATCTGTGGAATTTCGTTCAACAGCTGTGTGTAATCCGACTGGCTGGACAGCCTGTTGTAGATTTCGATGATTCTGCGCAGCGTATATGAAGTTTGCATCTCGTCCTGCAGCAATCGGGAGTTTTCAACTGCAACAGACAATTGATCTGTCATGGTCTGTAAAATCAGGACGTCATCTTCATTGAAGGAATCCGGCTGTGTGCTTTGTACATCAAGTACACCAATCAACTTTTCGCTTGAGAGCATGGGCAATCCCATTTCGGACCTTGTTTCGGGAAGGTCGGGATTGGCGAAAACGTGCGATTCACTGCCAACATCTGAAACGATGTGTGATTTCATACTGCCTGCAACGTAACCGACGACGCCGGCTTTGCCTACCGGCACGCTGTGGCCGCGATTGAGCATGCGCTGACCGCCCTCGGAAGACGAAGCCTTTAAAACAACGTTTTCTCCGAGTTCGTCGAGAAGAAATACGCCGACATGGTAATAGCCGAACCTTCTAGAAATAAGGTTTGCAACCTGAATAAGCAATCGATTGAAATCCCGAATTGTTACTGCGTCGCGAGCGACCTCCGAAGCGGCGCGGATTAATTGTGTGCGGTCACGAACACGATCTTCGAGGGCAAGATATGTGTTCTGCAGCTCATCAAGCATCTCGTTGAGTGAAAGACCCAATCTTCCAAATTCATCTTCATTCTTGACGGCAATCCGATGCCCCCATTCTCCTCGCGAAATGTGTTCGATGAGATCGGTCAATTCTGTTACGGGCGCCAGAGAGCTTTGCGCAAACTGGAGAGTGACCGTTGAGACCAGAAAGGCCATGATTACGATAATGATGATGAAAAGTGGGCTTGTGAGGTTAATGATCCCGGACAATATCAGTAAAATAACTGCGATCAGCAAGATTGTCAGCAGTGAGATCAACGCCAGCCGGGTTGCAAATCCAACACGGCGTGAGCGAAGACGTATACGGGAGAAGAAAAGCGCAATTCTTGGGATCATAGGACGAACTCCTCGGGGGCCTCGTCAGCATCACCTGTTTCCTGATCGTCACCGCCTTCAGGAAGATCCTGGGGCAATTTGCTCTCTTTGGTTTCACCCAGGCTAACGGTAATTTTGGCGGCATGCAGAGCTTGACTGAGTTCGCGAGCCGTAGTCTGTAGAATGTTGCGCATATCCGGGGCTCTACGAACCTTACTGGCGATTTCTCGTGTTAGTCGCTCTCTTCTGGCTGCGCGCTGTACCTGTCCAAGAAGTCGTTCGTTTTGGATGGCGGAAGCAACCTGACTCGCTATCGTGCTTAAAAGTGCGACATCATCTTCCGTATAGCGATGCTCGTATTCCAGATCCTGGACGGTAATCACGCCAATGACTTCATCACCGATCATCATGGGAACACCAAGCCAGGATTTCGCCAGCGCGCCGCTTTGCCTTGCCCCCAAGGCGGACGCAATTCGTTCCGTATCTTCGACCAAAAGAAGAGGTTGTCGAGATCGTATCACTGTGGAAGTCAAACCGTCGCCCAACGGGACGGGTTCCAAATCGAGAAATTCACCTGCTTCGGAGGTATAGGGGAAACTAATCATCCCATTTTCAGGGTTGTAAATAGCAACGGACATATCTGTATCGCCAAGGATTTGGTGGATTTGTCGGTGAACGACTCGATAGAGTGTATCCAATTGAATCATCTGTGAGACAGCCTGGCTGACGCGGTTGAGGACTTCGAGTTCGCTCAGGCGGCGTTGTTCTTCCGCACGCTGACGGGCGTTTTCCATCGAAAGCGCGGCTTGCCCGGCAACAGCTTCGAAGAAGGCAACTTCATCATCTGTCCAGCCTTCCTCCAGGTAGGGTTTGCGGGCTGCAATTGTGGCAATAATTTCACCGCGTACGATAATCGGAACGGCAATCTCGCGATCGTCGTCCGTTCGTGCGGGGCTGCGCGTCTCGGTCGCCATCTGGATGGATGGGAAATCTTCATCCACGAGCGGTGTAATTTCACCAGACGGGCTGAGGTGTATTACCGGGGAGACATTGATGCGGCTCATCCTCTGCCAGGATTCACGTGTCTGAACGCGGGAGATGTTATCAAGGCGTTCCAGCTCGTCCATCATCTGGCGTTGTGTTGTGGCGCTGTCGATCGAAGATGCCAGCTCCTCAGCAATCGCTTCCATGGTGCGCACATCCGCTTCCGAAAATGCATTTAATTCCATGCTTTGAACATCAAGCGCGCCTAGGAGTACATTTCCGACCAGCAGCGGTACAACCATCTCGGAACGAGTATCCGGAAGTAAAGGATTTGCAAAGTGGAATGGATCTCGTGTGACATCGTTGGCCACGCGGGGGAGGCGGTTTCCAGTGGACCAGCCGACGATACTTGCGCTGCCGACGCCCAATCTATGTCCTCTGGCCAGCATGCGCTGGCCTACATCCCCCGTACTCGCAGCGAGTTCGGCCCAGTTTCCTGTGGTATCCATGGTGAATACCGAGGCGTGGTAGTATCCGAAACGATCGCGAATCAATTCTACTGCGCGGGAGATAATCATGCTGGGATCGCGAATTTCATTGGTTAATTTCGCGATCTCGGCCGTTGTATGGAGTTGAAGCGCTCGTCTTTGAAGGTCTTGTGTGCGTTCTTGAACGAGTTCTTCCAGGCTGCTGCTGTGCGTTTGCAATTCCTTTGCCAGTGAACGCTCGCGGCTCAACGCATTTTCCATCTCGCGCATCGCTAACCAGTTCATGACCACCATCACGACCAACCCCAGCCCAAGGCCGATGGCGTCCAGCGGGATTGATGAAGTGGGTGGAACCGCTGTTGGAATGAGTTCTTTAATCTGCGCAAAACCCGCCACGAAATAGGCTGCAACGCTCAGAAGGGAAAACAATACGGATGCACTCAATCCGATCAAGATGCCGGCGGTCGAAATCACCATGGCGAAGCCGATGATAGTGACGTGTCCGATGCCGAGGAAGAAAGACCCAGTGGCCATGATGAGGAAGATGGACATGGTGGGGATGTAGCCGGCGATGGTTACTTTTTCACGCCTTCCCAGCCAGTAGGCGAGCATGTAAAAGAGTTGCACGCCTAATCCGGAAACTGCTCCAATCGCTGCAGCCGGGGTCGGGCCAATGAGCCAAATAACGGCCATGATGAGGCCGAATAGAAAACCGGGTCCCGCGAGCCCGAGCAATACGATATTGAGGATGTATTGACGGTGTGCGATTTCGGGATTATCCGATGTCGGTTGGAGAATGGTTTTCAAACGTTCGAACATATTATTCCTTCCATTTAGTCGCTACCGCGTTAACCCTGGCTGCCAAATGTTTCGACAATTTCCTTGTAAATTGCCGAAGTCGTGTGCTTTGGTTTCCAGCCTGCGCCTTGGAGTTTGTGGTTGCTGGCAATGAACGGATGCAGGCTCATGAGAATCCACTCCGGTGCAGCAATCGTCTTTCCTGTCCGCCATAAAATCCAGAGCAACGGTTTTATAATGAAGAGCGGCAGGGCAATAACGCGTCCGCCTCTGGATTCGGTAGCTTGACGCAGACTCTGTGTACCATCCCCTGTAACATTGAAAACCCCGGGAAGATCCTCGTGGATGACGAGTTTCAACGCCTGTATAACATCATCTTCATGGACCAGCTGTGCAGGCGGATCGTAACCCCGAACGACAATGGCGGGATCGGAGATATATGCGTCGAATTGACCTGGCGGTGCGTTCGGGCCGGCAATCGCGCAGGGTCGCAGGATTGTAATCAGCATTTGCGGATTTTTTGCCTGGATTTTATGCAGCTTCTTTTCACAAGCCGCTTTATGCATGCCGTAATAAAGTTCTGCATTTGGGCGTAATGGATGGTCCTCTGTAAGCGGTATTGGATTGTCCGCATGAATGCCGTAAGCAACAGTGCTGCTGGTAAAGATCAATTTCTTAACATTTGCTTTCACGACCGCATCGAAAACCTTGCAGGATGCTTGGACATTGACCTTGTCGAGGTCCTTAGAATCAGGATAGCGCCACAAGCTAAATGCCATGTGGACCAGAACATCAGCTCCGATAATCGCCTTGGTGATGTCATCTTTACACACGTCGAGTTGAATGAACTCAACCTTCTTCGATTTGTGTGGCTTCGATGGCGGCAATATATCCATGGCGATGATACGTTCAACTTTCTGGTTCTTAGCTAGTGCAGATAGAAGCAATTTGCCTAGATAACCCGATGATCCAGTGATAGCGACGATGGATCGGCTCATAGTGATATTTTTCCCATAGAGAATTTCAAGCTCATCATTCCGATTCGCTTGATGTGGGGTATTCTGTATAGTAACTCGACTTTTCTTCCGGCCTATGCAAGCGAACAGCGATTTCGGGATTTCCCAAAGCACGATGGAGTGATTTCGCTGTAGTTTGCATTACATCCTCCACTGTCATCTGCCGACTGAGTTCTTGCGTCACCTGACTCATGAGGCGTGCGCGATCGGCGGCTGTGATGGATGAGATTGCCAGTTGTGCGTTCTGAATGGCGGCACAAAATTGATCGGCTAAAGTCTGCAGGATTTCAATATCCTGCGGTGAGAAAGCTTCCGGTTGCGTACTCTGCACATCGAGTGCACCTAAAACTCGACCAGCCACTTGAAGTGGGACGGCGGCTTCCGAGCGTGTTTCTGGGAGCAGCTCATTCACCAGGTGCAACGGGTCCTGTGTTACATCATAGGCGATACGCGGTTGGTTGTTGGATGTAACCCAGCCGATAACGGATTGGCCTCCAACTTTCAGGCTGTGGCCGCGCGCCTTGAGCGCTTGCCCGACCTCACCGGATGATTCTGCCAGACGAGCGGTTTCTCCATTCTCATCGATCAAGAAAATGGAGACATGATAGTAACCGAATTGTGACTTGATCAGCTCGACACCGCGTCGCAGGAGATCGGCCAATGATGGTGATGAAATAACAACTCGTGCGACTTGTGAGGCAATGCGCAATTGGCGTGTACGATCAGATACACGGTCTTCCAGGGAGCGATAGGATTCGCTCAATTCTTCGGCCATCATATTCAGAGAGCGAGATAACATGCCGACTTCATCGACGCTATCAATGGGAACGCGATACTCCCAGTCGCCGCGCGTCATACGTTGAGCAAATTCTGTTAGATTTCTTAGCGGCCGCAGCAGTTGATTGCTGGCAATTGGTACAACAATTGCGGTGAACAACGTCGCAAGAAGAATTAGAAGAATCGAGTAGGGTGCGAACGAGTTGATCTCTGATATATAGAGACTTCGGGGTTGTTCTACAGAAATACCCATTCCAGAATTTGGCACCCAGGCGAAGGAACCGAGAACACTCTCTCCAAAGATATTGTCGTATTCACTCGTTCGTGGTGATGAACGATTTGGATTTTCAAGGGCAGGGTGGTCAATACTGACTCGTCGCACTGAGAATGTACCGGAAGGATCAATAACAAGAAATATATTTGGCGCTATGAGGATATAAGCATTCAGACCTTCGGTGTTTTGATTCGTGCTTGAGAGCCATTTGCGTTGGATATCTTCAATGATGTCGGTTTTAAAAGTATTTGTACTAACGCCCATGAGAATAGCTTCATTAAACCCACTTGCATCTGTAGTAATTGATGTGTGAGTGAGGACGGCAAAATTTTCTTCCTCGGAAATATGGAACAAGGGATGATCATAGACAGGATATGTATTGGTTGTCCCGAGTACGATATCCCGCATGATGTCCGCATCAATACTCTCGCCTTCCCAGGCAGCTTGCGTCGATGCGAGAATCTCTCCATTAGAAGTCCGAATTACGAGATAATCATCAAACGCGATGGCGGCAGATGAACGATAATTTTCGAGCAGGCCGCTGACTATATTTTTACGTCCAACATACAAAGGATCGGACTTTTGTGTATTAATCAGTAGAGCAATGCTATTGGGCAAAAATCCTTCTTGTGCGATTAAATCCAGATACTCTTCGCGATCGGAAATCCAGTCTGAGAGATCGACAAGCTTGTCGCTTACGCGCGTGGCCAACTTATCTTCGAATTGCTCCTGCATGATGTTGCGTGCTTGGATGTATGCAGCAGCTCCCATGACGATCATGGGAATAAGAACGAGCGGCATAAGCACGACAATCAATTTACGACTCAGGCTGGACTGTTGCTCGAAACTGGTAAATCTTGGACCAAGGAAGGTTAGAAATCTTTGTAGCACGGCTAATTTAACTCCCATACCTGCTCGCCAGCAATTATACGGCGAACTTGCTCTGGAAAACGATCGGCGTCGAGCGGCTTACCAAGAAAACCGTCGAAGCCAGCTTTACGGGCCTTCTTCATTTGTTCTTCACTTGCATATGCAGTCACAGCGACCACGGGTATATCCATCAGATTGGATGCGCGCAATTTTTTTAACGCTTGATATCCATCTTCGTAGGGCAGGCGAATATCCATCAGGATCAAGTCGACATGTGCGATAGTGCCTGCATATTCAACGACTTCATAGCCAGACGATTTCCATTCACAGCACACACCCATAGGTTGTAGCAGACGTGCCATTAATGAAAAATTCGCCACATTATCTTCCACGATTAATACAACCAGGTCTTTGATCGTTGTATTCATCAACGCAACTCTCGTAGTTCACGATTGAGTGGGTTGTTTAATAAAGTGTTTGATCTGCGACGGAAACAGGTCGACGTCGATCGGTTTCTGGATATAGCCGTCGCAGCCTGCCCGAAGGCTTCGTTCGCGATCACCGCGCAGGACATTCGCAGTGAGCGCAACGATAGGTACATTTGCCAATTTTGGATCGGTTTTCAACCGTTTTGTAAACGTCAACCCGTCCACCTCAGGTAAATTGATATCGACGAGAATTAAATCGGGATGCTCAGAAAGAGCGAGTTGCAACCCCTCTTGCGCAGACCCTGCTTCAAGAAGGGTATGGCCTTCTGCTTGAAGGATGCGCCGCACGAGGATTCGGTTGTCTACGGTGTCTTCGACATAGAGAACAGTGTAGGATTCCATCGTCGCTACTGCATCCATGATCAGACCTAATAGAATGGCTAGCTAGATTATAGTGCAGACAATCTCCAAGGCAAGTGCTGCACCGATTACATTTAACCTAACAAAGTAGAGCCCCCGTGCCAGCGAGGGCTCTGAGGAGGAGGAGAGCAATAAGCCTGACCTACTTGGGTATCTCGAGGACTTTGATTATCGAGTGCCTTACGGGATTGATGTGGGTGCCCGTAGGCATTGCTCAGCCTGAGATGTGTTTATTTGTGTTCTTCCCCTGATACCGACACGGCGGCTATTGCTTGACCCATCTTAGCATTTTAAAAGGAATGGCCAGCTTACGAAATGCTTACAGACCGATTTGGAATTATTAGGATTTCGTGGAATTATGCTCAGTCGATTCCGAAGTAGCTTTTTTGGACGATCGGGTTATTTCGCAAGGCCTTCGCGGTATCACTGAGGACGATCTCGCCAGTTTGAAGGACGTAGCCGCGATGGGCGACCTGAAGCGCCATGTGTGCATTTTGTTCTACAAGGAGAATGGTTCTACCTTCACGATTGATTTCCTGGATGGTATCGAAAATGCTTTCGACAAGCACAGGGGCCAGGCCCATGGAAGGTTCATCGAGCAGCATCAGGCTGGGATGCGCCATGAGGGCACGGCCCGTGGCAAGCATTTGTTGTTCTCCGCCGCTCAACGTACCGGCAACTTGGTGTTCACGTTCTTTGAGGCGCGGGAACAAATTGAATACGCGTTCCAAATCTTCTTCAATGCCGTCGTTATCCGTACGATGGTAGGCACCCATGGCTAGATTTTCGGTGACGGTTAGACGTGAAAAAATGCGTCTGCCCTCGGGAACCATGGCGATCCCCTTGTACACAATTTCATGCGTTTTGTAAGGAACCAAATCCTCTCCGGCAAATCGAACCGATCCCTTGCGCGGTTTGAGAACGCCGCTGATGGTTCTTAATGTGGTTGTTTTACCAGCGCCATTCGTGCCAATCAACGTGACGATCTCGCCTTCATTGACGTTGATGGAAATACCTTTCAAGGCGTGGATGTTTCCGTAATAGCTATGTACATCTCGAAGTTCGAGCAAGGACATTAATCAGGCTCCTGAAATCCTATGTTGCTGCATATGTTGTGATCCCGGATGCGGCGCCGCGCCCGAGATACGCTTCGATCACTTTTGGATTGTTCTGAATATCTTCGGGTGTTCCTTCGGCGATTTTTTGACCGTAGTCCAAAACTGTGATCCGTTCCGAAATACCCATCACCACGCGCATGTCGTGTTCGATCAAAATGATCGTGATGCCCAATTCGTCGCGTAATTGCCGGATGAAGCGCATGGTTTCTGCGCTTTCACGTATGTTCATGCCTGCAGTTGGTTCATCCAGAAGCAGTAGTCCGGGTTTGCTGGCCAGCGCACGTGCAATTTCTAAACGGCGTTGATCGCCGTAAGAAAAATTCTTCGCCAGATCGTCTGATTCGGGCGGTATGCCGACAAATTCAAGCAGGCGGGCAGCTTCCGCATGTGCTAGTCGTTCTTCTTCTCGAGTGAATTTCGAGCGAATCATGGAGCCAATAAATGTAGATCGCAAGTGAGGCTCCATGCCAACCAGTATATTCTCCACACCTGTCATATTGGAAAAAAGACGGATATTCTGATACGTGCGGGAGATTCCACTGCGCGTGATGCGATCGGGTGAACGGTCGTTGATGATATTCCCTTTGAAAATGATTTCACCGCCATCGATCTTGTAGAAGCCAGTGATGCAGTTGAACACGGTTGTTTTTCCTGCGCCATTGGGGCCAATAATACTGACAATTGATCCTTGATCGCACTGAAAATCAAAATGGTTGACAGCACCTAGGCCTCCAAATCGTTTTACCAAACCGTGAATTTCGAAAAATAAATCCATGAATATCTCGCTTATTTAGAAGGCGCGAGGGGTTCAGCCATGCCCTCGCCGCGCAGTTCGCGTTGTCGACGTGCCGAGGGGAGCAATCCCTCCGGGCGCAGAATCATCATAATAACCAATACCGCGCCAAAGGCTACGATGCGGTATTCATTTACGCTGCGCAAGATCTCCGGAAGACCGATGAGTGCTATAGAGCCAAGAACGACTCCCTCAATGCTGCCCAATCCACCGATGATAATCAGCGAAAGCACATCGATTGAAACTAGCAATGTAAAATTGTCCGGGAATATATTAACCTGTCGGGATGCGTAAAGGGCTCCCGCTGCTGCAGCAAACGCTGCGCCTGTGGCGAAGGCGAGCAGCTTGATGTTGATGAGGTTGATGCCCATTGCCTGCGCGACATCCTCGTCCTCGCGGAGTGCGATCCAGGATCTGCCCAGGCGCGAATCTCGCAGCCTGACAGTGATAAAGGCGACAATAACACTGAAAAGGATACCCAGATAAAAAATTCCTTTCGGGTTTCCGAGGTCAGCGCCGAAAATAATCGGGGCTGGCACATTGAGGACCCCTCCGGGCCCGCCGGTGAAATCACGTAGATTCAAGAGCAGCAGGCGGATAATTTCACCAAAACCTAGTGTTACGATGGCAAGGTAATCGCCACGCATCCGCAGCACCGGAATACCAAGCAGAGCGCCGATAATCGCGCCAGCAAAGATCGCAATCGGTAAACCACTCCAAAATGTGATTCCACCAAACGCTGGCAGGCTTACCAGAACGTAGGATTCAGGCGCTGAGAGTAGTCCGAAGGTATAGGCACCGATGCCAAAAAAGGCGACGTAGCCAAGATCCAACAATCCTGCATAACCCACGACGATGTTAAGCCCCAGTCCCATTACGACGAAAATTACCACGGCGCTGAGGACCGCATTTTGGAAGAGGTCGGTCAACTGCGGTAAAGCGAGCATTAATGCAATCAGAAGCAGCGAGAGTGCGTTTCGTTCCTTGCCCGGTTTTGTGCCGCGAAAGGCAAATAGGGATGCAGAGATAAAAAGGAATACGAATACCAGGCCAAGGGTGTTTTCGTTCGATCCGCCCAGTTGAATCCCTTCTACCTTCAAGAGCATGAAGAAAATGAAGAACAGCAGAGGTAATATCAGGACAGTGTAATGTCCTACGGCAGAATTGGAGAGCTGCTTGAATTTTGAGCCGGTGTTTTCCTTGAAAAGTTGCGTTGCACCGCCTCCAATAAAGCCGGCAATGGTGAAAAGGAAGCCGATTTTTAGTAAACCTGGCCAAACATCGGCGCCGTTTGTGACTTGATCTTTACTCAATCCAGTAAGCGCGCTGGTGTTTTCGGGCAAAATTTGTGCGAGAACCTGGTTGATGCGAACACCGTCAGCTTGCAGCTGGGAAAAGAAATACGTGACAGCCATGAGGCCAACGCCGCTAATGATGCCGATCAATAAGCCGTTGGCCAAGGCGTTGGGAAACGTGCGTTCGTGCCCTGGTCGATTGCGCAAGAAGAGAAGCGAAAGTACCCCAACAAGCAGAGTGAATATAACAACAATCGAATTCCCGGATGTCAGGGGCAACCCGAGTAGATCCAGGTAGATGAGAATGCCAAGTGTGATTAACCCAGAACGGATGCCATCTTTTAGCTTCATGAATTATGCCTTTTCCTCAGCAAGAACTTCGCCCAGCAAGCCCATAGGGCGGAAGATCAACACAAGTACGAGAAGCGAAAATGCGATAACGTCTTTATATTCGGTGGGCAAACCAAGTGCACTTGGCCCCAATGATTCGAGAACGCCCAGCAGGACCGCGCCGAACATGGCACCCGGGATGTTGCCGATACCTCCGAGTACAGCGGCTGTGAATGCCTTAAGGCCAGGAATGAACCCGGTGTTGAAGCGCATCACCGTGTTGTGAAATCCAAACATAACGCCACCGGCGCCGGCGAGGGCGGAGCCGAGTGCAAACGTGAAAGCGATGACTTTATTAACATCAATGCCCATCAGCGCAGCGGTTTCTTTGTCCTCCGCGACCGCCCGCATGGCGCGCCCCATTTTGCTGTGCCGTACGATAATAAAGAGGCCAATCATCATCAAAATAGATATCACCAAAATGAAGATGCCCGTGCGAGTTACAAATATCCCCGTCTCGCCGATCGACCAACCTCCTGCGATGATTTCTGGTTTACGGAAGCTGTGTGGGGTCACGCCAAAAATCCGTAATGCGGAATACTGTAAGAAGAAAGACGCGCCGATTGCACTGATAAGTGGTACAAGGCGAGGGGCGGTTCGAAGTGGTCGGTAGGCGATGCGCTCCAGAGATATGCCAGTAAGTACAGAAGCGATCATGCCGGCTATAATAACCAGCAGTATCGCGAGACCGGCAACGAGAGGCGATCCTTCTGTCCAACCCAGCGTGGTGAACAACTGCAGGGTAAAGAAGCCAGCAAATCCACCGATCATCATAACTTCGCCATGAGCGAAGTTGATCATGAATAAAATCCCGTATACCAACGTATAACCTAGTGCAATGAGTGCGTAAACCCCACCGAGGATAAGTCCATTGATGATCTGAAACGCCCAATATTGGGGTGTATACGAGGTTTGTTGCGCAACAATGACAATCCGCCAGATGAGAAGAAATATAATGATAATGCCGAAGGAAATGATCAAGATTCTGTTTAACGTCTTGCGATTGACCGCATTTATTTTTATTTTCGTAGATGCCCTATCCGGGTTGGTTTCCATGGAAAATGTTCACTCGTATTGATAAGATTTTCGTAATCGAATTCTAGCAAATGAATGATATGGGCGGTGCTCAAACTGGGGTAGTATACACTACCCCAGTTTGAGAATATATCAGGCAGGGAAGGTTTTACTCGATGCCAAAACCTGAGACCTGGACCCAGGTGCCATCCTGGACCTGGAAGACCTGAATACCACCAGCGCCGCAGTCTCCGATGGCGTTGCAGTTCATTACGCCAGCCAGACCCGGCAAACCGGAGGTGGTGCGGACGGCCGTAATGACCGCCTCGCGATCGATGATCAGGTAACCTTCGCCAGCATCATCAGTCATGGCAACACTTTTGATCGCTTCGGCGATGAGATTGATTGCATCGTATGCCTGGGCATGGAACGGGCCAAGGTTATCCGGAGCGACGCCGTATTTCTCCATGTACTTGGCATCGAATTCTGCATTGGCATCCTCGAGTTCGTCGCCAGCTACGAAGCTTACATAGGCGCCTTCAGCAGCAGCGCCTGCAGTATCCAGATACTGGGCGGTGTAGGTGCCGTCATCGCTGAAGAAGACCGCGTCTCCGAGACCTACCTCGTCCATCTGGATAGTGATTAAACCGGCTTCCGTGGAGTAGCCGCCGAAGAAGATCAATTCCGGTGGATTGGCAGCGATCTGGGTGAGCACGGCGCGGAAATCTGTATCGTTTACTTGTACGCCCTGGAAATCGGTGATCGTGCCGCCAAGTGCCTCAAATGAATCTTGGAACAACTCGGCAAGGCCAAGGCCATAGTCTCCATTGTCATGCATCAATGCTACTGTGGTGATGCCCAGAACGTTGTAGATGTAGTCTGCGTCCACATCGGCCTGCATCTTGTCGCTCAGGGCAACGCGGTTGCAGATGTCGCAGTCTTCACTCGTAACGGCGGGGTTGGTGGAGCTGGCCGAGACGTAGGGGATACGCGCTTCCGTGAAGATCGGGATCAATGCCAGAGTCTCGCCCGTGCACATACCGCCCTGCACAGCCACGATCGATGGATCAGCAGCAAATTTGTTGCCGACAACGGTCCCGGCATCGCCATCGCAAGCTCCGTCTTCGGTTACGAGTTCCCAATCGTGACCTTCGAAGCCACCTGCGGCATTGAGATCATCAATTGAAAGTTCGGCTGCCTGTTTGATGTCAAGGCCTGGATCGGGGATCGGTCCAGTCAGGCCGGTGGATTGGCCGATGCGGATTGGATCACCCGGTGCGATGACAACGTAGCCGGATGCTGCGAGTTCATCTGCCGTCATGCCCATGGCGATGACATCACTCGCAGGTTCTTCCGCGGGTTCTTCAACTGCTACTGGTTCTTCTACCGGCTCTCCGGCAACAGGCTCTGCTGTCGGTGTGGTCTTCGCACATCCGGCCAATAGAAGACTGGCAATTAGCAAAACAATAAATGGCGTATAACGTTTCATGGTTATCCTCTCCTCTTAGATTCAAATTGACTTTGATGATGCAAAGTCGTTATCGGGATGATTTCATCGCGTGAAAAACTCGATCTGTGGCGTGCATTCCTCCTTTCGAATCCCTAGATATTCCGGGCGGGAAATTCAGGAAAAATAGTATTTATTGAAACGGATTGTCATGGATTCCCTTGCCGGTAAACAACGAACACCTCCCGGCTGGGAGGTGTCCCACGCGAGCCTACGCGATACTATCGCGCACCGCCCTGGACACCGGATAATTTTTGGCATTACGTCCGGACGCCAATTCAAGGAGCAGGCCATCCAAACGACCAAAATACTTGAATAGCAGCTGGTTTATATATCCGAAAATTGCGGAATTATTTAGCTAATAATCTATCATAGCTTTGATGCTTGTCAATAATCATTTGTCAGACAAGTGTATCGGTGATTAAAAACTAGAGCGGGTGATGGGATTCGAACCCACGAATGGTAGCTTGGGAAGCTACTGCCTTACCACTTGGCTACACCCGCATCTTCGTGGCGGATTATAGAAGTCGCTGATTGGGTTGTCAAGCAAGATGGCGGCGCAAACGATCGAGTGACACACTCGCTGCCCATTGTGCTGCATACGCTGGAGGCCCACCATAAGTACGTGTAAGCGTTTCATTCCCGACAGGGGAGTGGATCAAGATGGTGCACAGGTGTCGATCGTCAGCCAGTTTCAGGTATACGCCCATTCCAAGTCGTGCCTTTTGGGATTGCTGCAGAAGATTCAATGCGGCCGAGAATTGCTCTTGATCTTCGGTGTGAGTCAGGATTTGACCACACACAAATGGCTCTTCCAATGGCGACAGCGCAGCGGTGAGCGCTCCGTTGGTGCCACATTCAACAATAACGAGGCGCAAGCGGTAGGCTGCGACCCGGGCTAAAGTGGCGGCTTCCAAGGTGTGGTCGTCGACGCCATAAACATGCTCTCCCAGGCGCTGACGAATCGTTGTTTCGAAGTGCAAGATCAACTCATCCGCCTGATCGATGGTTTTCGCCTTTGCCGTGATGCGAATATCAACACGCCCGGGGTGTGCAGCCAAACCCACAGTCGGGTTGCTGAGTTTCTCCAGGTCTTCGATGCGTGTATCCACGGCGGATTCGCCCAGACCTGAAGTGCGAATAATGCGTGTCTTAATCACACTCTTTAAGTTAAATTTCTCACGCAGATATGGAATAACGGACTTTTCCACCGCGTACTCCATCTCCGCTGGAACGCCTTGAAGGGCGAAGATTACGGATGTGGCGCTTTCGAAAAAGAATCCCGGCGCCGTGCCGATGGGATTCTCAATCGCTGTTGCGCCGCGTGGCAGGTGCGCTTGACGGCGGTTGTTCTCTGTGGGTTTTCGCCCAAAGCGGGAGAAACGCTCCTGTATCTGCCGCCACAGCTCAGGACGGAATTCGAGCACTCGCTCGAGCGCCAACGCAATGCCTTCTCGCGTGGCATCGTCGATGGTTGGGCCCAGACCGCCTGTTGTGATCACGATTTGCGCACGCCGAGTGCTCTCGCGAATGGCCTCGGCAATTCTATCGGCGTTATCCCCGACGGTGGATGTGCGGAAAACATTCACGCCTATATCGCGCAAGGCTTGTGCGATGGCGCGCGTGTTGGTGTCGACGATTTCGCCCAGTAGCAATTCAGTGCCGATTGAGATAATCTCTGCTTGCATGATATTCTTTATAGACAACTCGTTTTTCTATAGTTCGGTGATTCGCTTATGCCCATTATATTCGCGCGGAACGGATTCTGATCCACGAATCCTGTACAATGGTATGGTTTACCATGGAGTGAGTATTGTGATGCGATCGCATGATTTGGGCAAATGGGGAGAAGATGTAGCAGCGCGCTACCTGCAGTCGAAGGGATACGAAATACTGGGAAGGAATTGGAGCTGCGAGGAAGGCGAGATCGATATCGTCGCTTTGGACAATGAAACCCTGGTGATTGTGGAGGTTCGCACACGTACATCGGATGCCTACGGTACGCCCGAGGAAAGCCTGACGCGAGATAAACGCCGACACATTCAACAAGCGGCTTTGAGTTATCTGCAAGAACACGATCGCTTTGATACGAGTTGGAGGATCGACGTTGTCGCCATTGATGCCCATCGATGCGGGAGCGTGGATCGCATCGCGCATTACGAAAGTGCAATCGAAGAGGAACAGGGATTGTGAATATCGACAATCGGGTTGTTGTTGTTTTCGGGCCCACCGCCGTTGGAAAAACCGAGGCGGCGATACTCGCGGCCCGAGAAATGAATTCGGAAATTATCTCTGTGGATTCACGCCAGATCTACCGCGGCATGGATATCGGCACAGCGAAACCAACACCGCAGCAAAGGTCACAGGTTCCCCATCATCTCATCGATGTGGCCGATCCCGAAACGCCTTGGTCATTGGTCGATTATTGTCAGGCCGCATTGGATGCGATTGATGAGATCCATGCGCGCCAGCGTCTGCCGATGCTCGTCGGGGGGACTGGACAGTATTTTGCCGCCATTTTAGAAGGATGGCAGCCGCCGCCGAAGGAAAGCGATCCGGAACTGCGGAGCGAATTCGAAGCATACGCACAGGAACATGGCGCCCAGGCGTTGCACGCAAGGCTTGAGGAAATCGATCCAGCTTCAGCGCAGCGTATCGATCACCGAAATGTACGCCGCGTGGTTCGAGCCCTGGAAATCAGCCATATCAGCGGCATGCCGGCAAGCAGTATGCGCAGAAAAGCATCACCAAAATTTGATGTCTTGCGAATTGGACTGCAAATGCCGCGCAAGCAGCTGTATGCCAGAATCGATGCGCGCATCGATGCCATGATCGAAGCAGGTTTTATCGAGGAGGTCCGGACGCTGTTATCCAAAGGTGTAGGCCCGAAGAACGTGGCGATGTCCGCAATCGGATACAAGCAGATTGCAGAGCACTTGCAGGGAAAAATAAGCTTGGATGAAGCCATCATGCAAATACGCCGTTTAACGAGGCAATTTGTGCGCAGGCAAGCGAACTGGTTTAAAACGGACGACCCAATGATTCATTGGCTGGATGTAAACCCGGATGTTGGCAAAGAGATGGTTTTAATAATTTCGGCGTGGTGCAAGGAAACGGATTAGAAGGCTTCGAAAATCAGGAACAAGAGGGCAGATAATCCGGCTGTGAGGGGGATGGTAAAAAGCCAGGCTACGACCATTTCGCCCAAAACCTGCCAACGCACCATATTCATGCGCTGACCTGCACCAACACCCACAATGGCGGAACTCATCACTTGAGTCGTGCTGACCGGCCCGCCAAAGAGAGCGGCACCGAGAATTACTACCGATCCAGCGACTTGCGATGAGAAGGAGTGCACGGGGCGGATGCGGAAGATCTTGCCGCCAAGCGTGCGGATCAAGCGCCAGCCGCCAATCGCAGTTCCCAATGCAATCGCAGCCGCGCTGACTGTAATGACCCAGAGTGGCACGGTAAAAGTAGGTAACTTCCCCATCAATACCAGGCCAAGGGTAAGGACACCCATTGTTTTCTGCGCGTCATTGGCGCCATGGCTCAAACCCAGGCCGAGCAGGGTTAAAATCTGCACGTGTCGGAAAAAGACGTTGACCTTTGACGTCGCTTTACGAAACAACCAGAGAATGAGGCGGATGAATAAGAATCCGACAAGCATCCCGAGCATAGGTGAAATCAGCAATGTAAGTACGATTTTGAGTAGACCAGCGATTTGAACAACTTTAAAGCCATCCGCCAGGATGGCGCCGCCCAAAAGACCGCCGATTAACGCATGGGAAGATGATGATGGGAGTCCAAAATACCAGGTAATTACATTCCACAGGATCGCGGAAGTCAGCGCGGCTGTGACGACGTTCAGATCAATGGCGTTGATATCGAGCAGACCATCGCCAACAGTCTTGGCGACTGCTACGCCAAATAGATATGGGCCGATGAAGTTCGACACCGCAGAAAGCGCCAACGCGTTTTTCGGTCGCATAGCGCGAGACGAAATCACGCCAGCAACGATGTTGGAGCTATCGTGAATGCCGTTTAGAAAGTCAAAAATCAGTGCCAATGCCAGCAGGGTGACGATCAAGTTGTTTACCTATTTGACCGATGTGACTGTCTGTGAAAAGGCATAGGGCCAAGCCGCAATCCCAATAATTACTGCACAGAAACGAAGTTGATCCAGTTTACCACACTGAATATCAGATTGGCATTCAGCGAATGTGTGCAGGGAATTCCGGCGCTGTAAACGAAGCGCCGATGTGGTGGATGGCCAAAATGGTCATCGTAATCGCGGACCCTGGCGACAAGACGAACCAGGGCGCTTGGGTGAGAAAGGATCGACCTTGATTGAGGATCGCTCCCCAATCCGGAAGGGATGGATCGCCCGCAAGACCGAGGAAAGTAAGTGTGGTAATGCCCATGAACGCCCAGGCATAGTGAGTCGTGGCGAGGATGATAATCTGGCCGGCAGCGTTTGGAAGCAGATGTCGAAACGCAATGCGCGGACGAGACGCGCCCAACGCCTCCACGGCGTAGATGTATTCCTTTTCCATTAGCTGCAGACAGATCGTGCGTGTCACACGCGCGAAGGCGGGTGCTCCACCCAGACCGATCGCCACAATCACCGTCGTGATGCCCGGGCCGAAACCGGCAACAAGGAGCATGGCAAGCAGAAGAGCCGGGACAGCCAGCGCAGCGTTAACAACTGCGGTTAGGATACGATCGATCTTTCCTCCCAATACGGCGGCGACGAATCCCAGTAGACTGCCAATAACCAACGTCAGCAGTGCGGAGAGCAGCGCAGCGCCAGGGCTGATCCGGCAACCGAAAAGCAGCCGCGACCAGAGATCGCGTCCAAGATTATCTGTCCCAAGAGGAGGGTGCGCATGCGGTGACAAGAGCGGATCGGCGACGGGTTGGTAGGGATTGGCAGGTGCGATCCAGGGAGCGAGGATAGCGAGGATCACAACCAGCGCCAGCCAGAAGAAGGCCAGGTAATCCACCAGGCGTTTCATTGTGTGCGCCTGCGAAGACGGGGGTCGATTGCCACGGAGACGAGATCGGCGAGGATGTGACTCAATGTATAAAAAATGGCGACGATGGCAACAATTCCCATGGCGATGGGATAGTCCCCGTCGAGGATCGAATCGATCAACAACCTGCCAAGTCCCGGACGGGCAAAGACCGTCTCCGTGATAACGGTTCCGGAGAGTAAGAAAGCTGCCTCCAGCGCGCTCATGGAGACGGCAGGCGGGAGCGAAGGTTTCAACGCGTGCCAGAGGAATCGAAAGCCTCGCTGTATGCCGCGGGCTTGCACGGCAAGCATGTAGGGCTTGCGCATACTCTCTCGCAATCCGGCATGAACCACACGCGCAATGCCGCCTGCTGAAGCGAATCCGAGAACGAGTGCAGGGAGTACGAGGTCCTGGATGGGCGATAGCGATCCTTTGGGTAGATGCTGGTAGCTGGTCCGTACGGCGTACAGCGCAAGGATGCCGGTGAAGGCGACGGGAAAACCAGTCGCCATGCCGGTGACCACCGCGGCAATTCTCCCTGTGAGGCGATTTTCTTTCCAGGCAGAAAGAATCCCGAGAATGAAGCCGAGTGTAATGGCAATCAACAGTCCCGAGAATGCCAATTCCAGTGTCGAGGGGAGCTGCGCGAAGATTTCCTGGCTGACAGGACGACGCGTGTACAGCGATACGCCCAGGTCGCCACGAAAGATGCCGGTTAAATAATGAAGATACTGAACGAGCAAGGGGGCATCAAGGCCGAGGCTGATGCGAGTGGCTTGGATCTGTTCTTGAGTCGCAAGGCCTCGGCTGTACAAACCCGAGAGCGGATCACCGGCAGTGAGATGAAGCGCAAAAAACGTAACCGTAACCGCCGCCCAGGCGGTGATCATACCCTCAAGCAAACGGCGGACGACGGTTCTTAGCGCGCCGTTTTCAAATCGATCAGTAAAGGAAACCATCCTTGGGCTGAGAAATGTAAACCTTCCAGGCGATTGTTGATCACCACGAGATTGACGTAATCCCGAATCGGTATCAACAAAGCCTGATCGCGTATCTGTATGGCCGCTTCTGCATACAGCTCCCAGCGCAGTTCAGCGTCCAGGGAAGCCTGTGCGGCCTGGTTGAGTATGCGATCTAGATCCGGATCGGAATATCCGCTCCAATTATAGAACCCCTCGCTGGTGTAAAAAGACCGCAGTAGATCGGGGTCGGAATCAAAAAGATTGATTCCAATCAAGTGATACACTCCCGATGCCTGGGCTTCGTTGAGCGGGCCGAAACCCGGAGCGATCTCGATTTCGACGGTGGCGCCCACTTTCTCCCATGCCGCACGCAGCAGTTGGGCGACTTCTGAATTCGAGCCCCAGGGAGGCGCAACGATACGAATGTGAAGCTCTTCACCTTCCCGCGTGCGAATTCCATCACCATCATCGTCTTGCCATCCGGATGCTTCCAGCAGATCTGCCGCATGGCCCGGATCGTAGCCAGGGAAGGGCGCTTCGGGCAAATAACCTTTTGTGACGGCAGTCAGCGGTCCGTTAGCAACCGAGGAATGGGTTCCAAATACGGTCTTGACCACATAGGAGCGATCGACCGCGGCGATTAACGCTTCACGTACACGCACATCGTCGGTTGGGCTGCGAAGCGTGTTGAACAAGAATTGCATTGGCTGACCGGGGATGACGATGGGGTGCAGATCGAAATCCTCATCCGTATCCAGTCGGGCGGCATCGAGATGCGGCACCTCGCCAATAATATCGACTTCGCCGCTTTCCAGTGCAAGGGCGCGTGTAGCGGCATCTTCATAGAAATGGAAGACAATAGTCTCGATCGAAGCCCCGCGTTGATTGTAAATCGACGGTGCCCAGTCGTAATCCTCATAGCGGGAAAGAGTCAGGTGATCGTTGGGAACGTATTCAACGAATCGATAAGGACCTGTGCCAACTTGATGGTATTGATATTCACTCGGCCCCCAGGTTTCAAGGGCAAGCGGCGATGCCATTCCCAGGTAGACCTGCGAGAGGGCATCGAGCAGCGGTGCATAGGGTTCTTCGAGCCGGAAAACGACGGTGTATTCGTCGAGTACTTCGACGCCCGACAATGGACCCAGCATGAGAGCGGCTTTAAAGGAATGGTTCTCGGGATCAATTGTGTAGTCGATATTGGCGATCACGGCGTAGGCATTGAACGTCGTTCCGTCGTGAAAGGTGACGTCGTCGCGCAAGACGAACGTGTAGGTGAGGCCGTCGTTGCTGATCGTCCAATCTTCGGCGAGCCCGGGAACGAACGCGCCGTTGTCCGGATCTTGAAAGACCAGCGTGTCGTAAACCGAGCTGAGCGGGATGCCCAGTTCGGCGGAGGCGTTCAGATGCGGGTCGATGCCGGATGGCGAAAGTGTGAGACCGTAAACAATCGAATTCGAGTCATTTGAAATCGAACAGGCGCAAACGATCAGCGCGCAGGCAAGGAAGGTGACGGTCAATTTTGTTGTTATTTTATTTTCCATGGTTATTCATGATGGGCGAGAATCATTGCACCTACGAGCCCGGCATCGTCACCCAAGGACGCAGGGACGATGCGCAGACCCTCCAGGTAAGACGGATGAATGACATACTTCCGTATTGCTTCCTGAATGGGAGTGAAAAAAGGTTTTCCAATCTGGGAGACACCGCCGCCAAGAACGAAGATCTCCGGGTTGAATGTGTGTGCCAGGTTCGCCAGGTGGCGTCCGAGAATGTCGCCGATTTCATCGAGCGTTTCCAGGGCCAGTGCATCGCCTTGATGCGCCGCCTGGCCGACATCTTCGGCCCGGATTTCCCCTTCAGTTTTGTACTTCTCGCGCAGCGAGGATTCCTGTCCGGCGGACAATTTCTCATTTGCCCGGCGTGCGATTGCCGGGCCGGAGGCCAATGCCTCCACGTGTCCGCATTGGCCACAGCCACAGCGAGGTCCGTCCAGCGAAATGCTAACATGACCCACCTCGCCGGCGTAGCCATGCGCGCCGGTAAGCAGACGTCCGTCGATGATAATCCCGCCGCCAATCCCCGTGCTGATGGTCAGGTAGATCAGGTGCTGCGTGCCTTCTCCGGCGCCGAAGCGCCACTCTGCAAGGGCGGCCATGTTGGCGTCATTGCCCAATGCAACCGGACAATCAAAGTGGGCTTGCATCCGCTCGACAAGGGGGATGTTTTTCCATCCAGGCAGATTGGGCGCTTCGAGAATCAAACCGGTGGCAGGATCGAGCGGGCCCGGTGCGCCGATGCCGATGCGGATTTGATTGTTTTCAACGTTATCGGGAATCTGGGATTCGATCGTTTTGGCGATACGTTCGATGACCGCATCCGGACCTTCAGCGGCGAGCGTTTCGATTTTGGTCTGCGTAGCCGAGGTCGGTTCGAATGTCGGGAAGAACGCCGCCCGAATGTGCGTACCGCCAAGGTCAACGGATACGATTTGCGTCATGCGGCGAGTATATCATAGACGCTTGAAGTTTGAACGCCCTGCGCTTAGAATGCAGCTGTCATGAGCGACAAAGTCACCCCGGTCCGTAAACAATATCTCGAAATCAAGAAACAGCATCCTGATGCGATTCTTTTCTTCCGCCTGGGTGATTTCTACGAGACCTTCGACGAAGATGCAGAAATCACCTCCAGGGAATTGGATATCGTGCTGACCTCGCGCAACGTGGCCAAGGGAGCGCGTGTGCCCATGGCAGGCATCCCCCATCATGCCGCTGAAAATTACCTCTCCCGCCTGATCGAGAAGGGCTATCACGTAGCAATTTGCGAACAGGTCGGGGATGGGCCGGTGAGCGGTTTGTTCGCCCGCGAGGTCGTGCGCGTGATCACGCCGGGCACGGTCGTCGAGGCGGAATTGCTGCCGGGGGACGCGAATAACTACTTGCTTGCCGTCGTCGTGGAGGATGACAGCGTCGGAATCGCCTATGCCGACGTGAGTACAAGTGAATTCGCCGCCACACAGGTGGAGACGTCTGCGGCGATGGCTGTGATTCGGCAGGAACTCATCCGCCTGCGGCCGGCGGAAGTGATCCTTCCCGAGTCGCTCGATCTCGAGGGGGAATGGTCCGGCCACAAAACGAAACTGCCGGATTGGCGCTTCGAATTGGATCGTGCAACGGAGACCCTGAAAGATCATTTCAAAGCAGGGACGTTGGATGGATACGGTTTGGGCAAAAAGCCGCAGGCCGCACGCGCCGCGGCTGCCATTATCGAATATTTAAAGTCAACCCAGAATGAAGCAGTAAAGTTGATGGCCGGCTTGTCGAGCTATTCGCTCAGCGAGGCGATGGTGCTGGATGCGACCACGCGCCGCAACCTGGAATTGACCGAGACCCTGCGCACGGGAAAAGTGCAGGGGTCGCTGCTTGGCGTTGTGGACGCGACGCTAACGCCGATGGGAAAACGACTGATCAGGCATTGGATCGGCAATCCGCTGCTCGACATCGAGCGCATCCAGGGACGTTTGGACCAGGTGGAAGCATTTTCCGCCGATGGGCTCTGGCGGGCCGAGATGCGGGAAAGCCTGAAGAAAATCAGCGATCTCGAACGGCTGACCAACCGCATTTCGATCGGAGTCGCCGGCCCGAACGATCTGACCAGCCTGCGGGAACTGCTTGGACGGATCCCCGCGCTGATCGAGTTGATGCAAGGCCACAAAGACGGAGCCTTCGCCGCAACAGGCGAGCAGCTGGATGCTTGTGAGGATGTATGTGATTTGCTGCATCGGGCAATTGCCGATGATCCGCCGGCGACGTTATCCCACACAGGTGTGATCCGCGAAGGTTTTTCCAAGGTGTTGGACGATGTGGTTGAGGGGATACGGGAAGCGCGGGAGTGGATCGGCGCCCTGGAAGCGGTAGAGCGAGAACGCACGGGGATTAAAAGTTTGAAGGTCGGCTATAACAAAGTCTTCGGATACTACATCGAGGTCACCCGCACGCACAGCGAAAAAGTCCCCGAAGAATATATCCGCAAGCAGACGCTGGTCAACGCCGAAAGATTCATCACGCCGGAGATGAAGGATTACGAATCACGTGTGCTCACGGCGGAAGAACAAATCCGTGAACTGGAAACACAGTGTTTCCGAGAGATATGTCGGGAAATCGGCGAACAGGCGCGACGTTTGCTGACCACCGCTCGCGCCCTGGCGCGTCTGGACGTCGTCGCCGGTTTGGCGGATGTGGCCTCGAAAGAGGGCTACATACGTCCGGAGTTAATAGAAGGAGACACACTCGAAATCTACAGCGCGCGACATCCGGTCGTCGAGAAGTTCCTCGAATCGAAACGCTTTGTCCCCAACGACACCGTTTTCGAGGGCGGCGAGAAGATTCGCATCATCACCGGACCGAACATGTCCGGCAAATCGACCTATCTGCGGCAGGTGGCCCTGATCGTCCTGCTGGCCCAGATGGGCAGTTTCGTGCCGGCGAAATCGGCGCGCCTGGGCATTACAGATCGCATTTTTACGCGCATCGGTGCGCAAGACGAAATTCACGCCGGCCAATCGACGTTCATGGTGGAGATGGTGGAGACGGCCAATATCCTCAATCATGCCACCAGCCGCAGTTTGTTAGTCCTGGACGAGATTGGGCGCGGCACGAGCACGTACGATGGAGTATCAATCGCCTGGGCGGTAGTGGAATACGTGCACAATCATCCACGTTTACGCGCACGAACACTCTTCGCCACGCATTACCACGAACTGACGCAGTTATCCGAAGTGCTGCCCGGCGTACGAAATTACAACGTGGCGGTGTCGGAAGAGGGGGGTGAGGTCGTGTTCCTGCACACGATCGTGCCTGGCGGTGCGGATAAATCGTACGGTATTCATGTGGCGGAATTGGCGGGCATGCCTCGACCGGTGATCCACAGGGCGCAGGAGATCCTGAATAATTTTGAAATGGATTCGAACGCCATGCGTGATGCCAAGAACGTACCGGCTCGCCAGTTAAACATGTTCCCGCAGAAAAACCCCATACTGGAAGAGCTAAAGAAAATCGATCTCAACAGCCTACCGCCGTTGGAGGCGCTCAACCGACTGTATGAATGGCAGCAGCGCTTCCTGGATGATAACGTCGATGATCCTGCGGACGACGAATCAAAAGCCTAGCTGCACAGCCGGATAATTTCTGGGGTATTACTCCACGACAATCTGCGGATATTCCATCCGAATAGTATCGGAATCTCCCGCACCCAGCGTGTGAAGAAGACTTGAAATTTTATCCGCCTTTTGCTGTGCATCGCGTCGCGACCAGGTGCGGCTTTTGATTTCCAGAAAGAAGCAGTCCAATTTGGGATTGATCAGCCGGTCGATGTTGACGAAGAGTTCGACTCCTTCGTAGCGCAGCTGCCAGCGGAGACGGTCCTTATTGACTTCGATCGAGGAGGCGGGGTTGAAGTACTCCTGATAGAAACGGAGGCTGTGAATCGCCGGGGCGATAAAGCGTGAGCGCGAGAGGAAGATGGCGTCGTGGTATTCGCCTTCGGCTGCCGGGCCCGTTAGCGTCAGGCGGTAGCGCACGTTGAAAACTTCTCCCTCATCGTTTAAGAATTCATCTTCCCGGTAGCGCAGGCGATATTCTTCCGGGGCGTCGAAGGCGAAATAGGTATCGTATTCCAGATAGTGTGCAGTCCGGACGATTTCAAATTCGCCGCTGTTTATTTTTTCAACAAACGGTGCCGCATCGGGGATGCGCACCTTGATCTGTATTTCGTAGCTCTCTTCCCGCTCGGCCCCGCCGATGGCGATAAGCTTGGACAGGACCGAACCTTCGCGTTCGATGAGGAAGGCGTCGATTTTGGCGGCATACTCGTCGGCTTCTTTGAGTAAGGGATCGAGATCGATGGTTTGTAATTGCCGCTCTCGAAGCACCCATTTACCATCGATCATCACGTCCGTCACGTCGGTCGCTTTGGCGGTATAGACCAGACGGGAATAGACCGCATCGGGGCTGCGGGCGAAGTGGGGGGCGTTGTGCACGGACTGAAGGTCGAGCAAGATGATGTCGGCGCGTTTGCCGGCTTCGAGTGAACCGGTGATATCGCCCAGGTAGAGCGCCTTTGCGCCCATGCGCGTAGTCATATCGAATACCGTTTTCGCAGGCAGCGCCGTCGGATTCTCGCCGTAGGCTTTGGCGATAAACGAAGCCAGGCGCATCTCCTCCCACATATCGAGGTCGTTGTTGGAAGAAGGACCGTCTGTAGCAACGCCGACGTTGAGGCCGGTTTCCAGCATTTCAGTGACCGGTGCGAAACCAGATGCAAGTTTAAGGTTGCTGGAGGGGTTGTGCGAAATGCCTGTGCCCGCGTGTTCCAGGGTGTGAATCTCGCCATCGTCGATGTGCACACAATGGGCGGCAACGACTTTGGCATCAAGAAGACCGAGTTTCTTGACCCAGGGTACAACGGGCATGTCATAGGTCTCGCGCCAGTTTTCTACTTCTTCCATTGTCTCGGCGATGTGGGTGAGAAGAGGAACATCGAATTCCATGGCAAGCTCTGTGCAGGCTGTGAGAATCTCCTCAGTGGTTGTATACGGCGCGTGTGGCGCGATGGCAGGTATGACGAGTGGAT
>DAOUEK010000021.1:0-7659 GCA_034430425.1 Anaerolineales bacterium | reverse complement strand
ATGGGCTTACGGGGCTTCTCGGCAACAGCCACTCGAAGAAACGTGCACCGAGACGCAGGTAAGGCGGGCGTGTTGAAAATACAATCCGCGGACAACTCGCAGCGCGCATGATCAGCTGCAGGATTTGACGGAAGGAAAGATATTCCGGGCCTCCAATTTCAAACGTCGCGCCGATGGTTTCGCGCTCGTCCAGGATCCAGGTGATGCAGGTGGCCAGGTCTTCGATCCAAAGGGGTTGAAGCAGGACCGAGCCATCCCCTGGCATCGGGAAAAATAGCGGGGCGACGGATAGCATTTTCGCCATTGGTACGGTGAAAAAATCATCTCTACCGAACAAGATCGCTGTACGAAGGATCGTATAAGGCACGCCGCTTGCACGCAGGTGTTCTTCTGCCATTGCTTTCGCCCGCATCGCAGGATATGCCGCAGAACGATCAGCACCGAGATAACTGAGGTAGATCATGCGTTCCACACCCGCGTCCGCACAAGCCTCTGCCAGGTTCTGCGTACCTATCACCTCCATGTCGAGGTGACGAGAGGTGTGCGTTGGACCGATGTGGTCACTCAGGTGAATCACCGTGTCGATATCCACCATGGCCGCTCGAACACCACGCCGGTCATTCAAGGCCGCCAGGGTAACATCCACAGAAACACCCGACGGCAAATTGGGGGATTTTTGCGACGGCCGCAGCAAACTGCGTACGGAATAGCCATACGCCGTCAGCTGTCGGATGACACCCCGACCGATAAAATTGGGACCTCCCGTGACGAGTATCATAACGTGTTCCCCGGTTCAATCCAATCGAATTATCCTACTTCCTTCCGATTCTAGCACAGCCGCCCAAGAACATCGCCGCACCTTATCGATATACGTGGTGTTAAATCCGTGCGAGATAACCGATTCGAAATTAAGGAGTTTAACGTGGCACGAACTCGTGTTGTGGTAACTGGAATTGGCTGCATCAGCCCCCTTGGAAATGACACCGACTCCACCTGGGACGGCATCAAGAACGGTCGCTCCGGTGTCGGGCCGATTACCCTGTTCGATCCCAAGGAACTCAAAACCCAGATTGCCGCAGAAGTGAAGGACTTCGATCCCGTTATCCACCTCGGACGACGGCTCGCACGTCGCACGGATCGCTTTACCCAATTCGCACTCGTTGCAACCGAAGAAGCGCTCCAACAATCCGGGCTCGAATACGACGAAAAACAAAGCGAACGAATTGGCGTCGTCATGGGATCGGGCATCGGTGGTCTGGGCACCCTCATGGTGGAAAATGTTAAATTTCGCGAAGAAGGTCCAAGACGAATCAGTCCCTTCCTGGTCCCCATGATGCTGCCGGACAGTGCCGTCGGACAGATTGCGATATCTTACGGACTGCGTGGTCCCAACATGGCCATCGTTACGGCATGCGCATCGGCCTCGAATGCTATCGGAGAAGCCGCCGAGATGATTCGTCGCGGTGCAGCGGATGTCATGGTCACCGGCGGCAGCGAAGCCCCCATTATCGAAATCGCCATGGCCGGGTTCAATGTGATCGATGCCATCTCATCGCGCAACGACGATCCGGCTACAGCCTCCCGCCCATTCGATCTTGACCGAGATGGATTTGTCGTGGGAGAAGGCGCTGGCGTACTGATTCTTGAAGAATTGGAACATGCCCAGGCAAGGAATGCGCCCATCCTTGCGGAGATCAGCGGATACGCAGCGACCAACGATGCCTTCCATGTTTCTGCGCCCGCCGAGGGTGGCGCAGGCGCAGCCACTTGTATGCAGCTTGCGCTTGACAACGCAGGTTTGAAACCTGAGGACATTGACTACATCAATGCCCACGGCACGAGCACGAGTCTCAATGATGCCAGCGAGACAGCTGCGATAAAGACCATATTTGGGAAATTGGCCTACGAAGTGCCAATTTCTTCCACCAAATCGATGACCGGCCACCTGACCGGTGCAGCCGGCGGCGTCGAAGCCGTCTTCTGTGTGAAGGCTATTCAGGAATCCATAATCCCGCCGACGATCAACTACACTACGCCCGATCCGGTTTGTGATTTAGATTATGTTCCCAATCAATCAAGAGCTTGCGAATTGACTCACGTGATGAGCAATTCATTTGGATTCGGTGGACATAATGCATGCTTGATCCTGAGTAAACCTCTGGGGGTTGAATAATCATCATGACGCGTTACGCACACATTACGGCTTGGGGTATGTACGCGCCCGAGCACGTAATGACTAATGACGATTTGGCACAAATGGTAGACACGAACGACGATTGGATTGTGAGTCGGACGGGTATTCGCGAGCGTAGAATCGCCGGACCCAACGAGACGACTTCCACCTTAGCGACGGAAGCGGCAATGAACGCCCTGCGGAAAAGCCAGTTGGATCCCCAAGACCTGGATCTGGTTATTGTCGCCACATCCTCCCCGGATTACCTGCTCCCTTCTACAGCCTGCTTGGTTCAAGATAATATCGGCGCCTCCCGAGCGGGTGCTTTCGACCTGCTCGCAGCCTGCACCGGCTTTATTTTTGCACTCAACATGGCCGCTCAAGCGATCCGATCCGGATCGATCAACAACGCCTTGGTGATCGGTGCTGAAACCCTCAGTCGCCTGGTCGATTGGGAAGATCGAAGAACATGTATTCTTTTCGCCGACGGCGCCGGGGCTTTCATCCTCGAAGGCCGCGATACACCTGGAGGTGTTCTCTCCGCAGTGATGCGTTCGGATGGATCAGGGAAGGATTTACTGATCGTGCCCGCCGGCGGCAGTCATCGGCCTGCGTCCATTGAAACTGTCGAACAGGGTTTGCATACGCTGCAGATGAAAGGACGGGATGTCTTCCGCTTCGCCACACGGGTGATGGCCTCTGCAACCAGGGAATCCGTTTCAATGGCTGGATTATTACTCGACGACATCCAACTCATTGTTCCCCATCAAGCCAATCGACGCATCATCGAGACGGCGGCCCGAAATCTGCGCATACCGATGGATCGTTTTATGATCAATCTCGATCGTTACGGAAATACATCCGCCGCATCAATCCCTATGGCCCTCTGTGAAGCTGTTGAAAGTGGGCGTATTCACTCAGGTGACAACATCGTACTCGTCGGCTTCGGCGGCGGTCTCACCTGGGGCGCGATGACACTCCGATGGGTTTCTCGCGAGAGAAGGATTTCCCGCACTCAACGCATGCGCCGCAACATCTTGTTCTCACTGGCGAAGCTGCGGTCTTTGTTGCGCCGCGTATTACGACGCATCGAGGGTTTTATCTGGGGCACTTCATCCAGAGGGAGATAGCCGACTTCGCGGAATTCTCATTCAACCCTCACAAGACCATAACATTCACTCAAGTAAACAAAAATCGGAGACGATGAAGATCCATCGTCTCCGATTTTTTCTTATCATCACGCCACGGGCCACTCCATTCCAGCACTTCATTGTGACGAAGCACCGAAAAGTAGCAATCGGACCTGCTGGCGTGATCGTTTATTTACTCGAGGTTCTTAATTCTCAACGGCTTCGTTGACCGTGCTCAAGAACGTATCGATCATGTCGCGCAAGTAGGGTTCGGGCACAGCGCCAACCTGGTGATGGACGATTTTACCGCCTGCGATGAACAACATCGTCGGGATGCCCTGGATACCGTAATCCATGGCCCATTTCGGATTTTCGTCCGTGTTGACTTTTGCGACCAACAACTTTCCATCATACTCATCCGCGATCTTCTGTAGAATCGGCGCCACCATTTTGCAGGGTCCGCACCACGGGGCCCAAAAATCCACAATAACCGGGATTCCGGATTGTAAGACCGCCTTCTCGAAATTGTCGTCTGTAACGTTGATTGGCTCGTTTTTCATGATCTATCTACTCCATTGTTCTTCTCGTAATAACATTTCCACACGCCATGATACCATGACGCAAAATAAACACTACGTCTCTATGTATTGGATGCGAAAAAGCGCATTTGGTCGCGCAGGAACCGAACACTTCTTTGATAACGAGTATAACCACCGATGGTATAATCATGCAGTCATGGAAATACAAATACCGATAGCGTAGAAATGCGATGAACTGTCCAGTTTGCAGTGCGCCCAACGTGAAGATCATAAATGATATTTTCGAATGCACTTATTGCGGCAGCATCCAACCCCATAATATGTTGATCTGCCCATCTTGTCGCGAACCCAATCTACCCGAAAGCGAAGAATGTATTGCCTGTGGAGAACCGTTGACCCTCGTCAGTCAGGTGATGCTGCGGCATTCTGATCTCGATGCCGGACCCTACCGCCTACGCCAGGTTCGCGAACAAGCTGCCCGGATTAAAGAAAGTGAAGAACACTCATCACAACTACGCATCCATGAACTTGAAGAGGTCGACCGTAAACGAATACAAGCTGCGCGCGAGGCTGAAATGGCGCGCAGGAAAGAACAATCCCAACTTTTAAAAATCACTTTCGCTGTCATCGCTGCTTTTATTCTCTTCGTACTCATCCTCACCATTCGCTCTGCCTTCGTTCAATGAGTAGCGAAACGGAAACCTACGTCATCCACCTACCGGTTTACGACGGTCCATTGGATCTATTATTGGAGTTAATCGAACAGGCAGAGCTTGATATCACCAAGGTCGCTCTCGCGCAGATTACCGATCAATATCTATCCTATTTACGTCGTTTACAAGAACATCAGTTGGAGGATCTGACCTCATTCCTGGTAATCGCCGCTCGTTTGATCCAAATTAAATCCGAAGCCTTGCTTCCACGCCCGCCGCAGCGTGAACCCGGCGAGGAAGATCCAGGCGATGCACTCGCGCGGCAGCTCATCGAATATAAGAAATACAAGCAGGTTGCCAATATCCTGGCACAACGCATGAACGATGGCTATCGATCCTACATCCGAATTGTCGCGACACCTGTCATCGAGCCTACATTGGATATGATGGAAGTGACCTTGGATGATCTTCGAGCGGCGCTAATCGATGCATTGACATCGATCGATGAAACTCCAGTGGTTAAGAACGTCATTATCCCCCATCATGTGCGTATCCGCGATAAGATCCGCCGAATTATCGATAACTTAACAAACGCCAGTCAGACGACATTTCGTGCCGTTCTCGAAGGCGCACAATCTCGTCTGGAAATCATTGTTTCCTTTATTGCCATTCTCGAATTAATCAAACAGCATCGTGTATCCGTACAGCAGGATGCGCTGTTCGGCGAGATCACCTTAACTCGGGGAGAACTCTGGAGCGAGGATCAAGAAGTGGATTTCGAACTCGAATTTGAAGAGTAAGCCAATCCAAGTATCAACATAATCATTGCCCCCGTAGTGTCGATGAGTACATCCACCAGGCTCGAATTCCTGCCTTCCACAAAGGATTGATGGAATTCACCGCTCAAGGCGAAGAGAACGACCATAATAATACTGAGAAACCAACGCTGCCCACGTGAAAGTCGTGAGGGCAAGGCGTAGGCATATGACAATCCAAGCATGCCAAATCCCAACGCATGCCCGCCCTTCTTAATCAACAGGTCCCATTGCCCGAGATACGGCACTCGGCTGTTGGGCAGTGAGGAAAACATGAAAATCAAACCCATCATGATTAATGCGGGGAACCAGCGATAACCCAAAACACCATTCCGTGTAGACATGGCGCAGATTCTACCACCTTACCAAATGGAGGTGGAAAACATCCTGGAACGCATGTATCCGAATCCGCATCGCATCCGTACATAACTATCTCGCGGTATGATGCTTAGGTAGCGATGTCTGGAGAAAACAACGTGGTAAATCGCTTGAAACATGAAAGCTCCCCATACCTCTTACAACATGCGGAGAATCCCGTCGATTGGTATCCATGGGGCGAGGAAGCCCTCCAGGCAGCACGGGAAACCGATAAACCCATCTTCCTCAGTATCGGTTACGCTGCCTGCCATTGGTGCCACGTTATGGCACATGAATCTTTCGAAGATCCAGAAATCGCACAGATCTTGAACGAACGTTTCATCAGCATCAAAGTCGACCGTGAAGAAAGGCCGGACATCGATACGATCTACATGGATGCCGTCGTTGCCATGATCGGCCTGGGCGGCTGGCCGTTGTCCGTCTTTTTAACACCGCAGGCCAAGCCATTTTTCGGCGGGACCTATTTTCCTCCAACCCCTCGCTACAACATGCCTTCTTTCAAAGAAATACTGCTCAGTGTCGACCTTCAGTGGCGAGAAAACCGCCAGCAAACCGAACAAGCGGGCACACAGATGAAGAAGCATATTACCTCACGCCTGCTCCCACCATTAAAATCAGAATCCTTCGAATCAGATGGATTCAAGAAAGCCGGCGAGATTCTTTTCCGCACGTATGATTGGTCGAACGGAGGTTGGGGTGGCGCGCCGAAATTCCCACAAAGCGGCGTGATTGAATTCTTGCTTCGGAAACATCGCCGTGACGGGGACAAACTGGCACTCGAGATGGCCGTTCACGCGCTCGAACACATGGCCCGAGGCGGCATCTTCGATCAACTCGCGGGGGGCTTCCATCGTTATGCCGTCGATGCCCAATGGCAGATACCTCACTTCGAAAAAATGCTCTACGATAACGCATCGCTTGTCAATGTTTATCTTCATGCATGGCTCGTTTCCGGGAAACAACTTTTTCGAGAGATCGTCGAGATGATACTCGATTTCCTGCAGCGGGAAATGCGGCATGAAGAAGGCGGGTTTTTCGCTTCTTTCGACGCCGATTCGGAGGGCGAGGAGGGGAAATACTACGTATGGACAGAGTCGCAAATTCGTGACGTACTGGATCATGATGATCTGGATCTTTTTAAATCTGCCTATGGGGTTACGCCAGATGGCAACTTCGAAGGAAAGAGTGTTCTCTATCGTGCCCAAACAATAGATGAGATCGTTGCTCAATCTGGAGTGTCGTCCGAAGAAGTCCTTCGAAGACTCAACGCTGCGAGAACCAGGTTACTACAAGAACGCGCCGGACGAATTCCACCAATCGCTGACGACAAAGTGGTGACCGCCTGGAACGGACTGCTGCTTACTTCATATGCAGAGGCAGCTCGCACCCTTTCCCGTCCGGACTACCTGAAGACCGCTCAATCGCTGGCAGAATTCCTGTTGGGTTCCTTACGTAAGGATGGGAAGTTGCTGCGAACATGGCGTGGAGGACGAGGCTGCCACACGGCCTATCTCGAGGATCATGCAGCCCTCGCAGAAGGCCTTTTGGAGTTATACCAAACCGATTTCGATCCGCGTTGGTATCGAGCTGCAGCCGAACAAGCGGAGGAAATACTGGCGAATTTCTCCGATCCGGAAGGTGGATTCTTCGACACGCGCCACGACCATGAAACCTTGATCACCCGCCCAAAGTCGCTTCAGGACAGCCCCATACCCAGCGGCAACACGCTGGCCATCTCACTTCTGTTGAAACTCGCTGCTATCAGCGGTGATACTCGATACTACGATGCCGCAGAAACCGCCCTTCTCGCCATGCAGGATATCGCCCAACGCTATCCTACGAGTTTTTCCGGCTGGCTTTGCAATATCGACCTGGCTATCGGTCCACAAATGCAAATCGCCATCGTTGGGCCGCCATCCTCCGAACACTTCCAGAAACTGGCGCAGATCATCCACACACGATACCTGCCGC
>DAOUEK010000020.1:0-74020 GCA_034430425.1 Anaerolineales bacterium | reverse complement strand
CCTGCCGCGATTGGTGATTGCCGGTGGAGAAACCAAAGGCCAGGGAGTACCTGTGCTGCTTGAGGGACGTGCGATGTTGAAAGACCTGCCCATGGCTTTTTTGTGTCAACACTTCACGTGCAAACGACCGACATCATCGCCGGATGAACTTGGTGCATTAATCGACGAAGCACTCGAGCGGGAAAGGAATTAGTTTTCCATTTATGTGTGATCCTGATTGAATTCCACATCGCAAAACGGCATAACAAGGAATTGGAAATCTTCACTATCTTCTGTATGATATAGTACGCTTACGATTCGGAGTACAACTATTGTTTGGCGTGCAGAAACGAAGCGATCGACAATCAATACACGCAAAGAAATTGAATTCCACCTCCGGAGAGATTCATGCCTCTCGAAATCAACAGCCTGCTCTACAACCGCTACCGTATCCTCGAGCTACTCGCCAGTGGAGGCATGGGTGCAGTCTACCGAGGTTTCGACGAGAATTTAACGATTAAGGTAGCGATCAAGGAAAATCTATTTGTATCCCCTGCGGCAGGCCGGCAATTCATGCATGAAGCGAGATTATTAGCATCTTTGCGACATCCGGGACTTCCCCGTGTCACCGATCACTTCGAGATTCCCGGCCAGGGTCAATACATCGTCATGGATTTCATTCCCGGCGAAAACGCCCACGCGCTCATGCGCAGACGAGGTGGGAAACCATTGCCGGAGGAGCCCGTTCTGCATTGGGCGCGAGAGATCATGCAAGCGCTGAATTACATGCATTCACGCCCACAACCTGTGATTCACCGCGATATCAAACCAGGAAACATCAAGATCACGCCAGAAGGAAATGCTGTACTCGTTGATTTCGGTCTCGCCAAAGCGCACGACCCGAAAGAAACAACAACTCTCGGCGCGCGAGCGTATACGCCAGGTTTTGCGCCGCCTGAACAATACGGCCAGGGAAGCACAGATACCCGCACCGATGTTTTTTCAATGGCAGCGACCTTGTATTCATTACTCACGGGAAGAATTCCCGCGGACAGTATCAAAAGAGAGATGGGGGTTGAACGTCTCATACCGATGCGAGATTTAAACCCATTGATTTCACCCCGCGTCGCGCAAGCCATCGAACGTGCAGTCAGGACACAACCTGACGAGCGATTTCAATCTATCCAGGAGTTCCAGGACGCGTTGTTTCCATCCGCATCCGCTGCCGCAACAATCGCCACAGGTGAAGCCGGTACAAAACCTGCCAAAACGAGTGACAATATACTCAGCAGCGCGACTACGATCCTCCGCGACAGAAAACAGATGCGGTCGATAATCTGGATTCCATTGCTGCTCTTGATCGTTATCGCCGCCGCCGTCCTGCTTCCCGGTATACTTGGAAGGCAATCACCTCCATCCGGTTCAACACAAGCGACGGACAGTATCATTGCGATGTTACCCACCACGCAAAACATACTACCGCCATCAGACACGAAAGAATCGCTTCCTGCAACCGATACACCACAAATCAATGACACCGCTACCCCCACAACCGAAATTACATATACGCCCTCCAGCACGCCCATCGGCAGCGGCGGCGGCCTGATCGCATTCGCCAGCGACAGAGAAGGCGTTCCCCAGGTATTTCTCGTCAATCTCGATGGAAGCGGTGTTCAGCAATTTACAGACGTATCTGATGGCGCCTGCCAACCTGCATGGTCACCCGACGGTCAACAACTTCTCTTTACCTCGCCGTGTAATGGAAAGAAAGATAACTATCAAAATGCAGTCATCTATCGAGCAGACATAGCGGGAGGCGCGTTCTTCCCCTTGATCACAAAAGTCGGCGGCGTTTTCGATCCACAATGGACACAAGCCGGAATATCATTCACACACCTCGAAGATAATCGGCCATCCGTCTGGCTCGTGGATGAATCGGGCGGCAACGCCGTTCGCGTAAGCCGTGAGAACGCCTACGATCGCCAGGCCAGCTGGTCACCTGGAGCAGAAAAGGTGGCTATTTTGAATACATCCGGTAGTGGCTATCCTGTGATCTACTGGTTCTACAGAGATGGATCTTACAACGGCTCAACACCCGATCAAGTCACACGTGACCAACACGCACACACACCTTCATGGTCCCCGGACGGTGAATGGATCGCATACGCCGCCAGCAATCATATCTGGGTCATCGAATGGGATGCTCTGGGATACGGCAAAGTACGCCTGACAGCGTTGGGCCCCAACGACGATCCCAATTGGTCGCCAGACGGAGAATGGATCGTGTTTGAATCCTGGCGAGACAATGCCAACCACGAAATCTACCTGATGACGGCAAATGGCGGATCGCCAACCCGTTTGACGGATCATCCCGCACTCGATTTCCAACCCGCATGGCAACCTTGATCGGTCCGTATCATCTCACCAGGCTGCAATATTATACAAATCACAGGATGAGAATGGCATCATGAACGACACTTCACTTCCTTTCATCGATTTGCATCGGCATCTCGATGGAAACGTGCGTTTGGAGACAATCCTTGATATCGGTATTGAGCACGGCATCTCACTCCCCGCCGATGACGCGGAAAGTTTGCGTCCGCATGTTCAAATTGTGGAACCCGAATCGGATGTCATGCAGTTCATCGCCAAGTTCAAATGGATGATGGCGATCCTCGTCGATGCACATGCCTGCTTTCGCATCGCCTACGAGAACGTCGAAGACGCTTATAAAGAAAATCTCGATTACGTGGAATTACGCTTCAGCCCCTGGTTTATGGCTGAATCCCATAATCTCGATCCTCATGAAGTCGTTGAGGCAGTCGTCGATGGGGTTCAAAGCGGCAGCAAGGAATTTGATATTCAGGTCAATCTGATCGGCATTCTCAGCCGCACATATGGACCGGTCACTGCCTATAAAGAACTCGAGGCATTACTCAGCTGCCGCGATAAAATCGTTGGATTGGATCTCGCCGGGGACGAAGTGAACTGGCCTGGCAAGCACTTCGTCGATCATTTTAAAAAAGGCCGTGATGCCGGATGGCACATCACCGTACATGCGGGTGAATCCACGGGACCCGAGAGTGTGTGGCAAGCCCTTGAAGAATTACACGCGGAACGAATTGGGCACGCAGTCCACGCCGCACAGGACGAAAAATTACTGGATCATATGCTGGAAAACCAGATTGGGATCGAAGTCTGTTTAACGAGCAACGTACAAACCAGCACGATTCCGGACTTGCTATCCAGTCCGCTCAAGGATTACCTTCAACGCGGTCTGCTTGCTACGATTAATACGGACGACCCGGGAATCAGCGGGATCGATCTGCGCTATGAATACGAAGTCGCTGCACCTGCAGCCGGCCTGACGGCCGACGAAATCCGCCAAGCGCAGCACAACGCCTTGGAAATTGCGTTTCTCTCTGACGAAGAAAAGCAATCGCTTCTTGATCGCTATCGTTAATGTCTACTATCCTTCAATGCTGGAACTCATCATGGCATCAAGATTGGCATATAATCTAGCATCGAACTTGGAGGACGCATAATGAGCATCAGGCAGATATTGAAAGCTGCATTCGAGGGAATGATTATAGTGGCAGTAGGAATCCTGCCGACGTATTTTTTCGCACGCACGACGACGCTGACTTGCGAACGAGGACCAAAAGAACAAATCAACTGTGTAAAATCCGAGAACATCTACGGCATAATATATTTTAAAGATGAACATATCCCTTCATTGGAAAACGCCTGGGTAAGCGAAGACTGCGATTACGAATCTTGTACGTATCAGGTGGTACTGCACGCGTCGCGTGGCAACTTTCCCCTCACAGATTACACATCTTCTGGAACTCGCTCAAAAGAAGAGATCGTCGATCAAATCAACATATTTATCCACTCATCGTCCGAACCAACCCTGGAAATAGAAACCAGCATAGGGGTTCTAGGCTTCATGCTGCCTATCGTATTCGTCTCTATCGGCTTGCTCATCTTCTTCGCGCAGGTTCGAAAAGCACTACTTCAATAAGGACAGAAGCGAAGTAAATCATTCAAGACTTCAGAAAACAGGATAACTGGCGGAATGACCATAAGCATCGACGTGCTCTGTGTGGGTATGGCGTCCTACGATTTAATTTTCACAGTTGATTGTCCCTTAAACGAAGATGATAAAAGCGCAGCATCATCGTTGACACAATCCGGTGGCGGACCCGCGGCAAGTGCTTCCATTGCGGTATCGCGCCTCGGGCTCAAATCGGCATTCGCGGGGTATTTGGGAACAGACCCCTTTGGGGATTACTTGTTGAAGGATTTTCTTGAGGCACAGGTGAACCTCGACATGCTCGTCCGAGATGAGATCCCCACCTCGATATCGGCTGTTTTCGTTACGCCAACCGGGAAACGGTCACTGGTCAACTATCGCTCGCCCCAGCCAATTTCCGCCCGGGCGCTTGACTTTTCGAAATTGCGTGCCAAGGTCATCCTGTTTGACGGCCACGAGCCTGAAATCTCGATCCCCCTAATTGAGATGGCCGGTCGCTGGAAGGCAATAACGATCCTGGATGCAGGTTCTGTCCACAAAGGCACGCGAAACCTCGCTTCGCGAGTTGATTATCTGGTTGCCTCGGAGAAATTCGCCCTGGATTTCTCGCCCGGGAACAATCTGGAGGAAGCACTTAGCGCGCTCGCCAAACACGCCACTTCTGTTGTCATCACAGTTGGTGAAAGGGGTTTATACTGGTATCACCAAGGTCAAAGCGGTAAAATGCCCGCCTTCCAGGTCGACGCCGTTGATACCACGGGTGCGGGAGATGCCTTTCACGGGGCGTTCGCTGCTTGTGTAGCGAGAAATTGGGATTGGGAACGCACGCTGCAGTTCTCCAGTGCGGCAGCAGCTATTTCATGTACGCAGCTCGGCGGTCGGCCGGGGTTGCCGACACAGAGAAACGTCGAAGATTTTCTGGCGAAGTACGAAACGACTGACGTATAGTTTATAGTTATCAGATCATTTCGTATACAAAAAATTGGGGAATCCCGATCGAAGAATGAGGAGCAGAATTGATGACAACAAAGCATATTTCACGCTGGAGTCTCATATGGATCGCTTGCTTATTCTGGATCGGTGGCTGCGCCGTCGCGACACCGGTTATCAGCGATTCCGATGAAGCACCGCCCACGAAGCAAGCTATATCTTCGCCAAGTCCCACACAGCCGGCAAACGCAGCAACCAACACACCCGCCAGCATGTTTGTGGATACCGAGGATGATGACACGACAACGAGCATCATCCCGGACACCCAGCTTTCCAAAGAAGGTCCTTGGTGGATCTTCTCTACGGAGCAGGGTCTGTGGGCAGTCAACCCGGATGGCACGGGCTTGAAGCGCGTTTCCTCGCAAGAATTCAAACCTCCATTCAACCGACAGATCGTGATTGCCCCACGAGGCGGTGCTGTTGCCTTCATCAACGGCCGTGACTGGATGTTCGACGTCACACTACGGATCATCAAGCTTCCGTACCCAACCATGATCATCGAAAAACCTCTGACATCGGAGCAAAGCGAACCCAGCGAGGATGCAATGCCAGGGGATGCGAGTGTTGAAGCCGTTCGGGCGATGATCGATATTCAAAGCATGGCATTCTCGCCGGATGGCGAATACTTGGCTTTTATGGGGGCGATCAACGGACGCTCGTCCGATTTATATGTATATTCCATGCAAGCCATGGCGGAGACCCAATTGACCGACGGACCGAGTCAGGGCATCAAACCCTTCTGGTCGCCGGATGGTAAATACATCGTACACGCCGGGGTAAGCTCGCTGGGAACAGGCGCCGGTTTCGGGATGGAAGGATTCTGGGCCGCACGGACAGACGATTCGGAAATTATCACCCTCTTCGACCCCTCCGGTACGGGAGATCAAGAGGTGATTGGCTGGGTCGATAACCGCACCTTCGTCGTCTATTCCTGGCACGCTGGTTGTGGTCCACAGGATTTACGAACATTCAACATCGAAACGAAGGAAAGCCAGGTATTGTGGGAGCCTGCCTTCCAGGCGATCGCTTTTCACCCCGCGGAAGCGGTATCGCTCTTGGTTGTGAATCATGAACACGAAAGTGAACGCTGCAATCCAGATAATAATTTCGGCCTTTATCTCGTGCGTAGCGACGGGACGCCACCGTTTGAAATACTCGGAGAAAAGATATCCCGGGTCATCTGGTCAGAGAATGCCAATTTATTCCTCGTTGAATCGGAATTCGGCGTCCTTGCCGTCGACTCAATGGGCCAATACATCGATCTCGATGTTCCCGCCGGATCGAGTTCATTGCCTGCTGCCGCGCCAGTCACTCGAGACCTCGCCTGGATAGGAGACGGGCTTTGGATTGGTCCGCTATTGGGTTCGATCGAGAAGCCACCGGTCAAGTACTTCAATCAACGCACCTATAACGCCACCTGGGATCCGCAGGGAGAATACGTGCTCTTCTTCAGCGATACAGGACTTTACGTAGCACAAAAGCCAGAATATATCCCCATTCTCATCGCGGAAGGACTCGATAACCAAAACGGCTTCTCAGGATGGGTAATGCCCTAGATAGAATGATTGGTGGAGTAGGAATATCATTCTCATCACCGAATATTAGTATACGAAATCGATCTAAAAGGTTGCATCGTGAAAACTAGGCTACTGATCTCAAGCGTATTCGTCGCAGCGATTGCGATACAAACGGCATGCAGCACATCGGAGATAACCGAAACCGTCGAGATCGAGTTCGATTCCTCGCCAACGGTTCAAGCATCCCCCACATCGAATCCGCCGACCACTTCCACGCCTACACCTGCTTCAGCGGAGGAGTATTCGATCCCCGAGCGGCCTCTTACAGAAGAAGAACCATGGCTTCTGGTTCAGGATGTCACCGGGGTCTGGGCGCTCAACTCCGATGGGTCTGGTTTGGCTAAAATCATCGACTGGACGGAAACCTCCGAGAAGATCGACTCTGTACGTTTTAAACCGGCCGCAGGCAAATCGGTCATGGCGATGCTCGAATTCGATAGTTCGCTATTCAGTTTTCCCATCCTGAGTCTCATCTCGCTTCCAAACGGAGGTGTCCAATATTCCACTCACCTACTTTCCGATTCGATCGAGCAAATCCTTCAGGATGCCGAGCGCTACGTAGAGGTAATCGATATTTTCGCTGCTGTAGGTCCGCTCAACCAACCCGCCTGGTCACCTGATGGTCGTCTGCTGGCGTTCAACGCCGCCATCGATGGCGACTCTGCCGATTTGTATATCTATGATCCCGCAGACGAAGTCCTCACTCGTCTCACCAGCGGATCGACACAATCGCTGACTCCGCATTGGTCCCCGCAGGGAACATCCATTGTCCAGGGTGGCGCGGAAGTCATCGGTTGGGAGCGTTCTGGAATGGGCTATCAAATGGACGCCGTGTGGGCGATATCGGTCGTGGACGCCAGCGTGAAGCTCCTCTTTGTGAGTGAAATCAGCGGTTACGAGAATATCCTCGCCTGGCCTTCCAATACTTCTGTTTTGATCGACACACTCGAAGCATACTGCCCCTACCACGACTTGCGTACAGTCGATACAAAAAGTGGTGATGTACAACTTCATTGGTCAAAGGGATATGATGCCCGCGCCTACGATCCCTTCAGCAACACCGTATTGCTTGCCGTACTGGATATCAATCATCCGATACCGGAGTGTGCGCCGACCAACCCCGCCGGATTTTACTTGTTGGATTTGACAACGGCATCGGTTCAAATCCTCGCTATTGAACCCGCCGCGGAGGCTGAAGTTCATTATGATGACGCGTCGGGGCGTTTCTTCATTCACAGCGGCGATCAACTTCATGCCATCGATTCCACGGGGCAAAGCACGCGGTACCCCGCGCCCGATCGAGGCTACCAGCCGCTCCTGATCTCCAGCAGCGGGGATCGATGGTCCTTCGTGGACAAGGATTCCAGCCTTTGGGTCGGAGATGAAATGGGCGATCTGATTCAGGTCTACGACGGGGAAACAGAAGTCCAAACGTGGAATCCGCAGGGAGACACTCTCTTTTTCCTCGCCGAAGAAGAAGGCGCATTTGTACTCTACATCGCGCCCGCACCGAATTTTATGCCGAAAAAGATAAACGCCAATTTTGACTATCCACGCATGGGAGATAATCTCATCTGGTCGTCCCAATAAATCCCGATTTCCCCATCGATAAGCCAGGCAAGAAGGGAGTGAGTTCTTATGAAACACAGGGCGATAACTTTCCTCATCAGACTGCTGGTTGCAACATTCGCTATCGGAGCCTGCAGCAGCCCGCCCACTCCATCGCTTTTTGCCACTCCCACCGAAACCGAAAGTCCGATTCCTTCCCTGCACACATCGACTCCCTCAGACCTTGAGCCGCCGATGTTGTATGTCGATTCGGAAATACCAATTCAAACTGCTGATTCCTCTGCACCGCTTAGACTTGGAGGTCCCTGGTGGATGATCGTCACCAGAGGAGGTATCTGGGTGATGAATGCGGATGGCTCCGGTCTATCGGAGATGAAACCAGATGTACCCCTAGAAACCATGGTGACAAATAATATCGTCGTCGCCCCTTCCGGGGGTCGGATCGTATTTCTTGCCGGTACGGATTTGGATACAGGATTGCAGCTCCAATTATTATCTATGCCCCAAGATAAATTCCAGACCATCGCCACATTGATCGAGCCAGGCATCGAATTCTCGCCTTTTGACAAACCGGGCAGTGTTGGTTTCGAATCCATGCAGGCTTTGATGGCAATCAGTTATCTCGAATCATACGCCTGGTCCCCAGATGGCAGCCTGCTGGGGTTCATGGGAATGATCGAAGGACCGTCCTCGGATCTCTACACCTACGATCCTGATAGCGGCGAGATCAACCAGCTTACAGACGGACCAAGTCATGGTTATCGCGTCTCCTGGTCCCCAGACGGCAAATACATACTCCACGCCGGTGTAAACGGCTTCGGCACAGGCGCCGGTTACAGCATGGCTGGCGTATGGGCTGCGCGGGCAGATGGGTCGGGCGTCAAGCAAATCGATATACAGGGATTGCAAGGCGATTTCCTGATCCATGGTTGGAGATCAGACACCACCTTCGTCTCCTCGAGTTTCAACGCCCTCTGTGGCGAGAACAGCATTCGCAGCGTAGACATCGAAACAGGAGAGCAAACGGTATTATGGCCGGGAGGATACTACCAATTCGCATGGGATCCGGGTTCGGGCGCCATGCTCGTTGCGATCAATAAATACTCCGTCGACGATCCGCAATGCAATCCGAGTGGTCTGTCCGGGATCGTATTCATCAACCCGGACTCGGGCGAGATCAGCCCTCTGCTTGAAGGTGAGCCGAATGCGATGCAATTTTCACCCCATGCCCAACGGTTCTTTGTTAAAGTTGAAGAAATCTATGAAATCTCGGTAGAAGGTGAAATCGTTCGCACCATTCCAACTATCCCAGCGGTTTCACCTGATGGCTCTGCTTGGGCTTTTCTCATGGCTCAAGGAAGACAAACCGAACTCTATGCTGGATCGCCACTCACCTTGCCGATGGTCAGCAGCGACACAGACCTATTCTCCAGCACTATCGTTTGGGATCGGACGGGTGAACGATTGCTTTACGCAGATGTCGACAGTCTCTATATCGCCCAAAAGCCGGACTTCACACCCATTCTGGTGGCTGAATCCTTACCCGGACTATCATCCGTATTTGGCGAGTTTGCCTATTGGATCGAGTATTAATCATCTTAGGGAGATTAACATGTTGGATAAACGTGGGCTTTTTGCTCTCATCATTCTGCTCCTGGTGGGCATTTCGAGCTGTTCCCCGCCTACACCTACGCCGACAACTCCGGCTGAAGCATCAGCAATTCCCCCGAGAGCCACATCGACCAGCATTGCCGATGTAATGCCGACACGCATCCTTATCCCCGAAATTGCCACGGCAACGAAAGGAACGTCATCCCCAACGTTATCTGCGCCACCAATCGATTATGATCTCGCCATCCCGCATGTCGACGCAGGTGCAAAGATCGAAATCATCGCAATCGCCATGTCGGACGCTGTTCACGGATGGGCGATCGCCCAGGAAAATGGCGTTAGCGATCACATCCTGCGCACGAATGACGGCGGCGATACCTGGTGGGATATCACCCCGCCCGAAACCGCACCAGATGATGATTCGTATCTGCAGGCAGCGGCATTTTTCCTGAGTGCGGACAACGCCTGGGTAAGCTTTTCTCCATATGAGATCATCTGGCGTACACCCGATGCCGGGATCACCTGGCTTCCGGCGCGCTCCACATTCCCCAGCAATTTGGGCGCTGACTTATATTTCGCCGACGAAACCAACGGTTGGATCATGAAGTATCTTGATGCAGGCATGAACCACGTGTACTCTGCGATGTCGCGAACAACAAGCGGCGGCGCATATTGGGAGACCATTTTTGATCCCTATTCCAGCGATGAGCTGCAGAGTTTTTCAAAAACCGGCATGGTCTTCATCGACGCTCAAGTCGGCTGGGTCACGCGGGACAGCGGCGGTGTACAGCCCGGTGCTTTCGTCGATGTGACGTACGACGGCGGCAAAACTTGGGAAGAGATTTCCCTGCCGCCACCCCAGGATAATCCCGATAAATTCACAGATGAATATTGCGCTATGTACAACCCGAATCTCCTTTCTCGGGACACCGGAGCACTTATCGTACGCTGCAAACGATATGACGACGGAGATACGGTGCTTGCAAATTACTTTTACTCCACCTCCGATGGCGGGCAGACATGGAGTCGTTTCGACTATCCCGGCGGGGAACTCATCTTCGTCAAGAATACCGCCTACGCACTCGATCGCGAAATCTATCGATCCCGTGATGCTGGAAAGACCTGGACTCACGTAAAAGACGTCAATTGGGTCGGCCAGTTTTCCTTTGTAAACGAAAACCTCGCCTGGGCCGTCGCCCGTGCGGGTGATGAAATCGCCCTGGTAAAAACCACGGATGGTTGTTCCAGCTTCGATGAAATCCGGCCTGAAGTTATCGACCCGCCTAGCGCATATGCAATCACCCCAGAGATGCCAAGTGGTTCGTTTGAAGATCTAACAGGTCAAATCGCCTTCATCTCCTACCGAGATGATACTGATCCCTACACTTCCGATATCTTCATCCTTGATCTTGAAAACGAAACAATCACGAAAATCACCGATGGTTCAGGAAGTATCCTGAATTTCTCATGGTCGCCAGACGGCGAATACCTCGCATTCGACTCGGATATAGATGGCGATGCTGAAATCTATACCATTCGAGTCGACGGCACACAATTGAAGCAATTGACCACCAACGACATTCAGGATAGCGACCCATCCTGGTCTCCCGACGGCACACAGGTTGCCTACACGGTGAACGAAAAGGATGGCCAGGCGATCTACCTCATGGATGTTGATGAAACAAACGCCCTCCGGCTGACATCGGGATTGACACCGGCCTGGTCCCCCGATGGTCTTCGCATCGCCTTCAGTCGACACTATGATGGCATCTACACCATCGAACCTTCGGGGGCGAACCTTACCCGGTTGACCGACAGCAGCGAGTATGGATGGGATGGTTACCCCACATGGTCGCTGGATGGCACCAAAATCATCTTCGGCTCCAACCGGCATGCACCCGGCGATTTCGCCACAGACTCGGTCTACATCATGAATGCCGACGGCAGCGGCATTGGGCGTTTATCCCAAAGTTGGGGTTCGCCGCCTTATGCCTGGTCTCCGGATGGGCGCTGGATTTTATACACCGAAGGGTTTGGCAGCGGTGCCGAATTGCAGGTCATGGATTCCTACGGCCTGGATTCGATGCCGCTTGCGGACGACAACATCGGTTTTCATCCGCTTTGGCGACCGTAGTGTCCCAGAGTGAACGAGCCGCATTGCGAGCAGCATACAGAAGCAGCCGCGATACAAGGGTGCCAATGCAAATCCGGAAAACAGGTTGGTTCATCGTTTTAATCCTGACGCACGTTTTTCTGCTTGCGGGGTGTAACGCAGCAACTACGACGAATACGCCCACGGATACCGGAAACACGCAAACCTTCGTACAAGCGACACCAAGCCCAACGGTAACCGCACCTCTTACATTGCCCAAAGTCAGAAACACTCCGTTTCTCGACACCGATGACCAGATGGGCATCACTACCTACCAATTGAGACCGACAGGCACGGTTTCATACGTCTGGACCATTGTGAACGCAGCAGACGATTCGCTCTGGTTTGGCGGCGTCATGGGAGCAGTTCAATTCAACGGAGAGACCTGGACGATCTATGGTACAGAACAAGGGCTCCCGAACGATAACGTGCAAGCGATTGTGGTCGATAAAGACGGCGGGATTTGGTTCGCCACACTCGGTGGAGGTGTCAGCCGCTTAAAAGATAGAACCTGGACGACCTATTCCACATCGAATGGATTGATCGATAATTCCGTAACCAGCGCACTGGCTGCTTCGGATGGGGACCTCTGGTTTGGCACCTATGGAGGCGTATCCCGTTTCGATGGTGAAAGCTGGCAAGGCTTCACCAGCATCATTGGCCTGGTGGACGACACGGTCAATGCCATCACGGAGACGCCAGACGGGACCATCTGGTTCGGAACCAATCGGGGGGTATCCAGCTTCGATGGCCACAATTGGAAGTATTACGGATCCGAGCAGGGGGTGGTAGGCGGCGTGATCCGAACGCTGGCGGTCACAACCGATGGCACTATATGGGCCGGAACCCATGGAACGCTGAATCGTTTCGATGGTAATACCTGGAGGCAGATACCGCAGGATGATGGACTTGCGGACGCGCGCATCGATGCCCTGCTCGGCGCGTCGGATGGAAGCTTGTGGGTCGGGTCGATCGGTGGGATTTCGCGTTTGCTCGATGATCATTGGATTAATTACTCCCAGGACCACGAACTGCAGATTTACGATATCAACGCCATCCAGGAGGGGCCAGATGGCGCAATCTGGATCGCAGGTGGGTATAACTCGATCTACAAATTCTTACCTTCTTCGAATCCTGATGATCCTATCCAGGTACGAAACGCATCAAAGCAGGTTTTTACACGACCAATCCTGCCGCTTAAGGGGGAACAACCGGCTATCATCAAACACATCGATATGATCGACGCTCAAGTCGGCTGGGCACTCGGCGGCAATGGCGAGAATTTTGATCACATATTGCGAACGACCGATGGCGGCACGACCTGGCGAGACATGTCCCCCCCAGCACTTCGTTCAATCTCAATCACACCGACAAGCACCGAAGCATTTTGCTACGACAGCGACCACGTCTGGATTGCGTACAACGACAGCGCTGATGTCTGGATGACATCGAACGGAGGTCAAACCTGGGAAGCTACAAAGATCGATTTCCCCCGAAGCCGCTCCGATCGACTCGATTTCAACGATCCGAATCACGGATGGCTGCTGCGCCATGTTGAATCCGGAATGGGAAACGAATACGTTGCCCTCTATCGTACGCTGGATGGTGGCCTATCCTGGGAAACACTGATCGATCCATACAAAGATGAAGAACTCCAGGGATGCTTGAAAACGGGCATGGTGTTTCTGGAAAACAGTGGATGGATTACTTATGATTGTCAGGGCCTGTATCCCGAACCGCTCGTTGATTGGACGGTAGATGGAGGACAAACCTGGCAGTCGATCTGGCTTCCACTGCCATTTGCTGAAGCAGAAGTTGATAACAGCTACTGCATAACCAAGGACCCATTTTTATTTTCAGAAACCCAAGGCGCTCTCCTCGTTGAATGTTATATCTTCTCAGATACAAGTGACACGACAGAGCGCTATGTATTCGTCACTGAAGATTCAGGAACAACCTGGAAGACAAACGAATTTCCGGGGATAGAACTACTATTTCTCGATGAACAGAAAGCCTTCGCTTTGGGGCAAAATATCGCATTTTCGGAAAATCAAGGACAAGATTGGATTTCCGTTAAAAACGTCCGCTGGCAAGGGCAGTTCAGTTTTATTGATCTGGACCAGGCATGGGTCGTCGCCACTTACGAAGATGAAATCGCCCTGGTCCATACGAACAATGGCGGAAAGACGTGGCGCGAGATTGAGCCCCAAATTTCCATGGAATAGACGAACTCTCCTTGGTTCGTGGAAAGCAGTTAAATATTTTGTTGTTATCGATCCAGGTTACGGCAAATTTTCCGGTAAAACCGTGAAATTCAGGAGCACATCCTCCGTGAGTTGATATTCATTAGGAATGAACCAGAAAATTAGCAACGTCGCCACGAATGCCTGTGGATCATCTTGACTCACAAGCGAGTAAATATCGACCGTTGGTCCGTTCTGACCACCGCAACGCCAATAGCGCTCCGATTGACCACGGTAATATTCATTCTCGAAATCACTACTATAGGGATTATTATCATCACATACTTCCGAAAAAACAGCACGATATTCTTCCAGCACCTGGATATATCCCTTGCTGTAATTGCCGGCAACACTCAAGATCACGCCGGAGGCTTCCCAATTCAACATCGCTTCGATATCCGATGAAGCGTAGATCGAAGTCCCGACGATCTCACCGTCCTCCGTCCAATCGGAGTAGATGTAATTGGGCCATTGAAATGTTGGCAGGGAAACCGCAATTGACCCATATTCGTCAACGGCAATGTACCATTCGCTTTCAGGCGTAGCTGGCGCCTTAGTTGGCGCCATGGTTGCAGTAGGCGGAGGTGGCGCTGCAGCATCATCTTCTTTCTCTTCCGTGCTTTGCGAGGTTAATGATGACAGCGGCCGGCCATTGATCTGCCCCTCGAGGAACTCACGCGTTTCGAATCGCATCACCTGCACATTCAGCGTGTCACCCGGATCGTGCGTCCGCAAGATATCACAGTAATCCGACATCGTGTAATCCGTCGCCAACACCAACCCTTCGATGGTATAGATGATATCTCCACCCTTGATCCCCGCCACATCCGCCGGAGATCCTGATTTCACCGACGACACCCAGATCCCCGATAACCCCTCGCCGTCGTTCACCGCACTTCCGTTGATCCCGATCGAATCAGCGTCCTCGCCGGTTCGCATGATCTCGATCAACTCCAACGCCTCGTCCCGGCCAATGGCGAAGAACTGCGTCTGCGCACCCGATGCCGTACGTCCCATGTAGTTGACCCCCACCACCTCACCTTCCGGCGTGATCAGCGGCCCACCCGAGTTGCCCGGATTGATCGTTGCGTCGTGCTCGATCACGTCGTCCACCGATGCCCAGGACGAATCCCCATCCGCATTTTCCTTCGACACGATCCCGCGCGTCAGCGTATATTCCGGATCGCCCAGCGGATATCCCGCAGCATATACATCCATCCCCGCGCTGATCCTACCCTCGTACCATTCCAGATAAGGGTAGCCTTCTCCGTCGATGTCGATCACCGCCAGATCGGAACACTCCGAAACCCCCAGAATCCTGGCGTTGTGTGATTCGGTCTCCCCACCGATCCACACCTCCAGCGTTGCCGCACCCGTCACCACGTGGTTGTTGGTTATGGCAATACCGGATGGATCGATGATGAAACCGGAGCCCCGTCCAGCGGACATCACCAATCCAACTTGAGGATCCTTGAAACTTCCCTTGGCTTCAATCTGGATGATGGCGCTTTTGGCCTCTTCCAATGAAGAGGCCGCCCCGCCACCGCCACAGGCAGCGAGCAAGAACGTCAACCAGCAGATACTGAATATCCACACAACACTTTTCTTTCGCATTTATACATTCCTCCGTATGATTGCTTTAAAATATCGGCATTAGGCAACTTAAGCCAACCGGATGATGAAATAAATAGTCATTGATTCTAATCGTTGCGTAATTCGATTTATCGTGCTGCCTCACCCCAGATTATACAGATTGTGAATTAATTAACAAAATGAAATTTTCCCCATTTGCATCCAGCCAGAACAAGAAGAAGCCCCGAGATGTCTCTCAGGGCTTCAAACCAACAACATTTGCGTAAACCCGGTTATAGACCATTTTCCGGCTGTTACGGGAGTTGCCCAACTACGTTGAGTGAGTTCACGATCATACCCCAGGCCTCGATATCGGCTTCGGAACGGGCTACGACAACAATACTGGCAAGATACATATCGGGATAGGCCTTCGGAACGACCACGGTTTGGAACAAGCCCGCATTTTCACCGGCAATTCCACAACCTCTATAATAATCCGTTGCTCCCGTCCAGAGTTCATTTTCGTGAGTAAAACGTTCATCAACACTGCCGCAGTAATTCAGCCAAACACCTTGCACAGCGTCGAGGTACGTTTTGTAATCACCAAACAACTCAACGTCATTCGTGACCTGTATCATAGCACCAGGCTCTGAATATCCTTCATAGAATTTCGCCTGGTCGCCAGTGGCAATGATCATTGCGCCAATCACAGAACCGTCGTATTCCCAGGCAGGGCCTACGACATCGAGCCAATCTGAAGGAATTTGGACATTCAAAGAACGCGCATCATCTGCGATCTTGATATAACTGCTGTATGACGAACCTGCTGGCAATTCACCCGACCCGCCGGAAGAAGATCCGCCTCCGGAAGATGTATCTCCTGAAGAATCTCCTCCCGAAGAAGAAACTGCTCCTGCGGTTATCATGGATTCCAGCGGCCGGCCATTGATCTGCCCATCGAGGAACTCACGCGTTTCGAATCGCATCACCTGCACGTTCAGCGTGTCACCAGGATCGTGTGTCCGCAGTATGTCGCAGTAATCCGACATCGTGTAATCCGTCGCCAATACCAATCCCTCGATGGTGATGATGATGTCTCCGCCCTTGATCCCTGCCACATCCGCCGGAGATCCCGACTTCACCGACGACACCCAGATCCCCGACAATCCCTCACCATTGTTCACCGCTTCCCCGTTGATCCCGATCGAATCCGCATCCTCGCCGGTCTGCATAATCTCGATCATCTCCAACGCCTCGTCCCGGGCAATGGCAAAGAACTGTGTCTGCGTACCCGGCCGCGAACGCCCCAGGTAATTTATCCCCACCACTTCCCCGTCCGGCGTGATCAGCGGTCCGCCCGAGTTGCCCGGATTGATCGTGGCGTCGTGTTCGATGACCCTGTCCACCGAAGAATAAGCCGATTCCCCTGAAGCACTTTCCTTGGATACAATCCCTCGCGTCAGCGTGTATTCCGGATCACCCAGCGGAAATCCCGCTGCATACACGTCCATCCCCGCGCTGATCGTTCCCTCGTACCATTCCAGATAGGGGAAATCATCCCCGTCGATGTCGATCACCGCCAGATCGGAGCATTCCGAGACCCCCAGAATCTTGGCGTTGCGCGATTCCGTCTCCCCACCGACCCATACTTTCAGCGTTGCCGCACCGGTGACCACGTGATTGTTGGTCACGGCGATGCCGGATGGGTCGATGATGAAACCGGAACCCCGGCCGGCAACGTTCATCATTAATCCAACTTCCGGATCCTTGAAACTTCCCTTGGCTTCAATCTGGATGATGGCGCTTTTGGCATCTTCCAATGAAGAGGCCGCCCCGCCGCCACCACAAGCAGCGAGCAGGAAGGCAAAACAACAAACACCAAATACTGCCAATATCAATCCTCTGCGTTTCATTATCTTCCTCCATCGGAGATCATAAGAGCTAAATTTATCTTACATGCAAACGATTTACGATACAAGCAAAGGACGTTCTTACTGAATATCGCTTCGATCCTTTCGCAACGTCTGGATCAATACCGCCACCTGACAAAAAGATCATACTTCACAAAATCGGCGAGATTACCGCGAAGGTCTCCAGGATATGATCAAGCGCGAAGAGATCATCTTCGGTTACGACTTGAATGATAATCCGAATAACAACATCCTGTGTTGGGTCCTGCAGTTCAGCTACCAAGGCTAACCTTACAGGTCCGCCGGCACCATTGCAATCCGTATATAAATCAAACATCCCTTTGAATTTGGGTTTTTCAAAAGGATATCGACCTTCGAAAACACATTGATCTTGACGCACGAAGGGGTCTTCTAGTTCCTCCTCGATCGTGCCCACAGCCAAATACTCACGGTTGTGTGCGATAAACGATACCCCAGGACCCTCTTCGAAAATCGTGAATTCAACGAGATCGGGTGCAGCCCAAAGACCGGCGGTGTGGTCCCATAAGACATCGGGGTTGACGTCACCCCAAGCGATTGGGACTTCCATCTGGATCTCGCTTTGGCTATCCGTGATAACCATAAAATCTTTATATACGCCGGATGGGACTTGATCTTCCCCTTCTACATTGGCCGCCAACTCTCGACCAAAGGAATACGAAACCTGCAGCGCAGGTCCATTGATACGACCCTCCAGCACTTCCTGCGTCTCAAACCGAAGAACCTGAATACTCATCACGGCATCTTCACCATGCGTCCGCAATACATCGCAATAATCCGACATCGTTCCGTCGGTTGAAAGTACGAGGCCTTCAAGTGTCACGATGATGTCGCCCGGCCGGACTCCGGCAACGTCTGCCGGAGATCCCGCAGTAACAGAGTAGATCCAGATCCCAAAAAGACTCTCACCATCATTCACCGCAACACCATTGATGCCCATCGAGGTGACGTTTTCGCCAGCTCGTAGTTGCTCAATGATTTCTGCAGCTTCATCCACTTTTATGGCGTAGAACTGCGCTTGCGTACCGGGCTGTTGACTGGAGGCAAAATTCACCGCGACTACTTTGCCATCACTTGTTACCAGAGGTCCACCTGAGTTCCCCGGGTTAATAGTGGCATCGTGTTGCAGAACATTGTCGATGGACGACCATGGGGTATCTCCACTCGTCTTTTCCTTCGACACAATCCCTGAGGTCAAAGTATATTCCGGATCACCTAATGGGTATCCGACTGCGTAAACGTCTAGTCCAACCTGGATTTCGCCATCATGCCACTCTAAATACGGAAAATCCTCTCCATCGATATCGATAAGCGCAAGGTCAGAGCATTCTGAAACGCCGAGGATTGTAGCATTACGGGATAATTCTTCACCCGCCACCCACACTTCCAACGTTGCCGCACCACTGACGACGTGATTGTTGGTTACCGCGATCCCAGATGGATCGATGATAAACCCGGAACCTCGTCCGGCGACGTTGGATAGCAATCCCTCATGAGGATCGACAAATGATCCCGTTGCTTCGATCTGAACCGTCGCATACTTGACATCATCCAACGAGTCGATCGATTTTCCTGCCAACTGTGCGGCACGATCGGAAGTACTGCAAGATGAGATGAGAAGCAGGATGATGGATATCCATAACGATTTCAAAACGATACGTGGTCGAAACATGGGGAATCCTCCAACAAACCATCGCTCATCGTAGTCAGTAGATGAAAACTCGAACGGAATACAGGCATTTTCAGTATATCTGATCCAGAACGCTGGTTACTGCTCCCAATAAGCAACTTCCTCAACTACCACTTCAAAATCATTCGTTTGCTCCGCGGCGATAAACAATCCGAAGCGTCCGCTTTTGAACGTGCTGTCCGTGAGAGATGTCAACAATTTTCCGTTGGCATAGAGCTTAAAGGTGCTGCCTTTAACATATATGCCCAATCGGTTGGTTTGATTCGGGCCTGACACAATGTACGGCGAACTCGTCCAGCCGGCCAAGGCCTTGAATTCGCCATCGTTCCAACGATAGAGCCGATACTTGCCGTTGCAGGTGAAACCGAACACATAGGCATGATTTGGATCGGACGCTCGCACAAGAACGCCGTAGCGGTCCTGACCCGCACACTGATCTCCAGTCTTGGCGATAGCCTCGAGGTAAAAGTCATCCTCCACCGGCCTGCTCGAAAGCCCCCACTCATCCAGACCGCCCTTGCTGAATGTCTTCATCACCATCTGGTTGTTCTTGATCTCGAATTTGGTCTGAGCGGTATCCAGCAGGTACCAATAAACGTAGCCATCAAAGTTATCTCGCCATGTTGCCGCTCCCAGGTCGAGGTCTTCGACCTCACTCGAGACAGCGATTTCCACAAAGAAACTTTGATCCCCATCCCCACCTGTACCGAAGATCACACCGGACGGGCTTTTCAAGCGCCAATCCGACCGGTAGCTGCCTTCCTGTTCGGGTGCTGTGAATTCGATGGAGAGATCGACTTCATCTCCAGGCTTCACTTCGCCCAAAAGGGGATACGACTCCTTCGCGCCCAGCAAATCCCCATCAAAGAACACGAGTTTGTATTCACTCGTCCAGGAGCAGGAGCTGCCGTTGCGCAAGCGCCATGTTTTCGTGAACTTGGTTCCAGGTTTAATTTCCGTGCCATCCGCGATGGTTATATCATCGACGAAGATTGCCTGGGTGCAATCCCCATCGCCTGGTGTCTTCGTTACGGTTGCCGTTGCTGTTTTCGTCGCTTCAACAGAGTCCGGATCTGAAGGATTGTTATCATCCGGAGCAACAGAAGTCGTCGACACGGGTATTTCATCCTCTGTAAGGCGCGCCTCAACCGTCTGCGCCGCAGCTGTACCCATAAGGTCGGGTGTCGAGAGTTCGGGCGCAGGCATGTTGCATGAACTTACGAAAACGATCAGGATCGTAATGAAGAACGAAAGACTACACATTTTACTTCGAGGCATTCTTCATCCTCCTCGGCCGTGGGATGATTTTGCAATATATATATTGTAGTTTAACATGGCTTTGTATCGCCAATTCAATCCAACTATTTAAAACGAAGTTAATCCCTTCGCTTTCGGCGTAATCAAGAGAACCGCTGTTATTTTCAACAGCGGTTCTGGTTTTGTTTTCGTCAGGAAGAAAGATGAATTTGCCTGAACACCCTGGATCGATGCCCTGCGAAAAAACGCACCCTCATTCCACAGTCACGCTTTTCGCCAAATTCCTCGGCTGATCGACATCTGCACCACGAATGACTGCAATGTGATAGGCGAGCAACTGCAAGGGTATTGAATTCGTCACCGGGCTTAGCATCCAGGGAGTTTTCGGGACCCATAAGATGTGGTCAGCGATCGTTGGCAGCAGTTCGTCCCCGTCTGTTGCTACAGCCACGACCACACCACCGCGTGCCTTTGCCTGCTCGATCTGGCTCAGCATCTTTTCATACCAGAGATCCTCCGTTGCGAGAGCAATGATGGGCATCTCTTTGTCGATCAGCGCGATCGGCCCGTGTTTCATCTCTCCTGCCGGATATGCCTCCGCGTGAATGTATGAGATTTCTTTTAACTTTAGCGCCCCTTCGTAGGCGATAGGCATGTTGATGCCTCTACCGAGGTACAAACAATGATCAACGTCTTTGAGATGCCAGGCGATCTTCTGGACATCATCTGCGCGATCGAGGCATTTCCCCACCAGATCCGGAATTAGTCTTAAATCACGTACCAGTTCGCTTCGACGAGAATCCTCGATCTCGCCGCGCAGATCTGCGAGAAGTATCGCCAGCATGTAAAGATCGATTAACGGTGCCGTAAAGGCCTTGGTAGACGCAACTCCAATTTCAGGGCCTGTTTGCATTCCAATGTATCCATCGGCTATGCGCATTGCTTGTGACCCAATCGCATTGACGATGCTCCACAATACCGCATTCCGTTCTCTTGCCTCCGCCATGGCTGCCAACGTATCTGCAGTTTCACCAGACTGACTGATCGCCAGCACGACCGAGTTCTCATCGATCAATGGCTCTCGATAACGGAATTCCGAAGCAATATCAACTTCCACGGGAATACGGGCAATGCGTTCGATCAAAATCTTACCAACCATGCCCGCATGCGCTGCGGTGCCACAGGCCGTAATCACAATCTTCTGGATTTTCTTTGCGAGTTCCTCGGTTAAATTCAGTTGCGGTAAGTGAATCCTGCCCTGCTCGAAATCGACCCGACCGGCGATCGTGTCCGTCGAGCTGCGCACCTGCTCAAATATCTCCTTGAGCATGAAGTGTTTGTATTCCCCCTTCTCAGCGGAGACCGGATCCCAGGCTACGGATTGAATCTGGACGTCGATTCTGTCGCCGCGCACCGAGTAAACTTCAAATTCATCCTGTTTCACGACGGCCATCTGACCCGATTCGAGGAAAACCACGCGTCGTGTATGCTGCAGGATGGCGGGAAGATCAGAAGCGACAAACATCTCGCCCTCACCGACACCCACAACGACGCCTCCAGCATTGCCAATACGGGCAGCCACGATGCGATCAGGCTCTCGCAGCGAGAGCAGGACAATCCCATGCGCGCCTTCAATGTTCTCAATCGCCAAACGAGTTGCTTCAGCGAGATCATGACCGAGCGCCAGATAGCGTTCGACCAGATGAACGATGATTTCAGAGTCCGTCTCCGAATTGAATTCGATCCCCTCTGCGCTCAACTCGTCTCGCAAGGAACGATAGTTTTCGACGATGCCGTTGTGAACCAGGACAACTTCACCGGACGTCCCGACATGCGGATGGGCGTTACGTGCACTTGGCTCACCGTGAGTTGCCCAACGTGTGTGCCCGATTCCGATGCTGCCGTGCACAGGTTCGCTTTGCAGCAGTTCTCCGAGACGCGCGAGCTTTCCAGCATCCCGTCGAATTTCAATTTTCCCATTATCGATGATCGCCAAACCAGCGGAGTCATACCCGCGGTATTCAAGTCGGTTTAAGCCCTCGTAGATGATTGACTCGGCACTACGCGTGCCGACATATCCAACGATGCCACACATGCTTCGCCTCCAAGTTGATGGTATTTGTTCGTACCACAACCCGATGCTTTGTATGCGTCGTCGCCAACACACTTTTGTACACCAGGAGATCTGTTTTCTGGGGAAGGTTCGGGTGGTGGTTCACCCGGAGGGCATCCGCTGATCATTCGATTTTCCTGGCTCACCGCCCGAGAGCGTTTTGTGTACCAGTTAGCCCTGCTTTACAGCCAGGGAACCCTCATCCTCGTCACCCCGACGGTGTCGGGGCCTTGCGCTATGCCTTCCCAAAGCATTTACATCTCGACGATAGCCACCTCCTTTTCGTTATTCATCACTCGCCTAATTATACCGTCATTTCCACAGCTTGATTCTTATCACCTGCTGATCCAATATAGACCATCACTTCTTGTATGTCGTCAACCGCATCCATCAATCCACCCCTAACGTGATTAGAGGATTTCGATTGTTTCCCGCGTGGCCTGCGAAAGATCGGCATAATCCCCTCTTCGATCTTCCGGCAACATTTCAGCCAATACATACATGGCTTCATCCGTCATCTGTTGTAAACGACGACTTCGCAGCCGACCTTCAAAACGCCGGTATTGGAATGGACGACCAAGTTTCACCACTGCTCCTGGTTGACGCATTCGCTTGGGGCTGATTGTGGGAAAACCCACCGTTCCGGTGATTGCCACAGGAACGATCGGTGCAGCGCTTCGGTATCCCAAGTAGGCGATTCCCTCCCTGGGTTTCTGTAATCCAATATTGCGCGTGCCTTCGGGCGCAACCAGAATCACTTCACCCGCATCGAGGACTTCGAGTGCCATCCGAATAGCACGCCGGTCCACACCATCGCGGCGAACCGGTATGACCCCCCAAATCAAAGGGAAAATCCCCCAAAGCGGATAATAAAATGCTTCTCGCTTTGTCATGGGCACCAGATTGCGGGGGATACTGCCCAGCACCACAATTGGATCGACAAAGGCAATGTGGTTGATCATAACAATGGCAGGTCCGTTTTCCGGAAGATTTTCCAGACCCTCCACACGCTCAATTTTCGCCAATAGCCGAAACCCAATTTCGTCAATCAGCCATCTCAGGGCACGCCTACGGCCTTCAAGACGAGCGTGATTATAACCGCCAGGCCACCCATGTCGCGCCGGTGCATCCGCCGCTCTTGCAATCATACTTTCCTCCCTACCAGACAATTTACGAATAACTATCCGACACCAATGTGAAGACCCGATCGAAAACCTGTGAGATATTTAGTTTTGTGGAGTCGACCACTATCGCGTCCTCGGCGATACGTAAAGGGGCAAGCTCGCGCGTCGAGTCGATATGATCGCGCCGTTTCACCCCTTCCAGGATATCTTCGTAACTCATCGAGTTCCCGCGTTCTTCATTTTCCAGGTGCCGCCGCCTTGCCCGTGCTTCTGCAGACGCGTCCAGATAGATTTTTAAATCCGCGTCAGGCAGCACGACTGTTCCGATGTCCCGGCCGACCATGACGACTCTCCCGCGCATGCCAATTTCTCTCTGCCGCTGAGTCAGAATTTCACGCACACCGGAGTACATTGACACCTGTGAAACATTGCCATCGACCTCAGGAGATCGAATTTCCCATGTGGCATCGATGCCGTCAATGAGGATATCATTCTGGCGGCCATCATCCTTTGAAGGCGGGCGGACATCGATCTCGATCTCCGAGACCAGCGAAGTGACTGCCTTTTCATCTGCAACCGTTATGGAGCGTTGGAGTACGGCAAGCGTGGCAGCACGATACATGGCGCCGGTATCCAAGTACAAATATCCCAAACGGCTCGCCAATTCGGCTCCCAATGTCGATTTCCCTGAGGCCGCTGGTCCATCAATAGCGATAACACTTACGGGTTTCATAAAAAGGAACCTTCCTCTTTACTCTACGTCTTCATCGGACATGATGTCCGTCGCGCCGGGCACCAGGTCGGCCCGCGCCATCAGAATCCAATTCTCTTGCGAAATGGGTGCCTCACGCGTGATCCACCAATATATGAAATTTGGCGGAAGGATTCCGCTCCAGGCCCATCGCTCGCCTAAAACGAAGCTCTGCCCGATATATGGCCCTGAGAATGTGGTCAAACGGGCATCTTCCGGAGTAAGAATGAGTTCAGGCGCGGTCAGTAAGTCTTGCTCCCCCGAGTAGCGAGCCAGATCTCGCATCGCCCAGGCGATGTCCGCATGAATGTCTGCATCATTAACTTGAAGCGACAACGCATCCTCTCTGCCGGTGCTATTCGCGGAAATCATTTCAATGGTCGTATTCAAGGTAGACATACTCGTCGTCGTTGCCTGTGGACGCCACAACTCCATAGCGCTTGGCTTGGTGAAATTCAACTGCCAGATGGAAGATATGGTCAGGAGGATAAGGAAGATGGCTGCCGCAGTCCCTGTCCCATCGAGCGCCACATCAAGATCCCATCCCATTCCAACGAAGGCAACGATCAGCGCGGTAATAATGAACGAGCCGATGAAAATAATGGGAAAAAACCTGGGTTCAAAATAGGATAAAACACCGCCTAAAGTAGATCCGCCGGCATAAGCCTGGAGCATCATCAAATCAATCGCAAAGAAAAAGATTAGTACGCAAGACAACATGAAAAATTCGAACCAGTGTTTCCTGATGGCGATTCGGTCGACAAGTATCCCAAGCTGTTGTGACGCCAGGACCGCCATCGGCAGCATAACCCAAACGATGTCACCGGGTTTGCGGCCAGGATAAATAAGCATAACGAATAACGCAGCGACGAACCAGGCAATCACGCTTCGTCCGATTCCTTCTGGATTTCGAATGGCCGTATAAATCCCCACCAGGCCGAAAATCAATACGAGTGGATCATAAATCGGAAGCATTAAAACGGATGTGATTCCGGGCATCTGTCCCGGCGAGTACCAACCGGAAAACCATCCCCCAATCGATTCAGCTATCCCGGAGAAGCCACCGAGGGTAAACCCGATGCCGCTCACTGCAGCAAGCCAGACAACCAGTGCAATCCAGGCATACCTTTGAATCTGCATTTTTTTACACGTATCCACAAATTTCCCCAAGGCAGACTTATTTGTCAGTCCAAATAACCCCGCGATGCTGATCGTTAGGAGCCCATACAGCGCGTCAGCTCCTGTCGCAAGAGTAAATCCGAGGGCAGCGGCGATCCAGGGCATTCGCTTTTGGACGGCGTCATCCGATTCAGAACCCACGATCATCATCAAGATCGAGACAATCCCAAGCACGGCGATAGATGGGCTGCCTGCCGTCCGTGAGATCGCAATTAAAATCGGCGATAAACAAAAAACAATCGCCAATAGAAGTGTGTTTCCACGCCCCAATCGCTTTCGAGCCAGGATGGGGGTTAATACCAAAGATAAACCCGCCAATGCATTCACAAAACGGGCAACCGCATCCTGAGCGCCAAAGAGATGAAACAACAGCGCCGTTAGGTTATGGTAGATCGGGCTACTCGGTACTACGAATTCAGCATTGTGCCAGTGCGGCGATGCATGAGGCGTGGTACTCGCCGCCGCCAGTGCATGGTTTGCTTCTGCATCGGAGAGCGGCGAAGCCCCCAGATGATTCCACCGCAAGCATGCCGCCGCGAAGAAAACGAGAATGTACAAGATGACTTCGATGGTGATCGATTCGCGTTTTATCTTCACGGAATCAACGCTCCTTCTCTGGCATAGATCTGCACTTCATCGTTGGAATAGACCAATTCCATATGGATCATGAATTTCTGCTCGTCGAGATTCTCATAGGTCGATCGTTCCACGGATCCGACATAAACATAATCGATATCGTAGCGATCGAGCAAGATTTGTGCATCGTTCCAATTCCGGGTTTGATACAGTGTGGCGATGTCGCTGCCTCGCGATCCAATTTCCTCATAACCGCCACGCCATTGACTCTCATGCCCGGGCCATCCCAGTACTGTCGGGAATCCGGTATGCGCGGAGATGCGAGCATAACTCGGGTTGTAACTTCCGCCCACAGCTTCACTGATCACACCTAAGGGAAGGTTTTCCCGAATCCATTGTATAGCCTGATAATCGGAGGGACTGCGAATATCGATGAAATTCGCGCCGTCCAGCGTGTATCCCTGCGCAGGATTTAAGTGACTCGACTTCGTCCACAGCGTAAGGACTGGATAAAATAATCCCATGAAGAGCGGAAGCATCACCAGCGCAGTCAAACCGCTGCGGATGATATTTCGTCTGGGTTTGGTTGCCAGCGCAGCTCTCACGACGCTGTAAAGCCACACAAGCCAGGCCAAGGCATACAAAACCAGCAATAGTGTCGCTATCCCGGCAGTTGTTTGTTCCAGCAGATTTACAGATAATTCATCGTATAGATCAAGGAAAATTGGCGCAGTCGGCAGCAGTACGGCAAAGGCGGCGATATGTCGCCAGCTCCAGCACCAGATTTCACTTAGTGCATAGGCAGCAGCCAGACCCCACAAAATCCATGCGGCGAAATAAAACTTGAAAATCGTGTTAATCCGATACCCGAATTGATCGCGCAGGTACAAATACTCCGGTCCAAGCACCAGGAGCGCCCCGATAATAATCAGCATGGCGATAAAAACCCACGGCGGATTCTGGTCCCGATCCAGATCATCTCGAGGGCGAGATTGCCGCAGCAATAAAACGCAACCCAATGCGAACAAGATACCCATGCCGAGGGCGGTCCAGCCATTCCACAAACGCGATAAGGATGCCTCAAACACTTCTTGTACCGTCACGGCCCCCAATCCACTCAGACTTTGATCCATCTCGGATTGGTCCATAACCAGCAGGACACCCCCCCAGGTCAATAACCAGGAGATCAACATCAGAGAAAGCGGGATGCTGATCGCCAAACCCGCAATCATCCCCCCGTCCGAAAGCTGCCAACGCTTGCGAACCTTCTGCACCAGCCACCAAAGAATAGGCAGTAAGAGCGGAGTAAACATGACCAGAAACTGTGGGAATCGCGTGGGAAAGATTAGATTTGGCAGTATGCCGCCCAGTTGGGAGCTAAAACTTGGATACCAGGGGAAATACAAGAAAACCGCAGTCGCGCCAACAGCAATCAATGTGTTGAATGTACTTTTTAGAATATCGATCCTGGCCAAACCTCTGAGACGCCAGATCAGGCATAGCGCGAACAGGGTCAGATAGATCGGGGAATCCCAGGTATTCAGAAATATGACACCGCCAAAAATCCATGCGCTGGCCCAGAGCTCCGGCATCGAGAGTGCCGATTCTTCGGTGCCCGAGAGTATACGGAATAACGTCCAGATCAGAAAGAGGCCGATGGCGGGCAAGATACTGGCCTTGACGGCATTGACGATCAGCATGCCAAAACTCATTCCCGGGTCGACGGTGTTCACGATGTTGCCTGCGATGAGGAGCAGAAGGAGCAGAAACATTCCAATTTGAATGACATTTTCGACAGTCACCGGCAGCCGTTTTCCCCGAAGGCGAGTTGGTTCCCGTTTGCCTGATAAAAAGATATTCAACGCCAACGCGACTGCAAGCAAGACGAACGGGAGCGCTAGGAGATGCGGGTGATTGTCGGCAAGGAGGAACGAGAAGAATGGGAACTCGTCGATCAATTCAAATGGAGCGCCCGCCAGGTTAACATCGCTCACAACGCGAGATGCGCGCCACCACCACCAGAATCGCTGGGGCACCCAGCTTGGATTAACCGCTGGCGCATCGACAAGGTTCTTTATATTCAGCCACCCCCAGAAAGATGAGACCCACTCTCCTTGTACGGTCTGGCGCCAAAACAACCCACGTGCGTATAAAACTTCAAGAAAACCTTCCAGGTTTCCTGTAATCAACACGAAAAGTGGTCCCAGGAATGCGAGCCTGAATCGAGGCCGGCCATCCCGATGGTGGAGCAAGTTATACAAAATCGAATACGTGCCCAGAACGCTCATCGCGAACCAGAGCGCGTTGGCGATATTGAAACTGACACTTCCGATCACTCCCGTCAATTGGGAGAGAAATGCAATCTGAACATATCCAAAGTAGTAATAGGAGATGGCATACCCTGACAACCAGGGATCTAATGGTGGAAACGTTCCGGATTGCAGGATTCCGTTGATGAAGGCTAATTCCATCGGCTTTTCCGTATGGTCCAGCGCGGGCATGGTAGAACGCACGAAAGCCCAGAATAGAAAAGCGAGCAGGAAAAGGACTTCCATCAGGATGATCATTTTGAGGTTCGCACGCAGCCAATCCAGGATATCGTGCCAGTGATTGCGTGAGACGATCAAACTCAACAGCAGGAGCAGGATCAATACAAATACAGCCCCGCCAAATGTATTGCGCAGTAAACCAAAATTCGCTCCGATCCAGAGCAAATAACTCGCTGCCATGATCCCAACTGCATGCACAAACCCAAAGCCGCGATCGGGCAAACGAGTGAATATACGCCAAATCGTTGGAAAAACGAATAACGCGGCCAGCGTGCTGATCACCCACCATCCAAGTACAGCGAAGATCATTGGACTACCTCGAAAATTTGCGTCTCACCGAAGCGATACACTTCCTTGAGCAATCCGTCGATAACCATGGCGTCAAACTTCTCCAATCCATGGGTAGGACACACAAGTTGGTTGTCCGCTGCATCCGCATTAATCGGATCACAATCCGAGGCTGACACGTCGGGCTGCCCCATGCCGTAGGGGTAGCCGCGCATATCACAACTCACCTCTTGACTTTCGGATCCGCTCCAGCACGGTTGAACGTTTTCAAAGTAAGCTCGCTCCAGTTGACCAAGAACAACGTAACGCACGTTGTATCGGTCGAGTACTTGCTGTGCTTCCTGGATCGACTGTGTGAGATAAAAACGCAACACATCTGCGGCACGCTCTTCGACAGCACCGGCTGGCCCTTTGACCCGCTGTTGTCGCTGGTGATTCAACCAGCCTATCACGCCCGGCAAGCCGGTATAGATCGTGAATCGGGAACCCCAGCGGTATTCGGGTGCATTGACTTCAATGATTACAGGAGTACCTTCAATGTTGTCCTGCATCCATCGAATGGCTTCATAATCCTCCTGGAGAGAGAAGGTATCGTGCATTTCAGCGTGTACCGCAAACGGCATGAACGCCATTCCATCCAACGAAAGCGGGGCTTCGGGCACCCAGCGATCTCGAATTTTTGCCGGGGTGGCAAAGAGGGGATAAAGCACCGCAGATGCAATTACTACACAAGCCATGACTCGCCAAACACCCCGCCATGCCCGTCGCCAAGTGGGAAGGTCCACCAGTATCCAGGCGAAGGCTGCACCAACCGCCACACTAAGCATATCCCATACCTGCATATAGAACTTAAACACCGTGTTCATGCGATCGATCGTCGCTTTGACAACAACGATTTCGACGAAGAAAGTCAAAGCAAGCGCCACACCGATCAGAGACAACACGGCTCGCCTTTCTACTGCCAGACCCCTTCGTAATATCAACACGCCAGCCAGGGTAATGATAGGTATGGCGAACCATGTGACGGGATAACCAAGACCAATCAAAATGGCCATGACAATCGCAAAGACAATCCCGCCAAGCGCAATCAGGCCAAGGTAAGGCCGTAATCGCTGCAGCGCCGAGAGCGGAGTCTCGTCCATCCAGCGGACGGATTCCCAAATCAGCCAGGATGCAATCATGAAGAGGAATAAACCATGAACGGTGAAGTAGTCCGTGAAGGAAGTTTTCGCACCCCGCCAGATTTCCAAATCGTTGTAGCCCTGCGCATACGAAGCGTGAAACGGCTGGTAGAGCAGGTTGGCAAAACCGAGTAAAAGCAGGACGATCAAGAGTGCCTCGAATATGCTTCGCAGACTAATATTTCGGTGGAAGAACAACACCGAATACCCCGCTCCGATCGCTCCCAGGGCCCAATAGACGGGAAAATCTGCCATGTTTGTGGGGCCGAGTGCGCCAAATAAGATGCCCCCAAAAAGAATAGATATGCCCAATCCCAACCAGCCTCCCCGCTCTCGTCGAGCTGCAAGCAGCAGCCGAGACAGAATCCATGCGATACACAGGATCGTTAGTGGTCTGCTGATCATATGGGCATGTAAATCCGCATACAGGAAGGTGAAAAATGGGAACTCGGTAATCGGACCGACCTCACCAACCCCCGGCGTTATGGCTCGGCTGGGATTCCAATACCAGTGATGTAGTGGTATTTGGAATTGGAATCCGGATCCCACGAATCGTATAAACCCGGCCATGGCCTGGAACGTTCCAAGCAGGCCATTGGCTTGCGAATCTGGAGCTGCACCGATCGCTTTGAACTCGTCGAAAAGCATATCCGCTGTGCCGAGATTGCCCAGCAGGACGAGTACCAATGCGGCGGCGATACCCGCGGTACGAGCGTTGGGAAGACGGATGTTCCCCACCCGTCCTTTTGTGAATGCAACCAAATTATAGGCAACGCAGTAGCCAGCCATTGCCAGTAAGGAAAATAGCGTAGGGATGACGAGGTTGTAGGCCATGGATGGGAGTATGCCCAAGAGTTTGATCGGCATACCAACGATCACAAAGCCAAAGTAGTAATAATTGATATAGCCGCCGGCAAACCAGGGGTCATACGGTGGAAACGAGGTACTTTTCAGAACCGCATTTAGATAAGAGAAATCCATCGGTTTCTCACCACCAAATGCAGGATGCCATAAATCGGGATTACCCAACCGAATGAAAAGATCGAATAAAAAGAAGGCGAGAACGATAGCTTCCGTGATTAAAATCTCTCGCTTCCGATCCCGCAGAAATTGCAGGAAATTCTCGCGATCCACCCAGACAACGATCATGGAAATGATGGCCATCAAAGCAACCACAGCGAGAATGGTGATCCGGGATACGCTGATTCCCAGACTTCCCAGCAGCCAACTTCCCCATGCGACCAACAATAGTCCGACGATACGGGAGATTGGGTATCCTGCGTTTTTGAAGCCGCCAAATGCCATGCGTGTAATCGGAAAGGCAATCCATCCTATCATCGTAATTGCCAGCCACCACACAACTACGGCGATGCCACCGTTCCGATTAATCAGATTCGAACGATCGAACAGTTCTGACCACGTTCCGGATTCTTGCTGTTCTTCCCACTCACTTTCACTCAGGAGTAAGCTTTGTGGGGCTTCGCTTTTTCTAACATCTTTTGGTAAGACGTGTTGAGCTTGCCTCAGGTCCACATTCTTTAAAACATCAATCACGCCCTCGGGTGTGAAAGATTCGGTCTTCCGGAAGATCAACACTTTTGGATGGTCGTATACCGTAAAGGCCTCTTCAGCCAGCTGATCGGAAATCTCGATTGAGCCAAGCTGCGGGTTGCTCTCAAACACCTGTACGAGTTCGTATCCCAGCAACTCCCCTGTCTCGCCAGGCTGCGCTTCAGCACCACAGGTTAATATCGCTGCCGGCTCTGCACAGGAAAACAAGGCACGGTAATATGCGATCGTGAGGGGATATCGTATAGGGACACGTGTGATGGTTCCGTATTGTCGATTCGAGGTAATGATAAAATAATCCCCTTGCGTCAAAGTCGAGACAATGCGTTCCAATTTATCCGACACACCACTCATGTCATCATCGGCGGCATCGTCCCAATACAATTCTTGATTTAGACTGCGGTATCGTCCGCCAATGTCGTACCCCCCAACGCGAAATGGCAGCCCATCGTCCCAGGTCGTCTCGCTGATAATGGCGGAAGCCCGAAAGGCCATCGTAGTGCCTTCGAGCAGAGAAAAGCGTAGATAATACGTCTCCCCTGCGACGATCGGAAGCGCCGTATCGAACTGCACCTCGATTTCCGTTTCAGCATCTATCGCTACGCCTTGATAGGTGGCAACGAGCAGCGGGTTTTCGATCGGATCGCGCAACAACTCGATTTGAAAATTCCGCTCCGATCCTGCCGAACTCGAGGCATCGAAAACATAGGGGAAATACATCGCGACTATCTCGCCATCGAGATGACTCGTAAACTGATGGATCGGTTGTGTGACACTGCCGAGGGCATACTCGGTCTCTGGAAGGGTAATCGCCTGGCGGTTTTCCATTCCGGAATCGTTCACTAAGATCGAAATCTCACGATCTAGCTCTACCGCCCCGCTGGATTCGTAACCAAGCGTGAGTACGTAGGAGTGTCCGGCGAGGACTTCGATGGGATTGTCGAAGCGAAGGTCAAGCTTGGTTGGCGTATCCGGGATCAATGCGGCTTCCGTTTGATGTGTCCCCAGTATGACGCCATCCGCTTTGTTTTCGGCGATCTCGATGGAAAAGAGAACTTGTTCATTTTCGAAACTCAGGTATCGAACAGAGGCCATCGAGATACCGTCAATCAGGCCGGTGTGGTTGCTTTTGAAAATTATCTCGTACGGCTTCTCCGCCGCCAGAACAGTATTCAGCGGTACGGCAAGGGGTTCGAACAAGCGCCCATCTTCGGTATTGACGACGACATTGATTGCCGCGGGGACTTTCGTATAGATCCATTCTGACGCTTCAACCCGAGTAAGTGGACGAGTGTAGATGCTTGTAAAGGCCAACGCCCATACGACCGTCCAAACGACGGTGAGGCAGGCAACCCCAGCGACAAGGATCTCTGCGAGGCGTCGTCTTTCGATACGCACCGTACGGGCTTTCTCCCAGGATCGCCACAGTCCCCACGCCGCCAGTAAGGCCAGGGTGGGATAGACAGGAATTTGGTAGCGCATGGCAGGGGTGAACCCGATGGACTGCCAGAGGAAATACGCGCCCGTCCAGATGATAAGGATAAAATGTCGACGCCAATTTCCGTGGAACATCTCCCACAAAGCCAAACCCCACCCTGCCCATGCCACAACGCCCAGGGGCAATCCCAATCCCCATAAAATCAGATTCTTGAGTGAGAAAAATATGGGTGCTCGATCAGCCCACTGCAGCGCATATGGCGCATCGGTGTCACCGCGATTCATAGCCTGAATTTCGGACATGTTGTCCATCCAGCGCTGGTTGATCCCAACATTGAAAAAGGATGGTCCCTCAAATGCATATGGTTGAAAAATGCGGAAAGTCAACACGGAGAGGAACGCTGCCAAAACCAGGAAAACTGCCGCTCGCTTCAATTCGCGGAGAAATTGATCGTTGTTTGAGGTAAAAACACGTGCGGCTGCCGCCAATGCAACTATGGCTGCCAGCGGCACGGCATTGATCTTTGAAGCCACCGATAGTCCAAGCAAGATGCCGAAAAACGTGTAATCGATTCCCTCACCGTTGTCGAAAATCCGGATGGCGAAATACAAACCGGCCAGGATAAAGGCGTTTGCGACCGGATCGACGACGAAGAAGTGCGCATGCTGAATGAGCAAAACGGAGAGACTGGCAAAGAGGGCAGCCAGCAGCCCTACCCGCGGTCGATATAGTCGTTTTCCGATCAAGTAAACCACGAAGATCGTGACCAGATCAAAGAGCACAGATACCGCCCGGCCAACGAGGTAAACCTCATCATAACCCGTCTTCCCTACCCATTCGGCGACAGCACGTACGAGAAAAATCGGAAACGTGCCGTAAACAAAGAAACCGTACCCCATGTTATGGGGATTCAGGGTCGAATTGTGCGTATCAAGATATTCTGCGATCGATTCCGGGAAACGGATGCTGCTTTCCACCATGGTGAGAAAACGCTCATCCGGATGATTGTGGCTATGCGCATCCCAATCCAATCCAGCCAGACGCAGCGACGCTGCTAGAACAAGAATCAAGAGTAAAATCAAACCGGGTAAATACGGACGCATCACATCCGCTGCCATTTTTCTCAACGAGCGCGGTTGGGATGGCAGTGATGATACAGAGTCATTCATCGATATTCTCTTCCATGTGAGTAAACTCGCTTCTCCCAGAATCTGCAGGAACAAAATAAATCAGGAAATCTTTGCCGGGAATGTCATCCTGCCACGTGGAAAGTGATCCAGACGGGAAGAGAACCTCCAACTGGGATAGTGAATCCTGGTCTTCCGGTTTAAGAATAAACAACATCGCTCGAGGATCGAATCGCAGTTCCTGGAAATCGTCGGCCCAGATCGCATAATCACGCCGCGGTTGACCGGCGTTTATCCCCACCAGGCGAGTGTCCATCCAATGCGGATACGCAACGACGTGGGCGGTATCATACGATCCAATCGATTCGGCAAAACCCTCAATCACTGAACCGGCATCGCTGGTGTTCCACGCAGCGCCTCGATATCCTTCGGCGTACTCGGTAAAGACAAGATGGTAATTTTCCACGGCAGCGATGAGTAACAGGACCAGGATGGTAACGCTGCTTGCAATGACGTGACGACCTTCCTTCCCCAGTTTTCGGAAATAGGCTGGCAGCGCTGCAAGTGCGAGGCCTGCGATCACAAATGCCGGTACGAAGGCGCCAGCGGCACGATTGGTGGCCGGGTTCTCATTGGGAAACGCAATAGCCAGAGTCGAAGGTAATTGAAGGACCGGAATCGAAAGAAGCAGAAACAAATCCGCCCAATACTTTTGCCTGAGATAGCGTACGATCAATATCACCAGGCCCAAACAAAAAAGTGCCGCCGTTATCCAATCCAACGCGGGACGATGCGGAACGGAATTTACCCATACTTCGCCATCGTCCCAGACATACATCCCCAACGCTCTCACAACATTACCGGCAAATACCTGCATTGGAGATCCATCGATCTCGCGTTCCTCATCTCCGACTCGTGTTAACGTTCGGTAAAAGACCTCCTGCGGACGTTCCACCGCAACACGTATGAGAGGCAGTGTAACCACGATAGCGATAAATCCGATGGCGATCAGCCGGGTGATGATCGCCCAACGCTGACCGCGCGATTCACGCTGCAGCAGAAGAATAAGAACGCCCAAACAAATCATAATGGGGATAACCCGCGCCGGGCTGTATCCATGCAGCCCAAACCCGACGGCCAGGCCGCAAAGCAGTAAGTCATTCAGCTTTTTACGGCGCACACCGCGCAACAAATAGTACATGGCTGGAGCAACAAATAGCGGATAAAGCGGAAAACGCAGCCCAACACGGCTGATCACGTTCGGCCAATACCCGATCCCCGCCAGCACCATGGCAAACAGACCGGTCTCACGTCCTCCGACTTCCTTTCCCAGGAGGTATATATAGGGCAAAGTTACCAAACCGGCGATGACCGTGCCGATCTTAAGCGTCATGAAGGAAATACCGGTCCCTAGCCACTTCGCAGCTGCAGCAGCCATGTAAAACTGCAGCGCCTCCCGGCCTGTGTTTCGCGGGAAGAAAATCGAAAATTTTCCATCGAGAACATCCACAACGTCGAGCAATTTTTCTGCATGATCGCTGACCATTTCGGGAGGAAGAGAATTCAAATCGACGATGCGGAAGTACAGAGACACACCAAACCCAATCAACACCACCAGGGACCAACCATCAAGCGTGATCTTGAAATCAAGCCCAAGCAATCTCTTTTTCCAACGTGTAAATATCTGCCCGAGAGATAAGTCAACTTCCCAGAACGCCATCAAAGCACAAATCAAGGCAGATACCCAAAACAACACGGTCGAATAGCGAAAAGTGGCTTTGCTCGATTCAAGATAGGTCAATAATGAAAAAATTACAGCAAGCAGTAACGGCAAAGGCCGGAAGGCAACTACGCTCGCCTCGGCCTGGGTTTCCGGCAACGGCTTAAGTCGAAAGTCTCCATTTGAAATCACACAGACGAGGATCACTATTGCAGCGAGTAGCAATAGACAGCTGACAAGAATGACGAGATGATGGGTCGAAGTGCAGCAGTTGGGACTGGTTTTAATCGTTTCGATCGTGAATTGCGAGATTAAAGCCAGGATCAACGCAAGGGGAAATCTTATATGAGACCACTGTGGAAGTCCGACGGGCGCGCTTTCCGCTTCCAACTCCGACTGTGAACGCCGGACGGGTGGTGTTGCGATGTTCGCTTCTATTGCAGATTCTTCAGGAATCGGGATAGGATTGAAACGCAGGACGGATTTCACCCAATCCAGGACGGTTGGCTCCTCTTGGCGATGCTGTGGATCTTCGATGTCCATAGTGTTACTTCGCTTTTCGTCTATCATCTCTTTCGCACTTTGTAATAACTATACGTTCCGTTTTCGCATGGCTTCACATCTGCGTAGCGCCGAATAAGACGATCCGTCCACTTAAGATTCCATTCTTTCGGCACGAGAATCCATCTTCCGAACATCCATCTCGGGATCAAACACGGCGCGCCAAAATAATGTCCCCATTCTAATGCATGTAGCGAGGAAGGGGGAAAGTAACGAAAAGTCTCTTCGACTTCAAAGCCCACGCCAGAAAGGAGTGCGCCCCACCCATCCTCATCAAACAGGTTATAAGTTCGGGACATCCACATGAAATATCGTTCATAGGCATCGCCCAGGGTTTTCATATGAATGCGTCGAAGAAATTGGGGGAAACTGAGCTGATCTCGATAATCCGGATTTGGTACGGTAAACACAAAAACTGCCCCAGGGCGCAGAACACGCGAAGTATCCGCGAGAACAGCTTCCAAATCCGGCATATGTTCCAATACAGAATTGCTTAATGCACTTGCAAACGAATGATCCGGGAAAGGCAACCGGCTGCCATCGGCTTGCGTCAGTTCTCGATAAGCCTTCCGCGATTGTGCTTCTCGGATCGAGGGCAAATGGAGATCGATACCCCAGTCGATGGGTTGATCCAATGCGACGGAGGCAAAATGTCCATCGCCGCATCCCACGTCGAGTATCGGATGCGTGAGTTCCATACGCTGGAGAAGTTCAGCTTCGACTGCGCGAAGGATCGAACGAAAATAAGGTAACTCCTGCAGGTGTTCCCCAAAAAAATCCTTTTTCATTCGTTTACGATCCTTTACCGCTATGAAGCAGGTCTTGATAAAGCCTCTCATATTCATCGGCGACGTGTGCAGAGCCAAAGCGCTGGACAAGCTCATCGGTATCGCAATGATAGTCCCCAGGCGAGGTAAGCATTTGATTAATTACTTCCGCCAGTGCATGGGAATCTCCGGGTGAAAAAACCTGCCCCATCCCCGTTTGCATCACAGGTTGCCGTATTCCCGGCAGATCGCTGGCGATCACCGGTGTTCCCAGGAACATCGACTCGACCTGAACCATCCCAAAGCTTTCCGTGGAATTCAAACTTGGCAGCACCGTGAGATCACACAACGAGAAAAACGCAGCCAACTCATCCCGAGAAAGCGCTCCGACGAACAACCAGTGATCTCCCAATTCGTCGATCAAAGGTTGTATACGGCGCGCGTACGCTTCCTCGCCGATTACATCTTGATATTGACCCGCATAGATCACACGCGCATTGGGCCAGAGCGCCAGCACTTGCGGGAGGGCACGCGCTAAAATCTCAGCCCCCTTCTCTGTCGCCAAACGTGCTGCCATGCCGATGATTTGTTGCTTATCCTGAATATTCCAGCGAGTCTTCAACGAACTCACAACGCGTTCATCTACCTGAGAGATTTCAATCGGCGGTGGAATAACTTCTAACTTCTCCAGGAAGGGCCGCAAGAAAGGGGATTCTGCTGCGTAATCCCGGGTGTTCGTAACCACGACGTTCGATAACGTTGCCGAGATGCTGTTGGCAATGCGTGAAGCCTGGTTTGCAAGCCAGTTAACCGGTGTTGGAGGTAAATTCAAATCGCAATGATACGTGAGTACGACCGGTTTCCGATACAGTTTTGCCAACATGGCGAAAAACGCAGCGTCCAATTGTGGTACGTGCAGATGAACGACATCATGCCGGGGGATCAGACGCACAGCCCAATACGGAATGGCCGGCATGATCGGGCCCTTGCTGATCGTCATGGCAACATTTACCCGCCGAACCTGCACCCCATTCAAAGGTTCAAGCGAAGCCAGGTTGCGGTCGTAACGTGAAGTCAGAATGGTCACATCGTGCCCTCTGGCGGCGAGCGAGCGAGACAAGCGCTCCGTATAGACCGTCAGGCCGGAGAAATGGGGACGATAGTAATAAAGACTGGTGAGGATACGCATTCATTCCACCGTTTTCTTCGTCTGGAGCAGAAAACGATCACGCTCTTGAAGAAGGACCCGCCACAGCTCTTCACCTTCACCAATGAAAGCAAGCGCACCAATCACCGAGGGAATGACATAAACTATTGCATGCAGGACCAAGGTTGCTGCCAATGCCTGACCTTCGGGGACATTAAAAATCGATAACGCCAAGACCCCGGCTGCCTCAAAAACACCCACGTAGCCAGGCGAGGAGGGGATGGTGACGCCCAGCATTGTAATGGTTAGCATGAAAAACGCCCAATGAATCTGCGCTTCTGGCACGATGGATCGTAAAACAAACCAATACTGGAATCCCGCCAAAAACCAACTGATCAGGAGAAAAAAAAGACTGATACAAACAATCCGCGGGCTGCGAATCGCCTGCAGACCTTCTCGGAAACGATCGAAATGCCTTCCCCAGCGATCTCTCCCGCCAGGAAGGATATCAACCACCCGAAGAAACACTTGTGGATACCGCAGTAGTAAAAGAAGGCCAAATGCTGTAATGGCTATCACAGCGACGGAAAAGAATACACTCCGGGAAATACCTGGCAGCCCGACTGCGAAGGGGATAAGCGCAGCGAAGAAGCCGAGGGCAATGACAATATCGTAGAGCCTCTCAACGAAAATCGAGGCAAGCACACCCTGCGCGGAAAGATTGGGTCTGCGCCCAAGCAGAATCGCCCGACCAAACTCACCCAGCCGCCATGGAAGAATATTGTTAATCAGATATCCCTGATTCAGCACGATAAATACGCGCCAGATCGATACAGATCGGTTAAGTAGAATTCGCCAGGCAACAACACGGAAGAACATCGAAAGTACGAATGTAACCACAGCCAGGTAAATAAAATCAAGCCGGATGGTTGTTAGGGCTTCTTTCAGTGCCTTGAAGCCTGCCCAACGAAAAACCAACAGCAATGCGACAACACTGATGCTCAACCCAATGAATATACCAAAATAGGTTCGTGGAGATCTTTTGTTCATTCAAGCCCCACTTGCATATAATTCAACTTTCACAAGTTGGAAGAAATTCATTCTTCCCCCAGACGGAGTACAGCCATAAATGCATCCTGGGGAATATCAATGTTGCCGACGCGTTTGAGACGTTTCTTGCCACGCTTCTGATTTTCCAGTAATTTCCTTTTCCGCGTGACATCGCCCCCATAGCATTTGGCCAACACGTTCTTTCGCAGCGCACTGATATTCGTTCGCGCGATCACGCGTCCACCTGCCGATGCCTGAATGGGAACGGCAAATTGCTGCTTGGGGATGAGCTTCTGTAGTTTTGCAACCAGCGCTTTCCCTTTGGCAAACGCAGCGCTTCGATGCACGATGAGAGCCAACGCATCGATGGGCTCGTTGTTGATCAGAACTTCTAATTTGACTAAATTACCAGTACGATACCCCAGCAATTGATAATCCAAAGAAGCATAACCCTGCGTGCGAGATTTTAACAAATCGAAAAAATCTACGATCATCTCAGCCAGCGGCAGATCGAAGTGTAAAACGATTCGTTCTGCCGTGGGGAATTCTTGCTCTACGAATTCCCCGCGGCGCTTCGTCACCAGTTCGGAAATTGCGCCATAATATCGCTCCGGGGAAAAAACCTGGATACGCATCCAGGGTTCACGGATTTCGTCGATTTCACCAATCTCCGGCAGCTCGGCCGGGGAATCAATCCGGATCACATTGCCGTCGCGAAGTGCAATTTCGTATTCGACTGATGGAGCCGTTGCGATCATACTAACATCATGCTCACGTTCCAGCCGTTCTTGAATGATATCCATGTGAAAAAGACCGAGAAATCCACAGCGGAAACCGAAATTCAAAGCCTGCGAAGTCTCAGGCTCGAATACCAACGCCGCATCATTGAGCTGTAATTTCTCGATGGCTTGCTTCAAATTTTGATATGCCTCACCCTCACTGGGATAGAATCCCGCGAACACCATTGGTTTCGGCAAACGGTAACCTGGTAAGGATGCCCTTGCGGGGTTTTTCGTTAAAGTCATTGTGTCGCCCACGCGACATTCGCGAAGCGACTTCAAACCCGTAGCGATATACCCGACTTGTCCGGCAGAAAGAGATGCGGTTTGAGTCATACCGGGCGTAAAGACACCCACTTCCATCGGCGTAAAATTCGTGCCAGATGCCATCAGGCGAATTTCATCCTGTACTTGTAGTGATCCATCAACAACCCGGATGTAGGCGATAACACCTTTGTATGAATCGTAATGCGAGTCGAAGATAAGCGCTCGCAATGCTTGATCGTGAGCAGCCGCCGGCGCAGGTATTTTGGCGATAATTTCGTCGATCACGGCTCGAACGTTCTCCCCTTGCTTGGCCGAAATCTGCAGGATTTCATCTTTCGGGGTACCGATCAAGGCATGAATCTCATCTCTGATCTCATCCGGCCGGGCTGCATGCAAATCGATCTTATTGATCACCGGAATGATTTCCAGATTTGATTCGATTGCCAGATAGAGATTAGCCAGAGTCTGCGCCTCGATCCCCTGGCTGGCATCCACCACCAGGATTGCACCTTCACAAGCCGCCATAGCGCGACTGACTTCATAGCCGAAGTCAACATGGCCTGGGGTATCGATCAAATTGAGTACGTATGAGTTTCCATCCGGCGCGGTGTATTCCATGCGTACGGCTGAGGCTTTGATCGTCACGCCTTTTTCGCGTTCCAAATCCATACTATCCAGGACCTGGTCTGTCATCTCACGATCAGGAATGGTATCGGTAATTTGCAGCATACGATCAGCCAGGGTTGATTTCCCATGATCAATATGCGCGATGATACAGAAGTTACGGATGTTTTCCGTATTCATCGGTTTACACTGCTTCGAATAGTATCCATCTTCATCGAGGCAAAAGTATAACCGAGAGGCACCTGCAGCGACAGTACCAAGCGAAAGGCACAGTATTCAATAAAGTCTTATACCATTGGCGGAAGATAGGACCCCTAATTTCAATCAGCCAGAAAAAGATTCTCTGGCACTTCGAATGCCTTTTCCGTCGCTTCGTTTCTACACCAAAGAAAAAACTCAACGTTGCCTTTGGGACCACGCAGTGGCGAACGCATTACCCCAAGCGGCGATAAATCCAGCGCGCGGGCAGCTTGGACCACGCCATCAACGACTTGCCGATGAATCGCCGCATCCCGTACGACGCCTTGCTTGCCGACTTTATTCTTCCCGGCTTCAAATTGCGGTTTGATCAGGGCGAGCAAATCTGCGCGTGGTTTAAGCCATCCGCGAACGACGGGCAGCAACGTACGCAGGGAGATAAATGAAGCATCGATCGTAGCCAAATCCACAAGCTCCGGGAGCTTCTCCAATTTACGTGCGTTGGTTTTTTCCATCACCACGAGGCGAGTATCATTACGCAGGCGCCAATGTAAAATCCCCTGCCCGACATCGATGGCGTAAACCCGCGCAGCACCATTTTGCAGCAAACAGTCTGTAAATCCTCCCGTTGACGCCCCAACATCGGCACAGACTTTGTCGACAACTTCGATCGGGTAGCGATCCAAAGCAGCTGCCAATTTATCCCCACCGCGAGAGACATATTGAGGCAGCGATTCGATCTCTATCTGCGCATTTCGCGCCACGCGTCTCGATGGCTTGTGAATCACCTGTCCTTCGACACGCACCTGACCTGCCATAATCAAACGCTGCGCCTGAGAACGGCTTTCGACCAGACCTCTCTCCGTAAGAACTGTATCGATTCGTTCCTGCTTGCTCATATCCAGATTGTACACAAGTTATGCAGATGATCCATAACCGATTCTACTTGCTTGTAGATTTGGAACCTGCTATCATCGCCAACATGATTAAATCCATTATCAAGACGATGCGCCCCAAGCAGTGGCTGAAAAACGGCTTTATATTTGCCGCACTAATTTTTGATAAGCAGTTTTTATCCATGGAACCGCTTCTCACAACCATTGCGGGATTCTTCTTGCTGGGCATCGGGGCCAGTGCCGTTTACTTTATTAACGACCTTGCAGATCTGGAACAAGACCGCCTGCATCCCACGAAACGTTTCCGGCCGATGGCATCCGGAGCACTATCGCTCACTGTTGGGCGGATCATGGCCGCAATTCTTCTCATTGTGGCTCTTGGAGCGGGCTTTGCGCTCAACACCTATTTCGGCATTATCATTTCGATTTATTTAATAATGAATTTTTTCTACTCCTTGTGGCTCAAACACGTTCCCATCATCGATGTTCTCGTGCTGGCCTCGGGATTCGTTTTACGCGTTGGCGCCGGCGTAGCATTAATTACCGTTGAACGATTTTCCCCATGGCTCTACGTCTGCACAAGCCTGCTGGCCCTATTTATTGGCCTGGGCAAACGTCGTTCGGAGTTGGTGCTGCTTGCTGAAGGAGCGAACACCCATCGACGCGTCTTTGACCACTATACGGTTCCTTTTCTCGATCAATTGATCATCATCGTTTCCAGCACAACCGTCATTGCATATTCACTCTATACCTTCTCCGCCGAGAACCTCCCCAATAACCATCTCATGATGTTGACCATTCCGTTTGTCATCTATGGGATCTTCCGCTACCTATACCTGATAAACATCGAGGATGCCGGGGGCGCACCGGAAGAACTCGTGTTTTCCGATAGACCACTCCTGGCAACCATTGTTCTCTGGGGAGTGACATCGGCTGGCATCCTCTATTTGGGATCATGACCCCTGCAAACGCTCCGGGAAAATTTATCCTGTTTGGTGAGCACGCGGTCGTCTATGGGCAACCCGCAATCGCATTCCCCCTCCGCCAACTCCGAGCCACTGCCCGGATTGACATCATACCGGATGCTCCTCGTGGACACGTGCGGCTTCACGCACCTGATATTCATTATCAAGCTTGGCTACACGAAGCCAACGAGGAAAATCCACTCCGCAAAATTGTCCAATTAACCCTGGACGAAATCCACGCACACATATCTCCCGCCATCGAAGTGCAGGTATCATCTGAAATCCCTGTCGCCTCTGGCCTCGGATCGGGGGCTGCCGTTTCCACGGCAATCGTACGTGCCTTGTGCCAACATTTCGAGCAGCCCCTCGAACTTGCACGCCAGTCGGAGTTGGTCTATGAGGTGGAAAAAATCCATCACGGCACGCCCTCTGGAATTGACAACACGGTGATCGTTTACGACCAGCCGATTTATTACATCCGCGGACGCCAGCCGGAACATCTGGCGATCAGCGGTGAACTGACCTTCATTCTTGCAGACACCGGTTTACCATCAAACACCGGCCAGATCGTCGGGAATGTACGCCGCGCCTGGGAGCAGGATCGATCAACATTCAACACCTTTTTTAATGAAATCGGGCAAATCGCTGAACGGGCGAAATTTGCCACCGCAGCTGGTGATCTGAAATCTATTGGTAAATTGATGGACGAAAACCAGGAGTTGCTTGAACAAATTGGAGTCAGTTCTGATACCATCTCTGGCCTCCTGAAAACAGCACGGGATTGCGGTGCTTATGGAGCGAAATTATCCGGTGCCGGAGTTGGTGGTATCATCATCACACTCGTCCAGCCATCAGCCAGCACGACAATCGTAAACGCCCTGCGTAAAGCCGGTGTCATCTGGACGGGGGTAACAAAGGTGTAAACATGATCTTCTTAAAACTTGGTGGCTCTCTCATTACACATAAAGAGCAGGCCGAGACTGTCAGGTACCTCATTCTGCAGCGTACGGCGATGGAAATCGCTCAAGCAAAAGCGAAAAACCCCAATCTGCGCCTCCTGCTCGGCCATGGATCTGGTTCTTTTGGACACATCCTGGCAGCCCAATATACGACCAACCGCGGAGCGTCAACTCCTTCCGAGTGGCAGGGTTTTTCCCGAGTGTGGGCTTCCGCACAACGGCTCAACCGCATCGTCGTCGATTTCTTGATGAACGAAGACCTCCCCGTGATGACCTTCCCGCCTTCAGCGAGTACGATTTGCGATGCTGGCTCAATCCAGGATATGGCCTATCAACCGATTATCGACGCCATCGAAGCCAACCTGATCCCCGTGGTATATGGGGATGTTGCCTTTGACAGCAAACAAGGCGCAGCGATCGTTTCCACAGAAACCGTCTTCACCTTCCTGGCGCAACACCTTCAACCCTCCCGAGTGCTGATCGCAGGCATCGAAAAGGGCGTATACGCCAACTTCCCAGAATCAGAAAAAATCCATCGCTCGATTACATCCAAGGATCTCGAAGAGATCGGATTGGGAGGCGCGCAAACCACCGATGTGACCGGTGGGATGCGTGGGAAAGTGGAAACTGCATTAGAAATCGCAAGACTAAGCTCGGATATCGAGGTACGCATTTTTTCGGGTGAAGCGCCCGGCTCGATCGAAAATGCACTCCTGGGTGCAAAACCAGGAACACTCATTAAGTAAGGGAAAGACACGATCCCTCAACCCACGATCAAATGGGTCTTATCGTCAAATGGATTATAAATTATCCGAACGGGATGTTTGGCTGAGCACATTGATCTTCGCAATAATCGCTTGCCTATTGTTGACCCCGCTTCTTTTTCTTTTTTCGAATGAGCGTTTCCCCATCGCTGGCAAATCCATCGCACTCGGCTCTGCCATCTTTTGGGGGATCATGACCTTGTTGTTCATGGGACGCTATTGGCAAATCTACTATCGATACATTTACCCCGATTGGATGCGCTCTATATCCCCGCTTAACGTAGTGCTATATGCTGCAATTGGAATTGGGTTATGGCGGTTGTCTCTCGTCTTCGAGAACCGCCTGGTCCTGGATTTCGCCTTCCTCGGTGGACTGGAAGGTGCTGCGGAACACATCTTCGCCGTGTATGGATTGCACGTGCTGGAGAAAGTACCCTGGCTGGAAGGGTTGAAACCCTTCCCAATAATCCTCTTTTCCTTTTTCGAATACATCGCCTACTGGTCCGCAGCTGCCTGGCTGGGTCTTCTCTTTAACCATCTCCTGTTGTGATGTCCTCTTGAAAAACAAGCGGGGCGGCGTTTCGCCACTCCGCTTTTATCCGTCGGATGAACTGGTATCTGCCGATTAAGCAGTCACTCATTCTCCGGACTTGGTGTGAAATCCACGCTGATCACAGGAATTCCGCTCTCATTACCATAGAAAGTACAGGCGCCGCTCCAAACCCAACCGTCCTTGCCCTGATCAATGCGCTGGATATACCACCATGTTGGTGGATTGTACTCCACGTTTTCAAAGCGGCCGATCACTTCACCGCGCTGTCCATCGAGGAAATAGTCGACGAACTCAAATGTTTCATCCGGACCGCTGCGAACGAACGCATTGTAGTCCGCTTCCACGATGGGTGGACCTTCCGTTGCAGTTGATGTGTATGTTGGTCCTGGCGGTGTGGAAGTCGCGGTGGGTGGAGCTTCTGTCGGGGGTGAGGTAAGCTTCGTTGCTGCACGCGTAAGCTCTGCGAATGCCTGTGCAGTTGCAAATACGTCTTCAGCTGAACGTGTTGATGTCCCTGCATTGCCGCACGATGCAATGAGGGCTGTTATCAAAACAAGGATCGCCAGGAACGATTTCCGGGAGATCATGCACTACTCTCCTTCTTGATGATTAAGTCTTTTTCATTTTCTGCAGAGCGCACGCTCAATAATCACGAAAATTTTCAGCGTTCAGTATACCGCATCCAAGACGCTCCGTCATAGAGCAAGATGGGTTCATGGTACAACCGTCATCTGACATTTCCGTCAACCCACATGCTACTATGGTTGCGCAAGGGAGGCGCTTCGGATACCATTATGAGCGCCATGACGGAAAAGGCGCAAAAGACCGAAAAGAAAGCGAAGCGAGCCGCATCAAAGGTAGAAAGCCCCGAATATCAAGAAGCCCTGGATTGGCTCGTGCGTGCACAAGAGAAGTTCCTCTCCGCCGCAATCGCATTCTGTGATGGTTCTATCAGCGAAGGGCAACTGAGAGCTGCTCGAGAGCTCCTTCGTGAATGGGAACAACGCGTCTCCAAGATGGATGGAGAAGAGGCGGCTCCTTTCGTCGATGAAGAACCTTCCACGATACATCCTCTCCCTCCGGATGTGGTTTCGACAGACATGATCCCCGACGCGATAACGGAAGAAGAAATAGTCATAGAAGAAGATTTGCCGCAGGATTTGAAACAGAGTCTTGCAGCACTCGAACAAAAAATTTCTCGTCTCGAACAGGATTACCAGCAGGGAAGAATCAACGCATCGCAATACCGGGCTGTTCGACGACATTACATGCAGCAACGTGAAGTCGCTTTACGGATGAACAAAATGCATCCGGAAAGCGACCGCTGGCAAGTTGTCTTGGAAGAAGGGAAAACGAGCTACCTCATGCAGCTCAACGAGGCATCCTGTCACGCGGTGGGTTTGTATAAGATAAATACCCGAGAGCGTATTTTTATTGAAGGTGATATGCCCCCATCGGCCGAAGAAGCCATGGGATTGATGGGTACCTTCGGCGCTGCTGAAGAAGAAGGGAAATCTTCACGCATGTTCGCCACACAAATCGAAGACGGTTCAGCACTGTTGCTCATTCCGGGCAAGAAAACCGTCTGCCTCGGCGTCTTCTCTCAATCCCCTCCTGCCTGGCAGGTGCGCGCGCTGCGTGAAGTACACCGCAACTTTGAAGTCGTCAATCATTCCACACTTGAGAATGAAAAACTGGACAAACTGATCTTCCCGGACCTCACGCGTTTCATCAAAGTCAATTCGTAATTTTAGACTACAATAGGACACCGAGAATATCAAGAAGTCAAGCATGATTGCTGACGACGTCATTTCTATTTTTCAATTTTCACTTGTGATCTCTTTCGCCGCGGTCATATCGCCTGGTCCGGTAACTGCGGCAATTCTGAGTGAGGCGCCAAGTTCTGGCTGGCGGACAGGACTGCTCATTGCTTTCGGCCATTCCTTTCTGGAGCTTGCGATACTCATCTTGATCGGCCTGGGTCTTTCTGCTGCTATGCAAAGCCCCGCTGTGCTCGTGACAATTTCTTTCGGTGGAAGCCTCATCTTGCTCTGGATTGGAGCCAAATACATTTTCGCTGTGTGGAAGAACAACTTGCAGCTTCCGCAGCCCAATCAAACCGGTACAACAAAATCAACCACAGCACTCATTGTATTGGGAATGATGACGACTCTCTCGAACCCCTTCTGGTACATGTGGTGGGTCACAGTTGCTGCCGGATATCTCGCGCAAATCAGAGCGATCAGCGCCTTGGCCGTTGCAGTCTTTTATATAGGACACATCAGTGCTGACTTCGCATGGGATACGACACTTGCCGCAGTGACGAGCAGCGGACGCAGATGGTTGAGTCAGCGGGCATACCGTAACCTGATCTTCATAACCGGCGGATTCATGATGTACCTGGGTGTAAGATTCTTCGCCAACGCCTTAGTAATACTTTAAGACTATTTCTTTGATGAAAACGAAACCAGGCATCACCCGGGGAACATAAAGAGAAACCATATGGAAACCATTATCATCAGTCAAGACGTTCAGGAACGAGATATGATCGCCTTTATCCTGCGGCAAGCAGGCATGAAGGTCACGCAAAAAACAAATCCACAATCTGTGATCAGCAATTGGACGGAAGCGCCCGCGGCGCTGCTGGTCATCGTAAACACGAATATCAAGAATACATGCAAAGATGTTACCTCCATCCGCAATATCAGCGAAGTCCCCATCATTATGATCACAGAAACGATTTCGAATGCAGAGACTGTGGAATTAATCAATGCCGGCGCCAATCTCGTGCTGCCCATGCCCATCCATCCTGGTGTGCTGACTTCCTACGCCCACGCCCTGCTTCGCAAGGCTCGTGCTGTTCCCCTGTGGGCAACCCCGATGTTGGATCTTGGCTCAATCGCCCTCAACCCTTCCACCCGCACTGTGCGTGTCCACGGGAAAGAACCACAACGGCTCACACAATTGGAATTTCAGCTGCTTTACGTTCTGATGACCAACCGTGGACTGGCCATCCCAACAGATGTTCTCGTCGAACGCGTATGGGGATACAGCGAAAAAGGGAATCGGGAATTGGTGCGAGGTCTCGTCAGCAGGCTGCGAGGTAAAATCGAACACGATCCTTCTTCACCCGAGTTCATCCACACTATTGCAGGCATGGGCTACCTCTTCGAAATCGCCTCCGATTAATACCATTTTGTTACACAAACTGTGTATTTTATACACGATCTCTATATTACTTAGACACAATTTCCATAGGTTCTGCGTATGATGCGGGCGAAACGCATTTCTCGTCAGGAGGTTCTCCATGACACACGCATTTTGTCCAGAATGTGATTCGAAGATCACGGTTGGACGAGATCCCAGAGAAGGACAACAGGTCAGTTGTCCACAATGCGGAGCATACCTAATGGTCGTAGGCGTATCCCCGTTGGAATTGGACTGGGCATTTGACGATGAAGAGATCGAATACGACGATGAATACGACTACGAAAGAGAGGACGATTATTAAATCGATATTGGTAGATAGCAACGGGTGTTAACAAGCTCGAACTCTTACAATTGAAAACAGGGCGCAGTGCAATCTGCGTCCTGTTCATTTTCTTTTCCAATTCACGTATTCCACGAATGGAAATCGTACGTCAGGATTTCACTCGACCGGCGGATTGAAGTAATTGTAAACTGCACGCGAGATATCGGCGAACATCTGCGAGGTCGGATCCCAAAACATTTCCTCATCATCGTACAAGAAAAGTGAAAAGACGTAATCCCCACCGGGTGTATAGACCACACCCGCGTCCCCCAGCATCTGGAATGGCGAACTCGGCCAGCCATGCTTGTGGGCTACTTGAGTACCCTCCGGGACGCCTGCCTCGATGAGGACTCCGATTTTATTTTGCGCGAGCAAATCCATCATGCGGCTGCATTCCTGCGGGGTTACTTGATCGGGATAAACGGCAAGCAGTGCTCCGCCGCCGCTCTCACAATGATAAATATCCATCAACAACATCCCGATATCGGATGGCGTTGTATGCGTATACTTATCAGGGTCTGTATTGATATCCGTACGCTGATTGGCCGGCGTGCTGATATTGCGCAGGAAAGGTGCACCAGGGTAATAATAGCCAACAATAAAAGTATTCTCTAAACCCAAAGATTGAAGCGTATCCGTGACTTCAAGAGGACCAAGTTCATCACCAATTTCTTGCATCAACCAATCGGAGGAATCGTTGCCAGAGCGCGTGACCATGTCAAACATATGATCGTCCGCCTCTTCACCAAAGGGCTCATCGAACTCCACGAAGTATGCGGTCATAATGCCGATCTTGATGACTGAGGCGGCGCCAAAAGCAACATCGGGGTCTTTTGGGATGTCTTCACCATTCAAGTAGGCGATATGCAATTCTTCTCCTGAGCGTAAATTCACCAGAAAAAGATCCATAAGACCATCAAAATCCGCAGCATCCACAATTTGCTTGAGCAAAATCTCCAATGTGCCCAATGTAGGCCTGGGGGGAACATCCTCAATGACCGGCAGGTTGACGACCCGAGAGTGGGACAACATGAGAATCTCACTAATCAAGCGCACGGCGCGATCGATATCAAGCACGCGTCCGGGTTTGCCGGGATTGAAGTTAGGTGTTCCTGGAATGGGTGCCGCTAGATATGGAGGTTCGTCATAACGAGCAGCAATGTCCGTTAAAACGAACTCGAGCTGCGAAATGGAATATTCTGCACGCAAAGGAATGGCTGTTTCCTCGCCCGACCGGTTCCATAAAAAATCCATAAAGTCAGCCCAGAAATCGTCTCCTGTGCGCACCGATTCAGCCGCAGCCAGCATGACTTCTGTATCCAGGCGGAAACCGACACTTGCCGGCTGCAAGAGAATGATCTGGTCATCGTAATGCAATTCAACTGGCGTACCATACGTTTGCAGGATTCGTTCGACAGCCTCGGTTTGGGAAAGTCTGCCGACGGAAACACCACCGATACTTAACCCCTGCGGTAGATGTGCCCGTTGTCGGCTGAAGGCAAGTAATTCATAGAAGAAAAATATAACTGCCGTCAACAACAAACCGATCGATATCCAGCGTAAATAATCAGGTCCGCCCCGTCGCATTACACCTCCAAGAACGAGAGTATATCACACCAGGTCACTGCTGCTTGTTTGAATTGAGCGTATGCAGATCGATGCATTCAACCATGTCAAAGCCAATTTCGGATGAGGATTACGATAGGGATTACACAACCAATCCACGCAAGATGTGTGGCAAAACATTGCCCATCGCATGCGCGCCCCAAGGAGCCCAAATCGATCGATAACGGTCATAGAGCCAGCCGGATAATATGCCGAATGAAAATATACTCAGGACATCGAAAAACCCTTGACTCCAATGCGTCGGATGGAGGCTAAAGAGTACCGCTTGAATCAATATACCCGGCCACCGGCCGAATCTGCACACCAGCGAAGCGCCGATGTAACCGCGGAAAAAGGTTTCTTCCACGAAGGGAATCCAAAACAATATCCCAATCCATCCAGTGACATTCCAGCCCAATTGAGATCCATCGCTCTGGACCCAATACAGAAAAGCCATGCTCAATCCGCGCCAAATCGCACCCGCCAGCATTCCCCAAGCGAAGATCGCGAGCCCGCGCTCACGCATATAGCCAAAGACTGTCGGTGTTTGACGGAACAAAAGCAGCATACCCCAGGGAAGGACAGCAATGATCAAGGGCCATGTCGCGAAATAGGGTTGAAACACACTACCCAGATCCATAACTGCTACGATGTCGACGAAGAGAATGAACAGTAAACCCGGGATGACGGCAGCAAAAGGCAGACATGCCTTTTGTGGATGTCCTGGTGATGCGTGATCCGAAGACGCTGGAGTTCCAGATTTGTTCGAATTCAATCTTGTGCCAAACGTTCCAACTGGATATTAATCTTCTCAGCCGCTTGAACGAATTCCTGAAGTCGGTCCCTCTCTTTTTGAACCACGTCACCAGGCGCACGTTCGGAAAACGGACCGGCCAATAGTTTCTCCAGACGCTCGATTTGGGATTCAACTTCCTGGAATTCTTGCTTCAGACGGCTGCGCTCCGCTGCAACATCAATTACGCCCTCCAACGAGATGTGGGCTTCTACCCGACCGACCACAAGGGGAATGGCATTGGAAGGAGGCGACTGCAGTTTCTTGTGAATGTCCATTCGTTCCGGATCGATTCCCGCCAAAGCCGCGACGGAGTCCTGCTGCTCTAACAAAAGGTCCGCCATCGTCCCTGCGTTGAAAGTGATCGCGATTTTCGTTTCGGGCGATATTCCCTGCTCCGAACGTACATTCCGAATTGCACGCACAACATCCATTAACAGATCAAATCGATCCATTACTTTCTTATCCGCGTCGGATATGGGCGCCATCTGCGGCCAGTTCGCCACGATAAGGGCATCTTCCCATTCCGGCTGAAAACCAAAGCCACCACCATGTTGTATGCAAGCCGCTTTCAGCTTTCCCCATAGCTCTTCGGTTACGAACGGGGTGAACGGATGCAGCAATCGCAAACATGCGTCCAATACCTGGACCAGGATCCTGGCGGTATGCCAGGCACGCGCGCCGCCCTGCCGCACCTGCAGCTTGGCGATTTCAAGGTACCAATCAGCATACTCACTCCAAAAGAAACCGTAAATCTGCCGGCCTGCTTCACCATATTGATAGGATGCGAAAAGACGATCCACGTCCTCGATGAGCGAGGCAAGCCGTCCAGAGATCCAACGATCGGCGGAGGTTGGATCGACGGAACCAGCCTGCGTGTCTGCGGTTTTCGACAACATCATGACCACGAAACGGCCGGCATTCCAGATTTTATTGGCGAAATTTCGATTGGCTTCCACTCGCTGCAGGCTGAGGTTCATGTCATTGCCGGGCGTCGATCCTGTGAGCAGCGTGTATCGAAGCGCATCCGTGCCGAATTCATCCATGACATGCAATGGATCGATCACATTACCCAGTGTCTTGCTCATCTTACGGCCATGCTCGTCGCGCACCAGGCCGTGCAGGTATACGGTTTCGAAGGGCGCTTCTCCCGTAAACTCCAAACCCATCATGATCATACGAGCCACCCAGAAGAAAAGGATGTCGTACCCTGTTTCCATCATCTTTGTTGGATAGAAATAGCGGTAGTCTTCAGTATCTTCTGGCCAACCCAGCGTCGAAAAGGGCCACAGGCCGGAGGAGAACCATGTGTCAAGCACATCCGTATCCTGTTCGATCGCCGCCGAATTGCAATGGGCGCATCTATCGGGGTCTTCCCGTGCAACGGTGATCTCCCCACATTCACGGCAGTGCCAGGCGGGAATGCGGTGGCCCCACCATAGCTGCCGGGAGATGCACCAATCGCGAATATTCTCCAGCCAGTTGAAATACACCTTCCTGAATCGCTCCGGAACGATATGTATCTTGTTATCACGCACCACATCGAGTCCCTTTTCAGCCAGTGACTGCATATGCACAAACCACTGCGTGGAAACCATCGGTTCCACGATCTCTCCACCGCGCTGCGAGCGGGGAACCTGCATCAGATAGGGCTCGGTTTTTACCGTTAAATCCGCGGCTTCCATGTCGGCCCATAATTTCTCCCGACATTCGAACCGGTCCATGCCTTGATAGGGCCCGGTGTTTTCATTCATTGTGGCATCCGCATTGAGAATGTTGATGATATCCAATTCGTGACGCAATCCAATTTCATAGTCGTTTGGATCATGGCCTGGAGTGATTTTCAACGCACCTGTACCGAATTCAATATCTACATAGCTGTCCTCGATAATCGGAATGATGCGATTCAACATCGGCACCACACAATGCTTGCCCAGCAAATGCTTGTAGCGTGTATCTTCCGGATGGACCGCGACCGCCGTATCTCCCAGGATAGTCTCCGGACGCGTCGTTGCCACGGGAATGAAGTCCTCCGAGTCTGCCACAGGGTACTTGAAGTAATACAGCGTCCCCTGCTCCTCGGAATATTCCACTTCAAGATCGCTGACCGCGGTCTGCAAACCGGGCGACCAATTGATGAGATAGGTCCCCCGGTATATCAACCCCTTTTCGTAAAGCCGCACAAAAGCCTCGCGTACTGCCTTCGAGAGACCATTATCAAGCGTAAATCGCTCCCTGCCCCAATCACAGGAAGCGCCCAGGCGGCGCAGCTGCTGTGTGATGATACCGCCGTATTCCTTCTTCCATTCCCAGGCGCGTTGAACGAACGCTTCTCGACCGACCTCTTTTCGGCTTGTGCCTTCCTTTCGAAGCTGCCGTTCGACTTGAAGCTGGGTAGCGATTCCGGCGTGATCCGAGCCGGGGATCCAGAGAGTCGGTACGCCTTTCATGCGACTGTGGCGAATCATTAGATCTTCCATGGCCACGAACATCGCATGGCCCAGATGGAGTTCTCCGGTGACATTCGGCGGTGGGATCGAAATCACAAACGGTTTCTTATCGGGATCGATGCGGGGTTTAAAGAAGCCATTCGTCTCCCACCATGAATAGAGACGTTCCTCCACCTGATCGAATTCGTATGTCTTTGGAAGGTCATCAATTCCCATCTGGATCACTCCTCTTGGAGGATGCGGTCATTGCTGCGCGCAACAAGCAATTTCCTATTCAATGATTCCTATCCTCTGCCAGAATCAAAAAGTCCTTCGTCCTCGAGGACGAAGGACTGCGCCTCCGCGGTACCACCTCGTTTCACCAGGTTAGAACACCCGGTGCACTCATCCCCCGGCCAAGACCAGGGTTCCGCTGTAACGGGCGTTCCCGCGCCGTTCTACTTACCTTTTCGTGAAAGGTTTTCTTCGGCGTTCACTCCGGGCGACGTTCAACAGCTTCCACTGTGGGGGCTTTCAGCCTACGGCCGCTCCTTCTCTATCAGCGCCTGGCTGTTTACTCCTCCCGGTGATTCATTAATTTGTTGTTGGGGACCATTATAGCATAGAAACCAGCGTTAGTTCGACGTCCCGGCACATAGCATCGCAATTCACATGCCTGATTGAATGGATCGTGGCAATACTCTACGGATTTGTACTGGGAGATTTCCGTGGAATGATGATGGTAAACGTGCTTCCCTGACCGAGTCTACTTTCCACCTGAATCCGGCCATGGTGTTGTTCTACGATCGACTTGACGATGGCCAAGCCCAAACCCAAGCCTTGCTCGTGGAGAACATCAGCACTTCCGGCTCGATAGAATTTTTCAAACAAGCGCGCCTGATCGGTTGGCGCAATGCCCACACCGCTGTCAGCCACCGTGATGAACTGGTCACCGTTCCGCTGTTCCGCACGAAGCGTCACCCGACCGTTGGCTGACGTGAATTTCAACGCATTATCGAGCAGATTCGATATCGCCTGGCGCAGCAGTGCAGCATCAGCATCGACAGCTTGCATACCGTCCATCAATTCGATTTCAATGGCAACGCGTTTGGTCACTGCTTGTGGTCGATAGGATTCGACTACGTCTTTAATTAACGACTCGACATGGATGCTCGAGATGTTCAAACCCATGCCGGCTTCAATACGGCCTAAATCCAAGAGATTGTCGACCAACTTACTCATGTGATCGATACTCTTGAGTATCTTTTGTAAGAATTCATCTTGTTGCTCATTTACATCCCCCACCATACTGAGCATGGTAGCGTAGCCGCGCATGAGCGTCAGCGGTGCACGCAAATCCTGACTGACCGTGGAAACAAATTCCGACTTCAACGCGTCGAGTCTCTTATAATGTGTCACGTCCCACAATACACAGATGCGTCCCGATGCGCCGGTATGCTCGGACTTGATCTCCGTTATCGAGGCGAACATAATCTGACCGGAATCCAATTCGATTTCTGTTGCGCGATCTGTGATGCCCCGATCCAATAGAATCGTGCGCAGGTCCGGGTTTTCGACAACTTCCGCAACGCTTTTCCCGACACTTTCCTGCTCACTGACCCCGAATAATCTGTCAGCTGCTGGATTGAGCAGAGAAATCCGACCTGCGGCATCCACCATCATCACTGCCGCCGGTGTGCCTTCCAGAACGGTAACCAGTCGCAGACGCTCATGTTCTGCGCGCTGATACAAGCGCACTTTCGTTATCGCCACAGCCAATTGATCGGACAGGATCGATAAGAGATTAAGCGCATCTGATGTCATCACATACGGCATCCGATGCCCAAGCCAGAGGACCCCTACGAATTCATCTTCATGTCTCATGGGGATGGCCGACAAGGTTCCGATCGATTCGGTCAAATCCTTCAGCTCTAGGACTGCACTGGCTCGAGTCGGGTTTTCCAATACGAAACGACCCCGGTGTTGTGTTAAAGCAATAATTTGACGATCCAGAGCCGCCCAATTGCCCGGATCATTCCCCGCCGAGAAACTCACTACCGGGGATTCCTCCTGCGCGGGAACTAAGGCGATACGAACATGATCCGCAGTGGCGATCTGTCGGATACCGTCCAGAACCGGCTGCAGCATCTCGGAAAGATCAAAACTGGTCGAAAGCCGCTGGCTCACATCCAGCAACAAACCCATCTCTTCCAACCTGGCTTTTAAGCTGCGGCGCATCATCTCGAATGAGGATGCGAAGCGGCCGATTTCATCCTCGCCGCTTGCCGGTACGGGCTGATCGAGATTTCCACGCGCGATCGATTGCGCCATCCTTGCCATCAACCGCAGAGGGCGTGTCAATCGATGGCTAATAAGAAATACGGCACAAAGTAATACCAATCCCACACCAACCAACCAACCACCAAGACGCAGTGTAATTTGAAGCGCCTGGCGATGGACTTCACTGAGCGGCACGATAACAACAACGTGCCAGGTATACTCTTCGATCGCCTCGATATAAACCAAACGCCTGGTACCGTCCCGGGTGTATTCGACATCGATGGTGTTGACCTTGTCTGAATGAAAGTCGAAATCCCGAAATTCCAAACCACTACCCGAGTGGATGAGAATATCCCCTTGCTCATCGGTAACGAATGCCGATCCATAGGTAAACTGCTCGAAGCTTTGGATCAACGGCGTTAAGATGAGATTGGCTTCCAGGGATGACCAGCCGACTACCACACCAACTGCATCATTCGCATCGGCAGGGAGTACGGGGGTTATGAAAGCCATACGCGTGACTGTGCCAACATCGGTACCAATTTCGAGAGTCTCCGAAGGAATTCCGCGCAATGCGGCGCCCAGGTAGGATTGGAAACCCTGGGAATAGGTTGCCGTATTGGGAGATACGGGATAGCTTGCGATAAGGTTGAGTTCGCCATCGTAGACTTCCAAACTTTCAAAAAACGTATAGGCACGCAGGAGAACGTCCGAGGGTTCATCCGCCCACGATCCTGACACCATTTGATCAGCGAGATCGTCTGCCAGTTGACGGCTAAATTCTCTGCCTGTGTGAACGAAAAAGGGGATGCCGCCGCTTGCCTGGCTGGCCGTTTGCTGCATGTGTTCTGTGAGTATTTCACGGGCAGACTGCTCGGCCGAAACCCAATCTCCGATCAGGATCACGCTGCTGGCGACAAACCCGGCGAAAAGTAAAATCGCACTCAATTTTACAGCCAGCGATTGGCCCAATCCACCAGCGACGCCTCGAGATGGCAAATACCAGAGTTTGGGAGCCTGTCGTCGAATCAACTCACAAAATGCCCCGCCGATCGCCGCTTCAACCAAAACGGCCAGTGCTGTGAGCCCAAGAAGCGAAAGGGTTATATCGATGCTGCGATACAGGCCACCATGCGTCGTCACGAAAATATCGAAACTACGGAGAAAGAGATAAACCACACCACTAGCAAGGCTGCTAAAAAACGAACTGCGCAGCACACGTCCCTGCAATCCAGTATCGTCCCGACGCATCAACCAGGCGGCAAAACCCGCCTGTAACCCCATGAAAACGGGTGTCAGCGCACTGAAGGTCTCAAAACCACCTCGCACGACTCCAGCAGCGAGACCGACCAGGATAGCCTGACGGACACCCAGAACCCCGCCGGCAATCAGCCAGGGGATTGCGCCGAACACCGCCACAGCCGGTCCACGCAGTTCTGCTGGCAGAAATACAAGCGTTTCCGGCCCAGATAATGGAAACCGCAGTAAAAATGTCTGGATCAATAAGGGAGCAGCGATGAGTAGAAAAGGGAGACGCGCCCAGAATGGATCGTTTCTTTTCCTCGTAGCGAGCGAGTCATGCGGCACCTGGCGGTAATACATGAGGATCAACATCGCCAGGGCAACACCTCCGATCAGATAACCGATCGTCGATGATGGAAACCTGAAATTCAATCCTTGATTATAACCCCACCACTCAACGGACATCGCTGCCTCGAAGGAAAAAATGAACTTGGAGCATTATAGCATCCCGGATTCACTACTCCAAACGAAATGCCGGATCACTTCTTGCCTCCAATATCGCTTTATGCTAGACTGCCATCAACCGGGGAAAAATCACAAATGGAGCACCCGGAATGACAGAAAAGATCCTAATCATTGATGACGACGTTGATACGTTAAAACTCGTTGGCTTGATGCTCGAGCGCCATGGCTACGAGATTGTTGTGGCGAGCAATGGAGCCCTGGGTATCGAAAGAGCCAAGGAAGAAACGCCTCAACTGATTCTGCTCGACATCATGATGCCAGACATGGATGGGTATGAAGTAACGCGCCGACTGAGAGCCGATCCATCATTAACGCACATCCCAATCATCATGTTCACTGCAAAAACTATGGTCGACGACAAGGTCGCGGGATTCGAGGCCGGTGTCGACGATTATTTAACCAAACCTACCCATCCAGCAGAGTTGACTGCGCACATTAAAGCCGTCTTGAGTCGGGCATCGCAAACAATAACTACCCTATCGGAGAAAGCAAGGACGATTGCATTTCTGGGCGCACGAGGCGGCATCGGTACGACAACACTCGCCTTGAATGCCAGCATCGCCTTACAACAAAACGGCGACGATGTGATTTTCGCTGAGCTCAACCCCGGGCATGGAACCGTTGCCCTCGAGCTGGGAATTGCGAATACCTCCGGTTTAACCAATTTATTGAACCGATCATTAAAGGACATCCATTTGCGATCCGTCGAGAGCGAAATCATCAGCCACGCTTCCGGAATTCGGCTGCTGGTTGCATCCCACGCTCCAAACGATGTTGAGTTGGAGCAATCTGTCGCACAAATGGAAGCGATCGTCGCGAATCTCTCTTCAATGTGCAAAACTGTCGTGCTCGATCTGGGATGTTCGATGCACCCATACATCAAACCGATATTGACAATTTGCGACCGCCTGATCCTCGTGGTTGAACCTGTCTTTCCGTCCAATGTCCTGGGAAGATCGCTCCTGCAAGAATTATCTGCGAATGGCATCTCGCGGGAAAAGATCTATCTCGCGCTGATCAACCGGGTTCGTTCAAAACTGCAAATCCCTTGGCGGCAGGTTGAAAATGAAATTGATATCGAACTGGCCGGAATCGTTTCCCCTGCACCGGATTTGGCCTATCAAGCCGCTACCGATTCGAAGCCATTAATCCTCGCCCATCCAGACAGCCTCGCATCCGATCAAATTCGCAAGTTGTCGAAATTCCTTTCCCAGCATCTCGAACGTATTAAAAATTGAGACCCGTCGTGAAGTCTGATGGACTTGAGCACCTCCTTCGAGCGGCGATTTCGCTTCTAAAAAAATCAAAACGTACGGTTGCGATTACCGGCGCTGGCATATCGACACCTTCAGGCATCCCGGATTTCCGTTCCCCCCATTCCGGATTGTGGGAAAGATACGATCCAATGGAAGTTGCTTCACTGACTGCTTTTCGGCATAATCCGAGCAAATTCTACGACTGGATTCACCCGCTGGCAAAATTAATCCGGGATGCAAAACCAAATTCTGCCCACATTGCGCTTGCGCGTCTCGAGAAAGCCGGTTATCTCACCGGCATCATCACGCAGAACATTGACGCACTTCATCATCGAGCAGGATCGATTAACATACTCGAATTGCACGGCCACCTGCGTCAGGCAACCTGCGTCGCCTGTTTTGAAATGTTCGATACAGCAGAAATCCTGAAGGCGTTTGTACAAAACGGTGATATCCCGCTTTGCACCCGGTGTGGCGGAGTACTCAAACCCAACGCGGTCCTTTTTGGAGAACAGCTACCCTATGATGTCATACATTCCGCTGAGAAACTGCTCTCCAAGAGTGATTTGATCCTCATCGCCGGGTCGTCGCTTCAAGTGACCCCCGCAGCCATGCTTCCCATCAAACCACTTAACACCGGAGCGAGGCTGATCATTGTAAATCACACACCCACGTACCTTGATGAACGCGCAGATGCTGTTTTTCACGACGATGTGGAAACCATTCTTCCCAATCTTGCAGATGGAGTGCTTGGTGAACAAAATGAATAATCCCCGTTCAGCAAAAGATGAATCAGCGATCCGAAATTATCCAAGACTCTTGAAACGCTACGCGCGTCTCCTTGAAGTCAGTTCGGAATTGGTATCCACCCTGGATCAAGAGACGTTGCTGCAGCATATTGCCGAAGTTGCGCGCGAGCTAACGACCAGCGAAGCTTCGTCGATTCTGTTGTACGATCCGCAAACCAACCACCTGTACTTCGAAGCGGCAACCGGACCGCTCAAAGAAGGGTTCAGTCGATCCGTAGTACCGACGAACAACAGCATCGCAGGATGGATCTACTCCAACCAGGAACCGCTACTCGTTGAGGACACCAAAGCAGATTCCCGATTCTTCGCCGACATCGACCTACAGACGGATTTTCTCACCCGATCGATCCTCGGTGTACCCTTACAAACCAAAGATAAAACTATCGGTGTGATCGAAGTGCTCAACAAAGAACAAGGAACTTTCACTGAAGACGATCAATTGATACTTCGATCGCTTGCCGCTCAGGCCGCAATCGCCATCGAAAACACACGATTATTCCAACAGAGCGATCTAATCGCCGAAATGGTACACGAACTAAGAACGCCTTTGGCCGCGCTTCTCGCAGCTGCGCATCTTATGCAGAGACCGGATCTCGCCCCGGAACAAAGCGGCAAACTCAGTAAGACGATATTCGGCGAGGTCCAGCGACTTAACGAAATGACGACCGACTTTTTGGAATTGGCGCGTCTGGAATCCGGTCGAGCGAAATTCGAAAGGGAACCCGTTCACCTCGAGGGCTTGGTTGTGGAGTGTTTGGAGCTTGTCCGCCCGCAAGCCGACGAGCGAAAAGTAACTTTGAAAACCGACTTCGAACGTAACCTCAATCCTGTCCATGGTGACCGTAATCGATTGAAACAGGTTGTGTTGAACCTGCTCACCAATGCGATAAAATACAATCACGAAAACGGCCAGGTAATGCTATCCCTGCAGCGTGACAAAGACTCACTGGTTTTCTCCGTGAAAGACACCGGATGTGGTATTCCAGCAATAAGCTTGCCCCACATTTTCGAACGTTTTTACCGTGTTCCGGACCAGGAAAACAATGTCAAAGGCACGGGATTGGGCTTGGTGATCGCCAAACGGATCGCCCGCAACCACAATGGAGACATTGAAGTTGAAAGCCAAGTCGGAAAGGGAAGTATTTTTCGACTGCAATTACCCATCCCGCAAGGAACAACCTCAAGTTAGAATAATACCTCACTCGGACTCAACCTCTTCGTCCAAACTGGCGTTCAAGTGCTTCAACGGAAAGATGAATCATAGTCGGTCTGCCGTGTGGGCAAGTCCGCGGGAGGCGACAACCTTCGAGATCACAGAGCAGCTTTTGCTGCTCTTGCATTGAAAGGACCTGACCTGCTTTTATCGCTGCACGTTTGCATGCACGCGCCGCAAGTTTTGCCTCTGTTTCCTTGGCCAAGGGCGTTTCATCCTCTTCGAAATCTTCCACGACGGATCGAAGAATTTTCTCTGGGTCAGCTGATACAAACATCGCCGGAATAGCGCGCAATCGATATGTTCGCTGTCCAAAAGGTTCCACATCCAAACCAATATGCTGGAGCACCTCGAATTGTTGGTCGATCAGTTCACTTTGTTCAAGCGGGAAGGTCACAACCAGTGGTTTGAGCAGGGCTTGAACCTCAACCTGTCCCTGCTCGAATGCCTGCATCAATGCCTCGAAGAGGATCCGTTCATGCGCCGCATGTTGATCAACCAGGTAAAGCCCATCCGGTCCTTCAGCGACGAGATATGCAGCCCCAATTTGCCCAACGGCTCTCAACAACGGCAGGCTGCCGACCGGCAAGGCAGATTGAAGCCGGATTCCACCACCGACTTCTTGCGCCTCAACCAATCGCTGCGCAAGCTGCCAATCGCTATGTACTGATGAATCGGATTCCTCCCAAGATCCTCTGATGGAGCTTGCACCCAATCCGATCGCCGGCGCCGGTGCCTGGCCTAACAATGTCGAACGAACCACGCGTTGAACCACCGAAAAGACCACATCCTGTTCACGAAAGCGTACTTCGGCTTTTGCAGGATGTACATTCACATCGACGGCGTCAGGTGAGAGATCGAGGAACAGCACGGCCATTGGGTATCGTCCAACCATAAGCAAGGCATGATAGGCCTGAACCACAGCAGCCGAGAGACTTGAATCTTGCACCCATCGTCCATTGACAAAGAACGTCAATTCTCGTCGATTGCCGCGATGAATCGACGGCGGGCTGATGAACCCCTGAATACGAAAAGGCGTGCCGCTGATTTCGGGAATAGCGATCAATTCCCTGGCTTTCTCCACGTCGTAGATCGCTGCTAATATTTCTCTGCGATCCCCTTTGCCTGAACTCTGGAATGCATCACGCCCTTCCTGTGATAATCTGAAGCGTACCTCGGGATAGGCCAATGCATATCGAGTCACAAGAGCGGAAATCCGTCTGCGCTCCGTTGTTTCGGTCTTTAGAAATTTCTTTCGTGCAGGAACGTTGAAGAAGAGATCACGCACACGCACGATTGTGCCCTGTGGTGAGCCAACAGATTGCAAGTCGCTCGAATGTCCACCCTCGACGATCAAGCGGCTTCCCGTTCCATCCTCTGCCGCTCTCGAAATGAGTTCGAAGCGCGAGACTGCACCGATGGAGGAAAGCGCCTCACCTCGAAATCCGAGGGTTTGAATGGCAAATAAATCTTCAGCCGTTCTCAACTTCGATGTGGCGAAACGGGCGATTGCCAGCGGCACTTCCTGGCGAGGTATACCGATGCCATCGTCCACGACTTCGATTAAGCCACTCCCTCCTCGTTCCACCGTGATTTCGATCGAACGCGCAGAAGCGTCAAGCGCGTTTTCGACCAATTCCTTGACCACCGAAACCGGCCGCTCAACGACTTCTCCAGCGGCAATCGCAGAGGCAACTTCTTCGGGTAAAATCGCGATAGGCATTGATTTCTTCATCGTGGGTTTAGATTATAACCTCGAGACAATGCGTTGACACCCTCCAGCTCAACACCTATACTGCCGGAGTTGTGTAAAAATCGTTGTTGAAGGACAACCTTGGCATGACCACAATCCACACAATTTTCTTTGATCTCGACGATACACTCTACCCAAACACGAATGGATTATGGGAAGCGATCGGGGAGCGAATCAACGCATTTATGATCCAGCGGTTGAACATCGCTGAGCAGCATGTTTCCAGCCTGCGAGATGAGTATTTACATTTCTATGGCACGACATTAAATGGATTGATCGCCAATTATCAAATCAACCCACAGGAATATTTGGAATATGTTCACGAAGTCCCATTGGAAAACTTCCTCCATCCGGATCCAGATCTGCAAAAAATGTTGGCGCGGATTCAACAGCGAAAAATCGTGTTCACCAATTCCAACACCGGCCATTCCAAACGCGTTCTCAATATTCTGGGGATTGAGTCCAATATCGAAACCATCATCGATATCGTTGCACTCGATTTTATCAACAAGCCGATCCCGCAAGCCTACACCCGTGCAATGGAGATTACCGAAACCAGCAACCCGGGAAACTGCTTATTTCTCGACGACCGCGTTGACAATCTCCTTCCTGCAGCAACACTCGGTATGAAAACCGTTTTGGTCGGAAATAAACGAAAGCCCGCCAATGTTGATTATCATGTACAGCGTATTACAGACCTTCTCGATACGGTAGTCGAGTTGATGGATTGAAATGGATTCTTTCAATGATGGCACTGGAATAGTATGTGCAGCGATTCTGCTGGTGCTGCTTGTCAACTTCGCGATAATGGCACCCTTGTTTCGTCGTGGTTTGAAGTCGTCAAGCAATCCACTTAAGCAAATAAAATCTCCCTGGCACGATGAGCAGGAAGCGATCGACGAACTGCGAAGGAATTTAATTGATCTCGACGCCGTTATTGAAAAGGAGAACACGACCCACGATGGCCAATAAACTGCAAACACTGCACCAGGTGGTTGACCTCGTTCCGAAGAAAGGCTGCACGATCGCTTTCGGCGGGATAACGCTCTATCGCCGACCCATAATGTTCGCTCTCGCTTTATTAGCGCGATATCAACGGGAGCAAACCCCGGATGAAATAAACCTGCTTTGTTTTACAGCTGGCATCGAAAGCGATTTGCTTGTAGGCGCCGGTATGGTATCAAAAGTGCGTTCCTGCTACTTCGGATTGGAGGCATTCGGTCTTGCCCCGAATTTCACTTCGGCAGCCGGTGATGGCGTCATCGAAATCATCGAAGAAACCGAAGCCAGTCTCGCCTGCGGCATTCGTGCTGCGATGTCGAATATCGGCTTCCTGCCGTCCACAGCCTGGCAAGGTACCGATTTACCTAGACTGCGTCCGGATGTAAAGGAAATCGTGGATCCTTATAGTGGCGAGATACTCACCGCATTTCCCGCCATCACCTGTGATCTCGCCGTCATTCATGCACTCGAAGCCGATCCGGATGGGAACGCCACGATTGGCGGGAATAAGGGCGTTGACGAAGAACTCGCTCTCATCGCAGACAAGGTTATCATCACAGCAGAGAAAATTTCACCCAAACTGGAAAAAGCACAAATACTTGGACCAGTTGTCGATGCCGTTGTCGAGCTGCCTGAGGGTGCCTGGCCGAGTTCGTGCCACCCACTCTACCCACTCGACGGAATGGCGATTCTGGAATATACCGAGAAGGCGGGAACCGAAGAATACGATGACTTCATCGCCACCTGGTTGAAGAAGTGCGGTTTGGATAATTCGTGAATCGGTTTTACTTTTTGCGGAACAAAAATGATTGTAGCTGAGCCTGCAATGAAGTCCAAAGAGCTGCCATTCTTGGCGACAAATCTATATTATCATCACCTTTACGTATTCACATTATTCTTATACTGTCGTGTTATGGTTTAACATACCTGCGAGTGTTGCGCAGGAGGAGTGTAACAATGTCTTCGAAAGTGAGTATGTTCTTACTTGGTGCACTTGTCAGCGCGATTTTAGCCGCGGCGTTGTTCGCTGTTGGCCTGGCGATGGGCATCAATATTAGCACGGATGCAGATCCGCAAGCATCATTCTGCGAAGACATCTCCCCCGAGGAGATGCAGGTTCTATTCGAGCCGTATTGGGAAGCATGGGACATCCTCCACGAGTATTACGTCGAGCAGCCCCTGGACGATGCGGCGCTGATGCAGGGTTCAATCAGTGGATTGGTCGATTCTCTCGGCGATCCTCACTCTTCATACATGGACCCAATCGAGTTCGAACAAGCCAACGCCACGCTGGAAGGCTATGAAGGAATCGGTGCTTGGGTCGACACAGATACGGAGTACCTGACAATCCTCGCCCCCATTCCAGGTTCTCCTGCCGAAGAGGTAGGTTTACAGCCAGGCGACGAGGTCATCGCCATCGATGGAGAAGATATGACCGGCATCGACGGCAACCTGGTCATCCAGCGCATCCTGGGACCGGCAGGAACGATGGTTCATCTTACGATCTATCGCAAAGGCGAAACGGAGTTGCTCGAATTTGATATCGAACGTGCCCACATCGTCATCCCAACCGTTGAGGGAGAGAAACTCGAAGATGGGATCGTATATATCCAATTATTCTCGTTTGCCGAGACGACTGCAGATGATTTACGCGCCATGTTGGCCGAACTCATTGATGAAGACACACGCGGCCTGATCCTGGATCTGCGCAACAATGCAGGCGGCTATCTGTTCAGCGCCATCGATGTGACTTCGGAATTCATCGATGAAGGCGTGGTCGTTACCGAGCGATTCGGCGATGGCACCGAAGAAAGCTATAAAGCCAGGCAAGGTGGTCTGGCCACTGATATTCCCCTGATCGTTCTCGTAAATGCGGGTTCGGCATCTGCATCCGAAATCGTCGCTGGGGCAATTCAGGACTATGAACGCGGCATCCTTGTAGGTGAGACCACATTCGGCAAAGGCTCTGTGCAGCAATGGATCGCTCTATCTTCAGACCAGGGTGCCGTTCGAGTGACGATCGCACAATGGTACACACCCAACGATCGCTTGATCCACGGACAGGGCCTCATACCCGATGTGGAAGTCACATTGACCCTGGAAGATTGGGAAGCGGACAACGACACCCAACTTGAAGCTGCGATCGAACTACTGTTTGAAGAGGAATAACTCAATCAATGGTATTTCCATACGAAGGGAGAAGATAAGATGTTTGCCTGGGATTCAACATATTTCGTCTACATGATCCCTGCCTTTTTGCTCGTCATGCTGGCACAATTCTGGGTCAACGCGACCTATCGCAAATGGAGTCAGGTAAGCAATCTCAACCAGATGTCCGGTGCAGAGGCAGCGAAAAGATTACTCAACTACGGGAATCTACACAATGTCCGTCTGGAAGGAACACCCACGCCGCTCGGCGATCATTACGATCCTCGCTCAAAGACCCTCAAACTTTCGCCAGATGTTGCCCAGGGACAATCCGTGGCATCCCTAGCCATCGCTGCCCACGAGATCGGACACGTACTTCAGGATCAACAAGGCTATCTACCACTGCGTTTCCGGGCAGCACTTGTTCCCGCTGTGAATATCGGTTCACGATTGGGATTGATTCTCATCGTAGCTGGTCTTTTTATTCGAACGGCTTTTGGCACGCAACTGGCATGGCTGGGTGTGGGCGCTTTTGCACTCGGCGCGGTCTTTTCCCTCGCTACGCTGCCCGTGGAACTAAACGCGTCTTCCAGAGCACGGGCATTGCTTTCCAGTAGTGGAATAATCCGCTCCGAAGAAGAGAAGCAGGGTGTCAATGCCGTCTTGAATGCAGCCGCCTTTACCTACGTTGCCGCTTTAGCGGCCGCTATATTACAGCTGCTGTACTGGATTAGTCTCGTCAGCGGGGGCAGCAGAAGACGCCGGTAAACGCTGCATCAGACGAAGTAGGAAATTATTAAAATGTAAGCCATCCACATACTGAAACATATCCACAGCCAGGCCGTCCGAGTGAAATCCGGGCGGCCTGTTTGCATGAATGGTGGGAAGAAAGGATTGCCACCTCCGTCAAGGGCTTTTGACTCGCCATTCTTCAAATGCTAGAATCAAATTCCTGATGGCCTTCTTCTGGCCAATTTACAGTGTGACATTTCGCGGAAGGAGGCAAACATGGGCACCTTAGTTCTTCGCCTGGTTTATCCGCCATCTTTGATCAGTGAGCCTATACTCTATCAACTTATCAAACGCTTCCAAATTGAAGCCAATATCCACGAAGCACATATCACACTCAAAGAAGGTTGGCTGGAAGTGGAATTGAGCGGCGAAACGAATGAATTGAACAACGCGATTGAATTCTTGGAAGAAAAGGGCATCGAAATCGTTCGATCAGACTGAGGCAATCTCATGGAAGAATCACAAATCGACCTCACCATTGATGAAATTCGAAACGCATTGGAATCGGGTAAAGTTCTCGATGCAATTGCCGCCCTGATTCGCTTGCATCCTGCAGACCGAGCCGAAGCGTTTTCGGATTTGAATGATACCGAGCAGGCATCCATTCTTCCCAGACTGGATGTTTCCACGACCGCTGATTTGCTGGAGGAACTTGAGAACCCGGAAGCTGCTGACGTCGCTGAAGGGCTTGCGAGAGAACGTTTGGCGGACGTGCTCGACAAGATGGAGCCCGATGAGGCAGCAGATGTCCTCGGCGACATCTCACCGCAGTTAGCTGCGGAAGTACTTGCCGAAATGGAGGATGCAGAAGAAGTCCGTCCCCTGCTGGAGCACGCGGACGAGACAGCCGGTGGATTGATGACCACTTCGTTTATCGCCATACAGCCAAACGCCACTACGATTGAAGCCATCGAATATCTTCGAGGGCTCAGCCCGGACGAAGAGACACCGTATTACTTAAACGTCATCGACCACGAAGGGCGCCTGGTGGGGATCGTCGGCTTGCGCGAACTGGTTATCGCCGATCCACACACGCGCATCGAGACGATCATGGATCATGACGTTGTTCATGTAACCACAGATGCCGATCAGGAGGACGCCGCTCGATTGATGGTTCGGTACGATCTGGCAGCCTTACCCGTTGTGACAGAAAAGGGAGTCCTTGCTGGTGTTATCACCTACGACGACTTAATGGATGTACTTGAAGCGGAAGCAACAGAAGATATTTATCGTCTGGCGAATGTGACAGATCCAGGGCTTTCCGTCGAAAGTCCAATACGGCTGTCGGTCAAACGCAGATTGCCCTGGCTGCTGGTAAGTGCAGCGACGGCGTTCTTCGCCTCATGGGTCATCTCTCGCTTTGAAGAGATCATCGCACAGGTCGCCTTGCTCGCCGTTTTTCAATCCATTGTCAGCGGCCTGGGCGGAAATTCAGCCACACAAAGCCTTGCGATCATGGTACGCGCAATCGCCCTGGGAGAAATTCAATTGCGCGACTCTTGGCGCACGATCCTCAAGGAAGCTATAACCGGCCTGCTGCAAGGAACGGCCGTGGGGCTCGTCGCCGGGCTCGGAGTGTATCTCTGGAAAGGCAATCCAACCCTGGGTTTCGTCCTCGGCTTGGCGCTGCTCGGCAACATATTCATCGCCGGCATCGTCGGCACAACGATTCCTTTAATGTTAAAAGCATTGAATATGGATCCGGCTCTTGCTTCTTCCGTGTTGGTAACGACGGTCACCGACAGCGCGGGTTTCGCCCTTTTCCTGGGTTTGGCAACATATTACTTGCCGTATCTGAAATGATTCCAAACACATGCTGAAAAAGCTGATCGTCAATGCCGATGATTATGGTCGGACGAAAAACGTCTCGAACGGTATCCGTCAAGCCCACAGTGAAGGTATTGTCTCCACGACAACCGTCATGATGAACCTTCCAGGTGCCTTGGAAGCCGTGCGGCTGGTCAAAGCAGAGACTCCAACGCTTGGCCTGGGTGTCCATTTAAACTTAACCTTCGGCGAACCACTTTCCCCCGAAGCGAAAGTGACCTCCATCACAGATTCGCAAGGCGGTTTCCAGTCGAAGGATTTCTACTTTCACCACACGGATGAAATCACAGGCAATGATGTCGAATATGAATGGCGGATGCAAATCGAGGCCTTCCTGAATTGCGGTGTTGTGCTGGATCATCTGGATTCCCATCATCACATAGCCCTGGCATCCCCGGATCTCTGGTCCCTTTCCCTCCGTTTGGCAAAGGAATATGGCTGCGGCGTACGCCTTCCCAATCCCACGGATATTCCGGATGAGGTACTGCTTGACGCATTGCCCATAGATTCAACGGACTTCGTTCGCCATCATGCGCTTGGTGCACTCGACGAGGCCGGTATCTTCCATCCCGATCACTTTATCTCCAGCTTCTTTGGTCCCGGTGTCAGTCTGGATCACCTGTCGAGTATCTTGCACTCGCTTCCTGAGGGGATAAGCGAATTGATGTGTCATCCTGGTTTCGTGGATGAGGAATTGTGCGCCACCAGCGGCTATGCTAAACCGCGTCAAAAGGAATTCGAGATCCTGACCGATCCGATGATTGGCCAGTTAATCCAAAAATCCGGGATCGTACTGACAACATTTCAACAGGCGCTGGCATGAGTTTGAAGCCCTGGTTGGCTCATCTCCTGCGCTTTTTCTTCAAACACCTCTATACAACTTTCGCCTGGGCGTATGATTTGGTGGCCTGGACGACATCGATGGGCCAGTGGAAAACATGGCAGTCCGCAGCCGATCACGATCGTCTGGAATGCCCCATTCTCGAACTTGGTCATGGACCCGGCCACCTGCTGCTTGATTTTCTTCTTAAGGATTATGACGCCGTTGCGCTCGATGCATCCAAAGAGATGACGCGTATCGCCGCGAGAAGACTCCGACGACAAGGGTTCCAACCCGCTATTATACGTGCTCGAGCCCAACGCATTCCCCTGTCGTCGGATACATTCGCCACTGTTGTTGCAACCTTCCCCAGCGAATATATCCTCGAAAAGAAAACACTGGATGAGATCCGGAGAGTTTTACAACCCGGTGGAGAACTGATTGTCATCTCCGTCGAACGCATTACCGGACGAGGCATTCAAGACCGCCTGGCAGATTGGCTGTATCGGGTCACCGGCCAGTCTGGTGGCCCTGGAGATCAATGGAAGGAACCACTCGAAGAAATGGGTTTTATCCCCAAACTCGAGCATGTTCGTCTGCCGCGTGCAGAGGTACTACGCTTTAGGGCAAAAAAGCCCACGACTTGATTTATACATTACCCGATCAAGGTATACCCGCTATAATGAATGACACATACACCGAGCGTAGATCCGCATCCGAAAGGTCTCCCTGGACGAGAGTATTATCCGAGTGGATCACCATAATGGAGTCCGACTTGCGTAGTATCAATGAAAACGATCTGGCAATGATCGTATCGAGCGACCACAAGCACCTTTTTGTCCAGCTAAAGAAAGGTGATCAAGTGCAAACCCATCGCGGAATCCTGGCGCACGACGACATCATTGGCATTCCCTGGGGCTCTGAGATCCGCAGCCACCTCGATATGCGTTTCTTCGTTCTCGAACCGACTCTGCGGGATTTACTGCTGTATATTAAACGCAAATCCCAGATTATCTATCCCAAAGACATAGGATATATCTTATTGCGGCTGTCGGTAACACCCGGGAAGACCGTCGTCGAAGCAGGGACCGGATCGGGCTCACTGACGCTGGCGCTCGCCTGGTTTGTGGGCCCGGACGGCAAAGTGATTTCATACGACCGGCGTAAAGACATGCAAAATCTTGCGCAAAAGAACCTCGAGCGCGTTGGCCTGGAAGAACGCGTCGAATTGAAATTGAAAGACATCGAAGAAGGCTTCGAAGAGACCGACATCGAAGCCTTGTTCCTCGATCTCCCTGCCCCTGAGATATACCTGGAACAAGCACGTGCAGCCCTGGCAGATGGAGGGACGCTTGGCATGATCGTACCAACAACAAACCAGGTCGCCGCTATCCTTCGCAGCCTGTCGACGCACGCCTTTGAACTCATCGATGTATGTGAAATCTTGCTGCGTTTCTACAAACCCGTTCCCGAGCGTCTGCGTCCGGTCGACCGCATGGTCGCCCACACTGGCTATCTTATATTCGCAAGAGCCATCGTTCCATTGGAGATATAGCCCGTAAATACAACTTGCACGAATTTTACATCCCTGAAACAATGGCATTCTTGTTAACAACAAGATTTAAGGGAGGAAAACGATGCCACGGTTCCGTCGCCCGATACTGCCACCAAGACGAAGATTCCCCCCACCGTACCGCCCTCCGATTCGACGGCGAGCAGCAAAAATCGTTGTAGAGAAACTGCAAGCCGCGCATGCGCTTCTGGCGCAGGGTAAATCCTTGGAAGCAGCTGCAATATTTTCTGAACTCGCGGATGCTGCTGCGAAACGCGGGATTCCACGTGCCGCCCAATTGAATTTACAGGCAGGTCGTGCCCTGATTGAAGCGGAAGAAGTTAAATCCGGATTGGATCATATCCGTCAGGGTTTGATGCTTATGGCGGAGACAAATCAAATTGCTCGCCTGCCCAACCTCGGTCGGCGGATTCTAACCGAGCTTCGAGATAAAGGTTTACCTGCAGAAGCAGCATCGATCGAATGCGAAATCCAATCGCTGCTTTCCAAACATGGATTAACGCTAGCAGCAAATGCAGGTTCCGCCGATAGACGAAGCCTACCGGCAAAATGCCCCTATTGCGGTGGGAATGTTCACCCCGACGAAGTGGAATGGTTCGAGCAGCAGCATGCGATGTGTGCGTACTGCGGCAGCCGACTATCAGATAATTAACATCTACTCGCCCTATGGAAAATGTACGTCAAAAGCTTCAAAGCCGCCTGCTACAGCAGCAGCCGAAAATCAACACCGAATGGATCGCAAAACCGGCTGCGGTTTTATTGCCGCTGTACCAGGATCAAGATACGTGGCATTTGCTCTTCACTCGCCGCACGGAATATGTCGAGTCACACAGAGGGCAAGTATCCTTTCCTGGTGGTGTGATCGATTCTGAAGACGAAAGTCCCACCCAAGCAGCGCTTCGAGAGGTGCAGGAAGAAATCGGCATTCACCCCAGAGATATTGATATCCTTGGTATGCTCGACCCGCTCCTGACGACCACACAATTCGTCATCACACCCATCATAGGGGTATTCCCCTGGCCGTATGAACTGCGCCTTAACCGCAATGAAGTGGCAAATGTCTTTGGTGTTTCCCTCGACTGGTTGGCGGATAAAAACAATCTTGAAATCCGCGAACGGAACTATCCCATCCCTGGCGGCAGCATCTCGGTATACTACTTTAAACCCTATCAAGGGGAGATCATCTGGGGAGCAACGGCGCGTATCACGTTAAACCTTCTGAGTCTTCTGAAATCTCCGCAATAAAAAACGCGGAGTGGCATTTCCAACCACTCCGCGCCTGGATGGATCGGTTTTCCGAAGCGTACGTTTATTCTCCGGCTTGTTCGAACTCCTCATCACCCTCGCGTTTTCCACGCTCGACGAGTTCCGGCTCCATCTCGACCTCGACCAGTTCTTCCACTTCCTCTTCGATCTCTTCTTCCTCTTGATACACAACACTGGCCAGGACTTCATCCTCACTCGTGAGGACTTGAATACCTTCACCGATTTCGAGATCGGCGACGGTAATCACATCATCCATGCTTTCGATCGAGGAGATATCCACTTCAATCCTATCCGGCAAATTTCCGGGTAACGCTTCGACTTCGATCTCGCTTAAGCCACTAACGAGAAGGCCGCCCAGTTCTTTAACGGCAGGAGATACGCCGATCAATTCAAGTGGGACCTCTGTCCGAATAACAACATCCATCGAAACCTTGAGGAAATCGATATGCAGAATATCTCCTCGAATGTAGTCGCGTTGAACATCTCGCAAGAGAACCTGGTGATTGGCATTTTCGAGCTTCAATGAAATCAATGTTGATGCACCGACATGCGCAAGGACCTTGGATGTTTCTCGCAGATCGAGTTCGATAGGTGTTGACTCGATACCTGCGCCATACACGACAGCCGGCAAAATCCCCACGTTGCGGAGCGTCTTTACTTTACTTCTGGTTACCGTTCTTTTCTTAGCATGTAGAATTACTTCACTCACTTTAGATCCTCCGGAGCGCCTCTCACCCCGAATGGGTTACCCTCGCTCCATGGTATCGTTGCAGATTGCTTTAACCTTCTATTCGCGACGTCGGCTGAACAATCTTCCGAGAATTAACAACAATCCAATTGTAATCCCGGATACAACACCAGCCAGCAGCGCACCGCGTGTATCCAGCATCGTCTCCACTGTGCCGTTTACTTCTTGCGCCAGCAGAATGACCGATGAACTCTTTTCTGCATCGATATTTCTGCCCACTACAACACCGGCCTGCGTGTTGTAAAGTTTGACATCCTCACCGACAGCCACACCGATGCCGCCGTCGGTCGCTGAGACGAGATTTCCACGGACTGTTCCTGCAGCCGCATGATCGAGGGTCACCTGCTCTCCCTGGACTTGCAAAGCACCACCCTGGCGAAGTTCGACATCAGAAGCCGTGATTTGATTCGCACCACCCTGTGTAACGTTGACGATCTCAGCCTCGAGTGTCTCGATCGTACCGCCTGTCAAATCGATAGTATCGATTTGCATTTCATCTTGCCCGGTTCCTTCGTTTTCTTTTCCCATACGCACCTCGCGTGCAGAGGAAAAGGGTGCCCCGACAAATCGGTTGGCACCCCGATTCATGCGTCTCGAATTCTACCGATTGTTGACTGCGTCGTCAACCATTTCATAA
>DAOUEK010000019.1:0-67604 GCA_034430425.1 Anaerolineales bacterium | reverse complement strand
ACCAGGTCTCGCGCGGCATGCACGATGCGGCGAAGGACACCATCCAATGATAAATCAGAAAACAGCGTGAGGGTTGCCCGGTGAAGGGCGCGCATACGCCTTTCTTCTGCTGGAGCCTGGGAGGAAACGGGCTTAAGTTGTATACTTCCCTTCTCTCTTGTACTCACAAAATACTCACCCTTCAATTCCAATTCTACCCGATACCGGTGTCACCGCAAATAAAATCGCATTTTGATAGTTTTTGCCAGTTAATCCTCGTATAGTCTATGGTGGAATTTCAAGCGGAAAGGTATGTATGTATACAAACGGTTCATCACGCATATCGGGTCTGTACAACTTATCACTGGAAGAAAGATTGGAACGGGTTTCAGAAACCGCTGAACTTGACCCGGAACAATTAGCCGCCTTACAGGGCACCAATGGTTTAACTACTGAACAAGCCGAGAATATGATCGAGAACGTCGTCGGCGTCTACAGCCTGCCGCTTGGCATTGCTGCGAATTTCCGAATTAATGGCCGAGACTTTCTCGTCCCCATGGCAATTGAAGAGCCTTCTGTTATCGCGGGGGCTTCGTATATGGCCAAGCTGGTGCGCGCTGCCGGAGGATTCGAAGCCCAGGCCAGCGAATCCGAGATGATCGCCCAGATTCAAGTATTAGACATCGACGATCTGGAATCCGCGCGTGACAATCTACTTGCAAGCAAGACTGAGATCCTCGAACTGGCGAACGAAATCGATCCTGTGATTGTTGAACTCGGCGGGGGTGCCCGGGATCTGGAAATCCGCATCCTGGAAGACACGGCGATTGGAACCATGATGGTGATCCATTTGATATACGACACGCGAGACGCCATGGGAGCCAATACGGTTAACACGGTTGCGGAAAAAATATCCCCGCGCATCGAGCAAATCACCAATAGTCGAGTCCACTCGAGGATTCTAACCAATCTCGCCGACCGCCGATTGGCCTCCGCTCGCTGCAGTATTCCAGTTAAATATTTAGCTTTTGAGGAATTCGATGGTGAGCGTGTACGTAAAGGGATCATCGAAACCTGGGCTTTCGCCGCAGCTGATCCATATCGTGCAGCAACACACAACAAAGGAATCATGAACGGCGTTGACGCAGTTTTAATCGCCACAGGAAACGATTGGCGCGCTGTCGAAGCCGGTGCACATGCCTTCGCCGCAAAAGATGGCCGTTATACCTCGCTCAGCCATTGGTGGGTGGACGAATCCGGAAACCTCAATGGCGAACTCAGTATGCCGATGGCCGTCGGAACCGTTGGGGGAGCAACGCGTGTGCATCCCGCGGCGCAAGCCAGTCTGGCAGTCATGAAAATCAAAACCGCACGGGAATTGGCCGAGGTGATCGTCTCCGTCGGCCTGGCACAGAATCTCGCTGCGCTGCGAGCTTTGGCAACAGAAGGCATTCAGCAGGGGCATATGGTTTTGCACGCCCGTCAGATTGCCACCGCAGCCGGCGCGAAAGGCGAGATGGTCGAACGTGTTGCCAGGCAAACGGTTGCCGAGAAAACCATCCGCTTCGAACGTGCGCAGGAATTGGTGCACTTGTATCAAGGTAAGAACGGCAACGGACATAAAACGAAGCCTTCCGATATCCAGCGTTGAACGCTACAAGATTATTACGATCTTCAACTTAAGGTTGCGAAACCATGGATCAAACGCGAGCAGAACCCAGCATTTATACATCAGATCGCAAAGTAGGAATCATTGGTTACGGCAGTTATATCCCTCGTTACCGGCTTCCAGCGCGGGAAGTCTCCCGAGTCTGGAAGGACGGAAGCGGCGGCATTCCCATTCAGGAAAAATCGGTCGCCGGACTGGACGAGGACGTAATCACGATGTCGATCGAAGCCGCAAGAAATGCTTTGAAGCGGGCGCAAATCGACCCAACCTCCATTCGAGCCGTCTGGGTCGGCTCCGAATCGCATCCATACGCCGTGAAACCCACCTCCACCGTCGTCGCAGAAGCAGTTGGCGCGACGCCGCACACCCTCGCGGCTGATTGGGAATTCGCTTGCAAGGCTGCCACCGAAGCCCTTCAGGCTTCCATTGGGCTCATCGGCTCAGGGATGGCGGAATTTACGCTTGCCATTGGCATGGACACAGCACAAGGCAGGCCAGGGGACGCCCTGGAATACACGGCGGCCGCTGGTGGTGCGGCATACGTCATCGGGCCGGCCGAGGAATCAATGACGGTTTTCGAAGGGTCTTATTCCTACGTCACCGACACGCCTGATTTTTTCCGACGGGCGTACGAGAAATATCCCGAACATGGTGAGCGCTTCACCGGCGAACCTGCCTATTTCAAGCACATTATCTCCGCCGCCCAGATATTGATGGACGCCCTGGGTACGACGCCAGAAGATTACCAGCATGCAGTTTTTCACCAACCCAACGCCAAATTCCCCCAGAAAGCTGCCCGCAGCCTGGGGTTTAAGCCAGAACAAATCCAGGCAGGACTGCTGTCTCCAAAAATCGGGAACCCATACGCCGGGTCGGCACTCATTGGGTTGACGGCAGTCTTGGATGTGGCGGAAGCGGGTGATCGCATTCTCCTGGTATCCTACGGCTCTGGCGCCGGTTCGGATGCATTCAGCATGCAAGTTACACCCGCACTGGCTGAAAGGCGCAGCCGTGCCATCACAACGCAGCAGTATCTTGAACGCCGCACGGAAATCGACTATGCAACCTACGCCCGCTTGCGGGGCAAATTAATGTTGAAGTGAAAACAACAATGACAAAACCAAACACACACGATATTTTAGTCGCTGGAGTCGGCATTACACCTGTAGGGGAGCATTGGGACAGGCAGCTGCGAACACTGGCCTTTGAAGCGATCTCGGCTGCGCGCAAAGACGCCGGAGAACTCGTTCCCGACGCAATTTACGTCGCCAACAGTCTGGCACCGGTTCTCTCATCACAAACCCAGTTGGGCGCTTTGATCGCTGACTTCGCCGGATTGCGCGGCGTCGAAGCATACACCATCCAGGCTGCCGACGCATCCGGAGGCGCTGCTGTGCGCCAGGCGTATCTCGCGCTTCAATCCGGGCAGATCGACATTGCGCTGGTCGTTGGTGTTGAAAAAATATCCGAACGACCCAGCGCCGAACTGGAAGACGCCCTGGTGATGTCCGGCGACGCAGATTACGAAGCTATCCATGGAATTACCACTGCAGCCCAAGCTGCGCTGTTGATGCAGCGTTACATTCACGAATTCAATCTCCCGGAGAACGCATTTGCCGGGTTCTGTGTTAATGCACACGCAAACGGTGCCAACAACCCGCTGGCAATGTTCCAGCGGGCAATCGAGGAAAAAACTTACCAGAAAGCCGGTATGATCTGTCCACCGGTTAACATGTTCGATGCTGCTCCAGTGGCAGATGGCGCCGCGGCACTCGTCCTCGCCCGTGCAGAAGTGCTTCCGGAAACCCCATCCCACCCACAGATCCGGATAGCAGCTTCCTCTCTGGCCACATCGACAGTCGCCCTGCACGACAGGCCGGATATCCTGGCGCTCAGGGCAGCCTCCGATTCTGCCGAAAAAGCCTACAAGTTTGCCAATATCCAGGCAAAGGACGTTCAGCTATTCGAATTGCACGACCGCTATTCTATCTTCGCTGCACTCGCACTTGAAGCATGCGGCTTTGCCAAACGCGGTGAAGGCTGGAAATTGGCGAGCGATGGCAGTATCAATTCGGATGGCAGTATTCCCATTTGCACGTTCGGCGGCTCGAAAGCACGCGGTGATTCGGCTGGTGCAACGGGCGTGTATCAAATCGCAGAAATCTGCTTGCAGCTTCAAGGCCGAGCTGGCAGGAATCAAATCCCCGATGTACAAACCGGAATGGCCCAATGCCTGGGTGGTACGGGAGCAACTGCGGCAACGCACATCCTGCAGCGAATGGATGCATCTTGAAAGCATGCTGAGAGGTCTTGAGAGTCAATCTTGGTTATAGTAGCCAGCGGATGGAACATACGTAACACTTTGGAGAAGTAAATCATGCAATTACCACGACATTGGCGCTTGAATAAACAACGCTACGCACTGGAAGGCGAGGTCTGCACGCATTGTCAGGCCACAATCTTTCCCCCGCGCGATATTTGCCCGGAATGTGGCGAACAGGCAAACACGCCCTTGAACCTGAGTGGACGAGGGCAGGTCTATTCTTTTACGAAGGTAGTTCAACCACCCGAAAGCCACGCAGAACAGGCACCCTACACCGTTGCCCTGGTCAAACTTGATGAGGGGCCAACCGTCACAGCACAACTTACCGATCTTGATGAAGACCAGCAACCCGTCGAGATTGGCATGCCGGTGGAGATGGTCACGCGCAAATTGTACTCTGATGGAGATCGAGGCTTGTTGATCTATGGCTACAAATTTAGACCGCTTATCCAACAATCGTAGCGCGTTCTTCGCATGAACACGATCGCCCACGACACGAAAGTGTTGGTGGGCGATTTTTATTGCCTACCCCATCGAGATGCAAAAAAACAAAAAGTGGCTAGAATTACACGAGTAACAACGGTATGGAACTTGCAATTGTACGTGTTACGCCTAACTCGCTTGACGCGCCCAAACAGATGTGCTACTATGCGCGCTTGAGGGTTGGCAAAAGACTGCGAACAACTGAAAAGGCCACGGCAGAGCCACTCGTGATCGCGAGTGTCCGGAATGTGTGATACTCTCATTCATTCCAACTGCCTTTCGTAGGGTAGTTCACACCCTCCAAGGAGGAGACAATGAGCGATCAGCGCCTGCGTTACCCGGTGATTCTGATTCTCTGTTTCGTCGTTCTACTTACTGCCTGCACTCGTTCCGCCTCGACATCTCCACCCTCAGCGGATGGTGGGACTCAAAGTGATGAACCCATGGACGATACACAGGCCACAATGGAAGCCATCCGGTCCGGGATTCTGACCAAAACGGCCCAGGCGGAAACGGGTGGTGGCGTTACAGATACCCCAGAAGCCACTGCAGATGGTACGCAAGGCGGCGGCGCGCCCGTGGATTCAACCGAACAAGCCGTAGAAGCCACAGCCACGCCAACCCTGGGCGGCGTGGTCGAATATACCGTCCAGGCCGGGGATTGGATCTGGAAGATTGCCCGGCAGTTTGATGTCGATCCACAAGAGATCATCGACTATAACAACTTACCTTCACCAGGTTCACTCGAAGTTGGTATGGTCTTGCGGATCCCGATTTCATCACCCCCTACTCACACCCCCTCTGAACCGAACGAAACGGAAATCGCAGCCGGCACGGCTACTCCAAACTCGGGCGGCACAACGATCCACTTAGTCAAAGCAGGTGAGTGGATCTGGCAGATCGCACGCCTTTACGGAGTCGATCCACAGGCAATCATCGATGCCAACAATTTGACGAACCCAAGTTCGATCAGCCCGGGGCAGGAATTAATCATCCCGTAGGTTGAATGGAACTACCTTCGAGTAATCATGCCTTGCGAGGTCTTACGAAATTTCTGGATATTGCCAAGCTCAAGATTGCTCGGTGAACTTTAGCGGAAAAATCGATCCGGGGCAGACCAAGAGTCTGCCCCGCTTCATTCCCGGAAGCAACCGTCGAGCGAGCCGCAAGCCTATCAGAGAAGGTCATAACGATGAAAGTATTACAGTCAGATTGTGTATTCCAAGGTAAGGTTTTCGATGTATGTATCGACCAAATCGAAAATGCGGCCGGGAAAACGCAGCGAATCGACTACGTTAAACATAAAGGTGGAGTAACAATCATTCCCGTGGATGAAAAGGATCGAATCCTTTTCGTGCTACAGTATCGCCACCCCGCCGGAGAAGAACTGCTCGAATTGCCCGCGGGAAGTCTCGAAGCAGGTGAGGATCCCGAATACTGTGCCAGACGGGAATGCCGGGAAGAAGTGGGCATGTCGCCTGCAGAACTTCGGCATCTTGGCGGAACCTATCTCGCTCCCGGCTATTCGAGTGAGTACCTGCATTACTTCCTGGCGAAGGACCTCTCTGCAGCTCCCCTGCCGCCGGACGAAGATGAGGACATTTCGATCATCCGATTGTCATGGGAGGAAACGCTGCGCAAGATCACGCAGAATGAAATCCGCGATGCGAAATCAGTCGCCGGAATTTTCCTCGCCGGGATGTACCTGGGAAAATGGGATGCAGGAGTTTGACGAATCGAGTCTTATACAAACCACAATCAAATATTTATAAAATGGCCCTTGGGGCTATATTTACTACTAATGCACTTCACAGCAGGAAAAGGATGACTTTAGTGATTATAGAATATTCGAGACCGCAGGAATCTTGCGCACGATGAAGGCGAAGACGTAGCAAACCGGGATCACAATCAGCGACACCACAGCAAATTTACGTAAACTCGCAAGCTCAATGCCTCGCAATGCATACGCCAGAAAGACGATGATGGGAATGTGGAATACATACACGGCATAGCTATGCTGAGACAGGAACCTGCCGAACCTGCTTTGCTTGTTCTGGAATTGGCGGAAGAAGGTGATCAAGCCCAGGCTCATCCCGATCGCGAAGATGGAGTCGTAGAGAGCGTACAATGCAGATTGCCACGTCCCCTGTCCTAAGGCGATATATAAGGTCTCGGATACCTCAAGTGAAAACCATTGTCCACTATACAAATAAGGGAACAAGACAATTCCCACAATTGCAGCAGCGATGAAACCGACTTCACCCATTTTGTTCGGTATCGTGCGGAACCAATCTCTGCGGTATGCAGCAACGCCCAACACGAAGAAGCTTAAATACTGCGGCAGGTAAGCCAGCGTCGGAAAACCACGCACTTCCTCACCGATGGGGACGAGCATGCGCATCAAATAGCTTATCCCCGTTAATGCGAGAACGAAGAGACCGATCCCGAAATAGCCGGGGGATGTAGATCGATCCGCTGAGCTCGCGCTTCGCGATCTCGTCAACCGACGCCATAATATGTATCCAAAACAGAAGACAAGCAGCATAGCGACGAACCACAACGGTCCCAGTCCAATAGATTCGGGATAGAGTGCTTCCAGGGATAATGGCGTCGTGATCCCGGTTAATTCAGCCGGCATGAGATAGAAACCGGCTGAAGAAAGTGGGTTGAGTATGAAAAAGAAAAGCGCCAACGGAAGACCCAGACGCAGCAGCCGATCCTTAAGATAGGAACCCAATCCTTTTCGATCGAACGAGCCTGGCGTGAAGTAGCCCGCCAGGAGGAAAAATGCGCCCATAAACCAGGCCTGGTTGATCAACATGAACGCCAGAAGCAGGTTAAAGGCAGTGGGATCGGTGAAAGGCGGTTCGACGTAGTAGAACTCCGTCCCCGCACCATAGACGGCAGCAACGTGGTGCAGCACGACCAGGATGATTAAAAACACACGCAAATGATCGATGAACACCAGACGAGAAATCTTACTGGTTGTCCCTTGCAGACCAGATTCGTCCAGTGGACCCTCCATTTTGACCAGAAGGTTCTTTCGGCATCGATTTTAAGTAGCAAAATCAAAGCAGAAACATACCTACAATATTGGGCAATAAAACCAACAATGCCAACACGGGATTCCCGCGCCGGGTGGTGTTGCGGCTGTCCCAACTGAAAAGATAGACCGCCAAAGCGAAAGCCAATATCCCGGTAAACGCCAGAACTACCACCGAACCCCAGGCCGAAAAATTCACCTCGTACCCCATCGCCAACCCATTGAAAGCATTCATCGCATGCGCGGCGGGCAAGAGTTGGGCGAGTTTGGCGGCGATTTCAGGCAGCATACTCAGAGGAAACATCATCCCGCCCAGCATAATGGAGGGGATGAAGAAAAGCTGTGACCAAAGCACAGTGATACGAGAGTTGGCTGAAATCACCCCGATCAAGACACTAAGACCGGCGCAGGCAAAAGCCATGGCGATAAAGACCAGAGCATAGTTGAGCCAATTGATCGGAAGCGGAGCGTCGAAAAGCGGCGCAGCAGTTACGGTGATCACCGCCGCGACAATAACCAGATGCAGGATTGTGGTCAACGCGGGGATGACCAGGATCGAAGTGGAAGGGATGCCGTTGATCTTGTAGCTGCGGAAGATGCCGTTTTCTCGTGCGTTGACCAGGGGGTCCGGAATTCCGAGAAAGGTCGCAGCCAGGATAGCGAAAACGACCATCGCCGGAGTCATGCTGTCGATGAAGAGGGGATTGATCGACCCCATGATAAAGCCCATCATCAGGAAAAAACCAAGTGGGAATAAATAATTCATCAACAGCAACGTCTTGTTGCGAATGCCGGTGCGAAACTCAAATGAGAAATGGTTGAGAAAAGCCGTCATTGTGAACCTCCCGTCGCCGTGTTGGGCCGGGTAATCTCGAGGAAACGATCCTCAAGCGATGGGCGCTCCACACGCAGGTCGATCAACGTATCCTTCTGCGCTTCGATCTGGGCGATGATGGCTGCTACCGTTGGCCCGATATCTGTACTGTAGTAAATCTCGTACTCGTCTTTGGATAAATGCTGCCTCACTGCGGGTAAGGAAATAGTATCCGCAGTGAGGCATGCATCCTTCGTTCGAACGGACACCTTGGTCAATCCCGCGCCCGCGGCGGTGATTTCCATCGGCGAACCGGTGGAAACGATCTTGCGATTCAGTAAAATGGCAACCCGGTCTGACATCTCTTCCGCCTCGGCCATGTCGTGTGTGGCCAGGATGATGGTCGTTTCAGCATCCTTCAACTCACGCATCATGTCGTGCAATTCGGAACGGGTGGCTACATCCAATCCGGCGGTTGGTTCGTCGAGGAAAAGCACCTGGGGATCGTGTGCCACGGCAAGCGCCAGGGCCAGACGACGCTGTTGGCCGGTCGATAGTTCGAAGAACTGGGCCTTGCGTTTCTCCTCCAAGCCCAATCTGCCGAGTAAATCGAACCGCGGTGCCACACCGTGATAGGCACAGAAAAATTTCATCGCCTCGTCGGGGGTGATGCTTTCCGGCAACCCGGAGGATTGCAGCTGCACGCCGATGATATTACGCAGCTTACGAGGTTCCCTGATTGGGTCGATTCCAGCCACTTGTACGGAGCCCCCGTTCGGTTCGCGCAGCCCTTCCAGGCTTTCCAGGGTGCTCGTTTTACCGGCGCCGTTGGGACCGAGAAGGCCGAAAATCTCACCTTCCCGAACGCCGAAACTGATGCCGTCCACAGCGACGAAGTCGCCGTAGGTCTTGCGAAAATCTTTAACCTGGATTACAGATTCTTTCATGCGATTACCTCTCTTGAAAAATCCGATAAATTGCAGCAATGATCCAAACAATGGTTTTGAGAATGAGTTACGCAATGTGTAGATTCATTCATGATTCCCCTCGACGAAATATGTCTTCTATTACGCCACTCTTGCAGCCCGGTCTTTTTCATTAGCCCGCAGAAAAACCGTGAAGTGCTTTGGGAAATTACCGGATGTACGACTGCCATCGCCGAAGTTAAAACAAAATAAAAGCCTAATGATTTTACCCGAAGATAAAGCGCCCTTACGGGCGCTTTTAATACCTTGAAACTGGGACTACATACAGCCAGGCTGAATCAGGCTGGCTTGCTATTCATACTAACTTAGACTGAAAGGCGGATATTGATCGGTCACCAGCAAGAACGCATAAGCATTCACCCGCAGCCACCAGCGGCCGACTCCGACCGTATAATCGAAGATACCCTTCGGGAACTCACCGGTCAGCAGAATGGCAAACCAGGCGACGATCACCGCAAACACAACAGCGACGCTGAGAAACGCCAGCACGATGTAATGCGGGATGGCCAGGAACCACTTCACCAGGGGCATCCAGCGGTTGAGATCCGCTTCCACGTTGGGGTAATCGAGCTCGAGATGGACCGACTGCTCTTCAACAGTGGAGGGATATTGATCGGTGAGCAACCCTATGTAGGCGGCGACTCGGGCTTCGAAGCGCGTCAGCTCGCGGATAAAATCGAACCACCAGCGCGGATACCGTTGTCGGAAGAGAATCATCAGGAGCGTGGCCATAAACAGACCGGTCATCAACCCGCCAGCCGTCTGTCGAGTGTAATCAACAACCTCACCAGCTTGATTGAAGACTGTAGCCTCTGTGACAGTCTCACCCGCCGTCGTGAGAAGACTTAAGATAATGGCGATGGGGATAATATAGATGATGCGAAAGAACGTTGTCCAACGATCCATTTTTTCCGGATAGTCGATCTGCAAACGCGCTGGATATTCAGCAGGGTTTTCCATAATACTCCTCCTTTGGATTGTCGAATTCGATTCATCGACTCGGACACATGGTATGAGTCCGACCATCGACCAGGTTTGACTCAACACTCATGTCCATTATAATACCCGCGAGATCACAAACTGCATACCTAAATAATCTTTCAGGCGGCCAAGTGTAAATCACACTTTGCCGATACCTGCATCGTTTCCAATTTAAAATCATCACGATAATACACGCTACCACTTCTATGGTTGATTGTGGTATACTTTCGCTTGCGCCGCCCGGGAGCGATGGGCGGCGGGTGTATGTTCAATAATAGAGGAAGATTAGTTATGAACGAGCTTGTTAAATCCGTCGAAGCACCTGTCAATCCGGAAATCCCCGATATCCGACCGGGAGACTCGGTCACTGTGTTCGTCCGTATTACCGAAGGCGATCGGGAACGCATCCAGGAATTCCGCGGTACTGTGATCCGCGTGCGTAAAGGCGGCAATAACGCCAACTTCACCGTTAGACGTACCGCCACGCACGGCATTGGTGTCGAGCGTACCTTCCTGATGCGCTCTCCACGTCTGGAAAAAGTCACCATTCAACGCCGTGCCCACGTGCGGCGCGCGCAGTTGTATTACCTGCGCGATCGCTCGGGAAAACAAGCCCGCCTGAAAGAAAAGCGATAATAATAGAAATCTCGATGACAACGGTGCAGTCTTCAAACTGCACCGTTTTTATTTCGTACCCATGTCAATCGGCAGCAACGTCAGGCGTATTTCGGTGTACAATGCACAAGACGTGATCTGAATCCGATCTATTTGCAGGCTGCGATTCCTGTTTTTTCTTACTTGGGGCAGCACATTCGACACAATGGACACACGACCTATCGGACTCTTCGATTCGGGCTTTGGCGGACTTTCTGTTCTACAGCAGATTCACACCATGCTGCCGCAGGAAGATGTCATTTTTTTTGCCGACCAGGCCCACGTACCGTACGGCAACCGTACACTGCTCAAGGTGCGTGAACTCGCTCTGGAGATCACTCGTTATTTGCTTGAACTGGATACGAAAATGATCGTGGTCGCCTGTAATACCGCTTCGGCCGCTGCATTACATCATCTCCGTCGGGTACATACGGATATTCCCTTCGTCGGCATGGAACCCGCCGTCAAACCGGCGGCGCAAAGTTCGCAAAGCCGAATCGTCGGTGTGCTGGCGACATCTGCCACGTTTCAGGGGGAACTGTTCGCTTCTGTGGTGGAACGCTTTGCCAGCGACGTCACTGTTCTCCAACAAACGTTACCCGGCCTGGTCGAACGCATCGAAGCGGGAGATCTCGACAGTATTGACACCCGCCGCATCCTCAAAAACGCCGTCGAACCTTTATTGGCCGAAGGCATCGACACGCTGGTCCTGGCCTGCACGCATTACCCTTTCATCATCCCGGTTCTGGAAAAAATCGTTGGCCCGGAAGTGAACGTGATCGATCCCTCACCGGCGATCGCCCGCCAGACCAAACGAATTCTCGACGAATACGACTTGAATGCGCCGCCGAATCAGAAAGGCCGAGTTACGTACATCAGCAGCGCCGACTCTCACCGGCTGCGTGAGATGGGCGTAAATCTGATCGGTCTGGATGGGAAAGAGCAATCCGCAAACTGGTACGGAAAGGCGTTGATATAAGCTGCTCGCTTATCGGGTAAATGAAAACCTCCCACGCCTGGGAGGTTGTATTGTTATTTGTACCTGCGACGATGCTTTACTCTACCCCAGCTTGCTTGAGATCCTTGGCAGACGTTCGAGCGACGGAGGCGACGATCTCCCCTTCCTTGAGGTTAATCACCCGAACGCCCATCGTCGCCCTGCCGGCAAGCTTAATCTGTTTGATCTTGGTGCGGATCACAATGCCCCCGCTGGAAATGATCGTCAGATCGTCATCTTCGTGGACAACTCGCGCGGAGGCAATCGTGCCTGTTTCCGACATCTTGCTGCGGCTCAGTGTGATCACTCCACCCGTTCCCCTTCCCTTGCTGGGATAATCATCAAAGGACGTGCGTTTGCCGTAGCCATTGGCCGTAACGACGAGCAGATCCCCCTCCGGATCGACGACGTCCATTCCGGCAACAAAATCGCCCTGCTTCAGATTGATCGCCTTGACACCCGTGGCCGGTCGTCCCATCGGGCGAACATTCTCTTCATGATAGCGCAGCGCCTGCCCAAGCTCCGTGACGATGATCAACTCGTCATCACCGCTGGTCAACCGTACCCAACCAAGCAGATCGCCTTCTTCCAGTCCGATCGCAATCAAACCGGAAGGTCGAACGGAAGCAAACTCGGATAGATGAACACGTTTGATCTTGCCGTTGCGGGTGACCATGGTGCAGTAGTTGGCTTGTTTGAAATCGGGGACGGTTACCGTTGCGGTGATCGATTCATCGGGCGATAAAGCCAGAATATTCACCATCGGAATACCGCGTGCCGTGCGATCCGCATCCGGTATCTGATAGGCCTTTTCGGAATACACCTTTCCACGATCCGAGAAAAACAGCACGGTATCCAACGAGCGCGCCGGGAAAAGCATCATTACTTCATCTTCACCGCGCATCGAGTGTCCCTGCACGCCGCGCCCGCCTCGGCCTTGCTGACGGTAAGTCTTCGCGGCAACACGTTTTACGTAGCCGCGTTCGGTAATACTGATCAACACGGCTTCGTCCGGAATCAAGTCTTCTTCGCTGAATTCCTCGCTGGCATCGGGAGAAATTCTCGTGCGGCGCAAGTCCCCGTAGTCCTTGACGACTTCATCGAGGTCCGTTTTTATCAAGGCATGTATCTTCTTGGGATTGGCCAACAAGTCTTCCAGGTAGGCGATCTGTTCCAGGATTTCTTTATGTTCCTGCTCGATCTTCTCACGCTCGAGTGCCGCCAAACGCCGCAGCTGCATATCGAGGATGGCCTGCGCCTGAATTTCCGTCAGCTTGAAACGTTCCATTAACCGCTCTTTGGCAACGTCCGCATCCGCTGATTTTCGGATGGTGTCGATGACGTCATCCAGGTTGGCAAGGGCGATGATCAGACCGTCGAGGATGTGGGCGCGCGCTCTGGCTTTTTCCAGATCGTATTCACAGCGGCGTGTGATAACCGTGAGGCGATGATCGACATAGAGCTGCAGAGAGCGCTTGAGGGACAGCATTCTCGGTTCGCCATCCACTAAAGCCAACAACTGCACGCCAAAGGTCGTTTGCAGCTGTGTGTATTTAAACAATTGGTTGAGCACCTTCTTCGGCTGAGCACCACGTTTCAACTCGATGATAATGCTCATCCCCCGCCGATCGGACTCATCACGCAAATCGGAAATATCGCCCAGGCGCCCTTGACGCACCAAATCGGCGATACGCTCGATCAAGCTGGCCTTGTTTACCTGGTAGGGGATTTCCGTAACCACAATCCGATGGCGGGACTTGCCGTGCTCCTCGATATTGGCGAAGGCACGCATGACGATCCGTCCTTTGCCAGTACTATAGGCTAACTTGATCCCTTCCGTTCCGACGATCATCGCCCCGGTTGGAAAATCAGGCCCGGGGATGAACTGCATCAGGTCATCGACAGTGACGTCATCCAGATTGTCGTAATGATCGACGACGTAGTGGATGGCATCTGCCAGTTCGTTGAGATTGTGCGGTGGGATATTGGTGGCCATCCCGACGGCAATGCCCGAGGCGCCGTTGAGCAGCAAGTTGGGCAAGCGAGCGGGGAGTACGACAGGCTCCTGCAGGGAGCCATCGAAGTTATCGACGAAATCCACCGTTTCTTTGCCAATATCCACCAGCATTTCTTGCGCCATGCGCGCAAGTCGAGCCTCGGTGTAACGCATAGCGGCGGGTGGATCTCCATCAACCGAGCCGAAGTTGCCCTGGCCATCGATCAGCATGTAGCGCATCGAAAAATCCTGCGCCATACGAGCCATCGAGTCATACACCGCCGCATCGCCGTGAGGATGGAACTTGCCCAGCACCTCGCCCACGATCCTGGCCGATTTCCGGTAAGGTGTATTCGCGCGGATCCCCATCTCGTGCATGGCGTAGAGAATGCGGCGATGGACCGGCTTCAATCCATCCCGCGCATCGGGAAGTGCACGCGCCACAATCACGCTCATTGCGTAATCCAGATACGCAACGCGCATCTGATCGTCGATGTCCACTTGTCGAATAGTTCCGATTTCCATGACTTTTTACTGCTCTCAAACGAACAACATCCACAGAAAACCCGCCTGCGGCGGGAGCATATCTATTATACCGCGAGACCGCTTTTCCAACCACTTCCTCACCCGTTATCGACCGTTTTTTGGATCGAAAGGATGCCTGATCGCCTGCAAACGTGTGCATCACTACAAGAAAAATCATTAATTTCGAATGAAACCCCGGGGCGATCTACGTGTTGAATTGTATGAACACAAGAAGATTCTCATATACAATCAGATCAATCGCACATAACCAAGCATACAAGACGGGAGGCATCCATGGCACGTATCAGAAGACTGGTTCTCATTACCCTCATCATAATCATCCTGCTCATCGCCGTACTCGCAATCGTGGCATATATCAACATTCGACGACCATATCCGCAGATCGAAGGCGCCATTCAACTTCCCGGCTTACAAGCGCCCGTGGAGGTCTACCGCGATTCGTTCGGGATTCCACACATCTACGCCGCAAACACCCACGATCTCTTCATGGCCCAGGGCTTCATCCACGCGCAGGACCGCTTCTGGCAAATGGAATTCTGGCGCCGCATCGGGACCGGCCGCCTTGCCGAAATCCTCGGCCCGAGTGCACTTGGCAACGATCGCTTCATCCGCACACTTGGATGGCATCGGGCGGCAGCGCAAGAAGTGGCGTTGTTATCACCCGAAGCTTTGGCCGCCATGGAAGCATATGCGCAAGGCGTGAATGCCTACCTCGCCACAAATACAAAATCGAAGGGATTTGAGTTCACCGTGCTTGGCCTCACGGGAGTGAATTTCGAGCCCGATCCCTGGACTGTGGTCCACACCTTGGCCTGGGCGAAGGTCATGGCGTGGGATTTGGGCGGAAATCGAGATATGGAACTTTTACGCGCTCACGTTGCTGCCCGCCTCGGAGCGGACGCCGTTGAGGAAATCATCCCGGCTTACAACAGCGCCTATCCGGCCATCGTGCCCGAACTCCTCACGAACGCCACACTCGACTCGATCCCGGAGATGGCGTATGAGCCGCATGCCCTCGGAGAAGGTTTCGGCCTGGGGAGCAACAACTGGGTCATTGCCGGCGAGCGTACCGAAAACGGCACGCCGCTCCTGGCGAACGATCCTCACCTGGGAATCCAAATGCCATCAATCTGGTATGAAATCGGCCTGCACTGTGATCCGATCGGACCGGAATGCCCCTTCAACGTCGTAGGAGCATCCTTCGCCAGCGCCCCGGGCGTGATCATCGGCCACAACGACCGGATTGCCTGGGGCGTCACCAATCTGGACCCCGACGTACAAGACCTGTTCATCGAACGCATCAACCCGGAGAATCCCAACCAATACGAATTCCAGGGGGAGTGGTTGGATATGGATATCATCCGGGAAGAAATCAACGTCTCCGGAGAAGATGAGCCTGTCGTGCTCAACGTTCGCATCACAAAGCACGGGCCGATTATTAATGACGTCGCCGGGGGGACGGAAGACCAATGGTATTACGGATGGCAGCCGCTTGCGCTTTCCTGGACAGCGCTGCAGCCTGCCAGGTTGATGGAAAGCGTGTTGATGATTGATCAGACTCAAAATTGGGAAGACTTTCGAACCGCACTGCGTTTTTGGGACGTGCCAAGCCAGAATTTCGTTTACGCGGATGTCGACGGCAATATCGGTTACCAGGCGCCGGGGCGAATACCCATCCGGGCAAACGGCGACGGTTCGATTCCCGTTCCTGGATGGACGGGTGAATACGAGTGGCTTGAAACCATTCCCTTCGACGAGCTGCCGTATTCCTTCAATCCCGAGAAGGGTTACATCGCTACCGCCAACCACGCTGTCGTCGGCGAGGAATATCCCTACATGATCACCGTTGACTGGGCGCCCGGCTTTCGCGCCCGCCGTATCGTGGAGATGATCGAATCCAGCGACTCGATCTCAATTGAGGACATCCAGGCCATGCAGGGGGACAACCATCAGGTTTATGTCGACGACATGCTGCCGTACATTCTCGAACTGCAGCCAACGGACTCCCGACTTGCGCAAGCCGTTGCGTTGCTTCGTGAATGGGACGGACGGACGGTGCGCGAGAGCGCCGCAGCGGCGCTCTTCGAAACACTTCGCATCCGCTTGATCGATGAAGTCTATCAGGACGAGTTGGGGGAGCGCCTGCTGCAAAAGGCCCGTCCTTCGCTGCTCACCGCATTGGTCAACACTTTGCCCAATGCGGATGCGGTCTGGTTTGACGATGTCAATACGGCTGAGATCGAAACCCGAGAAATCATCCTGCTTCGCGCCCTCGAATCCGCGGTGGATGAACTCACTGAAACCCTTGGCAAATCCATGTCCAAGTGGCGCTGGGGTGATCTGCATACCGCCACTTTCGAGAATCAAAGCCTGGGCCAAAGTGGTATCGGTTTGATCGAACGGATATTCAATCGCGGACCCGTTGCCGTGGATGGGAGTTTCTTTACGGTAAATAACACGGGGTACGATTGGAGAAAGTCGTACGACGTCGTCATCGTTCCATCGTACCGCCAGATTATCGATCCGGCAGACTTCAGCCGATCGCTTTCGATCCACACCACCGGTCAATCCGGACATACTTTCCACCCGCACTACGATGACATGATCGACATGTGGCGGAACATCGAATACCATCCCATGCTGTGGGTTAAGCAGGATGTCATCGCGGCATCCGAAGGACATCTAACGCTCAAACCCGGCGACGGCTAACAACAATGTAGGGACAGGTTTGAAACCTGCCCCTACAAGAATACTTATTACGAATCTATTGGGGTAGTCCTGCGACTCGAGCAACCATCGAGAGTTGTCCGTATGCTGTCGATGCCCAAGTTGATACATCGCTTCAAAACACCAAGCACCAAACTTCACGAGGAACCCATTTGATTATAAACATAAGGACTGCCCTTTCAGGACAGTCCCTTGAAGACATGGTTGACCTTGGTTTCAATTACTAGAAATAGGCGATCTTTCCGGTTACCAACAGACAGGCCGCTCCCATGACCAACACCGTTGCCAACATCAGTATCGCCAACACCAGGCGTTGGCCTGATGTCATGCCAAAAACTCGCCGCTCAGAAATATACTGATCTTCGACTTCGAAGAGACGAGCTCGCTCCTCCTCGAAATCCATCGGTCCATCAGATAATTCACGTAAATTATCGAACATGCCTGCCCTCCTGGAAGGAGCAAACCACACCTGTCAAGTGTAGCCTAATTAACGTTTGTGTCAACTGCACGCATACGCACATCACCGGATGCCGCCAGTAACTGTTCTCCCCGAGATGTCTGCAGCTGTAATCTTCCATCCATCGTAATACCGCGTAATAGGCCCACCCATTCCTCGCCTACCACGTGAACGACCACCTCTTGATTCAAGAAGGCCAGGTGATTCTGCCAGGCTTCGAGTAATGCTTTGGAGCCCATCCTTTCATGCCAGTATCCCAGAGATTCGAGAACGCCGATTAATAATTCATAACGATCGATCGGCCTCCCCACGGCGTTTTCAACACACGTGGCAGGGAAATCAATCCTGTCATCGGCAGGGACCGACTCGGCTTGAACGTTGATCCCGATCCCCAAAACGGCATACTCCAGGGACTCGCCCATCCATGACATCTCCACCAAAATACCGGCCGCCTTCTTCCGATCGATGAGCACATCATTCGGCCACTTTATCGCCGCTCGAACCGTCCACTTTTCTAGCGCCTCTACCACAGCCAAAGCACCCAATCCGGCAAGGCCAGAGAGTTCCTGCGTGCGTCCTGCTGGGGGTCGTAGCACCAAACTAAAAGTCAACGCTTGCTTTGCTGTCGAATACCAAACCCTTCCGGCACGTCCGCGCCCTGCTGTTTGTTCGTCCGCCAGCACCAGTGCGCCATGCGCAACGCCCTGACAGGCTTTTTCCAGGGCGATATCATTCGTTGAATCGACCGTTTCGAAGTAGAAAAACGGTCGGCCCAATCCATGGATCGGGAGCTGCGCACGCAGGTCATCTATACTGGACATGTCCCAATTGTACTCGCTTGTGCAGGAAGCATGCCACGGTGATGTATAAATGGCTATTCTCTGATAGAATTCATCCGTTGAATCATGAAACGAATTTGGGCTCCCTGGCGTATGGATTACGTAGAAGGAAAGACGAAAGAAAGCGGCTGTATTTTTTGCCGTCGTGCAGCAATGGATAACGATGCGGAGAACCTCATCCTATACCGAGGCAAGTCTGCATTCGTCATTCTCAATCTTTTCCCCTACACCAACGGTCACACCATGGTGGTGCCTTTCACCCATAAGGCTTCGCTTGAGGATCTGGATGAAACCACCCGCAACGAACTCATGCAATTAACCACTGAAGCGGTAACGGTCATACGGAATGTATACCACGCCGAAGATTATAATATTGGTATAAACATCGGCGAAGCTGCTGGTGCTGGTATTGCCGAGCACATCCACGTGCACATCGTGCCGCGCTGGACAGGCGACACAAGCTTCATGACCACCAGCGGAGATACTCGCGTACTGCCCGAGTCTCTGGACAAATCTTATCAAAGACTTCGTGCGGAGTGGATGAAAATCAAAGCCGATCCTCGTGGTCAATAATCCCCACCCCAAACCCTAAAAAACTCGCAACGCAGAAGAGGCAATGAATGAGTAAAGCAAAGCATACGTTGGACCCCGTCATTTTGAGTGCCGCCCGCACACCAATGGGCCGCTTTCAGGGTGCACTCAGTCCATTATCGGCCGTGCAGCTCGGTGCAGCGGCCATTCAAGAAGCGGTAAAACGATCGGCGATCCCCAATCCCGAAGAGATCGATGAAGTGCTCATGGGCAATGTGGTATCGGCCGGCCTCGGCCAGGCTCCGGCTCGGCAAGCGGCCATTTTCGCCGGTTTACCAAAAACCGTAGGGGCAACAACCGTTAACAAGGTTTGCGGATCGAGCCTGAAATCCGGCATCCTCGCCGCTCAGGCGATTAAGGCAGGGGATGCGAATTTAATCGTTGCCGGCGGCATGGAAAGCATGAGCAATGCACCCTACCTTTTGCGAGGAAGACGTGGCGAACTCCGTTACGGCCACGCCGAGCTTACCGACGCCCTGCTGCATGATGGCTTGTGGGACCCCTTCGAAGATTGGGTCATGGGAATGGCCGCAGAATGGATCGCCGGCGAGTTCAACATCAGCCGTGAGGCCATGGATCGTTGGGCCTTCGAAAGTCATCAAAAAGCGATTGCAGCCATGGATGAAGGCCGCTTTGATGAAGAAATCGTCCCACTTGAGATTCCCGGTCGGAAAGGCGCTCTGACGCTCATCGAAAAGGATGAGACACCCCGCCGTGAAACATCAGTGGAGAAACTGGCCACTTTGAAACCGGTCTTCTCTTCCGATGGCAAAGTAACCGCCGGGAATTCCCCTGGCTTGAACGACGGTGCTGCAGCGGTCGTCTATGCTAGCCGGCAGTATGCGGACAGCCTGGGAATCCAACCCCTGGCGCGTGTTTGCGGATACGCCCAAGCGGCCGTTCCCCCGAAAGAATTGTTCATCGCACCGGCGCGCGCCATTCCGGTTTTGCTGGAGAAAGTCAACTGGACATTCCAGGATGTCGATCTCATCGAGTTGAATGAAGCCTTCGCCGCACAAGTCCTTGCCGACGGGCAGGCATTGGAAGATAGTGGATGGGATTGGGATAAAGTCAACGTCAACGGCGGCGCCATCGCACTCGGACATCCAATCGGTGCGTCCGGCGCGCGCATCCTCACCACCCTGATATACGCTTTGCGGGACCACAATCTCCAGCGCGGCATCGCCGCACTCTGCCTGGGTGGTGGAGAGGCCGTAGCCATGGCTGTAGAGCTCGAAACCTAGCGCTTGGATCACAAGCCGCCGCAATTAAAATGGGAGACGATACCATGACGATCGAGAAAATCGTGGTTGTCGGTGCGGGAACCATGGGCCATGGTATTGCCCAGACGGCATCAGTGGCGGGCTATCAGGTCACGTTAATCGATATCGATCCCCAAGCCCTCGCAAAAGCCAGGGTAAACATCGAGTACTCTACTTCCAGGCTCGTCGAAAAAGGAACGATCACCGCAGAGCAGAAACGCGCCGCCTTGGAAATCGATACCGCTTTGGATCTTAACTCGGCGTGTGAAGCCGATCTGATCATTGAGGCTGCGCCGGAAGATGTCGGACTTAAGGTTGACCTGTTCAAACAACTCGACGGACTGGCACCGCCAACAACGATATTGGCTTCGAACACATCCTCCATTCCAATCACGAAGATTGCGTCCGCCACACAACGGCCGGAGCAAGTGATTGGAATGCACTTTTTCAACCCTGTACCGCTGATGAAACTACTCGAAATTGTGCGCGGGCTGGCCACTTCAGAAGAGACAACCGAAACCGCCGTCAAAGTCGGCCGCAAGATGGGTAAAGAACCCGTACAGTCGCAAGACTCGCCGGGATTTATATCCAATCGCATCCTGTGTCCCATGATCAATGAAGCGATATTTACTTTGATGGAAGGGGTGGGAACGCCAGATGCAATCGACGCCGTAATGCAACTGGGCATGAACCATCCCATGGGTCCCCTGGCATTGGCCGACATGATCGGCCTCGACACCGTCCTGCAGATCATGGAACTTCTCCAGCACGATCTTGGTGACGACAAATACCGACCGGCGCCCTTGCTTCGAAAAATGGTCGCTGCCGGCTATCTGGGACGCAAATCCGGCAAGGGCTTCTTTGATTACTAATTTCAATCCGAGCAGGGGTAAACAGTAAATCCGGAATCCTTTCCCGAAGGGTTCACATCCGATAACATAGAATCCCATCAACGGATTCTGCAGTGTGCGTAGAATTCGATCGGACGTGTATAATGCCACTACGTAAAGTGAGGTGAAAACCATGCGTTTACCGCGCCCGATGATCGTTTTGTGTTGTCTCCTGATGGCTACACTGGCTTGCGGGGATGCCGCCACGGCGACCCCGTCGGCTGAGGATGCATTAGGGACAGTCGTTGCAGCGACTCTAAGCGCCGGAAGCGCAGAAGAAGCCGAGAGTGGAGACAAGCAGCTTCCTGCCGATTCACAATCACAGCAGCAGCCTGGGGACGAGTCGCAATCCGCCGGACGCCCTCAACCCGAAGCTGTGGCGGTCAATGCGCACTGCATCACCTATACCGATGGCGGCAATGTATGGCTGCTCGAAGGGACCGATCCGCCCGCGCAGTTAACCAGCAGTGGTGATGCCAGTCAGGTCATGATCTCGACGGATTGCCAGAAAGTTGCCTTCGTCCGCAGTGTGGGAGCGGACCAATTGCCGGAAGTCCGGTCTGTAAACACGGACGGCAGCGGCGAGATGACGTTGTTAACTTCGGCGCAGATCGACGCCTTATATCCCCTGGATCCCAACTTCAGCCGCAACGACATCGCCGGTATCGCCTTTATTCCCAACAGCCACGAGTTGATCTTCAACACCCGCGCGGTGCCTTCCGGTGGACCGGGCTTGGCCAAATACGACGACCTCGTTCGTCTGGACAGCGACACGGGCAGTCTCACAACCGTATTCCCACCGGGCAGCGGCGGCGATTTCGCCCTTTCACCCGACGGCACACAATTCGCCCTGGTCCTGCCGGATGCGATCGGATTGGTCAATATCGATGGAAGCAATCTGAGAGCCAACCTGATCAACTACACACCCGTGATTACCTACAGCGAATTCCAATACTACGCCCAACCGATCTGGACACTCACTTCCGATGCTATCGGAGTTGCAGTCCCCTCCTCCGACCCCCTCGCCGCTGCTGTTTCCGGAACAATCTGGCGCGTCTCCGAGACAACTGCCACGGCCATCAACACAGGAACGATCAGCGGCGACTTCTACTTCACGCAAGCTTTCGGTGAACCCTCGCTTTCACCCAACTTGCAGCGCCTCGCCTTCCTGCGTGAGACCGGCACCCCGAACGTCAAGGATTTAGTTCTGGCGAACGCAGATGGCAGCGCTGATGTTGTATACGACACGGGCAACATTCAATGGAATGGTTGGGCATGGGACAGTACCCACTTCGTCTACTCCCTTGGCGGTCCCATGAACCTCCACCTGGGTGTCGACGGCGGTTCGTCCACACCCATCGGTTCGTGTAACGATTTACGTTGGCGCAACAACAACAGCTTTTTATGTCTTTCCGGGAGCCTGGGTTCCTGGAGCTTAATGCGAGGTCAGATCGGCGGCGGCTTGATAACCCTCGTCAGTCCTGCCGGGGATTTCATCGCCTACGATTTCAACCGCTGATGCAGTTTCGTTCCATAATGGAGAGGTTGTGGATACATTAAATAATATCTGGCTAACCCCTCCTTCTCACTTGCATGGGAGGTTAAGCGCACGTATGCTTAATACTTAGCGGATATCCGAAATCGACTGCTGCCCCCTCGTGAGGTGAGAGATGTCTGGATGGAATTTAATGAATATCATTTGGCTGGTGATGGCCGTTGTTTTCTTCTACTTCGCGATTCTTTTCTGGATCTATTCAAGAAGTGGGCTGCGGCCCTTTCTCTTCGATGCGGTGTCCAAGAGCCAGGAAGATGCAAACGAAAATATAATAGATGCGGTTCCGGAAGATCTTCGCAAAGAAATGGAAAGCTTCCGAAGAACGATCAACATAACAATGCAAACCCGCTTTCGGATCGGCGCCATAAGCATGGTGCTCGCAGGAGGTCTTGCAGTCGCATCCATGTTGATTTGCTGATCGAATCACACGCAAATTCGAGATCATCGAACAAGTTCAACCCATCTTTCACGAAGAAGGATCGATGGGGTTTCTTTGTCTATCCGCACTTCTGATCTTAAGCGTAGATTAAATAAACAGCATCCCTGCCTATCCTGCAGTTACCCTGCGTCTCCAACAACAAGTCCCGGGGGAATTATGCCTATTTCGCCAGCAGATCTTCCAGAATCGACTGAACTTTTTTCGGGTTCGCTTTCCCCCTGGTTTCTCGCATGATTTGACCAACAAACCAGCCCAGGACGGTCGTCTTCCCATCCTGGTACGTTTTAACCTGCTCCGGATTTTCATTAATCACCCTGGCAGCAATCTCACGCAGAACGGCCTCGTCGGAGACTTGCCGTAATCCCCGCTCGGTGACGATTTGTTCGGGGGGGATGCCACTTTTCTCAACTTCCAGCAGCAAGTCCTTGCCCGTATTCGCCGTTATCTCCTTCTCCTGAACCATCTGGATGATCTTTGCCAGATGAATGGGACGCAATTTCAGATCGGCGGGAGTAATACCAAGCTCCCGGATCATGCGCTGCACGTCGTTTATCAGCCAATTGGAAACGGTTTTGGCGTCATTTCCAACAATCGAAACGACTTCTTCGAAGTATTCGGAAAGACTGCGCTCCTCGGTCAGGATCTCTGCATCGTACCAGGGCAGACTGTATTGTTCGACGAAGCGTTCGCGTCGCGCCAGCGGCAGTTCCGGTAAACGGGCGAGAATCTCATCCAGCCATTCTTCATCGAGAACGATGGGCAATAAATCGGGTTCTCGGAAATAGCGGTAATCCGCCTCGCTTTCTTTCGAGCGCATCTTGCGCAGCGATGCGCTGTCTGCATCCCACTGAAGCGTCCATGTTTCTATCGCATGGCCGGCGCTGACCTCACGGATTTGCCGATCGATCTCGGTCTTAACGGCCAAACGAGCGTTCTCGATCGAATTGACGTTCTTAATCTCGGTCTTTGGATTTAGCACCTCGCTGCCGGCCAAGCGGATGGAAACATTGGCATCACAGCGAAGCTGGCCGCGCTCCATATCCCCGTCGGAGATTCCCAACCAGCGCAGCAGCTGCCGTAAGCGGATTAAATACTGCGCCACCTCATCCGCCGTCCGCAAGTCCGGGCCTGTGACCATTTCCACCAGCGGCACACCACATCGATTGAAGTCGATCAGACGACGATCGTTCTGATAAATCGTCTTACCTGCGTCTTCTTCAATGTGCAGTTTTTCGATTGTCACCAGGCGTGCGCCCCCATGCGGAAGTGGAATCTGTAAAAAACCGCCGCGCGCCAGGGGCTCGTCGTACTGGCTGATCTGGTACCCCTTCGGTAAATCCGGATAGAAATAGTTCTTACGGGCGAAGTAGGAAAACGGCTGGATTGAATCCGCCTGCATCGCTGCAGCCAACAACACCGCACTTTCGACCACGACTCGATTGAGAACCGGAAGCACGCCAGGCAAACCCGTACACACCGGGCAAATATTCGTGTTGGGCTCATCTTCCCACGAATCAGCCTTACATCCACAAAAAATTTTGCTCCGGGTGTTCAGCTGAATGTGCGTTTCGAGACCGATGACCGCTTCGAATTCTGCCATACTTTCCCTGATTAACGTCCCTCTATCGTGATCGTTTCAATCATGTCTTCGTTTGTCAGACTTTCAACAACATCCAAACCTTCGATGACGTATCCGAAGACAGGAAATAAATCATCCATCGTCGGTACATCGCCCATTAGAATGTAAAACTGGCTGCCACTGACCGCAAGAATATCCAGGCGCATGAAAAATCCAACGGCACCCACCGTGTTCGGCAAACCAATTTCCTGCGGAAGGGTGTACCCGATGTCGCTATCTTGTGATCCTTGGGGAGAGCCGGTTACCACGAGCAAACCCGGCTCGACGTAGACAATGGGGAATTGATCCCAGTATCCCAATTCGGCGAGAAAAACGAAGTTATTGACGCTTTCTGTCGCATCCTGAGGCCGAAGTTCGACGACGATTTCACCCCGCGTGGTCTGGATCGAAGCCTGATACGATTTGCTTGTATCGATCCGCATTTCAGGCCGACCGCTATAAAGGTTTTCGCGGTCCTCGATGGCAAGCTCCGCCAGCGGCCTGCTTTCCTCCCATTGCGGAACAATGGGAATCGGCGTTTCGGTCGGAGCAGGCAGGTAACTTTCCGCCACGACTTCGATCTCGACCTTTTCCAGCCGATCGCCCTCAAAATCAGGATTTCCCAACGGATCGCGTGGTGTTATCGCCCTGGCCACATCCATCCCCTCAATCACTTTTCCGAAAATGGTATGCAAACCATTGAGATGTGGGGTTGGTCCATAGGTGATAAAAAACTGACTGCCATTGGTATCCAGACCGGAATTAGCCATGCCGAGATACCCTTCCCCGTCGAAACGCAGATCGAGACTAATCTCGTCATCGAAACGGTAGCCAGGACCACCCAGCCCCGTTCCTTCGGGGTCGCCACCCTGCGCTATAAAGTCGGGAATGGCGCGATGGAACGTCGTGCCGTCGTAAAACCCTTCCTCGGCCAAAAAAATGAAATTGTTCACCGTCATGGGTGCCTTGTCAGCAAACAACTCGATGCGGATGTCACCCTTCCCGGTTTGCAGCGTGGCGATATAGATCTTTGAAGGGTCGATACTCATCGCTGGCGGTTGGCCCCACTGCTTTGGGTCTGATTCAAGCAGTGAACATGCGCTTATCGAAACAAGGATAAACGCGGTCTTGAAGCGCAGAACCCAAGCCGTACTGGATTTCATGGCAAGTTGAATATGTTGCATTCTCTCCTCCAAATCGTTCAAGCGGACAGCGTGGCACAATGCCCAACACAGACCGCTTTTATAGTCGTTCTACTACGAATCTCATCCTATCCGCTCTCAGTAGATTTAAATTCCACGAGCAGGTTAAATTGCCTTGCGTTCTCCTCGACAACTTCGATTCGCAGGCAATCGATACATTCCACTCCGGCGACACGATCCTGGATGGTAACCGTCATCTCATTCCCGGGATATTGTAGATCCAACCAGGACTTGATTGTGTAATCCAAAAGGTAAGATTCGTCCAGTGATGGCAGTCCATAAAGTGTGATCATGGCTCCGTCCGGGAGTTGAAGCACTTCCTTATCAAATGCCGTGAAAAAGGTTTGGGTAACATCAGCCCGCTTCTCCAGAAGAGTGGCCTCTCGAAATACGGCGCTGTAGGCCAGTAGATTCCCCGCGATCACGCCAAATACCCCAACACAAAACAAGGAAACGGAATACTGAGCACAGCGCCGGAGAATCGCGCCGTGATTGGGTCTCGAACGAATCTTACCCACCAAAATCTCAATACCGCTAAAGGTTAAGATCGAAAAAGCCGACGAGAAGGCTGCAACGAAAATATATAGGCTTCGCCATGATACTCTTGACATGAAAACAAACAGCACAAGGCCTAAAAGCATCCAGAATAACATCATCCACAAGACACGTTTCCTATTTATTCTGCAGCCGTTCGATGGATCGGTCAGCGTGCCCAGCGCAAGAAGGGCGAATAAACTGTAGAGGCCGATACGATAACCTGCGCCGATAAGCGTATCGCGCAATCGGAAAAGATATTGCTCGAGTGAAGTTCGATTCCGCCCCTCCATAACACGAAGCAGAAAACGCCAGCCGTGGCCATCCAGCGCATTTCCAATGATGTCTTCAAACCGTGGTGCGAGCAGTGGGTATGAGAGAACGGCAAGCAGTGAAATAAACATGGCACCAAGCAGAAGCAAGATCAGCGCCTTCGAAATCCTGCTCCTTCTCGATTGAATCCAACGGATTACAGGGCCACGCAGTGAAATCAACACAGGTATCGTAAGCAGCAAGAGAATTAACGAGATCACCTGCAGAGTTACGGATGGGTATGGCGAGTAGATCCTTTGCAATTGCGCGTAGATCAGATGCCCCGGGTCAATCAAAGTGGTAAAGAATGTATTTCCAATATCCTTTGTATTCGCAAGAATCGCATCGATCGACAGAGATAGCTCAACTCCGGCGCCGCCAACGGCAATCGTTCTCCATATTGCCATCAACACCGCTGCAACGAGAAATAGGCTGCTTGCTTTAAACGCAGACTTCAATCGCGCTTTGGTTGATTCTACTCCCTGTGCACAAAAAAGGAACAAATAGGAAAAGATAAACAGCGGTGTGAGAAAACCGATTTCTTTGGAAAGCATTGCCAGGCAGGTAAACACAGCGGCAAACCCCATGCGCCAGGGCACTTTTCTTTCCACACCATCCTGATCAGATCCAACCAGAAGCAAAGACAACAAGCCAAAGAAACCGACCAGAATATCCTGGCGATGAGAAATGACGGAAACGCTCTGTGTAAGAACGGGGTGGATCAGGAAGACCAGGGTGGCGAGGAGCGCAACGCCAATATCCTCACTGATTCGTTCCAGGAACCAATAAAGAAGAAATCCAAAAAACAAATGCAGGAGAAAATTCGTTAAATAATAGCCCCATGGATTCAACCCCCATACCGCATAGTCGATTGAAAACGAGAGCGTAGTTATCGGTCGAAAATACTGGACGCGATTCGCCCCTGCCGTACCTCCCATCAACGGCTGCGAGAAGATGCGAACCACATCATCGAACGACTGAAGCCGGGCTGTGTCAATCAGGGTGTATGTGTCCGTCCCTGTAAAGGGAAGGTCGAAGATATCCCCATACGCAAGCAGGTTGACGAGCAAAACGACAATCAAGGCAATCCATCGAAGATATGGACGCAGATTGAGGCGGCGAGGAACAGATAAATATTTACCCATGTGAGAATCGCGTGAACGTTATCGCATAATAATCAAGATGACTTACCACGATGGAGGCTTCTCGATTGCCAATCACTGAACTATGCTCGTGACGTCGTTGAACTGATAAGGATCCGTTCGCGGGCTGAAGTAATTGAGATCATCCCGCAACTCAATCTGCTGACCGAATGTACAGTGGAACAACGTCCCAAACGAATTGACCGGAGTGATCGAAGGATAGAGAAAATCCTGACATGAATCAGGAAACAGGTATGCAGACAATATCGACATCCGATCCTTGATCCCCTCATTGCTCGGTGAATTCCAGGCCAACCGAACGCCAGGGCCATGATCGGCCTGGAGCAAGATTATTGGAGGTCGTTCTGAATTCGACAGGATTACATCGATGGCTTCAAGCGTTCGTTGAGAGATATACTGCAATTGATCACAATAAAGTTGGATCTCCGTGTCTACGGATTCGCGGGGACCAACCCCATCTGCCCACGTAAACGCTTCGGTGCTCGTAAGCAGCTCGCCGTCAGGTCCGAAAACGTATGGAGAGTGAGGTGAAATGATGTGGGCGAATACAAACTTGGGGCCCGGCTGCGTGGACACACGCTCGAGATAATCAAATTGTGAGAGAACGAAGTAATGATGGGCGAGAAACGGTGCTTCCAACGAGTTTAAAAGTGAATTCTCGCTTTTAACACTCAGATCGATTGCCCCGAGAAGTGCCGTGGTTCGGATGAAAATGGATTCAAATACATTGATCCGCCCCGATTGTCGCAGTTCTTCAATTTCAACGATTTGCGGCTCGAGATACAAATCCGCATCCGTCAGTTCAGTGCTTTTCCAACCACTGTCGATGGCAATGATGACATACCCCTGCTGCTCCAGGACAGCCCGTGCTTCGCTATGCGCCAGGTGATCGCTCAAAGCGCTGGGGTAATCATCCTCACTCATACCGCCATATCTGGGGAGTAAATGCTCCATGTTTAGTGAAGATGTTAACGATAATGCCGTCAGGGTGTAATTACTCGTAGCTTGATCGGCAACGTAGAATCCCCTTTCACGGAGCTGCTCGATAAAGCAGGAATTATCATAGCCAAATTCATCCAGCAAAATATCGGAACGCAAATATGCATCAAGGATGATGTAATAGATATCGGGTTGGTATCCCAGCGTCAAAGTGAAATCACCGTTCTGTGAAACAGCTTCCGGAACACGTTCATAGTCGCTCGAGCGGGATTGGAAATGGTACGCAGCCAATGTGTAAACCGGAAAAATAAACAACACGATGGACACCAACATTAGCTGCTTCGAGAGAGGCACTCCTTTTTTTACCTTTTTAACTACGAACCATATCCCCATCAAAAAAACCAGGGCGAACGCTGGCAGTAGAAAGCGATGTCGGCCGATCAGAAAACTTCCGATTCGAGCCTCCTTCAACATCATGTAAACGTGACCATACGAGAAGAATAGAATTAGCAGGAAGGAAGTCAGTGCGGCAGCTTTGTGCCAATCCCGAATCACAATGCGAAACATGAAAAGAAGTAGGACTGCGCTCAAAACCGCTAAGCCAAGGGACCGGTAAGCTTGAGAAAACGGGATTTCGCGAATATTTTCAGAAAGAAAAGCCAGCACTGGAAAACAAGCAAAGAAAAAAGGATGCAGCAAGGAAAACTTGCGGAGACGATTTTCCTTTCGTCCCGGATCAGAAATTACTTTACTATCATCACCTGTAGTCATCTCTTCCATGTTCTCACCTGAAGATTATCAGGCCTACCCATAGATGTAGGTACGCTGAGTATAGGTTGATACGAAATTACCCCGGAAGGAGAATTCCTGGAAAACGAGTCTTCCAGACCGGGTAAGTATTGTTGAAAATCGAAGTGTATCATACGTTCTTGAGCATATCCGGTCTCAATTGTCTCCAGGCTTCGTCCGCCGTAGCCGTTTCGTAGGCCCGACCGATACGCAGCAGTTTTGCCTCGGAGAAATCCGAACCGAGGAATTGAATACCGATGGGCAATCCTTGTGTATCGAAACCGGCCGGGACGGAGAGTCCGGGAATACCCGCCAGGTTTGCCGGAACAGTCAACAAATCCGCATACTGCATCAAGACCGAATCCCCATACACCGCACCCAGGGGAAACGCCGTCGTGGGAGTCGTCGCCGTAAGCAGACCGTCCAGTGCATAATCGCCCTGCGGATCGAAAATCCGATCGAAATCACCGCGGATCAACGTTCGTACGCGCAAGGCTTTCTGGTAATAACCTTTCTCATACTGTTCTGCCGATACATACATGCCCATCAGGATGCGCAACTTCGGCTGAGGTCCAAATCCTTGGCCGCGGCTTCGTCGATACAACTCGCGCAAATCTGCTACGGGCTCAGGATAACGATAGCCGTATTTGACACCGTCATAGCGATGCAAATTGGAAGCGGCTTCAACACGAGATACAATGAAATATACGGGAATCCCATAGCGAGTGTTCGACAGAGGGATGTCCTCGACGATCTCCGCGCCCATCTTCGCCAATATCTCCGCTGCCCCCCGAACACGCTCATCGATTTCCGATGCGATCGGCTGCTCCAGCAGGCCTCCGGATTCGGGATCGGGATACTTCAGGCGGAAGTAATCCGGCGAAATCCCAATCCGCAATCCCTTCACACCATCCTCGAGTCCTTCCAGATGATCCGGAACCGGCGAGCGAACCGCCGTGGCATCACGCACATCCTTTCCGGCGATAACATTCATCATCATTGCTGAGTCCCGAACGTCTCGCGTAACCGGACCCGGACAATCGAGCGAAGAGGCGAAAGCGATCAATCCGAAGCGCGAAACCCGGCCATACGTGGGTTTCAAGCCCACGACCCCACAAAAAGCGGCCGGCTGCCGTATCGAACCGGCCGTGTCGGTGCCCAGCGAGATCACGGCTTCGCCTGCTGCCACAGCCGCCGCGCTTCCCCCTGAGGATCCGCCGGGTACACGTGCGGGATCCCATGGGTTTCTCGGGGAAGGTTGAAATGCGGACGACTCGTTCGACGAACCAAAGGTAAACTCATCCAGATTGACTTTACCCAGGGTGACTGCGCCGGCAGCCTCCAGGCGCTGCACCGGTGTGGCGCTGTAGGGCGCCACGAAGTTATCCAGGATCTTCGACCCTGCCGTCGATGGCGTTCCTTCGACGCAGAAAATATCCTTCACAGCCAGGGGAATCCCAGCCAAAGGACCAGGATCTTCGCCTATCGCCAACGCTTGATCGACACGCTTCGCCTGCAAACGCGCTCGCTCCGTCGTCAACGTAATGTAAGCATGGATTTCATCAGCGTTATGTGTCTCCTTCGAAGCGGCATGCGTCGTTGGCGGCGACCCCTCAACCGCCTGAATGCGATCCAGCGTCGATTCGAGAATTTCCGCCGCCGTACACTCACCGTCTCGCAGCTTACGAACCAATTGATGAGCCGGCAGATCGCACAGTGATATGGTCACGTTATTTCCTCGTGGGGGATGTCGGGCACGATGATTGACCGCTCATCGACTTCCGGGGCTTGTTCTAGTATGTCATCGGCCATGCTTGACGGCTCGATACGATCCTCTCGCAACCACATTGCCTCAGCATAGGGAACCCCGTGGGAAGTGATTGACACATTCGCATCGACTTCGATGGCATCAAGCTCCCGTATGGCTTTGAGTTGGCCATTCAATTCTCGCTGCAAGTACGTTGCTTCGTCGTCTTCCAGATGGAATGCGGCCAAATCGACCAGATGACGGAATAATTCTTCACTGATTTCATCCAACGCATGATTTCCGGATTCCCGTGTCATGATGACCTCCACTGCGATCATTGTACCCGTTGGTTAAATGGCGGTCAAAGCACCATGCTATAATCGCTGCACGTATGATCTGATTAACGGAGGGGAACGAATGGCAGCTGCTGCATCCACAGAACAAGGCATCAACCTTTCACTCACCGAAGAGCACCATATGATTCGCCAGGCAGCGCGAGATTTCGCACAAAAGGAGATCGCGCCCATCGCAACCGAATTCGACGAAAGTGGCAAATTCCCGCTCGAAACCATCCGTAAAATGGGCAAAATGGGATTTATGGGAATCGAGATCGCCGAGAAGTATGGCGGTACGGGCATGGACACAATTTCCTACGTCTTGGCGTTGGAAGAGATCTGTAAAGCGGATGCAGCGCATGGGACGATTATGTCGGTCAATAACTCCCTGTATTGCTACGGCATCGAGCGTTTCGGGACGGAAGAACAGAAGCAGAAATTCCTCGTTCCCGTCGCCTCGGGCGAGGCAATCGGGGCGTATTCTCTCACCGAACCCATGTCCGGATCGGACGCGGCGACGATGCGTTCCCGCGCCGCGCAGGACGGGGATGTTTATCTGCTCAACGGGAGAAAATCGTGGGTCAGCAGCGCGCCCATGGCCGACTTCTTTATCGTTTTCATGCTGACCGCGCCAGAAAAAGGGCATAAAGGGGTTACTGCCTTTCTCGTCGACCCCAAAGAGGTCGGATTCAGCCTGGGAAAAACCGAACCCAAGCTGGGTATCCGCGCCTCGGCGACCAGTGAGATTCTCTTCGAGGATTACCGCTGTCCGCTGGCGAACCGTCTTGGCGAGGAAGGCGATGGATTCAAAATCGCCATGGCGGTGCTCGATGCGGGTCGCATCGGAATCGCTGCCCAGTCACTGGGTATCGCCGAAGCCGCATACGAAGCCAGCCTCGAGTTTGCGCGAGAACGCGAAGCGTTCGGGAAGAAAATCGGTCAATTCCAGGGGATCGCATTCAAGATCGCCGATATGAAGACACGAATCGAAGCCAGCAGGTTGTTGACCTATCAAGCTGCACTCGCCAAGCAGCGCGCCAAAGGAACAGGGGAACGATATACCCTGGAAGCTTCAATGGCGAAATTATTTGCCTCAGAGACAGCCATGTTCTGCGCCCACGCCGCGGTACAAATTCACGCCGGAATGGGTTATTCGAAGGAATTACCTGTCGAACGCTATTTCCGTGACGCCAAGATCACAGAGATATACGAAGGAACCAGCGAGATTCAACGCCTGGTAATCTCCCGGAACGAGTTAGGACTGCGCTGAATCCAACCCACTGCTGTACGAAGCGCTGCATTATAAACCATCTTTTGATACTGCTTGTGGTGTGAAAAGGGAGTTTTTGCTTTCCACGATGGGAATCCAAGCCGCCAAAACCCTCCCGGCGAGAAAGGCTTTCGAAGGTGGTCCTGCCTTTACGCAACTTTCAACGGATTCGAGAAAGCCGTACAATATTCAGCAAATTGCGAACCCGGAAATTCACCCCGCCGAATGCGATGACGCCTGTATGCAATCGACAATCCGGAGGGAAACATGACGATAAATCACGAAGAGACTCTTCATGATCGGGAGTCATCCGCATCGTTAGAAAGCACTTTACTAATGGTCGGGGGTTTACTGCTCGTCTTCCTGGGACAGTATCTCGCGCAGATCAGCCCACACAAGTTGATCACCACAATGATGCTGGCCTTTGGCGCAGGCGGCTTTCTAATCGGTGTGCTCACCGCCAATTCCACAACAATTGCGGATAGGTTACAGAGAATACTGGGTACAGCCGCTTCACGCCTGGATATCTCCAAACCGCAAGTGCTCCTATTGATCTTTGGCTTTTCACTTTCCATGGCATCGCGTGCGGCAGCCAGCAATGCCCTCATCGCCCACTCGCCCTGGCATGCCGTAATCTGGCTCGCAGGTTGTCTGTCCGTTGTTGCGGCATATTGGCGGGGATCTTGGAAAGAATCACTGCGGGGAATTGACCGCCGGGATTGGATCCTGGCCGGAGTCCTCACAGCCATCGCCCTCGCATCTCGCATCATCCAACTCGATCAGCTTCCTTACACCGTCAGCGGCGACGAAGGATCGGTCGGTCTGATGGCCTGGGATTATTCGACCGGCGTACGCAGCAACCTGCTAATCATGGGTTGGTTCTCGTTTCCTGCGCTTCAGTTCTGGTCTGCATCCATATTCCAAGAAATTTTCGGACGGAGTGTTTTGGCCATGCGCATTCCCTCTGCAGTTGGCGGCGCTCTCACTGTCCTGGCTGTCTATTGGGCGGCAAGATGGATGTTCGGCCGTCTCCCGGGTGTTATCGCGGCACTGTTCCTCTCCGTTTTCCACTACCATCTACTTTTCAGCCGCATCGCCCTCCCCAACATCTGGGACGGTTTCTTCCTGATGGTGATGATCGCTGCAATATGGGTGGCCTGGCAGGAGAATAAGCGGTTTGCCTTCGTCGGCGCGGGCCTCGCCATCGGCCTCGCACAATACTTCTATACAACCGGACACTTGCTGCCGGTTTTTGCGCTGGTATGGATCCTCATCCTGTGGAAATCACGACCCAAAACGGGTCGCTTACCCGGATTTACAGGTATGCTGCTGATCGCAGCCGTCATCGTGCTCCCCCTCGCGCTTTTCTACCTTCAGAATCCCAACGAGTTGGTTGCACCACTCAATCGTGTATCGATATTGAAGGGAGATTGGATTCGGAATACATCACTGTCCACGGGCGACTCGGCATTTATAATCTTCGCCAAACAGTTTTGGGACACCCTTCTCGGTTTCACCGCCCGTCCAATCCTGGGTGTATACAGCCCGGGAACACCGATGCTGCTCGCCTTGCCAGCCACCTTGTTCATCGCCGGTTTGATCATCACATTGCTGCGGATTAAACGCCCGGAATATAACATTCTCTTGATCGCGCTCATCGGACCCATTCTCGCTTCGACGTTCAGCGTCGGTCCCCCCAATACACAGCGATTGCTGCTTGCTGCACCCATCGCTGCGGTAATCATCGCTCTGCCGTTGCACGAAATCCACCAGCAAATCCGAACGACAAAACCGCAATACAACACCCATTTCGCGGTGTCTGCGGTCGCTTTTATGCTGATCGTGGGCTATTCCGAAATTCGCTTCTTCAACCAGGCGATTCAGGAGGGACGTTATTCTGATATGAAAAGCCTCGTCGCTCGCAAAATTGGAGAAACCATTCGCCAACAAGAGACTGAATTGGAAGTTTACTTTCTGGGCCAACCGGTGATGGGCTACAACACGCTTCCCTGTTTGCCGTACATCGCATCCAACGCCAACGGACACGACGTTTCCTGGCCGATCGATTGGGAACAATTGCCCTCACGCATCGAAGAACCAACCGCGTTCGTCATTTTGTCACATAACGCCGAAGCGCTGACGGAGATCGAACAAAATTATCCCCGGGGTACCACGACCGTCGAACGGGATGATGCCGGGGAGCCGTTGTACTATTTCCGCATGCTTCAACCGTAGCCATAACTAAATTGCCATCCTGGCATGGGATGATCAACGAGGGAGTTGTCGAAATTGGTCAGACAGCGGACGATCCGAAAAATAAAAATCAGAGAACGACTTCATGATTTCGGTGCCCGTTTGAAAGCGTTATCCGCGCGCCTCTTGACCCCTCACAAATGGGAACGAGACACCCAACTTTTTGTCGTCGTGCTGCTGCTGTACGCCGTCACGCGTCTGATCGCACTCGAAAAATTCCCGATTTACTTCTTCACCGATGAGGCCGCCCAAACCGTTCTCGCTGAAGATCTGGTTAACAACGACTTTCGAGATGGCGACGGGACGCTGCTTCCGACCTACTTCGAAAACAACTACCTCTACAACCTCAGCCTCTCCGTCTACGTGCAAGTGATTCCCTACATGCTCTTTGGCAAATCCGTTTTCGTGACCCGTGCGGTTTCTGCGTTGATTTCGGTCCTGGCCGCCATTGCCGTTGGTTTGATACTGCGCAATATCTTTCGCATCCGCTTCTGGTGGGTTGGGATTCTGGCACTATCGATCACGCCAGCCTGGTTCCTGCACTCGCGTACTGCCTTCGAAACGGTCATATTCGTAAGCATGTATGCGCTGATGTTCTATTTCTACCTGCGTTACCGCAATGGATCACCTGCCAACCTCCTTCTAACTATTCTGTTCGCCGGATTGGCGTTTTACAGTTACAGCGGTGGACAGTTGATCATCGCCGGGACCGCCTTGCTGCTTTTCGTCTCCGACTTCCGCTACCACGTTGCCCACAAACGCACGCTTCTCCTCTCCCTCCTGTTAGTCTTGTTGATCGCACTGCCGTACGTCCGATTTCAGCTCGACTATGAGGGAGAAACCTACTTCCATTTACGTATGCTCGGTACGTATTGGCTGGAAAACATTCCCCTGCAGGAAAAAATCGGCACCTTTTTCAAGACCTACCTGCAGGGTTTGAATCCCATCTATTGGTATCTCCCCCAGGAGACCGATCTCACCCGCCATATCATGCAGGGATACGGACACATCATCATTGCCACGCTGCCCTTCATGTTGATCGGCCTGATCGACGCCGTTCGAAACCGAAAGCAGAGTCACCAGCGCGCCGTATTGATCGCCATGATCTGCTCCCCCTTGGGAGTGTCGATTGTGGGCATCGGGATCACACGCATCCTCTCCTTCGTAATTCCAGCCGCCATTCTTACGGCAATGGGGATATCACGTCTGGCAGATTGGCTTTCTCCCCGCGTTTCCTACAAAGCTTTCGGCTTTGCAGCGATCGCTATCTTCGTCGGAGTGAATCTCTTCATGCTCTACGATTCGACCACACTTGGGTATACGTGGTACGGAGATTACGGACTTTACGGCGCTCAATACGGCGCCCAACAAGTCTTCGACGCCGTCGAAGAGCACGCTCGCATGAACCCGAATGACCGTATCTTCGTTTCCCCCACCTGGTCGAACGGGACACATATCCTGCAGCGATTCTTCCTCCCCGAAGATCTCAATGTCCACCTCGGAAATGCAGATCACTTTCTATTGGAAAAACGTGATCTCGACGAAAACACCCTATTGGTCCTTACCGAAGAGGAATACTCGGATTTACTCAACGAAGAAAAAGTCACGGATATTCACATCGTACAAATTTTGAAGTACCCGGACGGCTCGGATGGCTTCTTTTTCATCCGCATGTGTTATGCGGCGAACATCGACGAGATCCTTGCCGCAGAAAAGGTCGCTCGTCAACAACCGGTGATGAATTACGTGGAAATCGATAAGCAGATGGTTACAATCGAACACACCCAGATTGACCTGGGAAAAATCGAGTACATCTTCGATAGCGATCCCTTTACGCTCATCCGCACTTTCGATATCAACCCGTTTACGATCAATTTCAACTTCGCTCATCCGATAACCCTCAACAGGATTGCAGCAACGACCGGCAGCATGGACATCGTTTTTACAGTGCGTCTCTATGGGGATTGGGGATCGGAGCCGATCGAGTTGTCCGATACCTTCATCAACCTGCCGGACGATCCGACGGTGGAAATAACCATCCCGGACGCTCCCAAAGAGGTTACTCGCATCGAAATTACCATTCTGGGGCAAAGCCTCAGCGACGAAAAAGTCCACATTCGCGATATTTCCTTCTACTAGAGCCCAAGCAACCGACATTCCCACCTGGCTTTAGAACCACATCACAAAACCCACGATATAATCAGCCAGTGAAAGATCGGCTATTTCGCCGGCAAAGGTAAACAAGATCACTTCTACACTACTATTCCCGGAGGCAAGGATTGAAAGCCATCCTGTTCGACGAGCACGGCGGACCCGAAGTCCTGCGCTACGCTGAGATCGACACCCCGCAGCCCGGTCCCGGAGAAGTTCAAATCCGTCTGCGCGTGGCGGCCTTGAACCGCCTGGATCTGTGGGTCCGTCAAGCCTGGCAGGGCTTGAAATTGGCGTATCCGCACATACCCGGCGCAGACGGCGCGGGCGAGATCTCCGAGCTCGGAGAAGGCGTCACTGACCTGGAACTCGGCACCCGGGTGGCGATCAACAGCAACATCAGCTGCGGGGTGTGTGAATATTGCCTCGCTGGAAAAGAAAACATGTGTCGGCAATGGCATTTACTCGGGGAAACCATTCGAGGCACCTATGCCGAGTACGTCGTCGTGCCCCACACGAATGTGTTGCCATTGTCCGAGACCATCGACGAGACTACCGCAGCGGCAGCAGGTTTGGTCTTTCATACCGCCTGGCACTCGTTGATCCGGCGCGGCAATTTACAGCCCGGCGAAAATGTTTTAATCGTCGGCGCCTCGGGCGGCGTGAACACCGCCAGTATTCAGATCGCCAAATACATCGGTGCCAGGGTCTTCGTCGTTGGATCAAATGCGAAAAAAATCGCCCTGGCGGAGTCGTTGGGCGCCGATGTATGCATCGACCGGTCCAAAGTGGAAAATTGGTCCAAAGCTGTATTTCAAGCCACCGATCGTCGCGGAGTCGACCTTGTCGTGGATAACGTGGGTGCCGGAAGCATGCCGCTCAGTATGCGCGCTGCTCGAGCAGGAGGCCGCATTCTCACCGTTGGGAACACAGCCGGACCGAAATTCGAAATCGACAATCGCTTGATCTTTGGCAAACATCTATCCATTTTGGGCTCGACGATGGGCACGCTGCACGACTTTGAAGAGGTCATGCAGTTGATCTTTGCCGGAAAACTCAAACCCGCTCTCGATCGCCAGTTCCGCCTCGAGGAGGCAGCCGCAGCGCAAGCCCGGCTGGCGGCCGGAGAGCAGATGGGGAAAATTACTCTTGTCATCTAAACGACGTCCTCACCTCGTAACTGTTCTAAGCCTGATAGTGTTAACCTATTCAGCCATCCAAATTGCTGGACTACGGGCAGGTTTGTCGCTTCCCGACCTAAATCTCTCTGTTCCCAGAGGGTATCTTTTTCTGAAAAACGGTGTTTGGGGATTGATCGGTATCTTCACCGCTGCAGCACTTTTCTTTGGATGGCCTCGAGCCCTGCAATGGACGCGGGGCGTTGTTTTGCTGATCGGCATCTGGTATTGGATCGATAGATGGCTTTTCGTGTGTTCAGACTTCACACGCAGATCATGGCCGACAGCAGCGATCAGCACAGCGGTTATCATCGTCGTGATCTTTTGGATCACATACCGGAAGACAGTGCAAGCGAATTACCGGGAGAAAAATGCATGAGCCATTCGTTAAAAATCGAGCATCTGCAGAATTTGCGCAAGGAAGCGCGATTGGGCGGCGGCCAGGAGCGCATCGACGCCCACCATGAACGCGGACGTTTGACCGCGCGCGAACGACTCGAGATCCTGCTCGATACCGGTTCGTTCCGCGAAACCGATATGTTCGTCACGCATCGCACATACGATTTCTCTTTGGATCAACAGCGGTATCTTTCCGACAGCGTCGTTACCGGCTGGGGGACGATTGATGGGCGGCTTGTGTACGTTTTCTCCCAGGATTTCACTGTTTTTGGCGGAAGCCTTGGGGAAGTCCATGCGGAGAAGATATGTAAAATCATGGATATGGCACTGAAAAATGGGGCGCCACTGATCGGCCTCAACGACTCGGGCGGAGCGCGCATCCAGGAGGGAGTCGTCTCGCTCGGTGCCTACGCCGACATTTTCCTGCGCAACACGCTTTCTTCCGGCGTCATTCCACAGATCAGCGCCATTATGGGGCCATGTGCGGGTGGTGCGGTATATTCTCCCGCCATTACGGACTTTATCTTCATGGTGCAAAATTCATCATACATGTTCATCACCGGCCCGGATGTGGTCAAAGCCGTCACCCATGAAGAGGTTTCCTTCGAAGACCTCGGCGGCGCGGAAGTCCACGCTTCAGAGTCCGGTGTCTGTCATTTTATGGCACCGAACGAAGCGGATTGTCTCTATATGATCCGGCTGCTGCTTTCCTACCTTCCCCAAAACAACATGGAGGATCCGCCCACGGTGGTCTCCTCTGACGACCGCTTGCGCACCGAAGAAGCGCTCGATACCATCATACCCGACGATCCCAGCAAACCGTACAACATGCGCGACATCATTCGCCTGGTCGTCGACGACGGCGCTTTTTTCGAAATCCACGAAAACTATGCACAGAGCATCGTCGTCGGCTTCGCTCGACTGGGCGGCCACAGTGTCGGCATCGTCGCCAATCAACCCGAGGTCCTGGCCGGCGTCCTGGACATCGATTCTTCCGTCAAGGGGGCTCGCTTTGTGCGTTTCTGCGATTCGTTCAATATCCCCATCGTCACCTTTGTGGACGTGCCGGGATTTCTGCCCGGGACGAGTCAGGAGCACGGCGGCATTATCCGCCATGGTGCCAAATTGCTCTTCGCCTATTGTGAAGCAACGGTTCCCAAAATTACCGTGATTACACGTAAAGCATACGGCGGAGCGTATGTCGTTATGTCATCGAAACACATCCGCGGTGACTTAAACCTGGCCTGGCCGACGGCCGAGTTGGCCGTCATGGGCCCGGAAGGCGCGGTCAAGATCATCCACCGCAAGGAGATCGCGGAAGCCAAAAAACCCGAGAAAGAAGAAGCCGAACTGGCGGCGGATTACCGAGAGAAGTTTTCCAATCCGTACGTCGCCGCTGCGCGCGGTTATGTCGATGACATCATCGAACCGCGCTACACGCGGGCGCGTTTGATCAATGCACTTGAAATGCTCTCCAACAAACGCGATTCGAATCCGCCCAAGAAACATGGCAACATCCCGCTGTAGGCGACCTGCCCACATCTACTTTATGGAGTTGGATGAATGCGGGAATCCGTGACCAGCGTTTGAGGCACTGAGGAAAGAAGATGTTTAAAAAGGTTCTCATCGCCAATCGAGGTGAAATCGCAGTACGCATCATCCGAGCCTGCCGCGAACTCGGTATAAGCACCGTTGCGGTCTATTCGGAAGCGGATCGCGCCGCCCTGCACGTCCGCTACGCGGATGAGGCCTATTTACTGGGGCCATCCGCAGCACGGGATTCGTACCTGCGTGCAGACAAGCTCATCGAAATCGCCAGGCGCACCAACGCCGGTGCCATCCACCCCGGTTACGGATTCCTGGCCGAGCGCGAGGATTTCGCCCTCGCCGTCCAGGATGCCGGCCTCGACTTCATCGGGCCGCGCCCCAGCGCCATTGCCGCCATGGGGGATAAAGCCGTGGCGCGCGCCACCGTCACCACAGCAGGCGTTCCCGTCGTCCCCGGAACCGAGGGCGAGGGCAATTTGAGCGACGACGAACTCATCGCCATCGCGCCGCAAATCGGTTTCCCATTGTTGATCAAAGCAACCGCCGGCGGCGGCGGAAAGGGCATGCGCGAAGTCAACGACCCCAAAGATCTACAGGGTTTGATAACCGCCGCCCGCCGCGAAGCCGAATCCGCCTTCGGAGACGACAACGTATATCTTGAAAAGTTGATCGTGGATGCGCGACACATCGAGTTCCAAATCCTGGCCGATGGTCATGGGAACGTGATCCACCTCGGTGAACGCGAGTGTTCGCTTCAAAGGCGCCATCAAAAATTATTGGAAGAATCGCCATCGACCTTCCTGGATGATGACCTGCGAACACGCATGGGCGAGCTGGCTTGCACCGCGGCGCGCTCGGTCGATTATCTAAACGCCGGAACGATCGAATTCCTGGTGGACAAAGAGAAGAATTTCTATTTCCTGGAGATGAACACACGCCTGCAGGTCGAACATCCGGTTACCGAACTTGTCACCGGCGTGGATATCGTCACAGAACAAATCCGTATCGCTCGCGGCCGGAAACTGCGCTATGCCCAGGAAGACATCCACTTAAACGGTTGGGCAATGGAATGCCGTATCAACGCCGAAGATCCTTACAACCAATTCCTGCCGTCCACCGGCTGCCTGACCCAGGTCATCCCGCCGACGGGGCCCGGCGTGCGCGTGGATACCGGTGTGTACTCGGGTTTCCAGATCTCGCCGTACTACGATTCGTTGATTTCGAAATTGATCGTTTGGGGAGAGTCGCGCGGCGCAGCGATACTACGTATGCGCAGAGCCCTGGAAGAATACCGCATCACCGGCGTGAAAACCAACATCCCCTTCCATCAGAACATCATGGATTCGCACCGTTTCATCGCCGGCAACTACGATACTCGCTTCGTCGAAGAACGTTTTTCGATGGATGAGGCCGAAGAAGGCAAGGAAGCGGAAGCACACATCGCCGCGATCATGGCCGTGCTCGTCGCCCATCGTCAGACTCAGGAGGCTTCGCAAATCGTCCGCCGCGGCGAACGAGATGCGAGCAACTGGAAATGGGTCGGGCGCTGGGAGAGAATGCAGCGTTGATTGTGGAAGTGACGGGCGCAGAAGTGCATCTGTGTGTGAACCCGGAGGGTGTATGAAATACTTCGCAACCATCGAAGACCAGAATTTCGAAATCGAAATCAGCAGCGATCAGGAATTGATCGCCGATGGTGTACGACTTTCGGTGGATTTTCAGTCGATTATGGGACGACCCGTCTACTCCTTGCTGCTTAACGGACGCTCCCTTGAAGCCTACATTTATCCCACGGAAAGCGGCATGGAAGTGCTGCTGCAAGGCGACCTCTATCAAGTCGTTATCGAAGACGAACGACAGCGGCGACTACGCAATGCCACTTCGACACAGAAAATCCAGAGTGGCGAATTCCAGCTTAAAGCCCCCATGCCGGGTTTGGTCATCAACATCCCCATCGAAGAAGGCCAGGAAATTGAAGAAGGACAGAATCTCCTCGTTCTCGAGTCGATGAAAATGCAGAACGAACTCAAATCGCCGTGTGCCGGAACCGTGGAACGGATCAACGTCGCTCCGGGGGACAGTGTAGAGAAAAATGAGGTTTTGGTAATTCTCGGCTGATTGGGTGGCTGAACGTACCCTTCAAAACGCGCAGATCTTCGACATCGTCCCACTGCCCAAAGTCAGCGATCACAAAATTGCATCCATTGGAATGATTCTGTGTCTGGTGTAAAGAAAGAGATCGAAGCCAAATTTTATCTTCCCCAACTCGATGACATCCGCCCCAGGATCAACTCGTTGGGGGGAGAACTGACGTCGTCGCGCATATTCGAACGCAACCTGCGCTTCGACACTTCAGACCGGCAGCTTTCCGGTGAACACTCGCTGCTGCGTTTGCGGCAGGATCGATCCGCGGTGCTTGCTTATAAGCACGCCGCGAGCGTCGAAGTACGCACTGAAATTGAAATCGAAGTCGATGACTTCGACACCGCCAGGATACTGCTCGAAAGACTTGGCTTCGAAGTTTTCTTTATTTACGAAAAATATCGGGAGACGTACACGCTCGAACCCTGCCTCATCATGCTCGACGAGCTGCCCTTCGGCTATTTTATCGAGATAGAAGGCAATTCACTCGATGATGTGAAATGGGTGTCTTCCGAGCTAGACCTACCCTGGAAAAAACGAGCGACGATGAACTATCTCTCCCTGTTTCATACCCTACAGCAAAGGCTGCATCTTCCCTTTCGCGACGCAACTTTCGATAACTTCTCTACGATTGCCAGGATCCAGCCCGATGACCTGGGTCTGAAATTTGCTGCCTAGAACAAGGAATTTCCAATGACAAAATCAATCGACGAATCCTATAAAGAATGGCAAGAACAAACGCTTAATCCCACGTTGGAACGGTTCCCGGAACGCAAGGAACGCTTCGAAACATCTTCCGGGATTCCACTCGAACGTTTTTATACGCAAACACTCAGCGAAGCGGATTACCTGGAAAAACTGGGCTTTCCCGGCGCATATCCCTACACGCGCGGCGTGCAACCCACGATGTATCGCGGCCGGCTCTGGACCATGCGGCAATACGCCGGATACGCCAGCGCTGAAGAAACCAACCGACGCTTTCGCTATTTGCTGGAACAAGGCCAGACAGGCTTATCGATCGCTTTCGATCTACCCACACAGATCGGCTACGATGCGGACGATCCCATCGCTTCCGGTGAAGTCGGAAAAGTGGGGGTCTCGATTTCCTGTCTGGATGATATGGAGCAATTGTTTGCCGAGATTCCGCTCGATAAAGTGTCCACCAGCATGACCATCAACGCCCCGGCGACGATCCTGCTGGCGATGTACATCGCCATCGCTAAACGCCAGGGAGTCGATGTCTCCCGTCTGCGCGGCACCGTGCAAAACGACATCCTCAAAGAATATGTCGCCCGGGGAACTTACATCTTCCCGCCCGGTCCTTCCATGCGCCTGATCACCGATGTTTTCCGCTACTGTCGAGAGAGCGTACCGCAGTGGAACACGATTTCCATCTCCGGTTATCACATTCGCGAGGCGGGCTCGACGGCCGTGCAGGAGCTGGCTTTCACCCTCGCCAATGCGATTGCATACGTACAGGCAGCCCTCGAAGCCGGGTTGGAAATCGACGAATTTGCCCCGCGCCTGACCTTCTTCTTCAACGCCCACAACCATTTCCTGGAGGAGATCGCCAAATTCCGCGCCGCGCGGCGGCTTTGGGCGCGCATCATGTGCGAGCGCTTTAAAGCGGAAAACCCTCGTTCGTTATGCTTACGCTTCCACACGCAAACAGGCGGCTGCACCCTCACCGCGCAGCAGCCGCACAATAACGTGGTGCGTGTGACACTACAGGCACTCTCCGCCGTTCTGGGCGGCACACAGTCCTTACACACCAACAGCATGGACGAAGCCTTGAGTCTGCCAACGGAACAGGCCGTACAGGTCGCCCTGCGAACGCAGCAGATCATCGCCCACGAATCCGGTGTAAGCGATTCGATCGATCCGCTGGCCGGCTCCTACCTGATCGAGCACCTGACGGATGAAATCGAATCCGGTGTGATGGCCTACATCGAGAAAATCGACGATCTCGGCGGTGCGCTGGCGGCCATCGAGCAGGGCTACATCCAGCGCGAGATCCAGGACGCAGCGTATCGTACGCAGCGAGAGATCGAACGCAGCGAGGCCATCGTCGTGGGGGTCAACAAGTACGAAACCGAAGAGGAACTGAGCATGGATCGACTCAAACTCGATCCGACGATCGAAAACGCGCAGCGGGAACATCTGGCGGATGTGCGCAAGCGCCGCGATGCTGGACGCGCCGACGAGCTGCTCGGCCGTCTCGAATCAACCGCCAGGGGGGAAGAAAACATAATGCCGCTACTCATCGAGTGTGTGGAAGCCGACTTAACCCTGGGCGAGATCTGCGGACGATTGCGCCAGGTTTGGGGAGAATTCCGCCCGCCGACGGGCATCTAACTTTACGTTGGCGCGGGATATCGATCCGTAACCAACTCCTTTTCCTGTTGGCGCCGGATATCTATGCGGTGCCGATCATTAGCGGATTTCAACCCGCAGTCCTTCACGATCGAATGAAATCAGCTGTTCATTCCTAACTATAGGGTTGCAAACGGAAACTCGGCAGATACACATCTGCCGGATACCGGCTGCGGATACATATCCGCAACCAACACCTCTTTTTACTGGCGCCGGATATCTATCTGGTGCCGATGATTAGTAGATTTTTATCCGCAGTCCTCATGATCGAATGAAAGCAATAAATTATTAATAAGTATCGGGATGCAGCCGGCGAGATACAACCTTGTTTCCCTCCCCAAATTCCCGTGTAGAATAGATTCAACGGCTAATAGGTGAACCCATGCCATCTGTAATGCGCATCGATCACGTGGCCATCGTCGTCGATGATATCGAGCACGCCCTGCATTTCTGGCGCGACGCCCTCGGTCTGGACGTCGCCCATGTGGAAGACGTCGCCGGACAGGACGCCATCGTCGCATTTCTCCCCATGGGCGATTCCGAAATCGAATTGGTGAAACCTACCAGCAATCAGACGGGGTTGGCGCGCTTTGTCGATCGCCGCGGTCCTGGAATACACCACATCTGCTTCGAAGTCGATGACATCGAAGCCTCACTGGAAAAACTGGCGCTGCACGGAATCCGTTTAATCGACCGGGAACCGATCATCGGTTCTGGCGGCAAGAGAATTGCCTTTATCCACCCTGAAAGCACCCACGGGGTCCTGGTCGAACTCTACGAACCCACCGAACTGGAACCGGCTATCCGCCTGGCACGAGCCCGTGAGCTCGCCGATCGAGCGATGGTTCAAGGACAGGCCGTTGCCGCCGGGATTCTGGCTTTTCTACGCGGCCTGCGAAGCAGCACAGAAACGATACATGGCGACGATGCAGAGTAACCCCAATTCGTGCCCGCGTTCCACCCAGCAGAGAATTTGCGTATACGCCCCCTGCTATACTCACGAACCGTACGGTGGAGGCCTTCATGTTGGATCGTAAACAGCGAGCAGCGCTGCAAAATGCGCTGGACGACTGGCAAACGAAGACACTCGACCCCATCCTCAAACACACTCCCGAGCAACGCCAGGAATTCCGCACTACTTCTTCCGAGCCGGTCAATCGGCTGTATACCCCGCTGGACGTTCACGATCAGGATTACTTGCAGGATCTTGGAATGCCGGGGGAATACCCTTTTACACGCGGGATCCATCCGACGATGTATCGCGGCAGGCCGTGGACCATGCGCATGTTTGCCGGTTTCGGCACCGCTGAAGAGACCAACCGGCGCTTCTACTATCTGCTCGACCAGGGCCAAACCGGATTGTCGATCGCCTTTGATTTACCTACGCTCATGGGCTACGACACAGACGCTCCCCAGGCTGCGGGAGAATTCGGCAAGTGCGGAGTCGCCGTTTCTTCGCTCGAAGACATGGAAATCCTGTTGAAAGACATCCCGCTCGACAAGATCTCCACAAGCATGACGATTAACTCGCCCGCAGCGGTAATCTGGGCAATGTACATCGCTGCGGCTGAAAAACAAGGCATTCACCCACAGCAATTACGCGGTACGATCCAGAACGACATTTTGAAAGAATATATCGCACAAAAAGAATACATCTTTCCACCGCAGCCTTCGATGCGGCTCGTCACAGACACCATCGAATACGGCACCCATCACCTGCCGAACTGGAACAGCATCTCGATTTCCGGTTACCACATCCGTGAAGCGGGAGCGACAGCGGCGCAGGAACTCGCCTTCACGTTGGTGGACGGAATGGAATACGTGCGCTGGGCGCTGCAGCGGGGTCTTGATATCGATGAATTCGCGCTGCGCCTATCCTTCTTCTTCAACGCACACAATGATTTCTTTGAGGAAATCGCCAAGTACCGCGCAGCAAGACGTATCTGGGCGAAGGAAATGCGCCTCACATTCAAGGCGAAAAATCCACGCGCCTGGCTGCTGCGTTTCCACACCCAAACCGCAGGGGTGAGCCTCACCGCACAACAGCCCGAAATTAACGCCGTACGCGTGACGATTCAGGCTCTGGCTGCCGTGCTGGGCGGCACGCAATCCCTGCACACCAATTCAATGGACGAAGCACTGGCCCTGCCCTCGGAATCCGCGGTTAAACTCGCTCTGCGAACGCAGCAAATCCTGGCCCAGGAATCCGGCGTCGTCAACACAATCGATCCCCTCGGTGGATCATATTTCCTCGAGAACCTGACCGATCACATGGAAAAACAAGCCAGACGCTACTTCCAACGCATCGAAGAGATCGGCGGTGTGCTGCCCGCTATCGAAGCAGGTTTTTTCCAAAGGGAGATCCACAATTCCGCCTACCGCTATCAGCGTGAAATCGATGAACAACAACGCCTGATCGTCGGGATCAACGCCTATCAAGACGATCAGCCGCTTCACATCCCACTGCTAAAAATCGACCCACAAGGTTATCAGCGGCAAATCACACGCCTGGGAGTATTACGCCAGCGGCGCGATAATGGTGCCGTCGGCCAGGCGCTGGACCGCTTGCGTCTTGCTTGTCAGGGAACGCAAAACACGATGCCTGCGATTCTTGCGGCTGTACGCGCCTACGCCACGCTGGGAGAAATTGTCAACGTGATGCGCGGCGTGTTTGGCAGCTATATCGAACCGAGTTGGTTATAATCATCGAATGCAGCCTGAGCTGCTTTATGCCCGCATCCGACTGAGGGAGGAATGATGAGCACACGGAAAGTCACAGCACTGTATCTGGCACTTCTACTCACCATCGGCGCCGTTCTGTCATGTTCGTTCCCCTTTCCTGACTCAGGCGATGGAACTGAGGAAGTAGAAGCGACCTCTACACTTACTGAATCACCCGCAACCGCGACTGCCACACAGGCCGGAACAGAAATCGCTACTGCCTCGAACACCCCGGAATTAACCGCAAGCATCACCCCTTCACCCACCGACTCTCCACCCGCGGGCGGCGTGAGTTTGAACTGCGACGGCACCTACCAGCGCGTACGCATCACCGACAACGGCAGCGCCGGGAAAACGATCTCCGTCGACAATTGGAGCGGCGGCGCCTGGGTGAACGTCTGGAACATGGCCAGCGGTGATCCCAACCAGCGTCAGCTGATGCCGGAAGCGGGAACCTACGAGTTCGGCGGCTGCCAGGAATTGGTCATCGTGCCCATGCGTTCCTCCGGCCCACACCTGTGGTACGAACTGGGTATCTACGCCTGGAACGGCATTGGGATGTCACAGGTCTATTTCAACGAGGGGTATTACGGGGAATGGTCGAAGGCCGGCAATGTTATCACCTTTCGGGAGGCCGGCAAATTGGGAGGATCTCCCCTGGGTCCATGTGAATGGATGACCCTGGAACATGAATGGGATGGAACGGGTTTTGTTCAAATTGGTTCCGCACTCGAACCCGTCGTAGGATGTACTCCCATTGTTCCCTGATTGCCGGGCCATAGTCTGGACCAGGTAGAAATCGATCATCGATCATTTCTATGGAACGGTATATCGCCTCTCACTGTTATCGATGAAGCACGGAAGCTGCACGCATCAACTCATCGAGATATTCTCGTCGTGAGTCGCTGATATGTGTATCTGGTTCGTTAAAATGCTTTGATGCGAGATCGAGTACGGATAGGGTATCCCTGATAAAAAACTCGCGCACGAAAGGATCTTGTTCCCGCAGGAATTGATCCAAATCGAGTTGAAGATTCGCCAATGGTCGTCGCGTGCGTAAACTCAACCATTCGATGGCATTCTTACGAAAAGGTTCTCGCAAATTTTCAACTCGCTCCACGATTCTTGAAACGCCTGCGCCCTGAAATATCATCGCTCGACTCCATTTATCATTCCACGGATCAACCGGGATCGGCTTGCAGTACTTATTGCAAGGTTCATACCATCCAAAATTTGGTCGACACGTTCTCAACCTGTCAGGGTTTAACCTTTCGGAATCCCGACATACCTTGATGAAACAGCAAACCTTCTGTTAATATTGACGGAAGATGAATCTAAGCTTGATTACCCAAGTAAATCTGCGTTCCTGATGAAAAACACATTCTCACAGCAACGCATCGAAATTTCATTCTGGAGAAGAAGACATGGCAAACGTGAAAACGAAAAAAGGAGTTATCGGTATCCTGACCGGCGGCGGAGATGTGCCCGGGCTCAATCCTGCAATCCGCGCGGTCACGATTCGTGCCTTACGTGAGGGCTATCAAGTCATCGGCTTCCGCCGTGGTTGGGCTGGAACGATCAACCTCACCCGAGACAAGAAAGCGGATAACAGTAATAGTTACATGACTCTCACCGAAGAGATCGTCAACAAAGCCGGCAGGACTGGCGGTACCTTCATCCACACTTCTCGAACGAATCCGAGTCGCGTCGCCAAAGACTCCGTACCCGCACATCTTCAAGATAAATACACTGAAGAGATGAACGATCTAACTCCCGATGTGCTGAAGAACCTCGATTTCCTCGGTATCGACTTCTTGATCCCCATCGGTGGCGATGACACCCTGAGCTACGCCGTTCGACTGTTCCAGGAAGGCGTCAAGTGCGTTGCCATCCCCAAAACGATGGATAACGACGTCCCCGGCACCGATTACTGCATTGGCTTCAGCACCGCGGTAACCCGCACCATCAGTCTCACCAACTTGTTGCGAACTTCCGCTGGCTCACACGAGCGTTTGTTGATCGTCGAAGTATTCGGTCGTTACGCAGGTTTTTCCGCGATGCTCCCCACCATGGCCGGGGCTGCCAACCGCTGTGTGATCCCGGAGTATAAATTCAAGATCGACAATCTGGTGCGACTTATGGTCGAAGATCGCGCCAAGAATCCAAGTAAATACTCCGTGGTTCTGGTCTCCGAGGGCGCCATGTTCGAGGGTGGCGAAATGACCTTTAAGGATACCAAGAAGGATGCCTTTGGCCACATGAAATTGGGCGGCATTGGGGATCTGGTATCTGCAAAATTGACGGAAATCTCCGCAAAATTCAACAACGGACGACAGATCAATACAATCACGCAGCGTCTGGCCTACCTGGTCCGCGGCGGCGATCCGGATGCCATCGATTCCATCGTGCCCATGGCATACGGCAACCTGGCGCTGGACCTGATCCTGGCTGGCGTTCACGGACGTCTCGTCGTGCTGAAGAACGGCCGTTATGACAACGTGCCGATCGACGTGGTCACCAGCACATCGAAACTGGTCGATGTCGAGAAGTTCTACAACATCGAGCGGCTGCGTCCGTACTACAAGAGCTTCGAGATGAAACCGCTCTTCATTATGACCAGTGAGTAAATGAACACGATAAACAGGAGCGAATAACCCGCGCATGACGACAGAGCGCCCACGCTATCTTCGTCTGCATCAGCAAGGTGAACTGCAACACCGCGCCCAAGAGGCGCGCCGATATGAAAAATCATGTGACCTTTGTGCACGATATTGCGGTGTCGATCGATCGATACGAGTGGGTGCCTGTAACACAAAATTAAAAGCGCGTGTCGCATTTTACGGTCCGCATCACGGAGAAGAAGATCCCCTGCGCGGTTGGCGAGGTTCAGGAACGATTTTCTTCTCATGGTGTAACCTGCGTTGTCAATATTGCCAGAACGCAGACATCAGCCAGAGTCCCGCCGGCCGGGAAGTCGATTCCCAGGAATTGGCTGCAATTATGCTCAGCATGCAGGAAACAGGCTGCCACAACCTGAACTTCGTATCACCATCCCATGTCGTCGCTGAAATCCTGGAAGCCCTCGTGATCGCCGTCGATTATGGACTGCATATCCCTCTTGTTTACAACACCGGCGGTTTCGACTCGATCGAAGCCCTGACGCTGCTCGATAACGTTATCGATATCTACATGCCGGATATGAAGTACAGCGATCCGATCATCGCTCGACGCCTTTCCAAAATCTTCAACTATCCCGAAGCCAATCGCAATGCGGTCAAAGAAATGCACCGCCAGGTGGGAGATCTTCACATCGACCCGGCGGGCATCGCCCAGCGCGGTCTTTTAATCCGCCATCTCGTCTTGCCGCACGATCTCGCGGGAACGGAAAACGTAGTGCAGTTTATTGCAGATGAGGTCTCCAAAGATACCTATCTGAACATCATGGGACAGTATCGCCCGGCGTATAAGGCACACGAACACGAACATCTCGATCGCGGCCTGCGCCATGATGAATACCAGCGTGCCGTCGAACTCGCCCAAGCCGCCGGATTTACCCGTCTGGACAAACGTAAAGGTATTTCACGCTTTATCTTCTAACGGAATTCATCGAAATATGCAGGAAGGCCTGCCTGAATCGAAACGCCCGGCTTCAAAAAGCGCCGGGCGTTTATTTCTGCAAAATTTGGCAAACTAACGACTGATCAAGCGGGCAATTTCAAAGAAGCGCGGATTGGGGGATTGCGAGCGTGTGATCACATCCTCCAGCGGAACGCTGGCTATCGCTCGCTCTTGCAAACCAACCATCACGTCGGTTTTGCCCTCCAACAGCAATTCAACCGCCCGAACACCCAACCGCGATGCAAGCATGCGGTCAAATGCCGTCGGACTGCCGCCTCGAGGGACGTGACCCAGGATGGTTACCCGTGTTTCGAAACCAATATCGCGTGCGTTGAGTTCCGCTGCGATGTCGTAGCACTTCAACTTTGCGCCCTCGGCAACGACCACGATGGCGGAATTTTTGCCCCGCTCATAGGCGCTTTCCAGCGCCTCGGAGACTTCGTCGACTGTGGTTTCCTCTTCGGGAACAATGATCATCTCCGCTCCGCATACGATACCCACCTGCAGTGCCAGATAACCGCATCCCCGGCCCATCGTCTCCACCAAAAAGGCCCGCTGATGGGAAGAAGCCGTATCACGGAGTTTGTCCACTGCTTCCATGATGGTGTTCAACGCCGTATCTACACCGATAGACATTTCCGTGCCGTAGATGTCGTTATCGATCGACGCCGGAGCGCCCACAACCGGGTAATCGTATGCCGCCAGGGCGTGGGCGCCGTTCATCGAACCATCCCCACCGATCACGATGAGGCCATCGATTTCGGACTCGTTTAACTCACGTAATGCTTCTCGCTGCCCTTTTTTAGTTTTGAACTCAGGGCACCGTGCTGTTCGCAGGAAAGTGCCGCCTCGCTGAAGGATTCCCCCCACATCGCGTGCGCGCAGTTCCCGCATCTCACCACGGATGAGGCCGTCGAATCCTTCCTGGATTCCCATAACCTCAATACCCTTTGAGATCGCCGTTCGTACAGCAGCACGGATACATGGGTTGATTCCCGAAGCATCGCCTCCTGAAGATAGTATTCCCATTCGCTTTATCTTTTTTGTCATTGCATCCTCAACGGTTCTACTCGAATTGTACCTTCTCCTAACAAGGATAATAACTGTGAATGTAGCTCGGGGCAATAACCAGTCGTTGAGTTTGGAAACTCGAGATGATACCTTCGAGAAGCTTCGAATACATGGAAGACGTATTTATCGTTGCCTGGATAGGAGGTCAACAAACCATGTACTCGCCGCATGCGTAACGTGTCCTTGTTGTGATCGCCAGATGACTTTAACAGGATGGTCAACATCTGGAGATCAGCGATTTCCTGACCCGAAACAGGGATGCTGGGCTTATGAGGCGAAGTCTGACTGGTGATCTCATCAACTGAAGGACGATCCTTTCCATTTCCCGATGGCAGGCTCTCTTCAACTTGATCAGCATGCAGTACAGGAATATCGGCGGGTTCCCGCTCCATTTCCGGATTTTGCGCCTGCGGGATGTTTATATCAATAGAATCCACCTGCGCTTCGTTTTCGATCCGGGGTAGTACGATCTCCTGGTCCACGGAATCGTTCTCTTCCGGACTAGATTCTATCAGATTCGATACGGCATTACGATTTGGTACTTGTCCTTCGCTTGAGATTTCCGCATCAACCAGCACGGGTGACATTTCACCCGTCGCATTATCGCCTTCTGCGGGCTTTACCTCGGGCAATTCAGCGGTTATTTTATCGGCCAGGATTTTCGGTTCCCCGCGTTCCAGATCGATCTTGCCCTTCACGATAACAATCATGTCCTCCTGGAGCCAATCCGAAACCTTACCCCAGACGCGACTGAAAACGACCAACTCAATGTTTCCTTGCAGATCTTCGATCGTCACAAAGCCCATCGGTTTTCCGCTGCGCGTCTGATACGGTCGGATGTGACTGACCTCACCGGCAACAACCACCGTTTGCCCGTGAATGGCATCTTCCAATTCGGCGCTGTAATGCGTGATGATTTCGGACAGCGTGTCTACATAGGGCGTTAATGGATGATCGGAAACATACACGCCAAGGAGTTCCTTTTCCCATCGCAGCTGACGGCGACGAGGAATATCCACCATTGCAGTCGCGAATTCCGGGCTTTCCGTTCCAACTGCGGACGAATCGAAAAACGTCATTTGGCCAACTTCGGCGGCACGAAAGTGAGAAGCAGATATCGCCATCAAACGCTCGACCGATTCGAGAACCACTGCACGGTTGGCCAATGAATCGAGAGCGCCAACACGGGCCAGGCTTTCGATGGCACGGCGGCCGATTTGCCGCAAGTCCACACGCTGGGCGAAATCCGTCAGGTTCTCAAAGACCCCGCCGGCATCCCGCACAGCGAGGATTTTCTCGATCGCGCTCTCTCCCACGTTTTTAACCGCACCCAATCCGAAACGAATCGCCCCTGTGTCGTTTTCATCTGCTGTCTTTACAATCCGAAAATCAAGTCCACTGTGGTTGATATCCGGCGGCAAGACATCGAATCCACGACGCCTGCAGTCGGCGATATACAGCGAGACCTTGTCGCTGTCGTGCTTAAAGACGGATAGCAAAGCCGTCATATACTCCATCGTATAGTGCGCTTTGAGGTATGCCGTTTGGACGCAAATCACGGCATAGTCTGCAGCATGGCCTTTGGGAAAACCGTAGCGAGCAAAGGTCTCCCATTGATCGAAAATGGTGTTGGCCGTAGTTTCCGGAATGTTGTTTTCGACGGCGCCTTCGACGAATGAACTGCGATGTTGGCTTAAAACAGCTGCCTTTTTCTTCGCTACAGCCTTACGAAGGTTGTCCGCCTCGGAAGCCGAATAGCCGGCCAGGTTCATGGCCGTATACATAATCTGCTCTTGATAGACGGTGATTCCGTATGTCTCTTTCAGGATTGGTTCCAATGCAGGATGGAGATAATCGATATTCTCTAACCCATGCATGCGGCGGATGTAATCGGGAATTTTCTCTATCGGGCCAGGTCGATAAAGCGCCACCATGGCGACAACATTCGCCAGTTCGCGTGGTTTCATCTCGATTAAATTGCGGCGCATGCCTGCACCTTCAACTTGAAAGACCCCCAGGACATCTCCCCGACCCAATAAGGCGTAGGTATCCGGATCGTCGAGCGGGATGGTATGAATATCCAAATCGATGCCATGATTTTCATGGATCAGACGACAGGCTCGCGCCATGACCGTAAGTGTCGATAGGCCGAGGAAATCCACCTTGAGTAACCCCAGCGAATCGAGCACATTCATTTCGAACTGGGTCACGGAGCCAATCGGATTATCATCCTGGTTTCCCCCCGTTGGCCGATGTAAGGGAATGTATTCCGTGATGGGTAAATCGGTGATGATTACGCCCGCGGCGTGTGTGCCGGCGTTACGAACGACACCTTCGAGTTGAGCGGCCGTGTCGATCAACTCCCGCAGGTAGGAGGTTTCGGCGCAAGCCTCACGCATTGAATCAACCGACTTGATCGCTTCGGGAATGGTGACCGGTTTCCCGGGGATATTGGGCACCATCTTGGCAATGCGATCGACTTCAGGAAGCGGGATGTCCAGCACACGTCCGACATCCCGAATCGCGGCGCGTGCGCCCAACGTGCCGAAAGTGATGATCTGCGCCACACGATCTCGCCCGTATTTGTTGGCCGTATACTCCAACATCTTCCAGCGCAAATCGTCCTGGAAATCAAGATCGATGTCCGGCATGGAGACCCGTCCCGGATTTAGGAAACGCTCGAAAATCAAACCGTGCTCGATGGGGTCGACGAGTGTAATTCCAAGGCAATAAGCGACAATCGAACCTGCCGCCGAGCCTCGTGCGTTGTACCAGATACCCACTTCACGTGCGTACCGACACAAATCCCAAACGATGAGAAAGTAAGTATCGAAACCCATATCATGAATGATGGAGAGTTCGTATTCCAATCGCTCCTGATAGACATGATCCGAAGCATGTTCACCATAGCGATTGCGCAACCCTGCGTCACACAACTCCCGCAGGTAGGACTGAGGTGTATATCCCTGCGGTACATCGAAATTGGGCAAACGATATCCCTTGAAATCGAGATCGACATTGCACCGCTCGGCGATCAGGAGTGTATTCTCCAGCGCCCCAGGAACATCCCCGAAGAGCTGCTTCATTTCATCAAACGGCCGGAGATAATACGACGGATCGGTCATGCGCATACGATCCGGATCGCTTCGAACGGCTCCGGTCTGGATACAGAGCATGATATCCTGCAAAGCTGCATCTTGTGGGTTTACGTAATGTACATCATTGGTGGCGATGAAATGTGCTTGATAATGCTTTCCGAGTTCTATTAACTGCTGATTAATAGCGGGCAGCTCGGGAATGTCGTGATGCTGCAGTTCAAAGAAGAAGCGATCTCGGCCAAACACATCGAAATACCAATCGAGACGTTTACGGGCATGCTTCTCTCGACCATGCTGTAGCGCCCGTGGAACCTCCCCCGACATACAGCCAGTTGTGCAGATCAACCCTTCATTGTGTTCGGCGAGAAATTCTCGGTCGATGCGAGGACGGTAATAAAAACCGTCCAGCTGTGCGGCTGTGGCGATCTTGAGTAGATTCTTGTAACCCGTTTGATTCTCAGCGAGAAGTAGAAGATGAAAGGATCGCCCGTCCAATTTTGGATCGCGATCCTGCATACCGCGGGCGGCGAGGTAAGCTTCCATACCGATGATCGGCTTTATACCGACTTTGCGCGCCTGCTGATAAAAGGATACGACCCCAAACATGGTGCCGTGATCCGTCAGGGCGAGAGCCGGCATATCGAGTTCCGCCGCCCGTCGCACCAGTTTTGGGATACGGCTCAGGCCATCCAGCAAGGAATACTCAGAATGAACGTGCAAGTGTACAAATGACATCAGCAACCTGAGTCCTTGAGGATGCGAGGCATTATAGCGCATCCTCCAAGTCTCGCGCTAGTCCGCTACATTAAATTTTGAAAGTTTTTAAGGTTCACTGTCTTACTTTCACATCGAGGAAACCTTGTGTACAAAAAACAATCGGGAATCACAAAGGAGTGATCCGAAATCACTCCTTTGTGGTTTTCGTCCGTTGAACGGACAGTCTTATGGAAGATCCAATCTCGAGTCGATCACATGCACGCTTCGGTACCAGAAGCGTGTAGATTACTCAGCCTTCATTTCCTCAGATTCCCCTGAGGCTTGTGCAGGAACAGATCCTGCTGCTTCCACTACACTCGGCGCACTGAATTCGGATTCGACGTACGGGTAAGTTCGTGTCCCAAAACGGGTCAGCAAGACCGCACCCAGACCGAAAGCGCCCACCAGCAACGAGAAGAGAAAACCGACGCATGGTACGAAGACAATACCACCAACGACCAGATTGAGCACGAGCGTGCCCAATCCCGCAGACAAGACCGGTTGGAAATCCTGATTCAACGCTTTTTCAAGGCGTTCTCCAACCAGGTAACCCAGTCCGACCACACCAAATACACACGCCAATCCAAAAATCAAGAAACCAAAAAGGGAAACCGGTATCAGACATATGGTGATGATTAGCAATGTCAAAACAGGCATAACAACGAAAAGGGTTAGCAATCCCATTCCCCCGGAAGCGACGGGCTGTTTGGCCAAGACTGCGGCGGTCGTACGAACATTCTTTGGCCAGAACACCACCACGATCACAGCGATCGCCGTCATCAGGAAACTCATGAAAAGGTACGACAATACCCGGGTTTCAACACTCATGCCAATGTTCGGTACAGCGAACGCGGGCAACTGATCGAAGGTAAACTCGAAATTTTCAAAATCGAAAGGAATTACAAAATCAGAACCACTGATCAATTCGCCTTCGATTTGAGCATCATCGGCATTTAGGTTTCCACCCAATGTGGCCACATCCCCTCGGATCAAAGCGGCCGGGCCAAGATTGGTATTCCCACCGACGATGATCACATCGCCATCGATCTGGCCGTAAACATCAAGATTGCCGCCAAGCACGAGGACAGAACCCGTAACTCGCGACTCCTCCTCCAGATGTGCAGCGCCACCGATGATGGCCAGGTCTCCGTCGAGGACATCTCCACTTTCGAGACGATAGGTGCCTCCAAGTACAACTCGGCCATCCGAAGACTCACTGGCAACTGCGGGTGTCGGAACAGCAAAAGTCAGTAGAACGATCAAACCCACAACTGCGGAAAAACGTTTCATCTTACAACCTCCTGCGAACTGGTAAAATGCCAAGACGGTATATCGAAGTGAACCATAAAGCAAACATTAAGAACAACGCCAAGGGGATAGCGATCCGAAGTCCTAACGGTATACTGGCGATCGCACTCCCAAGGATCGTAAACAAAACTTCGCCAGCCAGACTCAAATGCACGATTGTGTCGGAAACACTCTCAAACCAGGCGATAAACTGTGGTGCCACCAATTGAAGCAATGGCAACAGACGAGCACCAACAACCAGCAGCAAGAGTACGAGGCCGATAGAAAACGTGGCAATGGTGGATGTGTTCTCTCTTTGACGTTCGATCTTACGCTTCCGCGCCAGGCGCGCACGCCAACGATTGGTGAAACCCGGCTGGGGTGAAATCGCAGCAGCGGTGCAGAATCGCTCTTCTACAGCACGCAGTGCGTTTGCAGCCGCGGCGCATTGTGGACAAGATGCAAGATGGTCTTGCAGCAATTGCGCCTCATCTTCAGAGAGCGCCTCTTGCTCGAACAACCATTTTTCAAAGGGCTGATGCTTCATCATGTCTACCTCGCCTTGCAAATATACTGGCTTCCTGATCCATCCATTGCTTCGCCACCTCGCGTCGAGCTCTGTGTAATCGACTTTTCACGGCCGATACGCTGAGGGAGAGTGTATGCGAAATCTCCTCATATGACATTTCATACCAATAACGCAATACAATCGCTGCTCTGTCTTTGTCACCCAATTGTTCTAGAAGTACACGGATCGAGGCCTCGGTTTCGGATCGGGTAAGCATGGCTTCCGGGCCGGGCTTGCTGTCAGGTTTTTCCTGGCCTGGGAGCAGATCTTCAAAAGACATGGTCAGGATTCGCCTCTTCCGCAGACGGTCGATACAATGATGGGAAGCGATGGAAAGCAGCCAGGTCGTAAACGATCGTTTGGTATCGTAGCTGCCGATGCCTTGATAGGCTTTTAGGAAGGATTCCTGCGCAGCATCTTCTGCCTCCGCTCCATCACCCAACATCCGGTAACAAAGGTTGTAAACAGGCGCCTGGTACGCTTCGACCAAACGTGCGAACGCATCATCATCGCCTTGCACAGCAAGACCGATCCATTCCTGTTCCTGTGTACGATCCGGCATACCCTTCTCTTTATCTGCGCCCGTTTCTACTTCCTATACGTAGAGTTGCCCTTGGGGTTGCATGATTTTACACGATCTGAGGTAAACGCAGTAGACAAAGCTTTGTATGGTATTCAATACAGCGAAAAATCACCGGGGATTGTCGCGACAATGCGTACGGCAGTCCCCCGATCATTACAGCTCGACCCTGAATTGTGTCTCATACAACTGAGCATACATCCCACCCATCGAGAGCAGTTCATCATGACACCCACGCTCAACCAGTCTTCCTCGATCCAGAACCAGAATCTGATCCGCGCCGACGACCGTGCTGAGTCGATGGGCGATCACAAAAGATGTTCTACCCTGCATGACGAGTTCCATCGCCTGCTGAATAAGCGCTTCGGATTGTGAATCGAGATGACTGGTTGCCTCATCCAGAATCAACACTCGGGGATCTTTCAACAAAACACGCGCTATGGCCACGCGTTGTTTTTCACCACCCGAAAGGCGGTATCCGCGCTCCCCTACAAGTGTATCGTAGCCATGAGGCAGGGATTGAATGAAATCGTGGATATTCGCTGCCCGACAAGCAATCTCAAGCTCCGCCTGGCTCGCGTCGGTTTTGGCGTATCGCAGGTTATCCGCCAGAGTCGTGTGGAACAGGTAGGTTTCCTGTGTGACCATGCCGATACTTTCAGCCAGTGAATCAATCGCCACGTCTCTTAAATCATGGCCGTCGAGGAGAACCCGTCCCTGCGTTGGATCGTACAACCTGGGAATCAAGTAAGTGATTGTCGTTTTTCCGGCACCGCTCGGACCGACAAGCGCAGCCACCTCGCCTGGATTAACCTCAAAATTAACCTCTCGCAGCGCATAACGAATTTCATCCTCACCTTCGGGTAAGGTAGCAAGCTTGTCTTCAGCGGGAATTTCCGGAATTACATAGGTAGCATACCCTCCCCAGCGGAAGCGTCGCACATCTTCCAAACCAACGATCCCATCTCGAGCCTCTCGATAACTGAAACTGACATTTTCAAAACGAATATGACCTTCCGATTTCTGCAGGACAAACGCATTGGCACGATCCTGGATTTCAATCGGCAAGTCAATGACCTCAAAGACCCTTTCGAAACTTACCATCGACGTCGCAAACTCAACCCGCGCGTTGGTCATGGCCATAAGTGGACCATAGAGGTCACTTAAATATGCACCAAAGGCAACGATCGTTCCGATGGTGAAGGCACCTTGTAACACCAGATGCCCTCCCATCCAAAAAACCAAAGCCGTCCCGAGCGCGCTCGATAGACTAAGTGCCAGATTAAACCAGCGGCCGATCACAGCCTGGCGCACGCCGATGTCGCGGACATCAGCCGCTCGCTCGCTAAATCGCTTCGTCTCGAATTTGTGGCGTCCAAATATCTTTACCAACAACGCGCCACTTATATTCAGGGTTTCGTTCATCAGCGCATTCATGCTGGCGTTGAGATCCATCGATTCCCGCGCAATCTTTCGTAATACTTTTCCAACCCTGCGAGCGGGTAAAACAAATAACGGGAGAATGGCGATGCCCAACAAGGTCAGGCGCCACTCGAGTGAAAACATCAGGACCATCGTAGCGATCAATGAGAAAATATTGCTGACGATCGTAATCAGTGTTCCTGTAACTGCACGCTGTGCGCCAATCACATCGTTATTCAGGCGGGACATCATCTCTCCCACCTGCGTGTTCGTATAAAACCGCAAACTCATGCGCTGTAAATGGGCATATACGGACCGGCGGAGGTCGAAAATAATACCTTCCCCGATCCGCGCGGATATATACCGCTGGACCACCCCGAGCAACCCACTCACCAGGGGAACGACGACCATGCCCAATGCCAGCATGTTTAGGCGCGTATGATCGTTTTGTGGAATGGCTTGATCGATTAAATCCCGGATAAGCAGTGGGGGAATAAGGGCGAGCAGGGAGATGACCAGCATGGTGGCCAGAACGATGGCGACACTCTTCCAATACGGAGAAGCGAATTCAGCCACTCGACGCAACAGCGCGCGACTGACATCTGGTCGATCTTGATCCTCATCATAGCGGATGTAAGACCGCCATCCACCTTCATGCATTCTCATTCGTTTAAACCTCGTTGATTATACGTGGAACCGCGCAACCCGAGGAATTATATCGCAGCATCGGGCTCCGCTTTCACTGCGCAGTGAATACCATTATCCATATCCATCCGTAATTATCCCTCTTCACACGAGATAAAGCGGAAAAGATGCGCCCCATGATCGTGATAAGGATCGCACCTATCGTGAACTATTTTCACGTTGAATAAAATATTTCGCTGCAAAACTGCTAAAGGGTAACGAAGGTGGAGATGACGAAACACGCATTCGACAGTGGAAGGATTAATCTACCGTACTGTCGAGGAACACATCTTTCACAACACCATCGATGTCGAGATAAGAAAGGATAGACAGATTATCCATGAAAACGATATTTTCAAAAGCATGTATAACTTCAGCGCTGATCAAGGGAGGAGCAACATTGGGAACCAAACACTTCGCGGAATAATATACGTGAGGCTGGGTGGAAATCAATTCCGATTTCTTTATCTCGACTTCCAACCACACATTTTTACGCACATCATTGGAATAGAATGCATAATCTTCTGGAAAGCACTGGTCCATCATCCCGTTCCCCAGGCCGAAGTAGATGGGTGTGTTGTCGACCTTGATAACTCCTTGTGGGACGTGAGATCCATGCCCGATAACCAGATCGGCACCTTGTTGAACCGCCTCCAGTGCAAACTCGACTTGATTCTGTGTGACACCCCGTTCATATTCCTTCCCGCTATGAAATGTGACGATGAGGAAATCAACTTCCGTTCTCAATGCTCGCATGTCTTCTTCAAGGATTTGCGGATCCATGGGCACGATTCCTGAGTGTTCCGAATTCGCAACCCACGCATCGATAATTACGTCCGTGTCGGCGTACGCCAGGATCCCGATCGCAGTTCCGTTGATCTCCACAATATACGGCTCTCGTGCAGCAGCCAAATCCTCACCAACACCGAGAACACCAATCCCTGCCTCTGAGAGCCGTGCGTTCCCTTGTTGCATACATTGTTCGCCCAGATTCATCGTATGATTATTGGCCTGATTAATGACCAACTTCGTATCATCGATTTCGTATTGAAGATCGATCAAGGACGCAGGTGTTACCCAAAGAATATTGCTTCCACGAGGTTCCAGCATAACTCCGCCATTCAACGGGTCGCACAAACTACCTTCAGCATTGAAGAGCACAAGATCTGTATCGCGGAATAGCGGCAGCAGGTTTACAAAGGAATCGACCAGGGAGAGATGCCAATCCGGATTATCCCCCCAACGACCCTCGTTTACATCGCCGCCAAAGACCAAATGCACTGAATCCAGATCCTCGGTAAACTCGTCTTCAGTATCAAAGACAACGGAAGACAATTTGCCCGCTGGTGGATCTGGCGTGGCGAAAACAACGAATTCGATTTCTTCCATGGATTCAGTGGGACGGATATAGGTTTCTGAAACGGATGATGCGTCAAGCGGCTGCGGAACAGCGTATGCAAAAACGGGATAAAACGAGATGACAACGACGAATGAGAATATAACACTCAATCCGATGCCCGTTATAAAGTAAAGATGATGCTGTGATCTGGTCAGACCAGTATCCACGCGAATTACCTATCTGATTTTTACTGTCGATCGAGAAGTCCTGCCGGCGCAGGCAGGCCAGATCGAATCCGGTCGAATAATATGAATCCCTGGATCATTATTGAACCATTGACTGCCCCCTTTTTCAAAGGGGAAATATCTCCCAATACAAGAAACGAAGATGAAGTCGAAATTCAATCCTCAACGCCCAGGAACCTACTCAGCAGCCTTAATCACATTCCGAACGAAATAACGTGAGAATGTGCAAATACGCGCATTAGAAAAAGCCCGAAGGAAGCGGTTGAGCTATTTTCATCCCCTGTATCGAGGTGTTATACTGCGCGATGTCAACTACCGCAGTGTCTTACCTATTCCAATTCATGATATGCCAAGGGAACTTGCGGCAGCGAAAAGCATGTCAAATTCGAGCATTGATTGTTCGTCGATTGATCCAATCAACATGGAAAATAGTCCTTCGCTTTCCAGATCTCCAATTACCGACATCCGTACGAAGGATGGGAATCCCAACTGGATGAAAGACTCGACGAGTGCAATAAAAGGCTCTTACGCACTCGTTATTCAATTCAAAAAACCATGCCAACTGACGATCGGCCGCCTGGGTCAGCAGCAGTTCTCCCCCGGATTCTATATCTACACTGGCAGCGCACTGGGTTCAGGCGGGATCCGGGCAAGAGTCCAGCGTCATCTCCGCTATACCAAAGCGAAACCAGCGCATTGGCACGTGGATAGACTCCTTGTGGTGGGCAATATAATTGAAGTGTGGTGGAAACCCGGGACACAACCTATGGAGTGTCCATGGGCCGCCAGGCTTGCCGCGATCGGCAGTATCCACATCCCCGGCTTCGGCGCCTCGGATTGCCGCTGCCCTGGACACCTGATGCGTTTCGAAGATCGGCATGAAATCTCAGCGGGATTCCGGTTTTTAGGAAGTAATGATTGATCTCAGGAGACGGGAAACTCGCCTGTGAGCCAATCTGACTGACAGGAGAGAGAATTAATGGACAAGCATATACGAATCCGCGCAGGTGAAATATCGGCGCTTGCGCGTTTGTTCGACAATGAAACTGCCAATGCGATCTGGGAAGCGCTTCCACTGGATGGAATTGTCCACCGCTGGGGAGATGAGATTTATTTCGATATTCCCGTCGTCATTCCGGAGTCCGACGACGCCCGCCAAGTGATGCAGATCGGTGAACTGGGGTACTGGCCTTCAGGGAACGCATTCTGCATCTTTTTCGGCCCCACACCCGTTAGTGAGGACCAAACCCCAAAGGCGTATTCCAACGTCAATCCCTTTGGCATGATCGAAGAAGATCCACTCGTTTTCACCAGGATTAACGATGGTGCTTCCATCACAGTGATCCGGAAGGATGGAGCAGCATCAAATCAAAATGCCGAACCGAACGAGTAACGTTGAAGCGAAACGATCTCAGTAGGCATACAAATTCCCGTAGGGCCGCGATGAATACGGGATTAGTTTGGTGTAGCGATCCTTAAGAAGATTCTTCACACTCAAGCCCACATCTTTACAGTACTCACGCAGGTTCACTTCGAGCGTCGCCATGTCGTCATCTGTTGACTCACGAATGCCAACTTCCTTGCCCACCTGGTAATCCTGCACTTCCCCGCGAATATAGATCGTCCCGGCGTGCATACCGGTGCCAACGTAATTGCCCACACAAGAGCGACCATTTGTCTGGTCGAGACATAACACGATGATCAGGCCTCCTGCCATGTATTCGCCCAGGAAATCCCCCGCGCCGCCGCCGATCACGATCACCGGTTGTTTATCCTGGTAAGATTTCATGTGGATTCCCACCCGGTAACCCACATTTCCGCGCACGAAGAGCTTCCCGCCGCGCATGGCATATCCCAGGATGTCACCCGCATCCCCGTTGACGATAACCTTTCCGGCGTTCATCGTGTTGCCCACGCCATCTTGTGCATTATCACTCACTTCGATCGTTGGGCCATCCATAAAAGAAGCCAGCGCATTTCCGGGAACGCCGTTGATGGCGATATGGACCCGGCTTTTCAAACCGCCACCGATATACCGCTGACCATTAACCGCATCCAGGCGAATATTCTGCTCTCCCGCTTCAACCGCCTGGCGGATTTTTTGATTGAGTTCTCGATAATGGACGCCCTTTGCGTTAATCTTCATAGATACACCCCTTCGCCCTCCACAAGATGTTTGCGATATTCCTTGGGCAGGGAAATCAATCCAAAATCCTCACTTAAGAGTACATCCCTGAAACCACTCACATCGATTTGCTCCCGGATCAATCCGGTGTAAATACCTGCGCGGTCGATGTCACGAACCAGGATTGCGCCGACGATGACACCGTCCCGCAGCACAATTTTCTTATAGGCATCTCGTTTGCGATCGAAATGCTTGAGCACTTCGAAACCATTCTCGCCGGTTTGAAGAATACCAACAGATATCGTGGGAACATCGAACAGCTCGATGGAATTCATGGCAAAACTACCCGGGTAGGATTTACAGCTTCCCGCCATATTGCAGCCTGCAACCCAACCTTGCTTGTACGCATTCGGCCAAATGGCCATCGGCCGCACCTTATTAAGTAGAACATCTCGCACTTCGACGACATCTCCGGCAGCGTAGACATCCTTCACCGTGGTCTGCATGTGCTCATTAACCTGGATACCTTTGCCGTATTCGATGGGAGTGTCCTCCACCAATGAAATATTCGGATGAACGCCAATTCCAAATATCACCATCTGGCAATCGATGCGGCGATGATCCTTAAGCACAACACCGCCGATCCGATTCTTATACTGCAAGATACGCTCGACGGTGTTTTGGGTAACCAAAGCAATTCCTTTTTGTATTAACCTGCGTTGGACGATTTCCGAGGCTTTTTCGTCGAAATTGGCGCTCATGATGCGATCCATAAGTTCGATAACCGTTACCTCAAGGCCGAGTTTATTCAACGCCTCGGCCGCCTTGAGACCGATCAATCCACCGCCAATAACCACAGCACGTGAAACCGGGTAGGTCTCAAGATGCTGTTTTATCGAGTTGGCATCGTTCCATTCCATCATGCTAAAAACACCCTTCAAATGTGCACCATCGACTTGCGGGATGATGGGAGACCCGCCCACGGCGATAAGTAGTTTTTCGAAATCGAGTTGTTCCCCCTCCTCCAGCTTAATCTGCCGTTCATCGACATCCAACGCAGATACCTTTTTCCCAAGCAGCGGACGGACACCCATGCGTTCGTAGAAATCCGCATCACGATAATACATGCGCTCTTCATCGAAATGGCCTGCAAGCAAATACGTGATCAGCGGTCGTGAATACGCCCGATATGGCTCCCTGGAGATGATCACGATCTCGCCTGAATCGTCTTGTGAGCGAATGGCTTCGACAGCTCCGATGGCTGCAGCGGAATTTCCAATAATGGCATATTTCATGCGTTTACCTTTCTTCAAAGGTGATTGCTTCGTTGGGACAATTCTGAACGCAGACCGGGACTTCCTCTCCCTGACACAGGTCACATTTCGAAGCCACTTGCTTCATTTCCATATCGCGTTTGATCACCCCAAAGGGACAGACCATGATACACATCCAGCAGCCCACACATTTTTCCTGGTCGCATAGAACGGCATTTGTTTCTGGATCACGATGCATGGCGCCGGTTATACAAGCCTGCACACATGGCGCTTCTTCACAATGCCGGCATTGCAGGGCAAAGGAAAGATATCCTTGTTCTTCAAATACAAGCATGGACATGGCACGCGGGAATTCTTCCTTAAACGCTTTCACGATTTTCTTCGATTCTGAATGGCGCACGAGGCAGTGAATTTCACACAACCGGCATCCTATGCAGTACTCCTCGTGGATGTATATTCGCTTCATGCCTGTCTCCTCAACATCTCTGTTACCATGCTTCTCCTGCCGCTTTGATACCCAGGATATCTAACTCGTTTTGGGTCATACCGACACCACGCAGGTGTTCGCGATTCCCACGCAGGCTCTCGATGGCGTTGATGCCCATGCCGCCCAGCATCTCTTTGATTTCCAGCGACCAGCCACGCAACAGGTTAACCAGCCGTCTCTGGGCGATGTTAGGATTGAGCCGCCTGGTGAGATACGGATCCTGGGTGGCAATGCCCCAGTTGCACTTGCCCGTGTAACACTTCTGACAGAGATGGCAGCCCATCGCCACAAGTGCAGACGTGGCGATATAGACCGCATCCGCGCCGAGGGCAATCGCCTTGACGATATCGGCGCTGTTGCGAAATCCTCCACCGGCGATGATCGAAGCGTGGTGGCGAATTCCCTCTTCCCGCAGCCTTCGATCGACAGCGGCAATGGCCAATTCAATGGGAATCCCCACATGATCCCGGATCATGGTGGGCGCCGCGCCTGTTCCACCGCGCAAACCATCGATGGCCACAATATCCGCCCCGGCGCGAATGATCCCGCTGGCAATCGGCGCCACATTATGAACCGCAGCGATTTTTACACTCACCGGTTTGCGATAGCCAGTGGCTTCTTTCAATGCAAATATCAGCTGGCGTAGATCCTCGATGGAGTATATATCATGATGAGGCGCGGGCGAGATCGCGTCCGTTCCGACCGGAATCATGCGCGTCTGGGAGATTTCCTCACTTACTTTTTCCCCCGGCAGATGACCGCCGATTCCCGGCTTGGCACCCTGACCGATCTTGATTTCGATCGCCGCGGCAACATCCAGATATTCGGCGTGGACACCAAAGCGACCGGAGGCGACCTGGGCGATCGTGTTTTCGCCATACGGGTAAAAATCTTTATGCAGTCCGCCCTCACCGGTGTTGTAAAACGTACCGACCGTTTGTGCCGCTGCTGCCAACGCTAAACAGGCGTTGTAACTGATCGAGCCATACGACATCGCCGAGAACAGAATCGGCGTTTCAATCACCAATTGCGGACTCAATTCCGTCGTAAGATCGTAACCTTCCTCCGTGCGGATGAAAGTAACTCGCTCAGGTTTACTCCCCAAATGCGTGCGCAATTCCATTGGTTCCCGTAAAGGATCGATC
>DAOUEK010000018.1:0-17912 GCA_034430425.1 Anaerolineales bacterium | reverse complement strand
CATGACGATCCAATCGATTGCGTGAAGTATATGATGACTATGATCAGTATCAACGCAGTGGTGAATAGCTGAAACACCATAGCCGGCGGTAAACAGAACGGATCAATCCTTTTAAATTCTTCCGGTTCAGCATTAAGGAGTTTGGCAGCCTCTCTACTAAATGCGAAGGCAACATTTTTGTCAAATCTATGGGCACGCCAAACTGACCAAAGCCATAGCCAGTGGGCGAAAAAGATCGCAATGGCTATGTAAAGTAAATCCCCCAATTCTAATTCACCTGCAAGTTCACGGAATGTTGCAGCACTGCCTAATATTGCTGCCCAAAAACCTAGTGTTACCTTCCATTCATATTCTCGACGTCCATCGAAACGGGCGATATAAAAGTCAGCGAGTTTTAAGTACGCTTCAAACCTATCCTGGAAAGATAATCCAGCAGTTGGATCATTTTTATCGACCATTTTAATAACCCCTTGTTTGTATGCCGGCTGTTTCAAGAATATACTAATTACACACATTTCAATTATGGACCGGAGTCAAATGCCCTGGCTGACCACCGAAGAAGCAGCTGAGATCCTTTTCCCCTAAGAAATACAAAAAAAGCCCGGGACGGCGAAAGCCATCCCGGTTTCCAGGCGCCCCCGGAGAGACTCGAACTCCCAACCTACTGATTCGAAGTCAGGCGCTCTATCCATTGAGCTACGGGGGCGGATCGTGGGGATTATAACATCATCTAGCGCTTAGTTTTATTATTGCCCATCCTTCGACTTCGCTATACTCCGCTCATAATGATTTTTCGCTGTTGGTTGCGGATGTGTATCCGCAACCGGTATTAGGCAGCTTTAAATCTGCTAATTGCTGTAATGAATTTGCCCATTGAAATAAGAACATTAATCGAAATCTTCTCGTCCTTGCTTCCCAAAATCAACGGATGAATATCCGCTGACCGGAACCATATCCGGCGCCAACAGGTTCCATCCATCATCCTAAGCGGAGTGAGCCTTGAAGCGGCGAACGCAGGCTTTCTCCCCTCGCCCATCCGTTGTAGGATTCCGTCATTCGCAATCGAGGTACGGCGATGAAGAGATGTCTGCCCCTACTTCTCGTACTATGCATGCTGAGCGGCTGCTCGTTTCCCGGCATGGAAATCCAGCCAACCGCAGAACTCCCCACGCCGGAACGCCCAACCGAATCCCTCCCCGAACCCGCGGCGGAAAAACGCTGCGGCGACGGAGTCTGCGGCGGGCCGGAGACAGCGGCCAACTGCCCGCAGGACTGCGGGGACGAAGCCGGTCCGCCCGCACGGGACGACGTACGCTGGGTCGAGAATCCCACCAGCGGCTCCCAACTCGCCGTGTATATCCTCACCCCGGCGGATTGGGACGGCATCCCGCTGCCGACGCTGATCCTCGTCCCCGGTGGAATCGGGGACAGCTCGGATTTCACCGGAATCGGCCGGTCGGCGCAGGGCATGGCCGATCAGGGATACACGATCGTGATTTTCGATCCCGAAGGCCGCGGCTCCAGCGAGGGTGAGGAGGATTTGAACGGACACGTGGGCCAGGACGGGCTGGCCGAGATCGTACGCACCGTGGCGGCGCAGCCCGAGGTCGATCCCCATCGCATCGGCCTGGTTTCCTACTCCTTCGGCGTGACCCTTGCCTCGGGGACACTTGCCCGCTACCCCGATCTGCCCATCGTTTTCTTCATCGACTGGGAAGGCCCCGCCAACCGCGTCTACACGACCCACGATTGCTCCGCCGACGTACCCGGCATCGGATCGACCACCGGCATGGCGCCCTGCGAGGATGACGAGTTCTGGGCCGAGCGCGAGGCCGAGACGTTCATCGCCAGCGTGCATATCCCCTATCAGCGTATCCAGTTCGAGAACGACCATTCCCAGGACACCCCCGAGCATGGCGTGGTGATGGTCAACGCCGCCGTGAACGGCGATCCGCCCTGGGCACGGCTCGACGCTTTCGCAGAGAATCAAATCTTCGCACTCTCCCCCCTGCCGCCGATGTTCCCCGGCGGGGCCGGGAATCGCCTGGATGATATGGTCTTGCAGTTCGCAGCAGAGTTATTTGCCACGTTCGCTCCGTGATCGTCCTTCGACTTCATTCGCTGCACAGCAGCGAACTCCGCTCAGGATGATTATATGAGGCACTTGCTGCTGCGCAGCTCGTTCCGCTCAGGATCATTTTACCTTTCTCTCCCCTGAGGGGAGAGGATAGAGCTGAGGGGATTTGTAAGATCACCCTCACGCTTTTCTCTCCTGATTAGAGAAAGAGAAACATAATTCATATATCTAAAAAAGCTTCATCTCTCTATACGCCATCTTCACTTAACGCCTCGTTACCAGCGGGCGATTGGCAAAAACCCGGCTGTAGATGTATGCTACACAGCAACCAAAAACAAGGAGACAGCTGATGACCAAGAAGCGCCTCGGTTACGTTGAACTGGAATGGACCTGCCCGCGCTGTGAAACGCGCAACCTGGGCACGCAAGAATTCTGCAACGGCTGCGGCGGCCCGATGCCCGAAAACGTCGAATTCGAACAGCCGCTGGAAGAGAAATTCCTGACGGATGCCGATAAAATCGCCCGCGCCAAAGCCGGGCCGGACCGGCACTGCCCCTACTGCAACGCGCGCAACCGTGCTGACGCCAAGTTCTGCGGCGGCTGCGGCGGCGACCTGTCTGATGCGGCCGTTCGTAAAGCCGGCAAGGTCCTCGGCGCCCACCGCGGCGGTCCGGCAGGAACGATCCGCTGCCCTTCTTGCAGCAGCGAGAATCCCGCCAGCGCACGTGAGTGCAAGTCCTGCGGCGCCAGCCTGGCGGATACACGCGCCAGCAAGGACGACAAACCCAAAACCGAGAGTAAACCTCTCTCGCGCAGCGTGGGCATCGGAATTGCCCTCTTCTGTCTTGCGGCTTGTATTGGTTTGATCATGCTGTTCACCAAAACGAAAGCCCTGGTCGGGCAGGTCCAGGACGTCTCCTGGACGCGCAGCGTTCCCATCCTGGCGCTTGGCGAAGTCGAGTTCGAAGACTTCTACGACAAAATCCCGGCTGATGCCGAGATTGGAAACTGCAGCCTCGAGCTATATAACACCTATGATGAACCGGTATCCGGCGCAGTGGAAGTATGCGGTGAACCCTACACGGTGGATACAGGCAGCGGTATTGGCGAAGTGGTGCAGGACTGCGCTTATGAAGTCTACGAAGAATACTGCAGTTACACCGTTCTGGATTGGGTTGAGGTGGACACGATCACAGCGACCGGCTCAGATATCAATCCCTACTGGCCAACCGTTTCCCTTCTCGCAGGCCAACAGGAAGGCGAAGGCAGCGAAACGTACAAAGTTGTCTTCATCGCCGACGACAAGCGCTACACGTACACAACGGAAAGCGAATCGGAATTCGAACGCTATGAGATCGGCAGCAGCTGGACCTTGAAGGTCAACACGCTGGGTGCGGTCGTATCTGTTGAAAAATAACGAGCAAATCCACTGATTGCATTCGCATCCACTACCAAACAGGGCGCATCGGGAAAGTCCGCTGCGCCCTGTTTACATCCCAATAATAGATCTTGATCATCGGTTTGCGCATAAGGCTATATATGGCTATGCGCAGCCCTTCCCGGGCCGGCACGCAAAAGGAGTCTCCAACATCAAAGCGGGATTACGATAGAGAATCTGCCGTGAGTAAAGCTGCAAGCATTCTACGGCTGCGCCACCAGAGCCAGATCACCTGCCCCGTCATGCCCAGGCTGAACGCCAGCCATCCGACGTAAAGACCGACGACCTGCCCCCAGATCACACCGCTCACCAACACAATCGAGATCAGGATCAAGCCAACAAGCACGGATTCGGTCACAGCGCGCGTTCGCCGTGCGTTGAGCAGCACGCCTTGAAACCAGCTGATCAGTACGCTGATCGCCGGCAAGGGCAGTGTGAACCACAAAGCGGTAACCGCCATATCCGCTAATTCCGCCTCGAGGGAAGTAAGCTTTTCGAACCAGAATTTCGCAGCCGGCGTGGCGACAATCAGCAGCAGCATTATGGTCATGACGCCCATCAATCGCAGCGCAAAACGAACGAGATCGCGCTCCGATCCAGGCTTATCCAAAAGCGCAACGGCCACCTCGTTGTACGCCACACCCGGACTGCGCAGCAGAAACACAAGCCCCGACACCACGGACCAGGCGGCCAGTGACTCCAAAGCGCGCGGCATACGGCTCAAGGCCGCACTTCCGATCGGCTGGATCAACAAGAAAAGCAAGGAGGTCATCGCCAGAGGTACGTAGAAAGAGAGGAAAGACTGCCGGGTCAGAGCTTCATCTGCAGACGGAGCATAAGGGAGTTGATCGCGTAAAACAGGCCGTATTCGAAGCCCGGCGAAAAGCGCCTCACTGAGCACACCCGATGACATCGCTATCCCCGCCAGTGCGATTCCCGAATAACGCCCCGTACTCAACCCCATCACGATGACAAACAGATCGGCACACAGGCGAACGATGGTGCCCATGCCCACCGCACCGGAGTGTCCAAAACGAATGAGCACGCCTTGCTGGAAACGCCGGTAAGCAATTGCTCCCGTCCAGGGCAACATCAAACGCAAACCGATTCTCGCCGGCTCCACTATTTCAGATGGCACACCCATCCAGTGCACTACTATCAGATCGTAGAGCGGAGTAAAAGCTACCAACACATGCAACAAACTCAAAACACCCGCCATCCAGAGCATGTACTTGCGGATACGCACGTACGAATCCAGGTCTTTACTCAGTGCGGTCGATGCGGAAAGCAGCATGATGATTGGCGCTTCGATGATCAATGCCAGCGGATAGACCACACCGCCCCATGCGGCGAGGTTGATTTCCGGATTTGGCAGACGCGCAATCGCCGCACCCATTACCGGCAGCTCCACTGCCATGAGCATCCAGCTAAACGCCAGCGGCCACCAGGTACGAAAAACGATGCGCAGCGACATCGCCCTGCTCTGATCGTTTCGGGGTTCGATCATTTTCACGGAGTAAGAGTATTTGTTGCGGTGGAAGTAGGCGTGGAGGTAGCCGTCGGGGTCGATGTGCTCGTTGGCGACGCGCCGGAAGTTACCGTCGGCGTGGCGGACGCAGATCCGGTCGGCGTCGGTGTTGCCGTAGCACCGGAAAGCGTAGCGGTCGGCGTCGATGACTCGTAGGGAAACGTTGCCGTCACGCTGCCGGTTGGAGTCGGCGTCGCTGTTGGCGGCGTCACGGTTGCCGTCAAACAAACGCGCTGGACTTTCGTCGCCGTCGGCGCCAATACGTTATCATCCCGAATAGCAAGGGATTCGCTCAGGTAATAACTGGCGAGGCAGAAATCCCCCTCTTTTGCCAATTGGAGGGCATATTCTTTCGCAGCATCAGCATACTTGTAGCAAGCGCCCCAGATTTGCGCTTCGCAGATCTGCCCCAGATATTCCGAGGCCAGCGCCCAATCCAGGCCAAAATAACTGTTGGCGAACATGAAAAATGCCGCGGAATTGCGCCAGCTGATCGCCTGACTGTCGAGCGGTCCGAACCGTTCGGCGAGATTGAGATCGTAGACGCCTTGTTCCAATTCGCCACGATATAATTTTGCCATCCCCCGTTCGCGCAGTGCGAGCGCCATCATCTGGTTCACTTCGGCCAGCCGATAGTCGGGGTCCTCTCCGCGCAGAATAAGAAGATATTTCAAGGCGCTGTCCCAATCCTCGCGGCTGAAAGCTTCCTGTGCGCTGCCGAAAATACCTTCGATCGAATCCAAATCCGGGGTTACCGAGGGTGTGGGCGAGTTGAGAGGTTTTACCGTTGGAGTCGGCTGGTTCAATTCCATCATGATCATGCCCAGGATTTCACTCGCACCTTCAAAATCCGGATCCAATTCGAGTACGTATTCGATTCGTTGGCTGGCCAGTTCATAGCGGCCGGCAAGGAAATCTTCAACGCCTGCATCGAATTGCTCTTTGCTTACTTGTTCTGCATTGGCAATGCCTGATTCTTCTCGAATCTTTACACCGGCGGCATAGCCGGCGGTCGCGGCTGTACCCAAAACGACAAAGAGGAAGCCCAGCACAGCAATGATCCAAGGCCATAACCGCCTGGTCACAGCTTGGGAGTGATTCGGATTCACGGGCTGCGTATCATCAAGCGACGGACGATGCGCCTGCGTGTCCTGGGAATTGGCAGGATGAGGACGGGTCTCTTCAGTCATAATTCTGTATCAGCCTCAGGGCATCCCATCCGGGGACGGCCCAAAAGCGCTGGTCTCCACAAACAGCTCGTCGCGTAATGCCCGAATCGCATCGGGCACGGCTCGCAGCACCTGCGCACCATCCGGACGAGTGTAAAAGCCGATCATCTTCGGCGGCCCGATCACTCCGCGGTGAATGTCCTCCGAATCCAGCTTGATAGCGGACCAGGCCAACTGCACCATCTGCTCGAGGGAGAGATTGGTCCGCACGCCTTCTGAAAGGTCCTGATATAACCTGGGCGCTTTCTGGATCAAACTGGGCAGCATATCCAAACTCACCAGTCGTTCAAGCACTGCCACGACCACCTGCTGCTGCCTGTCGGCGCGTCCGAAGTCGCCGCCGGCATTCTTACGCACTCGGGCGTACGCCAGTGCATCGGGCCCATCCAGATGTTGAGGGCCCGGTTCGAGCCAGCGTTGATGGCGATCGATGGCTGAAATCTTGATCCTCTCCCCGACAACCACATCGATACCGCCGATCTCGTCGAGCATATCTTCAAACGTGTGAAAATCGATGACCGCGTAGTATCCGATAGGGACGCCAATCCATTTCTCGACGGTTTGCATCGCCAAGGCAGGCCCTCCCCCAGGAAGGCTTGCACTCTCCCCAAAGCGATAGGCAGTATTAATCCGGTTGTAGCCGAAGCCGGGAATTTCCACCCAAAGGTCGCGCGGAATCGACATCAAGCTGGCCTGATTGGTGATCGGATCGAGGGACACAAGCATCATCGTGTCACTGCGCGGTGCGCCCTGCCCCTCGAGCCAGTCACGATAATCCACGCCCATGATCAAGATGGTGACTCGCTCTACCCCGTCCCATGGGTTGGGTTCCACCGGAATTGAAATCAACGTTGGGGTGCTGCCAGGTTCGGGGGTATGAAAAAGCTCGTCCCCGCCGACGGCCTCGAACGGATCGAGACCCATGCCCGTGTAGCTGGCCGTCAGATCACGCACGACGTGATAGAGTATGATGGCCGCCATCATCGTACTAAGGATAAAACCCACCACCAGGAAACGGACAGCACGCGTGTATTTCTCGTTTCGCCTGGCAGGCGAGGGATGCTGCTGCGTTGCAGAATGACTGCTTTCCACGGACCATAGACTCCGGATTAAAACCAATCAGGTTCAAGAAATCAGAACAAACGCCATTAATTATACCTGCGGTCCTGCTTTAATGATTGCCGGAGGACAATCCGCTTCAAACTGTTTGAAGTTATCCACGAACCGCATAGCCAGCTGCGTGTACTTCTTCATATACGCTTTCTTGCCTGGCCAGGAAGAAGCTGGATCCAACACTTCCGAGGGCACATCCGGACACTTCTTGGGCACCTCGAAGCCAAAAACCGGATCCTTGGCGTATTCCACTTTGCTCAGCGAACCTTCCAGTGCTGCGGTCAGCATCGCCCGCGTGTACTTGATGCTGATGCGTTTTCCCACACCGTACGGTCCACCAACCCAGCCGGTGTTCAACAGCCAGCAGTTCACGTTGTAATGTTCGATCTTTCGTCGCAGCAGCTGGGCGTAAAACGATGGATGGTGAACCATAAAAGGTGCGCCGAAACAGGTGCTGAATGTAATTTTGGGTTCCGCACCCAGGCCGACCTCAGTTCCACCAACTTTCGCCGTATACCCAGAAATGAATTGATAGAGTGCCTGATCTATGGAGAGGCGAGCGATCGGCGGCATCACGCCCGAGGCATCGCAAGTGAGCAAGACAATATTATTCGGATGCCCGGCCCTTTTTTCCGGCATAGCATTATCAATGTATTCGAGCGGATATGATGCGCGCGTGTTCTCTGTAATTTCATCATCATCGAGATCGATGAAACGTGTTACCGGGTCGCCGATCACGTTTTCAAGGATAGTACCAAAACGACTCATGCAGGCATAGATTTCGGGTTCTGCGGTCGGAGACAGTCGGATCACCTTGGCATAGCAGCCGCCCTCGAAATTGAATATTCCACGATCGCTCCAACCATGTTCGTCGTCCCCGATCAACCGGCGATTCGGGTCGGCGGACAGCGTGGTCTTGCCCGTTCCGGAGAGACCAAAGAACAAGGCCACATCGTCATTATCCTCATCGTCCACATTGGCGGAGCAATGCATGGGCATCACACCCTGCAAGGGAAGCAGGTAATTCATCAACGTGAATACCGATTTCTTAATCTCGCCGCCGTAGGCCGAGCCACCGATGATGCACAATTTTTGATCGAAGTTGAGTGTGATAAAGGTATCCGTTCGCGTGCTGTCGATCGAACGAGATGCCAAAAACGACGGCACGGCAATTACCGTAAACTGCGGTATATGCTGTCGATATGCTTCGGCGTTCTCCGGCAGGATGAACATATTGCGCGCAAAAACGCTGTGCCAGGCGTATTCGGCAATGACCCGAATCGGCAGGCGGTACTCCTCATCAGCGCCAACGAAACAATCCTGCACGAACACATCGCGGCCTTGCAGGTAGCCCTGGAGACGCGAGAGAAGCTCGTTGAACTTCTCCGGGCTGTACGGACGGTTGTACTCACCCCACCAGATGTTGTCTTCTGTTGTTCCTTCCTGCACGACGAATTTGTCATTTGCGGCTCGTGCAGTATGCTTGCCGGATGTAACCAACATCGGTCCCAAATGGGATATTTTCCCTTCGCCGCGGAATATGAATTCCTCATATAACGCTTCGACAGGCAGATTCCAATAGACATTCGCCAGTTGTGTCAGACCGTGATTCTCAAGCCCGTAATCAGAGCGCAGTACTTTCGCTTCAGACTGTGCTGGTGATTTGATATTCATAATGTTGTTCATAGCCAATCCCTCTCCAGTTTGCGATCTCCGATGTAGATCTCGTTGGGTGCTTTCGGATCCAAGGCCCACTTCAGTCGCTCGATACCTTCGGTCACATCTTTAATCGAACCGGCATAACTCAACCGCAGGTGGCCTTCCATTCCAAAATCCACACCGGGGACCGTTACAACCAGCGCTTTCTCCAACAGGAAGTTGGACAACTTAAGCGAATCGGTCTCATAGGCACGGAAATCAGGAAGGCAGTAAAACGTCCCTTGCGGCTTGATCAGACGGACACCATTGAAGGCTTCCAATTCCTGGATCATCACATTGCGATGATTCTGGATTTCCAAGCGCAGGTTCTCGACAACGCTCTGTACGCCAAGCAGCGCACCTTCCGCAGCCGCTTGTGAGATCACGCTGGGATTGGATGTTATCTGACTCTGAATTTTCGCCATGGTCTCAACCAACTTGCGCCGGGCAACGACCCACCCAATCCGAAATCCGGTCATTCCATAAAGCTTTGAAACCCCGTTAACGATAATCAGTTTGCTGCTTTCAAGATCTTTCTTGGTGTAGTCGTACGCATTAGCAGGTCGCACGCCATTTTCCACCAATTTTTGATAGATGTCATCGAGGATGAGATAGATCCCTTTCTCCTCGCAGAACTGGACGATCTCGGCAATGAACTCTTGCGAGTACACGACACCTGATGGATTGCACGGGCTGTTGACGATAATCGCTTTGGTGTAGCTCGTAACTTGACGTTCGATGTCCTCCATACGGGGATGGAACATGCCATCTTCGGGCGTCACCTTAACAGGAACGCCGTGGACCATCTTTACCATCTCCGGATAACTGACCCAGTATGGAGCGAGGAGGATGACTTCATCCTGCGGATCGATGATCGAGTATAGAATGTTATAGAGACTTTGTTTCGCGCCGGTGGATACGATGATATTATCCGGGGCCACTCCCTTGTTGTAATTATCTTCCATGTAACGTGCGATGGCTTTTTTCAAGGAGGGTAAGCCGTCTGTGGGTGTATATTTTATATCACCAGTGTTTAGCTTGGCTGCTGAACTCAACAGGGCCGCAATCGGGGCTGGATTTTTCGGCTCCCCAACACCGAGATGAATTACCGGCTCACCTTTCGATCGCAATACGCGCGCCTTTTCATTCAAAGCCAGAGTGGAAGATTCCTTGATCGATCCTGCAAGCTGACTGATACTCATACTCTCTACTCCTCTCCTGCTTCGTGGAATTCGATTTACAGCAAAACCCACCCTTTATGTGCTTGCGAAATAATAACCGCTCATTTTATCGCGATTTTTTGATATGTGAAGGGTGAATCTTGTTTTCAAACCCTCATATGAATAACCCGAAAAATAAAAAAGGGTGCGAAAAACAGTGAATTTCCTTGCATCCCGTTGGAAAAACATCTCACGCGATCCTTTTGGTTGCCTTACGACAAGTGAGAACATACACTTGATGAAGGAGAAAGTCTCGGGTATACATCCGCATGGGAGACATGGAAGAAATCGGACAGTACACCTACCCGCGCTTGCGGTATATCGAAATCCATCCGGTGGTTCATCACAACCAGCCGTTTCTTTTATTACGCGATCCACTGCAGTTAAGCGATCGCGTTGTCCTCATTCCAGAGGAACTCACCGCGGCATTGCGTTTGTTCGATGGCACCGTGGAAATTAACGCTATGCCAGGAATCCTGTCGAGTGAATATAACTTTCATGTAACGCACACAGACATCGAGGAGCTGTTCCAATCCCTCAATGAAGCTTTTTTACTCGATAACAACACATCCAAAGCCATCATGGAAGAAAAGCTCGAAGATTATCGCCGTGCGCCCTACCGTCCAGCCAACCTCGCTGGCAAGTCCTATCCCGAAGAAGCCGATGCCTTGCACAAATCGCTGGATGGCTACCTCGATCAAATCGGGGATGTGAAACCAGTGAACACGAAGATACGCGGCTTGATTAGTCCACATATCGATTACGAACGTGGCTGGCGCGTATACGCTGAAGGTTGGGCACAGGCTCAAGAGGCAGTACGCTCCGCCGAACTCGTAGTAATTTTAGGCACCGATCATCATGGCCCGGATCGATACCTCACCCTGACACGCCAACATTACGCCACACCCTTCGGTGTTTTACCAAATCCCATACAACTGGTTGATCTCCTGGCCGATACAATCGGACCGGAATTGGCCTTTCGTGGCGAATTCTTCCATCGCAGCGAACATTCCATCGAATTGGCCGCCATCTGGTTGCACCATATACGTCGAGGGGAAGCTTGTGAAATGCTGCCCATTCTGTGCGGTTCTTTTATGCCCTACTGGAATGGCCTAGCCAACATTGAAGACGATGAATTCCTCATCCGTGCCATTGATGTCATACGAGAATTCAGCGCCCAGAAACGAACCCTGATTGTCGCAGCAGCCGATTTAGCCCACGTTGGACCGGCCTTTGGAGGAAAAGCACTCGATTTTCAGGATCACACCCGACTGAAGCATGAAGACGAGTCGCTTATCGATGTCATCTGCAAAGGTGATGCGGATTCCTTTCTGGACATCATCTTTCAAAATAAAGATTGCAACAACATATGCGGAGTTGCGCCGATCTACCTGGCGATGAAAATCCTGGAGCCCCTGCAGGGAACCGTGGTTGCATACGAACATTGTCCAGCCGATTCCGAACACCACTCGACAGTATCGATTTGCAGCCTGCTTTTTCATTAAACGACATTCGGATCGATGAAGGCGCGTTTCCCCCACAAATTGCGATTGGCTTCATCTTCCAAATCATGGTAGTTAAGACTCATTGCGTAAATTCTACGGCTGATTAAAATTAGCAGCATAATCATGGAACGAGGCGATCATTCATGACGCGCAAATGCCCACACTGCGGCGAAGAAATTCGCGAAGAAGCAGTCTACTGCCGATTCTGCCGCCGAGATATTGAGCAACCCATCTGGATGTCCACTTTGCAAAAATGCCCATACTGCGCAGAGTGGATTGAAATTGGCCTGGAAGACTGCCCATTGTGTGGCAAGCGATTCGGAGATTCACAGGAACCGGATTTCTTTGCATCAATCGAGTCTGGAATTCCAGACTTCGGTCAACCAGAGATTCCTTCAGAATCAAAGCCGGCGATTCCTGAACCGAAGGGGCCAGATGCATTAATTGCCTCCCTGCGACGTGAAGCTCATCCTGAAGATGCGCCTCCGGAAGAGCCCGCTTCCGAGGAAATCCTTCCTCCGGAATTGCCGGAATTATCCCAACCCAAACCGGCGGATGATGAATGGGCGCAGTCGGTGGAATCATCACCCATCCATTCCATTTTTGAGCCCCCGAGCAGCCGTCTGCCAGGACTTCGAAAGCGAAGACTGGACTCTGAGACAAGCGGCCTTCGCCCCATCTCCGAGCTGGTTCCTGACGAGAGTGAGATTGCTTCGGAAGAATCGCGCATCAAAAGCGTACCACCGGTGGTGCGGGGACTTATTTCTTTATTAATTGTGATCGGGTTGTCCGTGGGAGTGATCGTGCTCGTCCTTGGCCCGGGCAAGACATTCATCGGAGCTCTGCTCACACCAGAACCCACGCCAACCGAGACCGTTGCTCCCACATCAGAACCAGTCCATGCGGCGACACTGCCCCCGATTGCAAGCGACACTCCGACCTCTGATATCGGGACTGCCTATGGTGACTGCGTGCGTTGGGATCAAGTAGCGAGTTCCGACTTGGGCAAAACGATGTGTGTTTACGGTGAGATCAAGCGCTGGTGGCGTGAATCAAGCGAGCTTCCCTTCGTCGCGATATTTACCGAGGAGATGGGCTCTTTTGCATTCTACGACTACGAATCGGAACATAATATTAAGAGCGGAACTTGTATCATCGCTACGGGTGAAATTGAACGACGGTTTGGACGGCTGTTTATCAACGTTACAGATTCACTCGACTTCTGTCCGGAAGACTTGGAGTAACCAGCTTGCGCATCGAAGTCGTCGACATCTGCCTCATGCGGGTTGTTTATTAATCAGCGAATCATAAACTTCGATGATCCGATCAACGACTACGGACCAGGCGTATGCCTGCGCATATTGCGCTGCCTGATGCCCAAGTCTCTGCCGCAGTTCATCATCTTTAAGTAAAAGTTGTAATTTTTCAGCCAGGGCCTCAGGTTCACCGAAGGGCACATGAAAACCGGTTTCCCCGTCCTGGATTAAATATGCAAGTCCTCCGGTTTCCGATGCCACAACGGGGGTTGCGCAGGCCATCGCTTCCAAGGCAACAAGTCCAAAGGATTCGTAGTGCGACGGCACCACCACAACTTCAGCCGCAGAGTAATAATACTGCAGCGTGTCCTGGTCTCGTTTACCTAAAAAGAGCACCAAATCACTCAGGCCTTTCGTCTCGCATAATTCCTGCAGGTGTTCCATTTCGGTGGTCATTTCCGCACGACTGACATCAGGATCACCCCCAATCACAACAAGACAAAATGGGTGCGTACCGAATGATTCCCGTCCACGCATGAGCGCCACGGCCTCGATCAATGTATCGATCCCTTTTAATGGCTCGATCCGCCCTACGAAGAGCACCATGCGATGTTCGCAAGGAACACCAATGAACTCCCGTGCTTCGTCTTGATCGATGGGATAAAAACGGCTGGTATCCACGCCCGGAGGGATTACTGCAACATTCGAGGTTTCCGCCTGATAGAGCCATTGGATTTGCGCCAATTCTGCCCGCGTGGAAACGATGACTCGGTCAGCCTCACGTAGCAGGCGCCGTTCACCCTCGATTCTCCGACCCGAGGGAACCTCATCGGGTGAACGCGCTACGCGATCCTTCATCACCGCAAGGGTATGAAACATCTGAATGAAAGGTATTTTCCATTCTTCACGTAATTTAATCGCCGCCAGTCCGGAGAGCCAATAATGGCTGTGGATCAACTGATATTCGATTTGCTTTAATCTTGCGAATCCTTCAATGCCATCAACAAACTCATCAATGTGATCGATGAGTTTCGTTTTATCAACCATAGTCTCAGGACCTGCCGGTATGTGCACAATCCGATTTCCGTACCCCAGGTCATGTAACACGTGCGGGACATGTTCGTCCTGCGAGCGCGTGAAAACGTCAACACCCACGCCGCGATAACCCAGCTCACGGGTCAGATCGCGTACGTAGACATTCATGCCGCCGGTATCCTTGCCCCCGAGGGTGGCCAGTGGACAGGTGTGATAGGAAAGCATCGCAATACGCATACGAAGGATTATGCCCCAGTGCGAATTCCTTGCCAAGCGATTGCGCCAATTGGTATAATCGCTCGCACCGCCAGCGTAGCTCAGATGGCAGAGCAATCGCTTCGTAAGCGATGGGTCGAGGGTTCGAGTCCCTCCGCTGGCTTCAAATCTCAATTTAGAAAGAAACTAATTCCAATCATCCCATTCCTGATATTTGGTCGTTCCTCAGCAAGAAATATCCGTTTAATTACCCTATTGCTAACTGAAAATCGTCTTCTAACACCTTCCAGGAAGCGATGAGACGCCCTGAGAGCAGCGTATTTATTGATTAGGTGCTTTGGACGGTGCACAAGCCCTAACTCAACTCGTGAAAGGTCATCCCATATGCTTGTAATGCACAACAAGAATTGCTACGATATCTGGGAGAGTCGTTTCTTTATCTATATTGCAGTGGAGGAGGCAACCAGATGGGGAACAGTGTCTACAAAATGATCGAATTGGTAGGTACGAGCACTGAATCGTGGGAAAAAGCTGCGGAGGCGGCCATTTCGACAGCCGCACAGAGCCTGCGTGAATTACGCATCGCCGAGGTCCTTGAATTGGACATGCAAATCGAAGACGGGGAAATCGTTGCCTACCGGGCGAAAGTGAAGCTTTCTTTTAAATTTCAGCCCGATGATTGATTCCTCTGGATAAATAAAGCGATTTTGTAAGCCTGGCGACTTTTCGCTGGAGCACTCGGCGCGTATAATCAGGCCATGAGCGATCAATCCTCTCCCATCGTAATCGGAATTGCAGGCGGTACGGGTTCGGGAAAAACCACCGTAGCCAATGTGATCCTCCGCCGACTTGGCGCCGATAAAATCACCTTTCTGCCGCACGATTCATATTACCGGGAATTGGGTGGACTAACGATTGAAGAACGCCAATCGATTAATTTCGACCATCCTGATGCATTAGAAACCGAACTGCTCATCGAACATATCCAGGCCTTGAAACGTGGAGAAACGGTCGAAGTCCCAATCTATGATTTTACGACTCATACCCGCACCGATCAAACCCTGCATATTGAATCCCAGAGAGTGATTCTTGTTGAAGGGATCCTGATATTCGCCGATGAAACCCTGCTCAATTTGTTCGATGCGAAAATCTTCGTTGATACTCCCGATGATATTCGTTTTATCCGGCGACTGCAGCGTGATTTGCTTGAACGCGGCCGTTCGGTTGATTCGGTGATTCAGCAATACCTGACTACCGTCCGTCCCATGCACCTGGAATTTGTCGAACCATCCAAACGCCAGTCCGATGTCATCATTCCTGAAGGCGGGCACAACACCGTTGCCATGGACATGGTCGTGGCGCGAATTAGTGAATTGCTGGCCAGGCAGTAATTACTCTTGCATTTCCCTGGCAGCCTCGTTGACCGCATCGAGACGTAACGATACACAAGAAACCATTCCCGCAAGGAGCAAACAATGCCCGAAAAACAATACCCCTCTCCACCCACGATGATTATCGATGCTACAAGAGGCTACTCGGCGACTATAAAAACCGACATTGGTGAAATCGTTATCGACCTGTATGCCGACAAAGCACCCAAGACGGTTAACAACTTCGTCTTCCTCGCCAAGGACGGCTTCTATGACGGCGTTATATTCCATCGTGTGATCCATAATTTTATGGTACAGGGAGGCGACCCAACGGGAACAGGAATGGGAGGCCCTGGATATCGCTTCGAAGATGAATTCCACCCCAGCTTACGGCATAATGGTCCAGGGATTCTTTCGATGGCAAACGCGGGTCCGGGAACGAACGGCTCTCAATTCTTCATCACCCACGTGGCCACCCCCCACCTGGATGATCGACACAGCGTTTTCGGCCGCGTCAGCGATGGGCTCGATGTGTTACTATCGATACCTGAACGAGATCCACGCAACACCAACGCGCCTGCCGTTACGATCGAAACGATCGAAATAAAGGAATCGTGAACGAGCGATCCGGCATAAGCGGATGGCGTCTGACACTCATTCGCTTATCGGCATTTCTAGGGGTCGTGGCGATCTCCCTATTAATCATCGCGCTTCGCGATCGACTCGAACAATTACAAACATACGGATATCCGGGGATATTCCTGCTTTCGATCCTGGCAAACGCCACGGTTATCCTGCCGGCGCCCGGGATTGCGTTTACCTTCGCATTGGGCGCGGTTTTCAATCCCATCGGAGTGGCGATCGCTGCCGGCAGCGGCGCAGCGATCGGCGAGCTCACGGGCTACCTGGCTGGCTTCAGCGGTCGGGGCATCATCGAGGATAATCCTACGTATCAACACATCAAGAAATGGACCGAACGATATGGCGGTTGGGCAATCTTGCTCCTGGCCTTCATTCCGAATCCGCTTTTCGATCTCGGAGGCGCGGCGGCCGGAGCATTGAGAATGCCCATCCGGACTTTCCTCTTCTGGGCAATAATTGGAAAAACGCTGAAAATGCTTATTATCGCTTACTCGGGCGCGGCTTCGATCGATTGGCTGAATCAGATATTCGGCACTCCGTACTAACGGATATATTTTCACCAATTAACATGACAAAATTGCGATTCGATTAATTATCGTCAACCCAGGCGGCTCTCGCCGTGTGAGAGTACGTAATATGATCGAGGGACTGTCTCACCTTCGAGATATACAAAATCAGTGATTATATATCCCTCGGCGAAGACATATTCAAAGATTTCACGCGTATGCTGCCGCCAGGCACGTGCCAGCTCGATATCCAGTTTCTTCAAATGGAGATAATCTGAGGGGATCTCGACCAACAACAGATTGCCATCTGGTGTGAACCATTCTTCCGCTGGTATTAACAAATCTTGCTCGTTCAACACACAAGGATTGAGTTTTACCGCTCCTGCATTAAGGTAATTCGCCAGATCGAGAGGCAGCCGTTGATTGTCCACCCGGGCATCTACACGCGAAGTCGTAATCCACCACTCAACCTGGAACCGGTCGGTGGGAACACCCTTGTTCAATTCATCTCGCAGTTTGCCGTAAACATCACGCAGGTACAATCTGCAGATCGAGGCCAGCTGGCGAATATTGAGTTGAGCGTTGATACTCATTAGAGGATCGTATGTCCAGGTAATTAACCGTATTCCGTCGCGCTTTACAGCTTTTCGCTGGGCAAGTTTAAGCTGATAGCCAATGCCGCGATTGCGATAACCCGGATGGACACCCAACAAATGCGAGCAGTGTTTTAAACGTGCCATTGCCACACGTCCAGAGCTCATCGAATCGGTGCCTAAAAACCCCATGACGATCCCCACGAGCATGTCACCATCGAATGCACCCAGGACGACACCTCCACTCTGGGCGATGGTTAGCAATAAGTGATTGGGCACAATCTCCATCTCACTACCTGGCCAGACGAGAAGCTGTAATGCTTCAGCTCGTTTCATATCATCAAAGGTTTGCAAGGGTCGGATCAGAATCTTGTTATCGGACATCAATTACGTCCCCTTGAGAATTGCTGAGCGAGCAGTTCCCACCCCCAATTTCGTTCGTGTAAATAGTCTATGTTCTCTTCCATACGGGAGGGCTGCAAACCA
>DAOUEK010000017.1:0-81150 GCA_034430425.1 Anaerolineales bacterium | reverse complement strand
ATCCTTATTCTCCTCTCACCCCCCGTTCGCCCCCCTGTAAGGGTGGCTGTGGGGGACGATAGCTCGTCCCCCACTCCCCCTCGGCTAAGTCTCTCCACTTCGGCCTGAAAATCATAATAACTGCTACCTCCCATGGCCTCCATTTCGCTCCGTCTTTGAGCGGGCTCAAGTAAATGCATCAAGTTAGGCATTGAGTCGAATGAGTGTGATCTTTTCGCGGCCCATATCATCTTCGAATTTACGATCAACTCCGCGGGCCGCTTTGTCAGGGGGTATGGGGGTGGACTGCCACCCCCTGTTGTCCCCCCGTTGGGGGGACAACAGGGGGGACGTCAAAGACAATTTTCAACACACTTTACGCCAAACAATCTTACGAATACATTTATCCCTTTCATGAAGATTCCCTACGTCTTGTCTCATCGTGGGTATAATCCTAACTGTGCATCAAACGGCCGCAACAAATTGGCGACTTCTACGTTCCCCACCTGCCTCTGGCCCCGAGAACATGGCGGTCGATGATGCCATTCTCCAGGCCGTATGCGAACAGAAATCCCCTTGTACTTTAAGGCTGTACGCCTGGCAACCTCCGTGTTTATCCCTCGGCTATGCCCAGCCTTGCCAGGATGTCGATTATTCTCAGCTTTACGATCGCGGGTGGGATATCGTTCGCCGCCCTACCGGCGGTCGGGCGATTCTCCACACCGACGAATTGACCTACGCGCTCATCGCCCCGGACGATCACCCCGATTTCTCTGGAGGCGTTTTGGCCAGTTACAAGAAGATAAGCAGGGCTCTCGTCCATGCCCTTGAAATCCTGGGATTGGACGTGACCGTTTCTGGCGATAAAGCGCTTTCCGAAGAGCAGCGTCAAGAACCGATTTGTTTTCAATCCCCAAGTGCCTACGAAATCACTGTACAGGGCAAAAAAATCGTGGGGAGTGCGCAGCTTCGCCGACGAGGGTCTGTGCTGCAGCACGGCAGCCTACCCCTCTGTGGAGATATTTCGCGAATTTGCCAGGTCCTTGCATATCCAAGCGAAGCAGCACGCCAGGCAGCTGTTCGTTGCGTACGAAAGCAATCCGCGACGATCGAGGATGTGCTGCACTCGAAAGTAGAATGGGAATCTGCTGCGCAAGCACTCACGCAGAGTATCGAACGCGAATTGGGATGGACATTCAATGCTGGAGGGCTATCGTCGTACGAAGAGGGCATTAGCCGATCGTTGATCGAAAGGCGCTACGCCTCGCAGGAATGGATACGCCGAATCTGATGTCAGATCGTTCGATTTGTCGACCCTACCGGATCTCACTTGTGACATTTCGCAATGAAGTAAATATCAGGGCGCAGCTGGCGATTCTACCGTAGGCGTTGCGCTTGGGATAATTATGGGACGTTCCGCTTCGTCTGAGAAGATCACATCCGAAAACCCCAGGGCATGTAAAAACGAATACAGATAATTTTCAGCGTTGATCGAGGCTTGCTCGAGAATGTTCTCTTCCAATGCGGCACGAAGGATTTCGTCTTCTGCAGCCTGACGAGCCGCCGTCTCGAGATTCACATCCCCCCGTGTAAAAAATCCCTTCTCGCGGTCGTAGATGTATGATTTCTCGTTATCGAGTGTAGCGACGAAAACTTCAGATTCGGGCAAGATAATATGAACGCTGCCCAAATCGTCAATCCAGACACTGTTCAGATCGATCTTTTCCAGATCGACGCCTGCGATAACCGTCCCATGAGCTACCAGGAGAAGCCGATCCCCAAAAAGGAAACCAAAAGGTCCCTGTCTGGTTTCCGCCACAATGATCTTCTCAACCGAGTAATGGATTGTCTCCAGGCGCGCCAACGAACGTACTTCGCGCACGATCGTAACGGGATCGGGGATGATCGTTGGCGTGGGATTCAGAATGCGGGCAACTTGCGTGCCCAGATCCTCACGAAGTTCACTCACCGGTGCGGTAATCGCTCGAAAACCAGAGACTAACGCAAAGCCCACTGCACCAATGATCAGAACGATCACGACGATAACAATCCAGATGACCCTTTTCTTCTCCATGAATTAATTATAACCTAACTGATTGCTTCTTGTCTCGCTATCACTTCCAAGATACACTGAGATTATGCATATTTTCGCATTGACGATTGAGCTGAACCTTCCGGGGTGCACCTCACTGAAAGACAAACGCAGACGAATCAAACCCCTGCTCACCCGGTTGAACCGCGAATTTAACACATCCACGGCTGAGATCGATCACAATGACCGGCACACTTCTACTGTCATTGCCTGTGTCGTTGTGAGCAATGACTCCCGACATGCACAACGTGTACTCGCCAAAATTCCAGGTTGGATTACAAGATATCGGCCCGATCTTCAAGTCGTTGACGAAGTTCTTACCGTATTGTGATCCAATCCAACAGGAGGCACAATGGACCTTGGACTACGCGGGCAAGTCGCCCTGGTAACCGCAGCTTCAAGAGGCCTGGGAAAAGCCGCTGCTACAGCTCTCGCACAGGAAGGGGCCAAAATCGCCATTTGTGCTCGAAGCGATAAATTAGACATCACTGCCCGGGAGATCAGGGAGGAAACAGGGGCTGAAGTTCTCCCCGTCCAAACCGATCTCACAAAGCCTGATCAAATCGATTCGTTGGTCGAGTCGACATTGGCACGCTTCAACCAGATCGACATCCTTGTAATCAACGCCGGAGGTCCACCACCGGGAAATTTCCTCGATCTTCAGCCTGCAGATTGGGAGGCAGCCTTCCGGCTGACCATCATGAGTGCGGTTCACCTTTGCTATGACGTCGTACCCCACATGCTGGAGCGAGGGTCCGGCAGCATTGTCGCCACGCAATCCTATTCCGTCAAGCAACCCGTCGACCGCCTGGTTTTATCCAACTCGCTTCGCATGGCAGTCATCGGGCTGATGAAATCACTGGCCAACGAATTGGGACCAGACGGCATTCGGGTAAACAGCATCAACCCGGCATGGACCTTGACATCGCGCGTCGAAAGCTTGATGACCGATCGCGCCCGGAGAGACGGCACAACCATTGAGCAGGAAGCCGCACGCGTCACGAAAGCCATCCCCCTGGGACGAATGGGTACGGAAGCGGAATTCGGCCGTACGATCGCCTGGTTGGCATCCCCTGCTGCATCTTTCATCAACGGGCACGCGCTCATGTTCGATGGTGGCGCCGTTAAAGCCGCTCTTTAGCACACTACAATCATCTTTAAAATCGAATCACGCAGCATTCGCTGCGTGATTCTGAGAGAGAAACGCGGTTGCCAGCCAGCGATTCCAAAGGAGATAGATTAGGCGACCTTCTGCCCCTGCAACACCAAGGTCCGCCGAACGAGTGTGCGCAGCCGCGAGGCCAAAAGACTCGCATGGATGGGTTTGATCAAGTAATCATCCGCTCCTGCATCCAATGCGCGAGCCACACTCGCTGGAGACCCAAGTGCAGAGAGAATTAATATGGGCACATCAGAGAATTCACGGATTTTTTCGCAGACCTCCCAGCCGTCCATTTCCGGCATGAGCAGGTCTAAGATAACGACATCTGGCTCTTCTTCTCGGCAGGATTGGATACCCTCCTCACCCGAGAAAACAGCTTTGACCTGAAAATCTTTTCCCCGCAGTAACGTCCGCAACATAATGGACAAATCGGGATCGTCATCGATTAATAAAACTTCTACAGCCATTTTACTCCCTCACTCAACCCAACTTATTATGCGCCATTTTTAGCCATTCTTACCTTACAACCGCCTTGCATAAAAATCCTCCGCTTGCCCAGAGTTGTAAGAAAGTCTATGATACGAAAGATGGAACCACGCTCACGAGGCGAAACAGTGACAGGATCCAATCCGGAACAGAGCCAGACAATCGTTCTCTGCCCTCATTGTAATTACCCGATTCCAACAGACTCCAAAATTTGTTTGGAATGTGGCGTTGATATCGCGCTCTACGCGCTCCTTGCGGAGAAAGCCTATCTGGAAGGACTCCCGGATTCAGCCCCGATCCACTCCACACCACCATCTCTTGTCCCCCGCATTGGGGAATTCCTGGTTAATCAGAGACTGATCTCGGCGGAAGACCTGGAAGCGGCACTTAAAAACCAGAAAGACAACGCTGCCAAAGGCGAACACCATCTCCTCGGCCAAACCCTCATCCAACTCGGATTCGTGGATCGGAAAGCACTGGATAAAGCCATCACGGAACAGATCATTCAGTTGCACGCTGCTCTGCAGGAATCCAATCGCACGCTAGAACAAAGAGTCCATGAGCGGACAGTTGAACTGCGTCGAGCCCTGGAGCGGCTATCCGAGGTCAATCAAATAAAGGCAAATCTGATTTCCAACATCTCCCATGAGCTTCGAACGCCGCTTTCGCACATCAAAGGATATCTCGAACTGCTCATCCAGGACCAGATCGGCGAGATCAGCAAAGAGCAGCGAAAGGCACTGGACGTGATCTGGCGCTCATCCGAACGCCTGAGCACAATGATCGAAGACCTGATTGAATTTTCCACGGCCTCCCGCGAAGGCATCAGCATGACCTTGGCTCAACTTGATTTAAAAGAGCTCGCAACAGACGTACTCCATCGTTCCGAGGAAAAAGCCGGCAAAGTAGGCGTGACTCTCGAGGACGCTGTGGAAAAGGATCTACCTGCCGTATTTGGCGATCTGGATCGATTGTTCTGGGTGTTATTCCAATTGATTGACAATGCCATTAAATTCACTCCCTCCGGGGGAACTGTGCGTCTCTCTGCGAAGCAAGAAAACCAGCTCATCGAAATCTCAGTCATCGACACCGGTATCGGCATCCCTGATGACCGGATCGAGGAGATCTTCGAGCCGTTCCATCAATTGGATGGTTCTCCAACGCGCCGATATGGCGGTGCAGGCCTCGGTCTTGCTTTAGCAAGATTGATCATCAACGCGCATGGCAGTGAATTAAAGGTGGAAAGCAAAGAAGGGGAAGGCAGCAACTTTAGTTTCTCACTCGCGCCCGCAGTGCAAGTGAAATGACCGGACCACTTCCCGCACCCGAACCGTTAACCATCGGCACGGAATTAAATGCCGTGTACGCCATTGCACGCGTGGTTGCCGAAACTTTCGACACCGAAGCGGGATTGGATTCAGTATTTCGACTTGCGCGCACCATTTTCATTTTCGACACAGTTGCCCTGCTCCTTCAAAACCAGGAATCCGGCGAATTGGAGCCGATATACGCTCGGGCACTCGGAAGAGGGCGGTCACAGGAAGAAGATCTGGCATGGGGCGCGCCAGCAGCAGTTGAAGCGTATCGTTTGGGACAAACTGTACTACGCCAGGAGGATGCTGGACCGTCAGTGACAAGCCGTGACCGTCGCCGTGATTATCTCGGACTACCCCTTGTGGTCTCCGGACGCCGTGTGGGTGGTCTTATATTTGGACGATTTGGAGGACCATCGTATCCATCAGAACACATTCGCCTGGGAGAGTTCGTCGCCTGGCACGTGGGGCAACTTCTTGAAAATCGCCGCATGGCGAGTCGCATTGCCAGCCTGGAAGCCCAACGCCAACTGGCACGTATGCAGGACGAATTCGTTTCGACCGTATCCCACGAGCTGCGAACGCCGCTCGGATTCATCAAGGGGTATGTAACCACCTTGCTGCGAGAGGATACGGATTGGGACGACGAAACACGCAAGCAGTTCCTATCGATCATCGACGATGAGTCAGACCGCTTACGCGAACTCATTGACAACCTTCTGGATTCATCACGCCTGGAGACCGGAAGGCTTGCAATGACCTTCAATTTGACTCGTTTAACGCCCATTTTGAACGATGTCGTCCAGCGTACTCAATCCATCCACCCTGAGATGCAGTTGAAAATCGAGCGTGAGAGCGACATTCCCGATATAGAGATGGATGGAACACGTATCGCCCAGGTCCTCGAAAATTTAATTACCAATGCCAACAAATATGCCTCTGATTCTCCTGTCACCGTTCAGGTCCGACAAGAAGGAAATCGTTTGAGGGTAAATGTGATCGATCAGGGTCCGGGCATCTCAACGGAACACATCGCCCATCTATTTGAGCGTTTTTATCGCATCCCCGAAACAAGCAGTTCCGTTCGAGGAACCGGTTTGGGATTATATATATGTCGGAAGATAATTGAAGCGCACGGCGGCGAGATCGGTGTGGATAGCAAACCCGGTCAAGGATCAAACTTTCATTTCACGCTGCCCATACACAATATCGTTACCGACCGCGGAGAGAACGAAGATGAGTGAAGAAAAGAAACAGACCATATTGGTTGTGGATGATGAACCTCGCTACGTACAACTCGTCGAAGTCAATTTACAAACCGAAGGGTACGAAATACGATCGGCGAGCAATGGTCAAGAGGCGCTGGAAGAAGTCTCGAAGGAGCAGCCGGATTTGATCATGCTTGATGTGATGATGCCCGTTATGGACGGCTTCACAGCATGCGAGAGAATCCGAGAGTTCTCTTCCGTACCGATTATCATCCTGACCGCCAAGGGCGAGGAACGAGATCGCGTGCGCGGATTGGATGCCGGCGCGGATGATTACATTGTCAAGCCTTTTTCAGCGCAAGAGATGCTGGCCCGGGTACGCGCCGTCCTGCGGCGCGCCGAACGCACGATGGACGATAAATTCCACCAACCGATATTCACGCATCATGAGCTAACCATCGATTTGCCGCGTGCCTTGGTCACCGTATCCGGTGCAAGAGTATCGCTCACGGCAACTGAGTATCGCCTGCTGCAAACGTTCGCAAGTGCGATTGGGAAAGTGATCAGTTCCGATGACTTACTTTCCATGGTATGGGGACCGGAATATCAAGACGATAAAGAAATTCTCTGGGTTTGTCTCAGCCGGTTGAGACAAAAGATCGAACCCGATCCAAAGAACCCGATTCATATTGTCACCCGGCAGGGCATTGGCTACTTAATGCCACCGGAAGAGGAATAGAAACACGCTTAACGAAGGCCAGATGTTTTCCCGGCTGCAGAGTTGCAACTTCGCCATAAGCGAGTTCCTTGTAGTAGGGATGCGCTTATTTGATTGACATCTGCTATAATCGCGACGTTTGACGCCTTGGAGATTGGCAATGACCGATTCACCTGCGCTCATCTTGCGAGCCAAAATGTTAGGGGCGATCTTGCGTGAAGCTCGCTTGAACGCAAATCTGAGCATCAGTGAAGTCGCAGATATTATCGGAACGACGAAAGGCACAATTTCTTCCTACGAACACGGCCGTCGGATTATCTCACTGCCTGAAATCGAGTTGCTAGCTTTCCGTCTCGATACATCCCTGGAGTATTTAATATCTTCCACGCTTCCAGAACCGGATGAGGAAGACGATTTCGACCCCGAGGTGTTTATCTCCCTTCGTCATAGAATCATCGGTGCGTTAATTCGAAAACGAAGAGGCGATTCCGGCATGACGATAAAGGCCCTGGCTGAAGTTGTCGGGATCTCATCCAGACGCATGGGCTCTTATGAACGTGGAGAACAACCGATACCATTGACCGAACTTGAAGTGATTGTCGAGGCATTGGGAGAATCGATTTATGATTATCTCGATGACGAAGGCCCTGTTGGAGAATGGCTTACGACGAATAAGGCCTTTAAAAATTTCATGGATTTTTCGCCCGAGATTCGAGAGTTCCTTTGCAAACCGGGGAATGAAACATACGTGCAAATCGCCAAACAATTAAGCGAGATCCCCGTCGAGAAATTGCGCATACTCGCCGAGACACTGCTCGATATAACCTTATGACAGATCACAACGCGTCAAAAGACGAAATCGAAAAAATCGCCCTGGAATCTTATCGGTCAGGTCGCTTCGAGGAAAGCATCGAACGCTTTAGGGCGCTTAGGCAGCAATATCTCAACGAAGAGAACCCGAGCAAAGCGGCTGAAATTGCAAACAACCTGTGCGTCGTTATGCTTGCTGCAGAACAGCCGCAAGCGGCTCTAGAGGCTGTGCGTGATACTCCTCAATTCTTCAGCTCGCAAGGCGATGAAATCCACGCCGCCCAGGCATACGGCAACCTCGCCTCAGCGCTCGAAGCTTGCGGTCAAATAGCCACCGCCGAGGATGCCTATCGTCAGGCTGTCGGGCTTTTCGAAAAACTAGGGGATTCGGATAATTATTCGTCCACACTTCAAGCACTATCCCGCCTGCAGCTCCGCCAAGGAAAACCGCTCGACGCACTTTCCACCATGCAGGGAGGCCTTGAATCAATGCCCAAACCTCGAATGCGCGATCGTGTTCTGCGTCAATTGTTGAAATGGCCATTCCGTCTGCTCGGTCGCTGACGCGGAGTAAACAAGTATCCCGAAACGATGGATTATGAGCGGTAAGGCTGCATGGGTCATTCGTTCTTCCAAGCCAAACGATCGCGATCAAGTTCTCGATCTCATCCAAACTGCAGAGTACCTGCATCAACATTTCGATTGGGTGGACGCGCTCAGCCTCCTCGATGATGCACCGTATGTAATGGCATTGCATGAAAACCGGATCGTGGGTTGTTTGGCCTGCCCGCCCGATCCACCAGGAGTCTCCTGGGTACGGCTTTTCACCGTCGGTTTCTCGTATGCCCCTTCCAATCTGTGGGAACCCCTCTGGCATGAGGCTGCATCCCAGGCCCAAACCATGGGAGTAAATCATGCAGCCGCAATACTCTCAGCGGATTGGTTCGCCCCGCTTCTCGAGAATTCCGGTTTCCGCCACAGCAATGATGTCGTCTTTCTCGAATGGAAGCGCCAACCTTTGCCACCCGCAACACCCGAACAAGGAAACATTCGAACCATGCAGTACGAAGATCTGGGAAGTGTGACTGCATTGGATCAACGCGCATTTAAGGCCATTTGGCGTTATTCGGAAAAGACACTGCAGCACGCATTCCGTAGCGCTGCTGTGGCGCGTGTGATCGAAATCGATAATCGCATCGTCGCCTACCAAATCAGTACGGAATCCCACTACGGTGCCCATCTTGCCCGCCTGTCAGTAGATCCAGAATGGCAACGGCATGGTTTCGGCAGAACGCTGGTAATCGACGCCATCCGGCGCTTGATGCGCACGACCAATTGGAAGATGTCCGTCAACACGCAACTCGACAATACCCGCAGTCTGCAGCTCTACCAACAACTCGGTTTTAAGCGCAAGGGACACAAGCATCCGGTTTATGAGTTGGCCCTCAATTCGTGATCATGAGGCGAACACATGCAAGCCAAATGAAAAAGAGGAACAAGATGAACACAAAAGCGAAAATGATATCGGCCAGTGACGGTGTGCAGCTCTACTGGCAAGCCTGGGAGCCAGATGGCGGTATTAAAGCGACAGTTTGTATGGTGCATGGTTTGGGAGAGTATGCAAGCCGTTACGCGCACGTCGCCCAAGCTTTTGTAGCACGGGGGATTGCATTTCATGCCATCGATCTGCGCGGTCACGGTAAATCGGGGGGGAAACGCGGCCACACACCCAGCCTGGATCAGTGGCTCAACGATATGCAGCTGCTCCTCGATCGGGCAAACGCAGATCGGCCTCGTTTTCTCTACGGACACAGCCTCGGCGGAGCGATCGTTCTCTACTTTTGCCTACAGTCTGTCGTTTCACTGGCGGGCGTCATCGCCAGCGGACCATCCCTGCGGCGCAGCTTCGAAGTGCCGGCAATCAAGATCTTTCTTGGAAAAGCAATGTCAAATCTGTGGCCATCTTTCTCACAACACAGCAATCTGGATTCCGAAGCGATCTCCCGTGACAGGTCCGTTGTACAGGCGTACATCGATGACCCCCTCGTTCATGATTGGGCATCCGCACGTCTCTTCGTCGAAGCTACCCGGGCTGGCGAGGAATCGCTCGCACGGGCAGCCGAGTTTAACCTGCCACTGCTCTTGGTCTGCGGGCAGGAAGATGCGCTTGTTGACGTGAAAGCCTGTGAAGAATTCTTCGAAAGAGCCGCCAGCGACGATAAGGCCATTCGTATCCTGCCTGGCCTTTACCATGAAGTGCACAATGAACCTGAAAAAACCAGCGTGATCGAAGAAGTTGTACAATGGGTAAATCAGCGGGGGTGAACCAAGCGGGTATACATTTCTGCACGGAGGCTATATAGACGGATCTCATCTTATCTGGCATGATTGATCGTACCTTCTCAACCCGGAGTGACAATGAGCAAACGTGGAAAAATGATCGCCCGTCGTAGACGTCAGAAACATCAACGGCGCTTGATTTCAGCAATCATTGTCGTTGGAGCAGTTATTGCTATCGCCGCATTGATAATCAGGCCTGGTTCAGATCCCAATGGAGAAATCATCATCCCCGAAAAACGCACCTTGCCGTTCGTGGAAGGCACATCGCTGGGGAGCCAGGATGCGCCCGTCGTAATCGAAGAGTACTCCGATTTCCAATGTGTGTATTGCCGCTATTTCCATGAGAACATGCTGCCACAAATTATCGCTACCTACATTGCCAATGGCCAGGTGAGATACGAATATCGTCAATTTGCCATCCTCGGCAGAGAATCGAACGCAGCGGCAAACGCCAGTCTTTGTGCAGCAGAGCAGGATCGTTTCTGGGAATACGCAGATCTTCTCTTTGCAAATCAGACCGATGTAGACAGCGGTACTTTCTCATCTGCCCGTCTCCTCGCATTCGCAGAGACATTGGATCTCGACCAGAATGAATTCTTGAGTTGTGTGAGTGAAGGACGTTATACTTCCAGAGTTGAAGCTGAATCTGCTGCCGCAATCGCCAATGGAGTCAAATCACCCACTACGTTCATTATCAACGGTAATATCATTCAAGGTCCAGAGCCACCATCGTTAGCCGATTTTCAACTCGAAATCGAATCCGCACTGCAAGAGACGGATTGAACCCCTGCCCGGATGGAATAGATTGCAGTGGAAAGATCTTTCGCCTGATTCGAAAAAGAGAAGAAAACGACGGTACTTTTAGCGATAGAAAATTCATCCATCGACGGGGCACACCCATGATCCGTCCATCCTGTCGATCAGCCGATTCCAAAGAATTGAATCAAGAAAACCAGAATCGGGGCAATCAGCAAGGCCGGCAGTAAATTGCCGGAACGGATCGGACGAATCTCGAGAATCGATCCAATCGAGAGGCTTACCAGCAGTATCCCGCCGACGGCCGTCAGTTCCGCCAGCACAATTTCGCTGAAGAAACTGGCTGCTTGTGTAGCGAGTAAACTGATCCCCCCTTGATACACAAGGATCACGATCACAGAAAACACTACACCAACACCAAGTGTGGAAGCCAGAGCAATGGCTGCAAAACCATCCAGGACGGATTTGATCACCAACAAGCGAGAGTCACCGGTCAGTCCGTCTTGAATGGAACCCAGGATGGTCATCGGGCCGACACAGAAGAGCAAACTCGCCGATAGAAACCCTCGTACAAAATGATTCTCGCCTTCCGCCCCAGCCTCACCTGCTGTGAACTTCCTTTCAAGCCAAGCACCGAAAGATTTAATCCTTCGCTCGATCTGCCACCACTCACCTAAAATACCTCCGATCAACAGGCTGATTAACGGAATGAGTACATTCTCCCCTTCGACTCCCATGCTGTCGATAAACAGACTAATGCCAACTGCCAGAGTGAACACGCCCAGGCTTGCAATCACCGTTTCACGCACACGATCCGGAAGTCGAGAACCCGAGACCATCCCAACAGCACTGCCAAGGATAACGCTGACGATGTTAATCAAGGTCCCAATCACGATTACGTCTCTTTCGTCTGCTGCGGGGATTCGTTTCCGGAAAGATGCTCTTCCCACAGCATGAGAACAAAACACAGGCTGGATAATCGATTGAGGTACGCGAGGATATGGGCGTTGCCAATTTCATCCTCGTGGTACAGCTGCGCAGCGCTGCGTTCCGCCCGGCGCACGATCGTACGAGCCAGGTCGAGAGTCGCAGCAGCCCGAGAGTCTCCGGCCAGAATGAAATCATCCTGGATATCCACCCTTTGCTCGAAATGTTCGATCTGTTTTGCCAGCCAGGTAACCCGATCTGCATCGATTTCACGAAAACGGGATGCCGACTCCTTCGTGGCGGCAAGTTCGGCCATCATGTGGTAGAGGTCTTTTTGGATAGTGCGAATCAATACCTTGATTTCATCCGCCTGGACGAACGAATACGCAACACCAAGCGCCGCAGAAGCTTCATCGACCGTCCCAAAACAAACCGGCCGCAGATCATATTTCGCTACCCGTTCGTTGCCAAGCAGGTCAGTAAAGCCGTCGTCTCCCGCTCCTCTTTTCTCAGACATACGTTGATTATAGCCGGTTTGATCCGGCTTGCGTATTTAACCTATAATTGAGACATCTTCAAACTGGCATCAGGGGGAAATATCATGCTGCGAAAGATCGGTGTCTTTTTCGGAGGGTTGCTCCTCAGTTTACTCGCAACAGGCCTGCTCATTCTCTTCATATCCGAGCCGCGCGGTACACCCGTCGTGCTGCTCCCGCCTCCAACCCCGGGGCCCATACAAGTTCACGTCGCTGGTGCGGTCGTCAACCCGGGAGTGTACGAATTACCCAACGGATCGATTGTGCGTGAGGCCATCGAACAGGCAGGAGGGACCCTGGACACCGCAGCCATTGACTGGATCAATCTCGCGGCAACATTGGTGGATGGCCAGCAGATCACCGTTCCATTCCTGGCAGACGAAGACGATCAAGCCAAGCTTCCGAAACCTGAAAGTCAAACGTATGATGGAGGATTATTAAACATCAATACAGCTACTGCACCAGAACTGGAGATGCTTCCCGGAATCGGACCCAGCCTGGCCCAAAAGATCGTCGATTATCGTGACAAGAACGGTCCCTTTCAGAAACCGGAGGATATCACACAAGTCTCCGGCATCGGTCCTGCGAAATTCGAGCAAATACAGGATCATATCTGCGTGCGTTAAACATTGGCTTTTCAAGAAGGGACGGGATACGGATTATTTGCCGTTCTGCCCATGAACGGTATAATGCCAACGTATGCCGGAATTGCCGGAAGTAGAAACCATCGTACGAAATCTCCGCGAAGGACATCATGGTCCACCATTGAAAGGCCAGAGAATCGAACGCGTCTCCTTATATTGGCCGCGCCACATCCATACGCCGTCTCCTTCGACCTTTCGACGCCGGATTAAAGGTCAGATTGTCCAAGAAATCGGACGTCGAGGTAAATTCATCCGCATCCAACTAGATCGCGGCAACCTGATCATTCATCTGCGAATGAGTGGTGATCTTTCTGTGCTTCCGAAGGACACGCCACGCGATCTGCATGATCACACCATTTTCTTCCTTGAGAATAGCTACCAATTTCGGTTTAATGATGTTAGAAAATTCGGCCAGGTCTATCTCGTGGATGATGCGGAGATAATTTTCGGAAAACTTGGACCAGAACCATTAAATCCGGATTTCACACCGCAATCCTTGAAACTAAGCCTGCATAAAAAGAAACGTCAGATCAAACCCCTGCTGCTCGACCAGACGTTTCTGGCCGGTCTCGGCAATATCTACACTGATGAAGCGCTGCATCTCGCAGGAATTCATCCCTTGCGTCGCAGCGATACACTTGACCAGGATGAAGTTCGCGCACTATGGAAAGGAATTCGTAGCGCTTTGGAAAACGGCATCATCCATAATGGAGCCAGTATTGATTGGGCCTATCGAGGTGGCGAATTTCAAAATCACTTTCGTGTCTACCAGCGAACTGGCGAAGCATGTGAGACTTGCGGTTCGACCATCGAACGCACGGTAATTGGACAACGAGGTACACACTTCTGTCCGCAATGCCAACCGGAGGCCAGGACATGAATCCCGATAAACAATTATTGGTCGGCGTTATCATGATGAGCCTCGGCGGCTTCGTTGCCTTGTTGGCATTCACAATTCTGCGAGAACAACAAAAGGCTGCGAAAACAAAGGCCAAAGAAAAATTGAAACTTGGCGATGCAGAAAAGGATGATGACGATCAAACCACTGAAGAAAAGTCAGGAGATACATCATTGAATCAAATTAAAGAGCGGATCACCCTTTCTCTGCAGAAAGCAAAAACCTGGATTGTTTCACGTGTTCAGAAGAAGGGTACGCCCATAAACCGGGAGGACGAGACAGCGGAAGTTGAAGAACCCGAACCCATTGACGATGCTGCCCCAGCGACGAAAAAGAGAATCTGTGTCTTTACGCTTCTCCGTGACGAAGAAAAAGGAAATCTCATCGTACAGGTTGGTGATCATGAGTACTATTCGTCACAAGATTTAAACGATTCGCCCGATTGGAATAGAGTGGAACATGCCAACGCAGATTTATCTGTCTGGCTCTCTGGCGTGCAGGGGAAAGTCGTTGAACTGAAACCGGTAAAACAAGCGGTGCATAAACCGCTCAATATGGTTGAACAGATCAACCATTTCCTCCAGCTCAGTCTTGCAGAAATCGAAGAAGAGAAAAGAAGGATCAAACTATTCGAAGGTCCGGATGAAACTGTACGTGTGCTGATTGAAAACAACAGTTACGCGATTGATGAAGTGCCCGACTCCGATGTCAGTGAATTGATCCGCAAAGCGGTTGCGGAGTGGGAGGCGCTTCAATAAACCCGGACTTCGATAAACAGCTTTACGAGATGGCGTAGTGCACTGCTGTATTCGAATAACTCAAATCACGCCGCCCCGAGATATCTATCCCCAACTCGTCCCGGATATGAAGGCAATGTCAACAGAATCACTGCGACGTCATCGGCGGCGGCGGCGTTTTTTCGCTTTACTGCGCGACCCTGACGACGGTTTCCCGGAGGCAGATTGTGAGGATGGTGCTCCAGCTCCCACACGGAACATGCGGGAGACGACCCCCGATCGCATCGTGGCGAGCAAGTTTCCGAACATATCAAACGCACGACTCTTATACTGTACGAGGGGATCACGCTGTGCGTAGGCTTCCAGGCCGATCGATGTACGCAGCGCTTCCATCTGTGTCAGATAGTCAATCCAGAGACTATCGCCCACGGATAGGATTAATCTGCGATGACTTTCTGTAAGCACCCGCCCACCTAAAACCGAGGTGATCTCCGCTTGAGACGATTCATCAAGAGAAGCGAAAGTCTGACCTTCGACGAGCTTCTGGTAGATTTCATCATCGAGTTCACGCTGCATACTTGCTCGAGCAACGTATTCGAAATCTTCGATCTTGGTATGCGCAAGACGAGTCAATTCACTTCGCCCAAGGCTGCGCAGGAGGGTTTGACGAGCGCCTTCAAGATGCGAAAGTATCTCATCGGTCAATTGCTCCGGAGTACGGCCATCCAGATATCGAACCGCTGAAAATGGATATGTGAGGCGTGCTACAACGGCAGATTTGCGTTGATGGGTCTTCTTGTCAAAGTATGCTTGCTTCCCATAACTCATTCGCACAAGGAGACGAAGTATAAGCGCCTCATCGATCGCTTGCACACGCTCCAAAGCGCTGCGCAAGTCGCGCTCAACATCTGCGAGTATCCGATCGGTTTTGTTCGCTGTGACTTGTTCGACAGCCTGCAGCAAATACTCGCCGGCCTCACTCCAATCGATAGGGGTAGAAAATTGATAATCCATGTTCAAGGATTCACCAACACGACGCTCTGCCGATTGGACCAAGCCTGACCACACGCGAATACCAAGCCCACCTTCGATTAAACGTGGGACGGATTTTCGAAAGGCGTAGGGATTTTCCCGAATTTGATTCATGGACTCTGAATCCATTTTGACATGAACGCCCGTGGCTTTTTGCACCGCCTGCAGCAGGAGGTTGGGATCGACCTCCATGCCCGCTTCCTCGGCCTCGAGCATTGCCCCTTCAATTGCCATTTCCGCAATTTCGACACGCTGATCGACCTGATCATCGAGTCGCTCGATCGTCCGATCCATTTGCTCTGCAACAGCCTGTCGTACGTGTTCGTATTGGGCATTCAACGCCTGTCGTGCAGCGTCGACCAAAGCCGGGAATAAAGATTCCGGATCGTCGATTTGGCCAAGTTCATCAATGAGCATGCGCAGCATGTAAGATGGATAGGCATCCTCCATGTCGACATTCAGCGTAGGTTGAATCTCTTCCAACCAGGCGAGTAATTTCCAGGCCCCTTCATCATCCAAGAAGCTGGCTTCCACATGGCGTTCGACTTCGAAACGCAGCATTTCATTGATGTCTTCACTCAAATCCCCTTTGGCGAAAACACGGTCTCGCTGGGAGTAAAACACCTCTCGTTGTTGATTGAGTACGTCATCGTACTCGAGGAGATGTTTGCGCACGTCGAAGTTCGCGCCTTCCACCCTGCCTTGCGATTGTTCGATAACCCGATTTACAACGTTGTGGGCGATCGGCATAGCATCATCGATGTTCAAGCGCTGCATCAAGCCAGAGACTTGAGAACCACCGAATAGACGCATCAAATCATCTTCCAATGAGAGGAAGAACTGAGATGAACCGGGATCTCCCTGCCGTGCGGCGCGACCGCGCAGCTGATTGTCGATACGGCGCGCTTCATGGCGCACGCAACCAAGAACATGCAAACCGCCAGCCTGCAGGACCTGTTGGCGATCGAGGATAAATTGATCGAAGGCTTCCACATCCGCTTCGTAGATGCCCATCTCGCTGCGATCCAACGTTGGAAATTCACGCCTCCACTGCTCCAGACGTTGGATGTGTGATGCTTTCCCGTAGCCCGTGCCGGAACCGGAACGCAGTATAAGTGCCATTTCTTCCCGCTCATCTGGTCGACCCGTCCGCTCGTAGGCGTCGCGGGCGACACGAGTCACCCGCTGGGCGACTTCGTCCGGGAGACTCCCGCCGAGTACGATGTCCACACCACGACCGGCCATGTTGGTCGCAATCGTAACCGAACCCTTTGCACCCGCACCCTCGATAATCTGTGATTCTTCGGTATGTTTCTTCGCGTTGAGCACATTGTGGTTGATACCACTGCGCAAGAGCTCCACAAGATGTTCATGATGCTGTGGATCGAGATTGAGGATGCGTGCCAATCGTTCGATGTTCTCCGGCCGCGTGGGATTGAGGTTGAGATCCAATTCTCTGGCAAATGACCGTAAATCAGATGGTTTGAGCTCTTCCAGTGACTCGTTCAGTGGTTCGAGTGCGGCGATACGCATTCCCTCTGCAGGGATTTCATTCACTTCCATATAGCGATTACGCAGGATCGCAATCATCGCTGCTCGCTGCAAAGGGTCCGAACGCAGCCGTTTGGACAACCCCTCGGATAACTCCACAGATGTTGTACCGACCAGCAAAGGCTGTCCAAGCACACAGCGCCTGAGGATTTCCATCGTTACCGCACGCAGCTTGGCTTCTTCGGTCCGGTAGACGATATCCGGGTAATCTTTACGCCGCCAGAATAGAGGAACTTCATCACCATCATCTTGCGCAGCGTAGTATGAGAATTGACTGCCGTTCTCCCGGTAGTCCACTTCGACAAGATCGGATTCCGCTTTGGAAACGCGGTATTCCAGGTTCATCGGCAAAGGCAGGACATCTACGCTGTAAATCTCGTTGAATTCTTCCGCTTCCGTCAGGGCGGTGCCGGTCATGCCGCTCAATTTTCCGTATTTACGGAAGTAATTCTGTAAAGTGATCGTTGCGTAGGTGACATTCTCCTGGCGAACACGGACACCTTCTTTGGCTTCCACTGCTTGATGAAGACCATCTGACCAGCGTCGCCCGGGCATCAAGCGGCCGGTGAACGAATCCACAATCACCACGCGTCCCCCTTGAACGACGTATTCCTTGTTGCGGCTGAAAAGGTGTTCCGCACGCAGCGCTTGCTGGAGATAACCAAGCAAACGCGCTTGCTCCGGCGTGATATCTTCGGGCCGGTCGGGATCGCGCAGCGGCCTGCCCAGGATCTTCTCGACATGATCTTCACCGAGTTCGGTCAATGAAATACTGCGGTCACGTTCGTTGATCTCATAATCCTCAGCGTTCATCTGTTTTACTACGGCCGCCATCTGAATGTAGAGCTCCGGATCGTCTTGCGCGGGCCCGGAGATGATCAACGGCGTACGGGCTTCGTCGATGAGGATATTGTCCACCTCATCGAGAATGGCATAGTGATGCCCGCGCTGCGAGCGCGCTTCCAGGCTGCGGGCCATGTTGTCGCGCAAGTAATCGAAGCCGAATTCGTTATTCGTGCCATAGGTCACATCAGCCGCATAGGCCATCTTGCGGTCCACAAGCTCGAGTTGATGGACATCTTCTTGCGACGATTCTTTCCCCGGCGCATACATCAAGGCTTTGCGTCCACCTTCCGAACGCGCCGCCTGCTGCAGCACACCAACACTGAGGCCCAGAAAATTAAAAATCGGACCCATCCAGCGGGCGTCACGTCGTGCGAGATAGTCGTTAACCGTGATCAGATGGACGCCCTTGCCTTCCAACGCATTCAGGTAAATGGCCAAAGTCGCTACGAGCGTTTTCCCCTCACCCGTTTTCATTTCGGCGATCTTGCCTTCATGCAGCACGATGCCGCCGATCAGCTGGACATCGTAATGACGCAGACCGACCGTGCGTACAGCTGCTTCCCGGACGACTGCAAACGCCTCCGGGAGAAGATCGTCGAGCATCTCACCAGACGACAATCGGGAGCGGAATTCTCCGGTCTTCGCCTTCAATTCTTCATCAGGAAGCGTTTTCATCTCGTTTTCGATGGCATTGATCTGCGCCACGATTTCATCGTAAAGCTCAAGCTGCTTGCGGATGGGATCGCTTCCGAATAAGCGTGTAATCGATTTCAGCATTTTTTCGACTCCGTTTGGCATTATAGCATAGCGACCAAGACACTATCGTGCCTGTTTTCATATGAAAATCAGGGCAGAAACCGTACTTCCCAGTATAAAGCACTTGCCTGGTTCTTGACTGGCACGTCGAGAAACCTGTCCGGATACCTTGACGCTTCGCCACCTACGGCTACAATAACAGCAGTTCGGGGCGGTGGCGGAATTGGCAGACGCCGGGGACTTAAAATCCTCTGCTCGCGAGAGCGTGTGGGTTCGACTCCCACCCGCCCCACAAGTTCGGTAACATCCTCGAGACAACCCTTGCTTGTTTTCTGTTCGATGACATTGCAGAAAGACCTAAAAATCTCAAGCATAAAGACATCGGTTTCCACACAAACGGGATTGCGGAGATACAATTCGACGAAAAGTTACATCCCTGCCGGCCTTGTCGAAAACAAATTCATCAATGTTTCCCATTAGAAAAGAACATTGTACAATCGAAAGCAGGAAGATCTGTTACTATGCCGGAGGGAACACATGTGTAAATATGTACGTCTGCTGCTGATACTCATGCTTGCATCCAGCATCGTGTCTTGCACCCTGCCCGGCGCCACCTCACCCACACCGTTTTCCTTTCCGACGCCCAACTTAACCCACACGGCGATATTTTCCACCCCCTCGACGCCCTACGTGGAATCCCCGGCCAATACGCCGGTGGTTATCATTGCAAACGAAACGTCAACCACTCCCCAGGAAGAGGGTGAGTCTACCGCAACCCTCACACCTGAAAGCGCCGGCGAAATAGCGCTCGACACAATCATCCCGGAAGCCACATCGAGTACGCATTATTCTCGATCGAACGGCTCGCCCGTAAAAGCCGCATATCGGAACTTCACGATCGCCATCGACGGCGACCTGGGTGAATGGTCAACAGCATCCTGCTCAGCCAATGAAACCGTCCCATATGCAGGAAGTGGCTGGAGTGGACCGAGCGACCTGTCGGCGACCATCTACATCGCCTGGGACATGGATTACCTCTACATTGCAGTTAAACGCACGGACGACACCTTCGTGCAAACTTCGTGGGGACGTTATATGTACAAGGGGGATGACATCGAAATCCAACTCGACACCGACCTGGCCGGCGATTATTACACCGTCAGCATGAGCCAGGACGATTACCAGATCGGTCTCTCGCCGGGCAATTTCGGATCCCTGGATGCCGAGGTCTATCGCTGGTTCCCGCGGAGTCTCGAAGCCAGGGTCGACAGCGCGGATATCGCCGCCGTGAAAGACGGGAACGGATACAAGCTGGAGGTGAAGATTCCCTGGTCTGCCTTCGGCCTCACACCCACAGCCGGAAGCCATTTCGGCTTCGCCCTTTCGCTCTCAGATAACGACACGACAGGCGTCTCGACCTGGCAATCGATGGTCTCAAATGTCAACACCCGACGGGCGACCGACCCCACAACCTGGGGTACGTTGATCCTCGAATCCCCCGAGTAGCTTCTACGTGATAACCAGGCGCTATCGGAGAAGTTGATTTTCAGGATGAAGGCTAGAACAGGACGGAAGCGAGCTCTTCTCGATACTCTCGCGTCAATGGATCTTGATCCCCCAGCAATGCGAAAAGTGCCAGCATGATCTGCTTGGGAAGGCCGCCACGATAGTTTTTATCCTCGCGCAAGATATCCAGCAGGCCATCCAGCGCGGCGGGCAGGTTACCACGTGCAATTAACTTTACTGCTCGATATAGTTGTGCATTGAGCGCATCTTCCTCTGCAACGGTGCTGCTTCCTTCCACTTCGGCAAGCATAAGCGCCAGAGGCTTCAAACTCTCGGCAACCGACCACTCGTTTCCGGGGGGGAAATTGCCGAGGATATCGACGGCTTCCTTTCCCATTCCCTGCATAAGCAGGCTTTTCACCAGGCCAAGCGCAGCCGCCGCGTTGCAATCATCCTGCGCAAGTACCTCACGAAATGCCGCCTCAGCCTCTGACCAATGTCGAGTCGCCAGCAGGGATTTTGCTTCAGCGACGGCATTTTCCGCCTCACTGGGAACCAGATTCTGAACGAATCTTCTCACAATCGATTCGGGTTGTGCGCCTACAAATTCCGCGAAAACATCCCCATTACGGATCGCCTTGACGGCCGGAATGCCTTGCACGCCGTAGCGAATGGCCAAACTGGGGTTCTCGTCGACATCGACCTTGGCCAACAGGAATGAGCCGCCCCATTCGATCGCCAGACGTTCCAAAAAGGGACCGAGAGATTTACAAGGCGCACACCATTCAGCCCAAAAATCCACGATAACAGGGATTTCATGAGAACGCATAAGTACATCGCTCTCAAAAGTTCCCTCAGTCACATCGAGAATATACGCGGATAGACTCACAACGAACTCCAGTTACAAAATGAATTGGCGTATAGGATTATAACCGAGAGGCCATCTCCAGCGAAGACGATTCACATCCGATGTGATCACACAAGAGACGAATCACGAAGACCATTCCACCAGGCAATCAACCGCCAGACATCAATCATAGGGCTCATCTGAATCGGACCCTTCCGGCTGATCGACTCGAATAACGTCACCACGCATATCGATCACCACACGGAACCCAAGCATTCCCAGATATGCCCGAGCCTCTTCCGGTAAACCCTGCTGAAGCATGGCATCGAATTGCGTATCTATATTCTTGAGCTGGTTCTCGATCATGGCTTTCGTGAAAATATCATCCTGACCGAGCATCTCCATCGTGCCCGTTGTAACCAAGTCTTCATGACCGCGTATCATTTCCTGGAAATGTTCGAGGACCTGGCGGTCAACGTATTCACATTCGATATGGCGCCGGAAACCATCATCATCGACGATGTAGTACGCCTCACCGCCCACGATATCGACCTCAACGGGATGATCTTTTTCGTCGATGACAAGTCCCTGAAACAACGCTCTGCGAACCACGATTCCTTACTCCGAAAGTGAGACCCATTCCGGTTCGGGGGTGATCTGCGCCTCCGGCGGATCACCGGGGCTATCGAGCCCCGTACTCTTCAAAGTATTCAACACACGCACCGTCATGTCATTCTCGACGAGACACTGGCAGGAAAGCCGGATCCCACTCTCACCTTTTTCTTTTAGCTTGTCCCGCTCCGCAAGCGTGCGATTCTGGGGTTCTCCTTCAAGGAACACCACACGGCAGGTCGTACACTTTGCGTACCCACCGCATCGATGCAGGATATCAACACCACAGTCTTCGATCGCACGGACCAAGCGGGTGCCCTTTTTTACCTCAAAGGTGCCGTGCCCTTCAAGGGTCAATTCTGGCATGAAAATACTCCATTCAGACAAATACGGACGAGTTAATATTACCAAATCTGGGGGTAAATTAAAGCTGGTAAAACTTTACAATAATCCATTTTTGGATCTCCCCAACAGACCAAGAAAGTAATCATGGAAATTTTGATTCCAGATTACCTACGGATGAACGTTGACCAGCGTGCCGATCGAAGCGAAGTTATATAACCATTCGGCATCCGGTGTATACAGATTGACGCAGCCGTGACTCATCGGTGTTCCGAAATTGCTATGCCAGTAGGTCCCATGCAGTGCATAGCCTTTGTAAAAATACATCGTATACGGCACGCCGGGCAGGTAATATCCCGGACCCGACATCGGTGCGGAGACATACTTTCGGTAAATTCGATACTGACCGGTAACCGTGGGATGGGCGCGTGTGCCGGTCGAGACAAGAAACGATTTCACTGCCGTCGCCCCTTCATAGGCGGTAACGCGCTGCGCGGAAAGATCGACATCGATCCATCGTCCTTCATCGGCAAGATCTGCCGGATTGGTGGTGTAATGGGAAGATGCTGCAGGTCGCGGGGTGGGAGTCAACGTTGGTGTGGGTGTTAGAGTCGGTGTGGGCGTCAGGGTTGGTGTTGGGGTCAGTGTATGTGTTGGTGTCAGGGTGGCCTTGACAATACCGGCCGAAGACATTTGTGGCTGCAGTGCATCGACCGGCTGGCCCCCCAGCCAAATCGCGGCCGCCACCACAACCACCAGGGCTGCGAGTATGAAGCGGGATGAAAGCAAACGCCGTATTGTCAACGCATCCGAGGGAAGAAGCTCATGCGCCAATGATTCGGGCAGTGTTATTTCCTCGATCGCCTCCTGGCGTTCGCCGGCGGGCATACGACGGACCAATTCCCGGATCATTTTTCGCGCAACGCGACTCCTGGGATTGATCTCCAACGCACGCGCCAGATATTCCAACCCCTTCCGGGGTAAAGCATATTTAGCCATCAAAACCCAGGGCAATTCATCCTTTGGTGCCAGCCGGATCGCACGCCGACACAACCGCCGCGCTCTTTCGTGATCGTCCTCCGCGAAAGCATTCCTCGCTTCCTGAAGCAGCGAGATGTGATCTGCAGCATTCATTCCGGGAAAACCCGGTTCTGTCTCCATGGCTAATTCTCGCTGCTTAGATCGATGGGCTCATTGTTCACGTAACACAGAATCCCGTCGGCGATACCACGGGCGGCGAGGTCCGGACTGCCTGTGAGGAAATCTCGATCGAGGTAGAGAAAACCGGTCTCGATTATCACGGCCGGTGTCTGCGTATGAATTTCCTGGAAGGTATGATACTCCGTCATGTCTCGGGTGATGCTTCCCGAATGATAATACAAGTCCGTTGCATCCCCATAGCGGTCGATGATACAAGCCACCAAACGCTGTGCTTTATCTTGAATCACCGTGTCAACTGCGGCAGCCACTTTGTATCCGGTCGCATACTCATTGATCGGCAGACAGGAATCGGCATGGATCGAAACTAACGCAACAGCTCGATAATCTTGCAAACGTGGATCCCACTCCTCGAGAAGGTCCACCTGCATGCCAGCCGCTTCCAGATACTTGACTGTCAGATAAGCAATCTCCGCATTTACTTCAGCTTCGGTGAGACCGTCCTCACAAATCGAGCCGGGATCAGGCGCGCCGGTATCCGGGAACAATCCAGAGTGGCCGGCCACAATCCCGATGCGAAGTCTTCCATCCTCCGACACCAACCCACCCGAGGCGTTCAAAGCGGGAGGTTTTTCTGATTCATCCTCCAAAGCCGCAGCCAACTGGCCGGCGAGTTCTTCCGGGTTGAGGCTGGCCGGAGTCCATGCGGTAAAAACCGTAGCCAAACCTGCAGCCACAAGAAACGTTACCGCAAGATGCCGCATCACTCGACTCGTTATCGGCTCGAGAGGCGGAGACTGCGTATGGAGAATACGACGTTGCGACATAATGGTCTACTATCCTACTCGGGAGAGTTCCTCTCCGCAAGCGCTTCATATACATGTTCAAACTTGCGGAAACTATCCTTGGCGATACTCCTGCGAACCAATCAGTGGAAGATGCGATATGAAGGAATCAGCGATCAAGGGTCACTCTCCAATACAACACGATGCAAAATCCGAACCAAACAAGCAGCGATTTGCATGTCTCCCCGGAAGGGTTATAAATAAGCCTGAGGTGAAACCATGCCTGACTCACATAAAAACCGGGGATATTCAGAACTCTCTCGAGATGAAATCCAGCGCTATTCGCGTCACTTGCTGCTCCAGGAAGTAGGCCGATCTGGGCAGCAGAATATTAAGGCGGCTGCGGTACTCATCATCGGTACAGGCGGATTGGGATCGCCTGTATCCATGTATCTTGCCGCCGCCGGTGTAGGCCGTATCGGCTTGATCGATCCCGACGAAGTCGAACTGAGCAACCTCCACCGCCAGATCTTACATGGCACCTCGAACCTGGGGAACCGAAAAGTCGAATCTGCAAGAGCACGTTTGCTGGACATCAATCCCAATGTCCAGGTAGATATCCATGCACAAGCATTCAGCGAGGATAATGCTGAGACAATCGCCCAACCGTACGACGTAATCGTCGATGCCAGTGATAACTTCCCCACCCGATACCTGCTGAACGATGTATGTGTGCGCAGCGGCAAACCCCACATCTATGGATCGGTCTTCCGGTTTGAAGGTCAGGCGAGTGTCTTCTGGAGCGACCGTGGACCCTGCTACCGCTGCATCTTTCCTGCTCCACCGCCTGCGGATTTAATGCCGAACGCTGCTGAAGACGGTATCTTTGGAGTTGTCCCGGGCGTGATCGGGATGATCCAGGCGACCGAGACATTGAAAGTCATCCTTGAGATCGGCGATTCGCTCATTGGCCGCTTACTGATTTTCGATTGTCTCGCAATGCGTTTCGAAGATATTCGTGTGAATAAAAACCCGCGCTGCGAGATCTGCGGTTAGTTCCCTCAAATCCACCATTGCATACGGTGCTCGAAGCAGAAGCCTGCTCCGATTGGGAAATCGATCCATCCCCAAAAAAGTACCAAGTAGATCATCTACACCCAAGAAGATCGTACGGTGTGTAAAAAGTAACGAAAATACATTGGTAATATTCTATTTTCAAGATTCGAAGTTTGGTACAATGCAAAACTGTTACAAGAGAATCCGTTTCTATGCTTGAGAATACAAAATTACACGATCCATCCAACGAGAGCTGCTATCACTTGCCTCGCATGATCAAAAAAGGAGATCTGCAATGAAAACCAAACACGCGATCTGGTTTGTCCTGTTCACATTATTGGTGATGCTGCTTACAAGCTGCAAAACCGATCAGGTTCCTCCTGCCAAAATCGTCAACGACGAGGGTGGACCGGTATACATCACAGGTGAAGTCGCATACACCAACCCGTTCTTCACACTCGGAGTCGCCGAGCCGATCGTGATTCTCGAAGACCAGGCCGGTTTCGTCGAGCGGGAACGGGATTTTATATTCCCTGTCGAATCCCAGGTTTTGGGGCAGATCACTTCAGATTTCTACGAATCCCCCTTCAGCTACAATCTCACCCTGCCACTCATGCCGCGCGGCACGCAGCGGGATGTGGACAACGACGGTAAAGCAGACGATGGGGTGATGATTTTCGCCGTCGCCTACTGGACCAACACCTGGGGCGACGCCTATCTCGAACGGCGAGATCAATCCGGCGGCGGATGGTCTTCCGCATACGCTTCGACGCGCATCAACGACGATCGCGATCACTACCTGGAGGTATATGGAGGCAAATACGTAATATTTGCCCCAGATGACAACCAGGGTTTTCCCTCGGGCTTCGGTGATGATGATTTGCTCTTCACGGACGACGATCCCATCGTACAAGTCCCACAAGGCTGGACTGTAGTCGACATGGATCAAGAACCCTTCACCTTCGATCGCTCAAGGGAAGCCGTCATCGATCTACTCGAACCGGAATCGATCGCCCTTTCCGATTTTTCTTCGCTCCCCTACCCTGAAGCCTTCGACGCAATGCTCGAGAAAATGCGCACTGAATACGCATTCACCGATTACAAGGGCATCGATTGGGACGCCTTACGATCGGAATTCCGACCACGCTTTGAAGCGGCCGAAGAAACCGGAGACACAGAAGCGTATTATCTCGCTCTGCGCGACTTCCTCTGGTCGATCCCGGACGGTCACGTCGGCATGGACATCACTGTACTTGGATCGCTGATTCAACGCGAGATCATTGGTGGACTAGGTATGGCAGCAGTAGAATTGAGCGACGGACGCGTACTGGTGAATTACATTCTCGAAGACGGACCGGCCGCCGAAGCCGGCATCCAAATCGGTGCCGAGATCACCGCCCTCGATGGTGTACCGATCGACGAGGTGATCTCCGCGAACGTACCCTGGTCGTCGCCCTTCAGTACAGAGCACACGAAAAGACTCGAGCAACTCCTGTTCGCGCTGCGATTTCCAGACAACGAACGGGTCACGGTTGCGTATACGAACCCGTCCGAAACTGCAAAGGTCGCTACACCAACTACCGTGGTGGAATTTGAAAGTCTCTACGCCAATTCGCCCTACGCCGACATTACCGGCTTCGAACTGCCGGTAGAATACGAGATTCTCGACAGCGGCTTGGCCTATGTCAAGATCACCGGTTTCCTCGACAATGAGCTGCTCACCATACAGCTCTGGGAACGAATGATAGAGGAGTTGAACGAGTATAGCATTCCCGGATTGATCATCGACATGCGCGTCAACGGCGGTGGCAACGGTTATCTCGCTGATCAGATGGCCGCGTACTTCTTCGAGGAAGAACACGTCATCGGGAACACCAGTTTTTACGATGACAGTATCGATGATTTCTACGCCGACCCCGGCGACGAAGACCAATTCTTCCTGCCGCGTGAGGAGCTGCGGTACGATGGCGATATCGTCGTCATCGTAGGGCCGGGATGCGCAAGCGCCTGCGAGTTCTTCTCATACGACATGACCATCGCAGACCGAGCGACGATCGTGGGGCATTATCCCACCGCCGGTCTGGGTGGCAGTGTGGAAGATTTCCTCATGCCGGAAAACCTGAGCATACGTTTCACCATCGGGCGCGCAGTCAACGCCGAGGGCGAGATTCACATTGAAGGCATTGGCGTGGTTCCGGATATAACCGTTCCCATCACACAGGAGACCTTCGATGCCGTTTACCTGAATGACGAAGATGTCCTCCTCGACACCGCTATGTATGTCCTGCTGGGCTACTAAACAGCCACAGTTTTTATCGTCATGAAAACATTGGGATGCGTTGAACAGCATCCCAATGTTCCTTTTTCGTCAAGAATCCGCCTTGACAACACATCGCCCACCAACGTAGAGTCAACATGGGATTGTTGCGGATCGAAAGGGAAGGAACTTCCCATACTTCCACACGCTGAAAGTAACTGTCACAAACCAAGCTCTTCAAGCGTTCAAGAGTATGAGGTGAGAAGACCACACCGATGTCGAGCGTCGTTTCGACGCAGCCAGCCATGCAGAGGAGAGATACGATGAAGATTCGAAGCACACTGACTTTTTCATTCACCGCGCTCGTCTTGATGTTGCTTGCCGCCTGTATTCCGAGCCCCGATCCGCACATCTGGTACGTCGCCACCACCGGGAATGACAGCAACGATTGCCATACGCCCGCAACCGCCTGCCTCACCCTGGAAGCTGCCAGCGACAAAGCCGTGGATGGGGATACGATCTTTATCATGGCGGGAGATTACATCGAAACCGACGCCTTGAACCCTTCTGTGGCGACTGTCGTCGATAAAGATCTCACCATCGAAGGCGTTGGAGCCGTAAAATTGGACGGCGATGGGACACGCACCGTGATGTACGTTGATCCGGGAATCACCCTCGCCATTCACAACCTGCATCTTTTCAACGGCAGCGGCAAGACAACAGGCGGGATTCTGGTGAACGATGGTGCCGTAGTGTCGCTCTTCGACAGTAAAGTGACACACAACACCGCCATCGGAGCCGTGCCCGGGCCTGGGCTCTTCAACGCTGGCGGGATTCACAACCGCGGCACGCTTATGCTCGAAAATGTCGAGCTCAATTTCAATACCGCCGAACTGCCTGTCGGGAATCACGCCTATGGCGGCGGGATATACAACATGCACACCCTGATAATGTCGAACTGCGAAGTCGCCATGAATACCTCCGAAGAACTTGGCGCCGGTTTATACAACGACACAGGCGCAATCGCCACAATCAACGACAGCCTCTTCCAGGATAACTTCAACGCAGGTGGTATCTACAATCTGGGCCAGATGACACTGACCGATACGGATGTCTACCGCAACAACACCAATTCGTATGACTATTGCGGCGGCATCACCAATTTCGATGTCCTTGTAATTACTGGGGGTGTCGTGTCGGATAACGCCGCTCCGGATTATTACGCCGGGATCTGCAACCTGGATACCACATCCAGCGCCGATATAACCGGAACCCAAATCCTGCAGAATCTTGGTTCTGGTGTGATTAACTACGGAAGCATGACGTTATCGGATGTGGAGGTCAGCGAACATATCTCCACCGGGATTTTCAATTACGGCTCAATGGACTTACGTCAAAGCAGGGTAACACTCAACCTCTCTCCCAAGGGCGCCGGGATTTGGAACGTGCGCGGGAATATGCAGATCAACGACACCACGATCGCCGAGAACGAAGCTAGCATGTGGGGCGGTGGTTTGGAGAACAATGCCGTTGCTACTATGGTCATCGAGGGCTCTACCATCACCGGAAACACGGCTGTTGATAAAGGCGGCGGCATTTACATCGCCGGCGCCGACGGTGGAAGCCTGACGATTATCGACAGCACGATCAGCGGGAATACCGCTCCGGAAGGTGCCGGCATCGCCAACAACGGTGAGATGACACTTAAATTCGTAACCATCTCCAACAACACATCCCACGGCATTTCCAGCGTCAACATCGGTGTGACTCGAATGTTGAGCAGCATCATCGCCGATAATGCGGATGCGGATTGCTTCGGCGCCGACTTCATCACGCTAGGCCACAACCTGGACAGCGATAACACCTGCAGTCTCGATCTCACCCTGAGCGACATCCCCGGCACGGCTCCGCTGCTCGACCCATTGGCCAACAATGGCGGGCCGACCTGGACTCACGCCCTGATGCCCGTCAGTCCGGCGGTAGACGCCGGCGCGGGAGGCGGGGATTGTCCTGCCACAGATCAACGCGGCGTGAGCCGTCCGCAGGGCACACATTGCGACATCGGCGCCTTCGAACTCGAAGAGGAGTTGATCGGGGCCGAACCAGAGGAATCACAACCTGAGCCTGATGATGATGGATCATCGACAGCCAGGGCGATCATGAACGCCAACTGTCGAGAAGGATCAAGCACGGACCATAAGATCACCGGTTCGCTGCTGGAAGGCGAAACCGCCCAGGTCGACGGGCGCAACGAGGACAGCACCTGGCTCTGGATCATTAATCCCAGCGCCTACGGACACTGCTGGGTGGCGCTCAACACAGTGGAAGTGACAGGAGATGTATCCATTCAACCTGTGATCGTCTCACCCGAATTAACCGAACCCGAACCGGAAGGCTGCATGGTGTCCCAACACGGAACTACTGCTCCAGTCTGTGTGGTTCCATGCCCAAAGGATGCCTTTCCCGGAGATCCCTGCACACCGGAGGAATAAGCTCGTATGCTTGGGGGGATACGATTTCCATCATGGATTGTGACGGGTCACCAGCCGGAAGATTGATCGTAGCCAACGGCAACGATGGCAATATTTACATCTGGGATATCAGCACTGGCGAACTGCCGTGAAAGCTCGAAATCATGCGCGTTAATCCAAAGATCGACTGGGTATATAGCCTAGACTGGCTTTCCGATGGCAAATATTACCATCGGAAGCAACGACGACTCACCAAGAATTTGAGAGGTGAAGGAGGTAACTAAACCCGAGAAACCTTTTAGCCGGATCCGTTTAGATCTTACTTGTTGACAAGCGCTTTTCCAGGCTCTATAATTTTTCAAACGAATCCAAATAAAGGCTGTGAAGAGGGCAAGTACACGCCGGAACAACGGCACAGAGAACGGGGACCGCTGAGAACCCGTCCGTTGGCCAGTGTGGAATGGACCTCAGAGCTGCAGGGCGAAAGGATACCCGAGTAGCCTGTGCCGGTTGCCACCGTTATCATGGCAGAGGACATCCACAACAATGTCCATCAAGAGTGAGGCTGGCTCACAGACACCGTTGCACCACCGACGGGTTTCTCTTCTCTAGCACCAGCTTAAACGGGGTGGTACCGCGGGCAAACGAACGCTCGTCCCCATCGGGGATGAGCTTTTTTTGATTAATCAACATACCAGGGGAGACCAAACCCGGAGGAGTACTATCGCGCATGAACCTGGTCTTTAGGAGCATTTTGCAATCCAATTCTGTTCCGAGGAGAAAAAGAGATGGATGAACCCACAAAATACGTGCTTTCGGATAGCGACATCCCGAAGGAATGGTACAACATCAACCCTGACATGCCGATATCACCCGGTCCGGTGCTCCACCCGGTAACCAAAGAACCCGTCACGCCGGAATTTCTGTCCATTTTATTCCCCATGCGTTTCATCGGTGAAGCCGTGAGCATGGATCGCTACATCGAAATCCCGGAACCGGTGCGTGAGATCTATAAACTATGGCGACCGACGCCCCTCATCCGCGCCCGACGCCTCGAGAAAGTCCTGGATACACCGGCGCATATTTACTACAAGTACGAAGGCGTCTGCCCCGTCGGCTCGCACAAACTCAACACAGCCATCGCGCAAGCCTTCTACGCCAAAGAGGAAGGCGTGAAGGGCTTCACAACGGAAACCGGCGCCGGCCAATGGGGCACCGCTCTCTCCCTGGCCTGCAAGATGTTCGACCTAGACTGTGAAGTGTACATGGTTCGCTGTTCTTACGATCAAAAACCCTATCGTCGCATCATCATAGAAACCTATGGCGCCAACGTTACACCCAGCCCATCGAATAAAACGGAATTCGGTAAATCCATCCTGGCACAAGATCCGGACAGCAACGGCTCTTTGGGCATCGCCATCTCGGAGGCGGTCGAGGCAGCCGTCGCATCGGAAGGTAAATATAAATACTCCCTGGGCTCGGTCCTCGGTCCTGTGCTCATGCATCAATCCGAAATCGGTTTGGAATCCCTGAAACAATTCGAAATGGCGGATGAATACCCGGACGTGGTGATCGGTTGTGTGGGCGGCGGAAGCAACTACGCCGGATTCGCATTCCCCTTCCTGCGGGAGAAATTCCACAACGGCAAGGATACCCGGTTCATTGCCGTCGAACCCAAAGCCTGCCCAACGCTTACCAAAGGCCTTTACACGTTCGACTACGGCGATTCGGCCAAGATGGCGCCTATCGTCAAGATGCATACCCTCGGTCACTCCTTCATACCGCCGGGCATCCACGCCGGTGGACTGCGCTACCATGGTATGGCTCCCCATATCTGCGCGCTGCACGCCCATGGCGACATCGAAGCTGTTGCCATCGACCAAATCTGCACTTTTCAAACCGCCGTGCAATTCGCCCAAACCGAGGGGATCGTTCCTGCTCCTGAATCTGCCCACGCTATTCGCGTTGCCGTCGAAGAAGCCCTGCGCTGCAAGGAAGAAGGCACGAAACGCGTGATCGCGTTCAACCTCTCCGGTCATGGTCTTTTGGATCTGGCTGCTTACCAGGCCTATCTCAACAACGAACTCCAGGATTATGAATACCCCATGGCTAAGATCGAAGAAGCGATGAAGGATCTTCCCGAGGTAGATTTCAAAGAATAGCCGAGTATACCCATCAGGTGCCCCACACAAATATTTCTCGTGGGGCACCATAATCGGCATCTCATCTTCGGAGTCCGTCCCAAATCCAACATCTTTCCAATATCGAACAAATGGTATAGCATTAGGGCAGTATTTCGACTTCTCAATGTATCGATCTACCAAAAGAAGGGGAGCAAGACGACATGAGCGATACGATGCCAGGGAAGAATCGGAAAACGTCTCGAACTATCATTATATTCCTGCTGCTGCCATTACTCGTAGGAGTCGCTTTCTCATTCCTTATCCCACGTCCCATGATCGGAATCATTCGATTAAACGATGCCATCTACTATCAATCTGCGAGTGCGCTGATCCAGCAGATCGAATACGCTCAGGAGAATGCCCGCATTCGTGCCGTGCTTTTGGTGCTCAACACACCAGGCGGAACGGTCGTCGACACCGAAGCGGTCTATCTGGAATTGATTCAGTTGCAGGCAAAAAAACCTGTCGTGGTTTACGTCCAGGGCATGGCTGCCAGTGGAGGTTATTATCTCTCCGCTGCGGCGAACGAGATCCATTCTGGTCCATCTTCCATCATCGGCAACGTGGGCGTCATCGTCACGCTCCCCGAGGATCCCTTCATTGTCGAGGACATTTTCACTACCGGACCCTATAAGATGACCGGGGCAGCGCGTGACACGACGCTGCGTGAAATCGATGTCATCAAGCAGGGCTTTTACCAGGCCGTTATTTCTGGCCGCGGCGAACGCTTGAAACTCGACGCCGAGGGTTTACTCAGCGGAAAGACCTGGTTGGCGGGTGAGGCGCTGCAGTATGGATTGATCGATGGCTTGGGTTCTTTGAGCGAGGCGCTCGAGCACACCGCCCAACTTGCCAGGATCGGTCATTACGAGGTCGTCGAACTGCAGAACCAAGTCTATTATGATATTTTGTACTCATTCGGATTTTTCACAGAAACATCGGAAGGTATAATTACACCTTTCCCCAATAAAGCAGGGATATATCTGCTCTATGTTCCTCCTTCCGCAAGGAGGCTGCCATGAAGCGCACATATATCTACGCTGCGGCTGGAATTTTTCTTCTGCCGATATTGGTACGAGGGCTGTGGTTCTATCGAGGTTGGTATCGAGCCCCCTCGACCCTCAGCGCGCCCGATTACGCATCATTCCAAATGCCGGTTCCACCAACGAACTCCGAGCCACAGTCTGCGGAGGCTGTCGATCCTGATGGCCGTGTCGTTCTATTCGATTACAGCCACAACAACCAATTCAATTTCGCAGAGCTTGACCCATTCCTCGAAAACCTCGCCCTCCGTGGAGCTCGTGTCGAAATCGTTCAAGATACATATGATCCAGGTGAGCGGCCGCTCTATGAGCGATTGAAATACGCAAGTGCGTACGTTGTAATCGCGCCACAGGCCAGCTTCTCACCGACGACAGTGAACCTTATCGAACGATTCGTCGACCGCGGCGGCCGTTTGCTGGTGATCAGCGATCCGACCCGGAATCTCTTCGATTATTATTACGGATATTTTTCAGAGAGCTACGTATCCGAAGCCCTTATGGCGGACAGCCTTCTCGCTCCGTTCGATATCTCCTACGCCAACGATTTCCTTTTCAACCTGATTGAAAATGAGGGCAACTTCCGGCATGTATTCTTCCACCAATTCTCCGAAGATGAGCTTACAGACGATCTCTCCGAGTTGGTCTTCTACGGCGCGCGTTCCATCCAAACCAACAGCGGGATTGCATTGATCACCGCTGACGAGCAAACCCGCTCGTCTCAAACGAATGCCGGCACCGATTTCGTGGTAGCCGTACGCAGCCTGGACGGTGGCGTCGTTGCCATCGGCGACTTCTCTTTCCTCACCGCCCCTTACAACCAGGTCGCCGACAATCAAATCTTCATCGATCATTTGATCGGTTTCCTCCTCAATGGAGAACGAAGCATCGACCTGACCGACTATCCCTTCGTCTTCCGGCAATCCGTTGCACTCCTGCAAAGTGAAGACTTCGATCTCACATCCGAAACCCTGGAGACAATCACGGCCATAGAGCGTGCGTTTAAGTCCCGCGGCCAAAACCTCGTCTTTACGGATGAACCTGAAGCGGACGCGGACGTGATCGTACTGGCGCCGTACGATTCAGAGTCTGAGTATCTTGAGGCCCTCGAAAGCATCGATGATCTTGTGCTGCCGATCGATTTCTTCGAAAGCCTGTCCGTTCCCCACTTTGGGGAAATCGATTCAGACGGGATCGGTCTCGTAGTTCTCGTCCAGGAGGATGATCGTACGTTCCTCTACCTGCTTGCAGCAAGCATGGACGAAGTTCTCGAACTGGCCAACATTCTGGAAACAGACGAAATCGATAACTGCCTGGTTTGGAAGAACATCGGCCTTTGCAAAGCCGCATCGGCGATGGATTATAATTACATGTTCGACGATTACGATTTCGACTACGATTTCGATTTCGACTTAAATGAGCCGCTTCTGGATGATCTATCCTCCGAAGATAATCAGCCGGAACCGACCCCCACACCCGAAGAATAGGATTACATTTTTCGATACTTACCTGCAAACCGGATGGCACCAGATGAACTCCACCGCAGTGGGCTCTTGATAATGCGTCTCCAAGCCATTCCACAAGCAATAACGTTTGCGGTATCCTTATTCTTGTGAAGCGAATCTCCTTCTTAATCCTCGCCGTAATCCTGTTCTCGATCCAATCCTGCACGTCAGGACCCTGGATCAGCCCGTCGTCTACTCCGGCGGAAACAACCCCTGCAGACAACGGCGATGAGATCAAATCCGCTGCACAGCAAACGCCCACTACCGAGATCCGCATCGAACAACCCCGGATCGTGACGAGTATGCAATCGGAAACCGTCGTGTTGGGCATCATCCACAATGACTCAGATCAAAATGTAGCCGAAATCTCATTGGAAGTATCCCTGCTGGATTTCAACGGAGACCTGCTCGTCCACCAAAGAGTATCCCCCCTGCTCGAACACATCGCCCCTGGCGAAGATTCGCCCTACGCCGCTCAATTTGAAGCAATCGAAGGAATCGCATCAGCCGAGGTGGAGATCATCCATAGCGAACCCACTTCCTTCGATCGCGCTTCCGTCAGGTTCCAAGAGACCGCGACATTCACTGCTCGAAGCGGAGAATTTGCAGTCTTGGGGACCGTCACCAATGCTTCCGACAAGCCCCTGAACCTGCACAGTCTCGGGATTCTGTTGATGGATGACTCCGGATCGGCCATCGATCTGTCCACGTACGCTGCAGGACCCACAAGCCTTGAAGCCGGGCAGACCTCACCTGTACTGCTGACACTGGAAACATCAATCGACGCTGGCGAATGGGTATTCTACGCCGATGCTACAAGCATTTCTACCCTGCCTCCAGTAGAACTCTTTTTCACTCGAGAACCTTCGCTTGAATTGACCGACCAGGGTCTTCCTTTCGTTCTGGGGGAAATACACAACGAGGCCGGCTACATCCGCTGGGTAAGACTGCTGATCGCCGCGTATCACGAAAGCGAACTGCTTTCCTGTACGGTCACAACGTTTCCCATCCCGATAGATCCAGATGAAAACAGGGCCTTTCTTGAAACCCGCTTGCCGGGACTCCTTGTAAACGCGGAAAGCCAGGGAGTATCACTGGTAGACGTCGAAATCCAGGCCAATATCGAACTCAATTTTGCCCGTGGGTTCGATGAAACGCCTGTTCCGCTGTCCGTCGAGATCGACCGCTATCAACCCGTTGGAAGTACGCTTATACTCCACGGCAAAATCACCAATACTGAGGAAAGAACACTCGAGCAGCCTACGGTTCTGGCAACAATGCGCACAACTGCTGGTGAGTTGGTAAGTGCCGGCTGGTCGATCATCAGCGATACGCTGGCGCCTGCGGAGACACTGATTTTCGTCCTGCCTTTACCTCTTCCCCAGAATACCGACACGGTTATGAGTGAATTCGATTTGCAGGCTGTTGGCTTTTATCCATAAGGCGAGAGTATCAACTTGTTGTGAAATTTCCCCATAAGCACTTTTTAGACCATCTTGGTATAATTTATTTGCCCCGGCACTCCGGGGCTCTTATGTAGGTTGCTGTAAGCAGGTAAACGACCTTGTAGTATTATAGAAAACAACGAGGAGATCGTTTGGCTCACAAGTCTCGGAGAAATCATGGATAAGAAAGCGCATCTGCATCTCTATCACGAGATGGTCATGATACGACGTCTCGAAGAGAAATCCGCCGAACTCTATCAGCAAGGAAAGATAGGCGGCTTCCTGCACCTCTATATCGGCCAGGAAGCGGTGGGAAGCGGCATTGTCTCCGCCAGAAAACCGCAAGATCGTGTCATCACAGCTTACCGCGATCATGGCATTGCAATCGCCTGCGGCATGCAACCGAAAATCGTGATGGCCGAGCTGCTGGGGAAGGTCACGGGCTGCTCGAAGGGCAAAGGCGGTTCGATGCATCTCGCAGACGTTAACCTGAATTTCTGGGGCGGACATGCCATCGTCGGTGCACATCTGCCGCTGGCGGCCGGGATGGCATTGGCCGATAAGCAGCGTGGTTCGGACGCTGCGACGATATGTCTCTTCGGAGATGGCGCCACCAATATCGGCTACTTTCATGAAGCATTGAATCTCTCCAAAGTCTGGCAATTGCCGGTTCTATGGGTATGTGAGAACAACCAGTACGGCATGGGAACCGCCGTCGACCGCGCCTCTGCAGTCAGTGAAATTCGACAGAAAGCGGAGGGTTACAACATGCCCAATGCACGCGCAGACGGCATGGATGTCATCCAGGTACGCCAAGCCGCACAGGAAGCATTGGAGTACGTGCGTCAGGGAGGTCCTTTTCTCCTTGAAGTTATAACCTATCGTTTTCGAGGCCACTCGATGGGAGACCCAGAGCGATACCGGGAAAGCGAAGAAGTCCGTAAATGGTCGGAAGATGACCCGATCGGCATCTATCGACGTTATTTGATCAAGAAGAAAATTGCCACTGCCAAAGTACTCGATGCCGAAGAAGAAAAAGTGAACGATGAACTCCAGGAAGCTGTGCAATTCGCCGAATCAAGCGCAGACCCACCACCGGAAGCGCTTTACGAAGACATTTACGTGGAAGAGGTATAAGCCATGGCCGAGATGACGATGCGCGAAGCCATATCACAAGCGCTGTGGGAAGAGATGGAGCGCGATGAACGCGTTTTCATCATGGGGGAAGAAGTGGGTGTATGGGGTGGAACATACGCCGTGACACGTGGTTTTTACGATCACTTCGGCGCCGATCGTGTACGGGACACCCCCATCGCTGAAGGCGTTATCATCGGCGCTGCCAACGGTGCCGCGATGGCCGGATTGCGGCCGGTCGCCGAGATCATGACGATCAACTTTGCCCTGCTCGCCATGGATCAAATCGTCAATCACAGCGCCAAGCTGCACAGCATGTTCGGCGGCCAATTCACCGTTCCCATCGTCATTCGCACCGTCAGCGGCGGAGGGCGCCAACTGGGCGCAACCCACAGCCAGACTCCGGACGTCGTCTTCGCACACTTTCCGGGCCTCAAAGTCGTCGCGCCGGGTACCCCGCGAGACGCAAAAGGATTGCTAAAATCCGCTATCCGCAGCGACGACCCTGTGATGTATATCGAGCACGCTACCCTTTACCAGGCGCGCGGTGAAGTGCCCGAAGAAGAATATCTCGAGCCTATCGGGGTCTCCAAAGTCCAGCGCGAGGGAGACGATGTGACGCTGGTCTCGTATTCCAAAGGTTTACAATTATCCTTGCAAGCTGCGGATATTCTTGCAAAAGATAATGTTAATGCTGAAGTCGTCGATTTACGCTCGCTGCGACCTCTCGATATGGGGCCGGTGGTGGAGTCTTTCAAACGGACCAATCGCTGTGTCATCGTCGAGGAGGGATGGGGATCCTTTGGGATCGGCGCCGAGGTAGCTTCACGGCTCTATGAAGAAGCCTTCGATTACGCCGATGCGCCGATCAAGCGCGTCGCCCAGAAAGAAGTGCCTCTGCCCTACAACCGCGAATTGGAACAGATGGCCTTACCCCAGGTAACCGACATCGTAGACGCTGTGAAAGAGGTGTTGTGATGGCTGAAATTGTAAGCATGCCCAAACTCGGCTTCGATATGGCCGAAGGTATTCTGGTGCGCTGGGTCGTAGCGGAAGGCGACGCCATCGAAAAAGGACAGGTAATCGCCGAGATTGAAACCGACAAAGCAACGGTTGAAGTCGAATCGATGACAAGCGGCGTGGTTCACAAACATCTCATCAGCGAAGGTACTTCGGTACCTGTGGGCGAGCCGATCGCCGTCGTCGGAGAACCTGGCGAAGAAATCGATACCGATGCGCTTATCAAAACAGCTCCACAAGAGAAACCTGTTGATGAAGCCCGGATCGAAAAAAAGGAAGAAATGCCCGTTGCGGAAAAACGGGAAGCCGAACCCGGCGGCAACGGTCAACTTCCTGACGGCGTACGCGCCTCACCAATTGCACGACGCATGTCCGTGGATCACAAAATCGACATTGCCAGCCTTTCCGGTACTGGCCCGGGAGGCCGGATCGTAAAACAAGATGTTGAAGATGCCATCGCTTCTTCGGATCATCCTGCACAAATGCCCAGGGCTGCAGCAGGTGAAACTGTGCGGATTCCGGTCAGCAAACTGCGCGCCGCTATCGGACGCCGCATGGTCTCTGCCAAACAAGAGCTGCCGCACTTTTACCTCACCATCGACGTCGATGCCGCTCCGTTGATGGCCATGCGGTCGGAATGGAACGAAATCTTGCCCGAAGAAGATAAATTGTCGGTAAATGACTTCATTATTAAAGCCACAGCGCTGGCCCTGCGAGAATTCCCGAACCTGAACGCATCGTTGGACAAGAACGTAATCGTTCGGCACGGGGATATCAATGTAGGTGCAGCGGTTGCTGTGGAAGACGGCCTGCTGACCGCAGTTGTCAATAACGCCGATCTGAAATCCATTCCAGCGATATCCGCCGAGGTCCGCGCCATGGTGAGCAGGATACGGGATGGCAAAGTGCGTCCCCAAGACATCGAAGGTTCCACATTCACGGTCTCCAACCTGGGAATGTTCGGCATCGATCGCTTCATCGCCATAATCAACCCGCCGGAAACCGGTATTCTTGCCATTGGCAGTGTGCAGAAAAAACCTGTCGTGGAAGAAGGAAAGATCGTCCCCGGGTATCGTCTGCAATGCACGCTTTCTGCGGATCACAGGATTACAGACGGCGCCGAGGCCGCCCGATGGCTGCAGATCTTCCGCAAGTACATGGAGCAGCCGCTTCGGCTGTTACCCATTGAGCGCTAAAGCAGCAAACTCTGCGCATGGTTCCAATGATCACGACTCTGATTTTCGATCTGTCGGAAGTACTCCTAGCTGGCCTGACTGGCATTGAAAGGCCACTTGCAGAGGAACTGCAAATCCCGGAAGAGGTCGTGTTATCCGCTATTGGCGGCAAGTTGTTGGAAAACTTATGCCGGGGCAAGATTTCTGAGCAACGTTATCTGACAACGATTTGTGAACAGCAGGTGTGGGATATCCCCATCCATGCACTGAAGACTTTGATCCGGAATAACCTGAGGCGTCATATACCGGGAACGGTCGATATCCTGCAGCAGCTAAAACCGCAATGTCAACTGATCCTCCTGTCCGATCATGCGCTGGAATGGGTCGACCACATTCGCTCCATCCATTCCTTTCTGGAAGCCTTCGATGCACAGATCTTCTCCTTCGAGATTGGCAAAATCAAGAGGGAACCTGATACTTTCCGCTCGCTCCTGACGATGATCGACTGCAGTCCAGAGGAATGTCTACTGATTGATGGCAATCCGCTGAACATCCAGACTGCGAATTCGATAGGCATCGCGGGCATCACATTCACGAACGCCTCACAACTTACGGAAAAGCTGAAGGGGTATGGGCTTTCGATTAAGGATGACCACATCGCCTAACGGGCAAACCGGGCGAGACCTGTCCCCTAAGCATCGTACTCTTTTCACAAGTATGCATTTTGGCAGAATCGTTCGAACAGGTATACAATGGTGGCATCCTGCACCAATTCAGATAGGAAACCTTTATGGGCGCCCGAATTCTGGTCGTTGATGATGATGCAGACACTTTAAAACTCATCGAGCTGACGTTGAAAACCGCCGGCCATTATGTCGAGTTGGCTTCGGACGGCGATACAGGTTACGACCTCATTCGTCAGGGTTCGTTCGACTTGATCCTGTTGGACGTGATGATGCCCGATGTTTCCGGTTTCGACGTAATGCAGCGCCTCAACGAGGAGGGACAACCCTATCCCCCTATTGTCATTTTTACCGCTCGCAACCGTCCGGAAGACCAGGAAACCGGATGCCGCCTCGGCGCCCGCAATTACATCATCAAACCCGTCACCCGCGGCCAATTACTCGACATCATCCAAGACATTAAAAAAATTGAGTAGTAGCTTGATGCACTCACCTGAGCACAACCTCAAGCTCGTTCGAGTCATGCTTGAGGAGTTCGAGGATTACCTGCTTTCGAACGAGCTGTTCTGGCCATTGGATCCATCCGCCCTACTGGACCAGCACTCACTGCCGCGGCTCACGCCCGGCGGATTGATCCTGGCGTTTGACGAACTTGACGCCCAAAGCACCGGGATGACTCCACTGGAACAAGCCGAACATCAAAAACTCGACCGCCAAATGCAGCGCGTCTTCCAAAAGTGGCCAGAAGCTGCAGGAAGAAAAGCGGCGCGCGAGATGCTCAGTCGCGTAAATCTCTGGAAAGCATATGTTAACGAACTCATCGAGAGAGAAGATCGTCCCGATAATTATGCATACGAAGTTCGCCAACGCGTGATCTTTGAACGAATCACCCATCTGGCCGCGCACCAACCCGATTCCCAGGCAACCATCCAGGCCATCCATCTAATCGACGCATCTCTGCAAACGTATTTCAAAGCAGGGGAATTCATCTGGGATCCATGCCTGCGCAGACTTTATCCTGAAGACCGATATTGGTTTCTTTACGGCGTGCCTGTGTTGGACGAAACAACCTGACGAGATTCCCTTTTATTCCATAAAAAGGCGACCAGAAGCCCAAAATTGCTTCTGGTCGCTGCAATATTCTATAGGGGCATTGCAGTATTCGTCTAACAGACCTTACTTGGCATAATCGACAGCCCGTGTTTCCCGAATCACCGTGACTTTTATCTGCCCGGGGTACTGCATACCCTCTTCAATCTTCTTCGCCACAGACCGAGCGAGTCTCGTCGCTTCGAGATCATCGATATCTTCCGGTATCACGATCACCCGAATTTCACGCCCGGCCTGCAAAGCATAACTCTGCTCCACGCCATCAAACGAATTGGCTACTTCCTCCAAAGCGCGAATGCGTTTAATGTACTGCTCCAGACTCTCCCTGCGCGCACCAGGTCGTGCGCCGCTGATCGCATCCGCAGCCTCGACGATCACGGCTTCGACGGAATCCTGTTCGACTTCATGGTGATGGGCAGCGATCATATTGACAACATGTTCCGGCACATTATGACGGCGGCAAAATTCGGCGCCAAGCGCAGCGTGGGTGCCTTCCACTTCATGATCCATGGATTTGCCCAAGTCGTGCAGTAAACCACCAGTCTTTGCCGCATCGACGTTGGCGCCAAGTTCAGCAGCAATAACACCTGCCAGCTGCGCTGTTTCCACCGCATGGGCCAGTTGATTCTGGCCATATGATGTACGGAACTTCAAACGACCCAATTTCTTGATCACCTCTGGATGTAAACCCGGCACACCGGCATCGAAACTCGCCTCCTCACCCGCCTCGACAATCGCTCGATCCACTTCTTCACCGACCTGTCGAACGATCTTCTCGATATGTGCGGGGTGGATGCGGCCATCGAGCACCAACTTCTCCATCGCCCGACGGGCGATTTCCCGGCGGACCGAATCGAAACACGAAATCGTAACAGCTTCAGGCGTGTCATCGACAACGACATCCACACCTGCTGCTTGTTCGAAGGCTCGAATATTGCGTCCGTTACGCCCGATGATGCGCCCTTTCATGTCATCCGAAGGCAAAGGCACGACGGAAACCGTAATCTCGGAGACATGATCGGAAGCTACACGCTGAATGGCGTCAGCGATCAATTCACGAGCTCGGCGATCACCTTCCATTTGCGCCTCTTCCTCGATCTGGCGGATGATACGGACCATGTCGACGCGCGCTTCACGCTCGACCTCCTCCAAGAGTTGTTCCTTGGCTTCCTCCTGCGTCATTTGGGAAACTCGCTCCAATTCTGCGAGGGTTTCGGCGTAGCGCTGTTCGAGCTCATTGGTGCGCCTGTCGATCGTACTCTGGCGCTTGTTCAAAGCTTGTTCTCTTTTATCGATCTGTTCGAAACGCCGATCGATGCTGGCGCGCCGCCGCGTGAGACCCTTTTCCTCTCTTGACAACTCCAATCGCCGTTCCTTTGCTTCCTCCTCGGCTGTGTTGCGGATTTCCAAAGCCTGATCTTTTGCAGCCAGTTCGATATCCTTGGCGTTTCCGCGTGCTTGCTCCAAAATTCGATCCGCTTCTGCCTGACGGTTTTTTATACTTCTTTCCAGCTGCATGTGACGCAGAACATAACCCAGCAATACTCCTGCTGCCAATGCAACGCCAACACCAATTACCCACGTTGTATTCACTTTATATCCTCACTTTCGGCTTCACAATCGACGGTCTCACGCCAGATGCGAGATACCACCGAGGAAATGATAGAATGACCAAAACCCCGCCGAAGCAGGTAAGCGCTCAGTCGTTTCCGGAAGCTTTCCCAATCCAAGAAACGATAACGGCGAGCACCTTTGAGGGCTGCTGCATATGCCGCCTGTTCTTCATCGAAATCCGCCAGGTGCTCTTCGATAATCTCACTCGAGACACCCTTTTGGCGCAGCTCCATCCGCAGCGCTCTTGCACTTCGTGGACGAAAAACCTGGCGATTCTCGATCCAAGCTTCGACAAAAGCATGGTCATTGATCAAACCACGATCATTCAATCTTCGAAGAACTGCTTGCTGTACATCTTGCGCTATTTTGTCTCTTTCGAACCGATATTGCAGTTCTCGCGCTGCGCGTGGTCTTCGCTCGATTAAACGCTGTGCGCGGTGATAGAGACGTTCTTCTGCATCTAACTTCTTCAATGCCTCGATCTCATCATTTGTAATCTCTTTGCCGACCTTCAAATCCACAGCTAAAGTGCGCTCGAGGGCAAAGCAATAAATCCCATCCAAATGAACATTGACACGATTGCGATTCTTCGTCTGATTCTTCAAGGCCGTAATCACACCCACAGTCAATAACTCCAGAAAAAGCACAAGCCGTGACCCGCTGACTCGGGTCACGGCTAATGACAAACCCTAGCGATCTCTCGATGTCGATTCGACGCCGTCTCACAAAAAGGTTGAACAACCTGAATAAACAGCGAACGTTAAAGGATCAAATCCCGATTAAATTTGGTTAATCCCTTTCGCCACAAAACAAGCGAACTTAAAATCTTCCCGACGGTGTCAAGTCTCATATCTGAGATCATATTCGTTGTCAGTGCCGCGCGAATTTCCAAGTCATGCGGTTTGGCGCAGCCTAATTATAATTCATTCCGAGTGAAGTTCATCTTCGGCACGGTCAAAGTCTATCGGAGCTGAATCCAAACCTGCTGCGCTACGGATTTTGGCTTCCAACTCCTGTGCCAGCTCAGTATTCTCCTTGATAAATTGCTTTGCGTTCTCTCTTCCTTGTCCCAAACGCAGGTCACCATACGAGTAATGCGACCCACGTTTTTCAATTAGATCTGCAACAACGGCCAAATCCAGGATTCCTCCTGCCTTGGATATACCCTCTTCATACATAATATCAAATTCTGCGACCTTGAAGGGTGGTGCGACTTTGTTCTTTACAACACGGGCGCGCACCCGGTTCCCGACAATCTCTTGACCCAGTTTGATGCTTTCCGCACGACGGATATCGATCCGTATCGAAGCGTAAAACTTCAATGCTTTTCCACCGGTCGTGGTTTCGGGATTGCCAAAATACACCCCAATTTTCTGCCTCAATTGGTTGGTGAAGATCACAACGGTGTTCGTTTGCTTGATGGCTCCACTAAGCTTGCGCAACGCCTGACTCATCAAACGTGCCTGCATGCCCATGTGCGGATCCCCCATATCACCTTCGATTTCCGCTTGCGGGACAAGTGCAGCAACGCTATCAACGACGACGACATCCACTGCACCGCTGCGTACGAGTCGTTCTGTGATTTCCAACGCCTGTTCACCCATATCCGGCTGCGAGACATACAGGTTGTCCACATCCACGCCGCAGCGTGCTGCATAGGACGGATCGAGCGCATGTTCCATGTCCACAAAGGCACAAACGCCGCCGCGTCGCTGCGCTTCGGCGACGATATGTTGACATAGGGTGGTTTTACCGGAGGATTCAGGGCCGAAAATCTCCGTCACTCGGCCACGCGGAACGCCACCAACACCAAGGGCCAAATCCAGGGCTAACGATCCTGTTGGTATACTTTCGACTATCAAATGTGCGGCTTCTCCCAAGCGCATAACCGCCCCATCACCAAAGCGCTTGGTTATATCCGATACGGCCGCTTCCAGCGCCTCTTCCCGCTCGCCGGCCATACTAGCCTCATATCCATGTATTTAGAAAGAGTCTACCTGAGTTCACAGCAACGCGCAAGGAATCGGGGTTTGGGATGGAATTCATAGACCGAAAATCAGTACCCACAACCATCGAATTGATCTGCTGCCGCCCTTTTAGCCATCATTAAATCACTGTCACCTGTCAGTTGAAACCATTCGCTATTGACGGATGTAAAAAAGAAAAGCGATAAGCATCAGCTTATCGCTACGAAAGGAACACCCCACCATGTCGTGTGTGGCGGTGTTTTGAACCTGCTTTCGCAGGTGGGGTCATACCCGCGGGCTCCGCCTTGGCTCTAGCCTATCGCGTCACCCGGCGAAGATCTAACCCCGTTTATAAAGTGTTGGCTCAAAACGCGTGCTACATCACGATCATAGCAGGGCAATGCAATATATACCACGATCACTACTGAATGTCCATGCCTCACGAATCCTTATCGACATCCAGCAATTGAATGTGCAGTTCCTTCAGTTGGCCAGGGTCTGCCGGCGAAGGTGCGTTCGCCATAACGTCCCGCGCAGCCTGATTTTTCGGGAAAGCGATCACTTCCCGAATGTGGGATTCACCTGCGAAAATCATCAGCAAGCGATCGATGCCCGGTGCAATTCCGCCGTGTGGCGGTGTGCCGAACTCGAAGGCCTCCAACATATGTCCGAAGCGTTCACGGGCGACATCTTCTTCCAGCCCGATGAGTGAAAATACCCGCTCCTGAAGTTCACGATCGTGGATTCGGATGCTTCCGCCACCCACCTCGACTCCGTTGAGCACCATGTCGTATTGCTGTCCGCGTGCCATCCCGGGATTCTTGTCAAGCAGTTCGATGTCTTCCGGCATCGGCGAGGTGAACAGGTGGTGACAGGGATCCCAGCGTTTCTCGTCCTCGTTCCATTCGACGAAGGGGAAATCCAGCACCCAGCAGAATCCCAAAACGTCCGGATCGATCAATTCAGATCCTTGAGCAATGTGGTCGCGCAGCCGCCCGAGCGATTCGAAGACCACTTTGGCTTCATCCGCGACAAAGAGGAGCAGGTCCCCTGCTTGCGCCTCAAGCCGTTCTTGAATGGCTGTCTGTGTTTCGGACGAGAGGAATTTCGCAAATGATGAGCGCATCTCTCCCGAATCGGTTAGCGCCAAATACGCCAGACCCCTGGCACCGAAGGGTTTTACAAATTCCACCAGCTCGTCGATTTCCTTACGACTCGAGTTACCCCATCCTTTGGCATTCAGGCCTCGCACCGACCCACCCTTGGCGACGGTCTTCTCAAAAACCTGGAAGCCACATTCACCAACCAGGTCCGTGATGTCCTTCAATTCCAATGCGAAGCGAATGTCCGGCGCGTCTCGGCCAAAGCGATCGAGCGCTTCCGCATATGTCAAACGCAGCCAGGGCTTGGCCAGCAGGTGTTTTTCGGGAAGCAGAGACTCGACCATGGAGGTGAAAAGCTCCTCGGTAAGCGAGATCACATCCTCACGCTCGACGAAAGACATTTCCAAATCGAGCTGCGTGAATTCCGGTTGTCGGTTGCCGCGTTGATCCTCGTCCCGAAAACAACGTGCGATCTGAAAGTAGCGCTCCACACCCGCGACCATGAGCAGCTGTTTGAGCTGCTGCGGTGATTGGGGTAAAGCGTAGAACTCGCCCGGATGGACGCGAGAGGGAACCAGATAGTCGCGCGCCCCTTCGGGTGTGGTCTTGAAGAGAATCGGGGTCTCGACCTCCCAGAATCCGCGCAGGTCCAGAAAATCTCGAATGTACTTCACCACAGCATGCCGCAGCTGAAGGTTGCGCTGCATGCGCGGCCGGCGCAGATCGAGATAGCGGTACTGCAGCCGCACCATCTCATCGACCTCCCCTTCTTCGTTGATCAGAAACGGCGGCGTGTTGGCGGGATTGAGCACCTTGATCTCTTCGATTTCCACTTCGATCTGACCCGTGGCCAGATCGGGATTTTCCATGTCCCTGGGGCGTTTTTGGACCACGCCTTCTACCTGGATGACCCATTCACTGCGAAGAGCTTCCGCCGCTTTGTGCGCCTCGGCGGATTTCTCCGGGTGAGCAACAACCTGCACGATCCCCGAACGGTCGCGCAAATCGATAAAGGTCACGCCCCCATGATCGCGCCGTCGATTGACCCAACCGGCCAATGTGACCTGTTCGCCGATATTTTCTGCCCGCAGGGCTCCACAAACATGTGTGCGGTACATCCTGGCCCTCCTTCTCTACCTATAAAAAATTCGCCGCCCGGTCTGATTGACATCGGGCGGCGGGAATATCTGGCCTTGGTGGCGCTAGCGCACGAACAGTCCCACCACCCGATGTATGCGATCATCGTTGTTGGAATTGTTCGCCTTCACCTCGATCAACTTACGTTCATACATGTGCGGATTATAGCACTCTCCCGAAAGCATGGTCAACAATGAAAACCCGTTTAACTCTCAAGCTGGATGCTGATCAACACCGCATCCAGCGCGGCTCGTTCGACATCGCCCCTCTTGGGCTCTCCATTCGCATCGAATTTGACATTGTAAAATGCCGCGTCGCCCGGCACGGCTTTGAGCATCTTCGTCAGGTTTTCCACCTTGCATTCAACGTCGTCGCTGATGGCGACGGCGTGACCATCGAAATCTACTCCCTGGATTCTCACTTTTACTTCAGCACCTTCCGCGATGTTCTTCCACCAGGGATTGTGCGTGAAACATACTACCCGATCCCCATCTCTCAGATAACTCACCGGTGTTGAATATTTTCGGCCGGACTTTCTACCTGCGAAGGTGAATATCATGATCCGTTTACTGATACGCGAATGCAGCGGTGATCGCAGGATCCATTTCATAATCGGATTGATGATTTTAAACATCAAACTCATGCAGCCCATTTAAACCTCTTTCTCATCCCAGTAAACCTATTTGCAGAATTTCATTGAGCTTCCAAGCTATCGATCGCAAGGCGACATTCTTCTGCGAACAACGGATGTTCTCCTGCCAGATCATCCAGCAGTAGACGAATAAACTCGATATCATCCCCCATGCCGACCTGCGCCAATAGTTGTACCGCCTTAAGCCGTAAAAAGGCGATCCCAGAAGCAACACCTGTGTGTTCGGAATCCGGTGCATAATCCCGGTCCTGCTGCTTCATGGATAGAAACTGCTTCAGTTTGGTACGAATGATGTCCTTCTCTGTGAAATGCAACTCCCCCACTGCTATGGCATCCAGAAAGGCTACATTGTCCTGATAACGAAGCGGCTCATCGGAAAGGAACAAGCGGTCAAACTCGGTTTCAAAATCTGGCCGTATTACGTTGCGAGGCGCAGGTTCTGGTGACGATTTTGCACAACCGGTCACCACTACCAGGAATACAACGGAAAGACAGTGTTGTACACTCTGAGTGGTCACATCTACACTTCAGGTCGTCCACTCATCGTGCACGATTCCAACCAAAAGCCACTCGCCCTCATACGGCATGAATACCAACCGCAAGCTGCGCCAATCCATCCCTGCATAATCCGGATTGAATCCGGAGAAATAATACTCCGCCATTATCGAACCAGGATAGAACTCGTCGATGTTGTTAATCGTGCCGCCTGATCCGCCAATGCGTTGGTTGAAAGCGATAACTTCTGCCTTGGCAAAATCCTGATCGTAGACGAATCGGTTAAAATACTCCGCGAAGCTGAGTTCGATCGGATCGCCTCTGCCGTCATACACCCCCCAAAGATAGGTGTCCGTGTCGGCGAACAACCCAGGGATTTGGTCGATGCCGAACACAACGTCGTCCTCACGCACATAGGCATATGGAGAGAAACGCAAACCCATCTCAGGATGCACATATTCCGCAAGCGCATTCATGTCGGCCCGACCGAGCAGATCAACCACAACTGCTGCCCGATCCAGGATCATTTCCGCCAACGCATCCCTCGTTGGCTCGGGAGTCGTGGTCGGAGAGGGCTCCTGAGTGGGTGTGTCTGTTGCAGTGGGCACTTTCTGAACAGTAGGTGTCGCGGTGAGCGCTTCGAATGTAGGTTCGGCGGGGATAATACAAGAGCAGATCAAGCCCAATGCCAACAAGAATATCGATAACCGGACAACGCGCATCTTCATCCTCCCTGGGACTGGTGTACGAAGTCTGTCCAACATCCTATCACGTAATCGCTGAATATTGAGGGAACAATATTACCTGAATCACTGCCACCGGGTGGAAGGAAGGCTCAACGCGTACGGGTTACCTTTGACAAACCCCGCGGTCGATCCGGGTCCAGGCTTTTAGCAACGGTCAAGCCCAGGGCGAAGTACTGGCCGGGCACAACGCTCACGATCGGAGAGAGCCACTCGGGCACGCCGGCCGGCAAGGCAATCGGGGTCTCTGCCAACTGCAACGCATCTGCCCGCGGGGAGAGAATCACCAGGTCAGCGCCGCGCGAACGCAGGTGGGCCAACAAATCTTCCAACTCTTCCGCCGCAGGACTCTGCGGTACAACTGCGATCACGGGAAACCCATCCTCGACCAGCGCCACCGGACCGTGCCAGAAGTCCGCCGAGGAATACGGTTCCGCCAGGATATAGGCGAGTTCTTTAAGTTTCAAGGCTATCTCAAAGGCCGTGGCGTAGTTATACCCGCGCCCGATCACCACACAGGCTTCCATCTGATGATAACGCTTCGCCGCCTCCTGGATCGCATCGCCTTGTGCGATGATCTGCGAAAGCAGATCGGGGATCTGTTCCAACGCTCGAGATCGATCATGATTGATATCCAACGCCGCAGCCAGCATGGCCAGCGCCGTTAAAGAAGCCGTGTAGGTTTTCGTGGCGGCGATGCTTCGTTCACTATCGATGTGCAGATTAATGCAATATTCGGCCGTCTGCGCCAGCGGGGATTCGAGATCGTTGGTTAGCGCCACGGTCAAGGCTGCCTTGCGAGCGCCTTCGGCGAGTACGGCGACGATATCCGGGGATTGTCCCGACTGCGAGATGCCAATGACCAGCGTGTTTTCCAACCGCAGGGACTGATTGTAAACAGTCAGCAGCGAAGGCGTCGCCAGCGCAATGGGAAGTCCGGTCACCGCGCCAAGTAAATATTTCGCATAACGAGCTGCGTTGTCCGAGCTGCCGCGGGCGGCAATCACGATGCAATGCGGGTTTCGCTCCCGGAAGAAACCCGCCAGCGCAGCGATATTATCCCGCTCGAGGTCGAGTACCCGGCGGATGACAGCCGGTTGCTCAACGATCTCCTGCGCCAATCGGGACCCTTGCCCTGGATCACTCATCGAGCAAATCCCGTTTTCGAAATCAATGCTTCTGGCAGCGAACGCCCCAATACTTCGTCGTGTGCCTGCGTTAATGCGATCTCCATCGCATCCAGCGCCAGCAGTGCAGCCCCAACGACGGGTTCGTAACGCGGCCGTACGATCCTCGCATCCGGGACTTCGGCATGCACGGCCTCACGAATCGTGTCCATCAACAGTGAGCCTTGTCCCTTGTAGACACCTCCCGCCAAGACGACTTCGACATCGGTTTCCGTCATCTCCAGACGCCGGATGAGCGCCAGCGCCGTGACGCCCACTTCCGTACCCATGCGCACGACCAACTCCCGGGCTACATCATCTCCCGACTCGGCAGCTTGAAAAAGCAGCGGCACGATATCTAGGAGCACTTGCGGATCGATCTCTTCCCGATACAAATTTCCGATCAGCGCTTCAACCGATTCCACCTGCAGTGTTTCCAGAACCCGTTCCGTCAGCATCGTTGCTCGCCCGCGGCCATCCCAGGCCCGGGCGACCTGGCGGATTATCTCCAGGCTGAGTTCGCCTCCGCCGCCCCAATCCCCGGAAATCGGACCCAGACCGGGAAGTACGAACTCCTCGCCATTCGGAGACCGTCCGGCGGCGTTGAAACCCGATCCACAGACGACGACAACGCCCCACGGCCGTGATAACCCGGCGCGCAGCGCGGCCATTGTGTCGTTCCTGATTGTCACTTGATTCGAGAGAGACAGGTCTGCCACCGCATTATGCAGCAAGTCGAAATCTTCGGGGAGATCGGCCCCCGACAAGCAGTAACATCCAAGTTCAACGTCTTCCGGCTTCAACGCCGCTTGTTCGAGAGCAGCATGGACCGCACTCGAGATTTCCCGCATCGAATTTTCGATTCCATAGAACTGATGATTACTGCCGTCCGCCTGCCCGAATCCCAGCACCTGACCCGTTTCAGCAACCAGCAGCGCGTGCGTCTTGCTCGAACCGCCATCAACGCCAAGTGCACATCGCACAGTCATTTCCCCTCAGCGAACCGCGGCAGGTATTCCCGATGAGCATCGATCAATGCATCCAACAGTTCCTTGGCGACGCCAAAGGAAGGCACGAGTGGATGGGCCAGTAAAGCTTGCAGCGCAGTACGCCGTTCGCCCGTGACCGCTGCTTCCGCCGTGAGTTCCTCATAGGCCTTCACCGCCTGTACCAGGCCGCGTATCTCAGCCGACATAGGTGCACACTTCTGCGGAGCAGCACCCGATGCAGTTATTCGACACGGCACTTCCACCACGGCATCGTCCGGCAAATCCGGGATTGCACCCTGATTGTGTGTGTTAACGATGTGGATTTCGCTGTTTTCGTTCACGATGGCAGCGATGAGCGAGACTGCTGCCGTCGAGTAGTAGGCGCCGCCGCGTTCCTCGAGGAGGGCAGGTTTTTTATTCAGTTTTGGATCTTGATACATTTCCATTAATTGGGCTTCGATCGCTCGAACTTCCTCCCCGCGTGAACGTGGCGCACTTCTTTGTTTCTCGAGCATGAAATCGTGGTTGTAATAGTAATTAAGGTAGCCGCAGGGGATCATACCCAGAGTCTGAAGTAGATCCTGGGAGAAATTCCAGCCGTCAGACGTTTGCTCCCCTGCCAGCTCCAAAGCCGTGGAAAAAATCTGCGGCCAGATATCTTCATCGTCGAGATATGCGCCGCGCGTCCAATTCAAGTGATTCAGGCCAACCCAATCCAAGCGGATACGATCCCGCTCCACGTTTAATTCCTTGGCGATGCGCATTTCCATGCCGATGGGCAGGTTACACAAGCCAATGCTCTTCGCACCGGAATAACGCTGCAGTGCTTCGGTGACCAACCCGGCCGGGTTGGTGAAATTAATCAGTATCGCTTCCGGGGCCAGCGTCTCAATCTCTTGAGCGATGTCCAGGACAACCGGAATCGTGCGCAGCGCCTTGGCGAACCCCCCGGGACCGGTCGTCTCCTGACCGATCACGCCAAAACGCGGCGGGATGGTCTCGTCCAGAATGCGCGCCGCCATCCCCCCGACACGAATTTGGCTGACAACAAAGCGTGAACCCTCGATCGCCGGTTCACGTTCCAAGGTTTCTTCGATTTTTATTTCGACATCAGCAGCCTGCACCATACGCCGAGCGAAATCTGCGATGGTCCGCAATCGGTCCGCATCGATATCCATCAAAGCGACTGTAGAAATCGGCAGGACAGCTTGATTGCGGATGATCCCTTCGATCAATTCCGGTGTGTAGCTGCTCCCCGCACCGATCACACACAGTTTCATACGCTTGACCATCCTTGGATCTATTGTACCTTGCGAGATCATTGGGCGCACATCGACCATTTAGCGCCCGTTTGGCAAAGCCTTTCCGCAGTTGGGGAAGAAATCGTATAATCTCACATGAGTGCCGGCCATGAAAAAACAATTCCAGATCCTGCTCGTAGAAGACGACCCCGCCGTGGCAACCAGCCTGGAAAAAGGGCTTACCAAGGAAGGCTATGGTGTGGATTGGATTACGCATGGCGAGGAAGCCATTCGCCATGCCAAAGCACGCGCACCAGACTTGTTCATCCTGGATGTGCGCTTGCCGGACATCACGGGCTTCGATGTCTGCCAGCGTTTACGAAAACTGCAGTTCCATCAGCCGATCCTGATCCTCACGGTACAAAGCGATGAGGTCGACAAAGTGCTTGGTCTGGAGATGGGCGCTGACGACTACGTCACCAAACCCTACAGCTTGCGCGAAATGCTTTCACGTATCCGTGCCCTTTTACGACGGTCCTATGGCGATCTCTCCGGCGCCGAAGGGGATATTATGTACATCGGAGATCTGGTCATCGACCGCACGCGCGGCCGGGTGCTGCGCGATGATGGCGTTGTGAATTTATCACCCACCGAGTTCCGTCTCCTGGTGTACCTCGCCCGCCACCGGGGTCAAGCGCTGAGCAGGGCACAGATCCTCGATGCCGTCTGGGGCTACAGTAACAACGTGGAAAGTGAAGCCACGGTAAACGTCAACATCCGTCGTCTGCGGGAGAAACTGGAATACGATCCCCGCAAACCCAGCCTGATTCTCACCGTCCCGGGCATCGGCTACAGGATCGCAGACGACGAATAATCATCTCCCTCACATGAAATAATAATAGCCACAACTACTCGCCGCTCCGTCTGACCAATCTCCGATTTTCCGAAGTCGATATCCTCGCAAACCATTTTGATCTATTTCTTCCCAACCATCCAGATTTCAGAACTGTAATCCCATTGAAATCCAAATGAAATCAACGACCGGCATCCTGTGCTTATCGATTCGCAGGAGGTTTCAATATGCGTCGTTCAATGATCGTTCTACTATCTATCCTGGGGGTTGCAAGCATCCTTGCAGCGGGTTTCCTGGGATTTCAAGGCGCCCAGACCCAAAAAGAAGACGAAGTTCAAAAACCCAGCACGATTCCCGTAACACGCGGAGAGGTACAACAAACGGTAGACGCCCCTGGCCGGCTGGTCAGCACCAGGGAAGTGATTCTGGCCACAGCGGCCAGTGGCCCGCTGGCGGAAATCAACGTGCAGGCCGGTCACGTCGTTTCACGCGGTCAGGTTTTGGCCAGATTGGGCAACGAGGCGGAACTACGAGCGAACCTGGCACAGGCGAAGGCCGAACTTGCGGAGGCGGAAACTGTATTACGGCAAGTCCACGATAATGCACCGCTGATCACAGCCGAAGCGCAGAAGGAATTGGTGGACGCACGTGAAGCCCTGCGCCAGGCTGGGTTCAAAAACACCGTTCAACAGGAAGGCAACCGCGCCAGTTCGGAGATGATCGCCGCCGCGGAGGCCAAGCTGGTTCTGGCTGAAGAAGAAGTCAAACGCGCCGAAAGCGCTCTTAACCGCTACACCGGCCGGTCAGAAAACAATCCGGCTCGAGCAAGTGCACGTCTTCATTTAGCACAAGCCAGGATGAGCCGCGATTCTGTCGCCAGAGCCCTGAACTGGTACAACGGGCAGCCGACGGAGCTGCAGCAAGCGATGTTGGATGCCGATATAGCGATTGCCGAGGCGCGTGTCGTCGTGGCCGCGTTGGCCTACGAACAAGTCAAGGAAGGACCTGATCCGGATGTCCTGGCACAAGCCGAAGCTCGCCTGGCACAAGCCGAAGCGTTTGCCGCCCAAGCTGAAGCTGAGCTTGTGGGAATTAAGATCATCGCCCCATTCGACGGCGTGATCCTGGAGGTCACTGCGCGTGTCGGGGACATCGTGGCGGCACACAGCGGCTTCATCTTGCTCTGCGACATATCCTCCCTGGAAGTCGAGGTGACGATGATCGAAGAAGACATGCCGCTGATCCAAGACGGTCAATCCGTCGAACTCTATTTCGATGCAGCGCCCGATGCAGTCGTCCAGGGGGAGGTAACCCGCATCGTGCCGCGGCGCATACCTGGCAGCGATCGCCCGCTGTATCCCGTCTACATTCATTCGGATGAAATGCCGGAAAGCCTCGCTCCGGGTATGACGGTAGATGCTTCTATCGTGATCGATAAGCGTACAGATGCGCTGCGGCTGCCGCGCGCATTGGTGCGCGCTCGCTCCGATGGCTCTGCGGAAATCGAGATGTGGCAGGACGGTCAGATCGTGGAACGCACGATCCAGACCGGACTGCGCGGCGACGTGTACATCGAGATTCTGGAAGGGCTGAACGAGGGCGATGAGGTCGTAGGGCAATGAAGGCAAAACGTTCATCCAAACACAATTTGATCGAAACACACGATCTGACGAAAGTGTACAGCATGGGCGAGACGGAAGTCCGCGCGCTGCAAGGCGTAGACATCCGCGTGGAAAAAGGTGAATTCATCGCCTTGATGGGACCTTCGGGCAGCGGAAAGTCCACATTGATGCATCTGTTGGGCTGTTTGGATACACCAACGGAAGGCAGATACGTTCTGGAAGGCCAGGACGTGAGCACACTCTCCAACGACGAACGCGCCCGGGTGCGGAACAGGCATATCGGATTCGTCTTCCAGACATTCAACCTGCTCAGCCGTCTCAGCGCACTCGAAAACGTCGCCCTGCCGCTTCTCTACCGGCGTGAGGCGGAAGGAGCGTTGCAGCGTGCGAGTGAAGCACTGTCGCGCGTGGGATTGGAGGAACGCACAACGCATCGACCCGCAGAAATGTCGGGCGGTGAAAGGCAGCGCGTGGCCATCGCCAGGGCACTCGTTGTCGACCCGGCACTGATCCTGGCCGACGAGCCGACGGGAAATCTGGACAGCACCACCGGGACCACAATCATGCATCTGCTGCGTTCCTTGAACGAAGAAGGCCGAACGGTCGTACTCGTCACACACGATGCACAAGTTGCCGACTTCGCACATCGCACTTTACTGATGTGCGACGGGCGCATGGTTTGAGGTGAATCTATGTCCTTTCTGAACACACTCCGCACTGCACTGCGCGGCATCTCCATGAACAAACTACGCGCGGCCCTCACTGCGCTGGGAATCATCATCGGTGTGGCCTCGGTGATCACGACACTGGCCCTGGGAAACGGAGCCCGAAAAGCCGTGGAAGAAAAATTCCGGCATCTGGGATCAGACGAGATCCAGATCAGCGGTAAACAAACCATCGAGGACGGCGGACTGGTCCCCTTCGGCGAGATTCTCTCCTACGAGGACGGTTTACTGATGCCCGGCGAAGTGGAGTTGATCGACCGGACGGAGCTTTCCGTTCAAGGCGAGGGAAAAGTCCGTCATGAACGCCATGTGCTCGATATGACCATTATCGGTCTCACCGCCGACGCGCTGCTGGGTGCAGCGGAACAAGGTCAGGTTCAACCTGTGGGCTGGCCGGAAGGCGAAGCGCTGCATGTGGAAGCCTTCATCGATCATGGCCGTGCCTTCACCACCGAAGAGGTCCTGGGCCAGGCTGACGTCTGCGTGCTGGGATATCAAACGGCCGAAGATCTGTTCGAGGGCGACGAGTCGGTCGGAGAAGTCATCCGTGTCAATCGTGAACGCTGTCTGGTGATCGGCGTGATCGCCGAGCTGGAGACGGTAGATCCGAAACAACGCAGCCGCAGCCGGGTCAACGAAGCGCTCTACATGCCCATCAGTACGGCGATCAAGAACCTGTATGACGAAGAACCCTCGGTGGCCCTCGTCGCTCACGTCGAAGACGAAAGCCGCATGGCGGAAGCCAAAGCCCAAGTCGCCGCCTACCTGCGCCAGCGCCACAATATCGAGAAGGATTCCGAAGGAGAGTATGAAGATGATTTCAGCCTGTCGACGAAGAAGGACATTCTCGGAGCGCAGCAGGAAGCAGCGCAGACTTTTTCCTTTCTGCTTGTCGCCCTGGCCATTGTCTCGCTGAGCGTCGGCGGCATCGGCATCATGAACGTGATGCTCGTCAGCGTCACGGAACGCACACGCGAGATCGGCGTACGCATGGCCGTAGGCGCTCGCCAGCGGGACATCGTGGCGCAGTTCATGCTCGAAACCACACTGCTCAGTGCTGCCAGTGGTTTGCTGGGAATCGCCGTCGGTATTTTGATCATCCCCCTGGCCGCGATCCTGAACCAGGGCACACCCGTGCTGGATCCATTCAGTATTCCGATCTCGTTTATCGTGGCTTTGCTCACCGGAACCATCTTTGGCTTATACCCAGCGATACGCGCCGCCGGGTTCGACCCGGTTAGGGCGCTGCGTTATGAATGAACGGAAATGCACAAACAATCTCAGGAATGAACTATTCCATCAAAAACAAAAAAAGGAGTTTGAACATGAAACGAAAAAGGTTGATCATCGGAATCGTTGCGGTATTGCTGCTCGCAGGCGCATACGTGGCCGGACGGCTGCTGAACGAGAGCCTGGGTCCCATTCGAGTCGGCGGCGGAAACGTAACGATCTCCTCCGGAGACGGCAGCATGGTCGAAGCCGAGTATGTTCCTGCGGAAGAGCTCCCCGATTCACCACCCGAAATCGCAGGGCTGTTTTCAAGACGAGAGGACAACACCATCTTCGTACACGAAACCGATGGCGGATTTCGAATCAGTATGGATGAAGAAGGCAACGTCTCCACCAATGCCGGTGACGAAGAAACGGAAATCGTCGTTACGAATGAAACCGAGATATACAGCGACATCACATCAAACAAGATCAGCGAACTCAAGGACGGGGATACCTTGAAGCAAACACTCAAACCCGGATCGATCGAAGAGCTGGGGTCACTCAGCTTCTTACAGGTATGGGGAGAGCGCCGTGGGGATCGAATCATCGCCGATGTCCTGGTCTATATGCTGCCTCCGACGCTGGTTGGTCGATGATGTTTTCACCGCCGCGATGGTTCCGTTGAACGAAGTCGTTCACGTTAAAGGCCTGGGCAAAGGAATGCACAGCCGGATTTTCGGGATACAATGACTTACTTGGCCTGAGGCCAGGATCGCTGACCCTACGGGAGTGTGAATTCGTACACTCTCGTGGGTCGATCCATCCCATATCTCTCCATGACAGGTCCGAAGGATCGCTTCAACACATCGGATAATTTTATGTACGAACGATGAAAGATAGAGGTAGGGAACACATGAAGGGACGAAAATCGATCCGTTGGCGGCTGCCGCTGAGTTTTCTGGGGATCGCCGGCCTGACCGTTGTAATTCTGGGCATCGTATTGCTGGTTATCTTGCGAGGTCACTACCAGCGTGTGGAAAGGGATTTTTTGCACGCGAAGGCCGAAGAGGTTTACTCGGGAATCCTTCCCATATTCGAAGCAAGTATCCCTTCTGACGCTGTGAGCGTCTATCTTGATAACCTGTCGTTCCTCACACAAACCAGGATCCGTGTTCAGGATGCACAGGGCGTACTGCTGGCCGACACGGGTTCTCCGCAAGACTTCAACCTGGTGTTGCGTCTCCTCGACAGACAGCAGCCGCAAAGCGAAGGTCGTGATGATCTCGTCTTTCAGCCCTTTATCATTATCGATAAAGATGACACCTCCGACGAGAACCTGGTGATCACCCCATCCGCATCCGGCGATACATTCACGGATGAAAACGAACGCATCGCCGAATTCCCATCTCGTCTTCCAGAGACGGACGAGATGGATCGAAAACTTGTTTTCATTCCCCAGGTCTCCGATGAACCCTTGGGATACAACCTGGGAATCACTTTGATCTTCGAGGGGTCACGCTCCCAACAGAAGCTTCAACTCGCTTATTACAACGATGAAGGAGATCTTCTCGGTTTCGTGGAATTGCTGGAAGGTCCCGCATACGGCCAAACTATGCTCAACAGCGTTTTCGTCGGGCTGCTGCTCGCTGGAGGTTTGTCGATTCTCCTGGCAGGCGCAGCAGGATTTTGGATCAGCCATCGACTCAGCCACCCCATCCTGGCGTTATCGAAAAGCAGCGCACGCATTGCCGACGGCGAATACGCCAGTCGGGTTGATATCGACCGCCAGGACGAACTGGGTCTGCTGGCAAGGACATTCAACCGCATGGCCGAAAGGGTCGAAGGAACCGTATCGACACTACGCCGCTTCGTCTCCGACGCAGCCCACGAACTCAACACCCCGTTGACTGCGCTGCGTACCAATCTCGACCTCGCTAAAACCGAAAGGAGGGCTTCCCTGCGGAATAAGTATCTCGAACAGGCCGTCGAGCAAGCGAAACGGTTGGAGCATCTCTCGAACGCTTTGCTCGATATTTCGCGTCTGGAAGCGAAAATGGACCAAAAAGAGATGGTGCAGCTGGATCTAACCGGACTCCTGCGTGATTTGAGCGAACGCTACGCTTCACGTGCAGAACAATCGGAGATCGATTTCCAGCTCGACCTGCCCGAGGATTCAACCGTGTTGAAGGGCAACGAAACCCAACTGCGCCGCGCTTTTGAGAACCTGCTCGACAACGCATTGAAATTTACAGACAGCGGCGGTGAGGTCGGACTGGGCTTGCGAAGAGAAGCTGATATTGTCTCCATCTGGGTGGAAGACAGGGGGATCGGCATTCCTGAAAACGAACTGCCGCACCTGTTTCAACGCTTCCACCGGGCGCCTAATGCCTACGGTTATCCCGGAAGCGGATTGGGATTGGTCATTGTGAAAACGATCATCGAAGGGCACGGTGGGTCGGTCCAGGTTGAAAATCGAGCACACGGCACCCGCTTCACCTGCCGCCTTCCGATTACGGAATGATTTCAAGAGGAACGCACCCAACGACCCGCGAGATTCAGTAGACTATTTGCCGGTCATTTCTTGGTCGATGATTTCAAAGGATTCGATCGTTTTCCGAAAGCTGTCGACTTCAGCAGGACTCAAGGCCGCTTCTGTGAGCAACAGGAAGTGATAAATTGCAAAAGGGGCCTGGATGAAATACTGATAGGAGTAGCTTGTTCCTTGGTTGCGCTGCGGTATGGTGAACGTGGCGAGCACGTATTTCGCCGGCAGGGAACCGATCCGGAAATTCGTATCCTCCTCGATTGTCTGGTATTGTGAGCCAGAGAGGATGCCCATCGCTTCGTTTGCCGATATCGCTCGAGCAACGACTTGATGGTCCTCAATAACAAAAGGAAGAATCCCCGGGCCATCGTCGTGAACGGCGCCGTCCGGTAATACAATCCGACAACGGCGTCTCGGGTTCTCCAATCGATTTTCCGCGAAGCTATATTCTTTGGGATGCTCTCCGGTATATCCAAGGCCAAAACCTTCAGAAAGTTCTCCCGACTTGATTTTTCGGGCTATCACTAACCTCATCAGCCAGCCCAGCGGAATGGCGATAACCCGCATGAGTAATGCGAGGACCCGGAAACCAAGCGGAGGATCCTGTGGCAGAAAAAATCCTTCCGCCCCGCCAGATTTCGCCTGACGTAGGTGAAGATCGAAGTTCCCGACGAGATCGAAGCCACGTTTGCGGAATCGGTGATGGACGAAGGAAAACCCAGGCGACGCGGCAGCGCTTTCCGCAAGATACCCGTACTGAGAGGCAGCGGGACGAGCGCCAATGGCTTTGGCAAATTCTTCACAGATTCTTTCCTTGAACATCCCCTTTTTCTTCTGTATCGCAGCGATATCGGCTGCTGTAAGATCTTCCAGAGCGAACTTCGCCAGCAGTGTGGGAACATCATTGGGGACGCCGGGAAGCTCGTTTGAATCGTAATAATTTGGTTGCGAGCTAAAGGCAACCAGTGGTTTACGCTGCGAGTAAAGCTCGTAGCCCCAAACGTCACTATCCAGCACCCAGAGATGAAGGATAGGAAGTTGTAATAGATTTAACTCGAACAACAGCCTTTCATCTTCCTCGAAGTGGCTGTAGAGAATAATCGTCCAGCGATCGCTCCAGTATAGATAGAACGCCCGCTCGCCATCTCCTTCGTGATCGATCACACTGTGATCTTCGATCTCGGAAAAACCTTTTCGAGAGAGCCAGGTTCTGATCTTCTGCTCTACGGCCTCATGTACGTCGCCTGGAATGCTGTAGCTTCGGTAGAACGCTCCCATCGAGTCTCCCGTCTGGATCAGGTCGATAAATAATTAATCCAAACTGAACTCACGCATAGGCGTGCAATCAGGACATGATGTATTTTTACTGCCCGTATTTACGTGGTTCAGAAACGATATGACGATATTTCTGGGTTCAATTCCGATCTTATAACTCTTACTTTTCAGCATCATCCTCAGCTGGTTTCTGGATCGACGATCGCTTTTTCCAGATGAACCAGATCAAGAGGATGATCAGGACCGGAGGGCCGAGAGTGGGTATGAGATACAGCCCAATCCAGATCGCCACCTCAAACAAACCGTGATAGGTCTGGGTTAGCGTGTGTTTTGCGCGCACTACGGTTTTCGAAGCATCCCACGGTGTGGGCGTCATGGTGGGCTTCGGCGTGTTCGTCACCGTCGGCGTCAAAGTCGGCGTGGGGATCAACTCCGGCAGATCCGGCGAAATGGTGATGGTGATCGTCGAAAAAGCCGCACGGTCCTCGAGGTAGTTCATTCGACCGCGGATCTCTTCGATCTGGCCCTCGATCTGAGAGAGTTCCTTATTCACTTCCAGCGCTTCTTCTACAGTGTTGGCGCGATCCAGGAAGGTTTTAATACGATCGCGTGTCGCTTCGAGATTGGAGAGCTGTGATTCGAGATCGACGTATTCGTCAGTGACATCCTCACCGTAGGCATTCTCATCCATCACCTTGACGGCGATATCTCGCAGACGGCGTATCGTGCGCTCGAATTCCTCGACCGGCACACCGATGGTGATGGTGCTGTACTTGTAGGATTCAGAACCCCAATCCTGATACCAGACTCGGGAACTGATGATATATCCGCCGACATCGTCGACGATCTGGGCAGTGCGATCGATGGCGGTATCTGCGTCTTCGACCAACAGGGATATCTCGGCGTTTTTAATGATCATGCGATTCGTGCTGTACCCAAAATCGAGCAGCGCTTTTTCGGATGTCCCGCTGTTCGCACGATCGGAGTCAGCCGAATCATCCATGCGAGGCGCTCCAGGAGCTTCTGCTTCCATCGGCTCAGCGTAATCCGCCTCGCCAAAGTCGGGCTCAGCAGCCAATTCGTAAGCATCGTATCCATATGTTGCAGCTGATGAACATCCTGGCAAAACCACTACGAGGATAAGGGCCAGAAATTTAATGAAATCATATTTACGTTGCATCATCCCCTCCAAATATGTCGATCACCGATTACATACCACATGCTGTCCCCACAGTTCTGATCTACTTCCAGGATGGCGTTTACCCTTGCTGAAAGCACCACTCCATCATACAACATGAAACGACGGATGGCTACAAAACCTCGGCTCAAGGTGCGCCTGCAAACAGTGCATCGGCTTGAATCTCGAAGCTGCGTGTGTTGCGTCCATCACCGGTGATTCCCCCCCAGCGGACGGAATCGATCAGCACCGGCTCGCCATCGCTAAAACGACAGAACTCCACCCAGGTCATCCCGATGTTGCCGCGAGTTATCTCAAAGACGACAGCCCCACCACTTTGCAGATCAGTTAACTGAATGTCGACGATCATCTCAATCAGGTTACCCGTCTCTGCCTGTTCGATGGGCTGATTGAGCGCGAAGCCATCGTTCTGTACGCTAGCAGTACTGGCGTATTCACTGGCGGATAGAGTCGTTGGTTGAAGCCACTCTCCTCCTGAAACCAGGTTTAGACCGGTCCAATCTGAGGTGGTTGCCAGGCGGATACGCACTCGCTGCGAGTTGATTTCCGGCCAGTCCATCGCCACAAATGTGTCCACCCACTTGCGGGTGAGTTCCAGGTATCCTTCGGGTGCCAGTGGAGCATAATCCTTATAAGACCGTCCGTGGCTGTCTTGCAAACCCGATACTGCCGGCTCGATCTGGGTGCCTTCGTGCCACTCATTGAAGGAGGTGATCACCACCATCTCGGGTTCGATATCCACATCCAGCGCCATCTCCCAGCGCTTATCATACGTATCCCCGTCATCGCGAGGGGTATTGGTATTCGATGGATAGTTTACGCGTTCGGCCGAAAAACCCGGATTCACCCCAGGGAAATACAACGCATCAGCCGGTAGGCTGCGTGCCCATTTGTATCCAGATTCAAAATTGAGAGTGAGCACACCATAGTTATACGAGCCATCGAAGTGGCCATGATCGATCCACTCTGATGAATTTTGGTCGGCGATGACCAGGCCGCCATCCGGCAGTGCGTGGATTTCATCCAGCGCTTCCTGCCAGTAACCTGGCTCAACGCTAGGAGATTCCCCGTCCGGAGCCACAGATGCCCAGAGGAAAAACAGCCCCTTGGCGCGATCATCGGGACTCCAGCGGCTTGAACTTGTTGTGCGGAAGAAAGCTGGATGTTCGCCATAATTTTGATAGATGTATTTGATGTCCTGCACCAGCCTATTGGCGGAACGCCCTCCGTAGTTTTCGATATGAAAGGCTACTTTGATGCCGTAGCGTTCACCCATGTCGAGTAAAAGGGGGACAGCATCATTTTCATTCGACTGCCTGCCCCACCAGGAGGAAATAATCACCCCAACCCCGGCTTCTCGCAGCCAGGCAAAATGCTGCGCCACAACATCGGGATCCATGGCGCTGTAGGCGCCGAGTTGTGGATAATAATCGGCGCCGATGTCGATGGGTGGATGGTTGTTGGCCTGATTCCAATGAACCCAGCTGCCATCGGTATCGACATTCCCATACCAGGGGTAGTAGAACGCCGCCACACGGTCCGATGGTTCTGGTACAACAACCTCGGGAAAACCTGGTTCCACACTCGCCCGGGGTTCTTCGATAGTGGGAGTCGCTTCGGGGAACGCCGTCACCGTGGTTGTGCTGCAAGCCGGGATGAGCAGCAAGATGACACTGAGATTGACAATCCACTTCTTCATCACGACCTCCGGAAACAATCAGGTAATAACCGCATTCTGAATCAAACCTGTTGCCGCTGCAGTCATCAGGATCACGCTGATGACTGCATTGATTCGAGGAGGTTATTGTGCAACTGGAGAATGAACATCCGCTAGGCGGATCCTGCCGGCAAGAGACCGGCCGCCAACTGATAAACGCCCAGCAATGTAAGGATCCCCACGGAAATCAATACCAACGCGCGCTGGCCGCGAGGACCGAGCATGCTTGTCCGGCCAAAGAGATAGATGGTACCCGCCAAACCGACGATCATCGTACCGTAGAAGGCTGTAACTTTAACTACGGCGTAGACGTGATCTTTCTGCCAGGCATCCACGACAGCAGGGCCCAACACCAGACTCCAGCCGAGGTAGGGGTTGGGATTGAGCAGATTGACCATCACAGCCTGCAACAACGTCCGCGGCGCAGAGTCAGATTGCGCCGAGTCTTGGTCTACTCCTTGCTGCCAATTCCTGTAACCCATCCAGGCGAAATAGAGCAGAAGAAAGCCGCCTGCCACGCGAAGGACGGTTTGAAAAGAATCAGGAACACGGGAGAGAACGAGTAGGGCAATCACTACGATCGGCCCATCACTGATCAGCGGCGCGAACGAAGCTGTAAGCGTACGCCGCCAACCTCGCTGCAGAACGCTGGAGAGCAGATAAGCCTGCAAAGGACCGGGTTGAATGGCTGCGGCGAGGGTAAAGCCGCCGCCGATCAGTAGATATTCAAGCACATTCCCTCCATCCGGATTGATCTATTACCAAAATACTGCCTGCTTATGGAGTTCTGGATCGGAACCAGCAAACCAGGAAAAGCAGCGCCGTGGTTGGAAGAGGAAGAAAAACCAGAAGCCCGCGGAGGGGAAAGAAGCTTCCGCGAATGATCCAATCCAGGATGATTACAAGAATGAACAGCGCCAGGCTTAGCGCGCCACCCCTTCCCTCCCGGCGCCAGGCGATGGCCAGGGCAAACACGCTCAGGCTCATCGTCACAGGTAGAATATTCTCGATGGGATCGTAGTCCACAGTAAACGGGTCGGACCCGAATAAATGACCAACGGCCATTACAATCGTGAAGGCAATGAGCACCACGCTGGAAATGCGGGCGATGCGCCGCAGTCGATCTGTGGTTGGGGATTTTACTGTATCTGTCTCAACCATCATGATGCTCCTGTATGCGTCGATGTTTGATTATACGTGCGAAATGGTGACAATAGAAAGTATATAGATGTATCAACCCCAAATATCATTCCTCCAGGTTCAAGTGAAACGGCCACTTCGACTAAAACCATCACATGTACCCCAGACAACGAATATTGATATCTCGCGCTTGACTTAGAGTACACTCTAAGTTGTATGATGGAGTTACTATGGATACAAACCTGACCATTCAACAGACCGCCTCCCGCACCGGATTGAGCGAACATACGCTGCGTTATTACGAGAAGATCGGTTTGATCCCGCCGGTGGAGCGCGCCCCCAACGGGCACCGCCGCTACACCGACGCCGATCTGGGTTGGATCGATTTCCTCAAATGCCTGCGCAGCACGGGCATGCCGGTGACGCAAATGATCGAGTTCACCCATCTGACCCACGCAGGAGACCACACCATTCAATCACGATTGGCCATGTTGAAAAAACACCGCGAGTGTGTGCTGCGGGAGATAGCTGCATTAGAAAAGGATTTAGAAGTCATTCACAACAAGATCGATTGGTATTCCAACATGATCGAGGAGGAATCATGAAACGCACGTTAGGAAAATCGGGAATCGAAGTCTCCGCCGTCGGCATGGGCTGCTGGGCGATCGGAGGCCCCTGGAAATTCCTCGGCGGCGAAGCCGGCTGGGGCGAGATTGACGACGATGAATCAATCCGCGCCATTCACGCCGCCCTGGATGCCGGCGCCACGCTGTTCGACACCGCCGCCAACTACGGCTGCGGTCACAGCGAGCGCATCCTGGGTAAAGCACTGCGCGGAAAACGCGATCAAGCCGTCATCGCCACCAAATTCGGCTATGTCGTGGATGAAGCGAAAAAGAACGTCCTGCCTTACGACGGAGACGAGGAACACGGCGACATCGTCAGCCGTCTTCGGGCGGACCGCGAAGCCAGTTTGAAGCGGTTGCAGACCGACGTGATCGACATCTTCCAACTGCACGTCTGGGGCTACGATCTGGAGAAATCCGACGCTGTGCGCGATGAATTGGAGGCATTGGTACGCGAAGGTAAAATTCGCACCTATGGTTGGAGTACCGACCGCCTCGATGCCGTACAGCGCTTCGCTGAAGGGCCTAACTGCGGCGTCGTTCAACAGCAGTTAAATGTCTTCGACGGCAATCTGGAACTGCTGCGAGCTTGCGATGAACTGGATCTCGGCAGCCTGAACCGTGGACCGCTGGGCATGGGCATCCTGACCGGGAAATTCACCCCCGAGACGACCTTCAGCAGCGACGATGTGCGCGCCAGTGCCGAATGGTTTGCCGGCCTGAAGGACGGCAAACCCAATCCGGAATGGTTGAAACGCCTGGAGGCGATCCGGGAAATCCTGACCAGCAAGGGACGCACTTTAGCGCAGGGCGCGCTGGCCTGGATCTGGGGCGCCAGCGAGCGCACGGTGCCCATCCCCGGATTCAAGAACGTCAAACAGGTAGAGGATAATGCCGGCGCAATGCAGTTCGGGCCGCTGACTCCGGATCAGATGAGCGAGATTGACAACATCCTTGGGCGCGATCCGGTGCTCGTTTGATCGCATGCATTTCACTTCAACAAAACGCCCTCCGGAAAATCCGGAGGGCGTTTTACGTTTTGTATCCAATCCGCATTGACCCGCTGCTATGCCAGATACGCCAACCCAAAATACATGATTTGTGCAACATAGAAATGTGAGGCGATTTGCGGAAAGTCCCCCCGCCATAAATTCAATCGCAAGGTGACATACGCCAGCGCCCAGCCGATCCCGAACCAGGAGAAATAATTCCCCCAGGGGACACTGTCGTTCTGCCAGCGCCAATACCCCAGCTTGATCGCACCTGGTTCCAGCACAATGTCGAAGATAAGCAGCAAGATTGCAATGGTCAGCGATCTGCGCAGAACTCTATCGTTTTGCAGTCGTGAAGGCAATTGCCGTTCCAGCGCCGCAGCGGAGAGCAATAAGGTCAGCCAGGAAAAACCGACAGCAAGCGGTACGTCTGATATTTCCGGCTGCAGCACGGAATGATATTGATAGCGGCCGAAGATCCATCCCATATGAACGCCCAGCCACTCGAGTGACCAGGTTATTGCTACAACACAGATACTCCATCCCAAAAATTTCCAGCACTGTTTCTTCCAACTTATTCCCAAATCGTCTTCCTTGCACCGTAGCCACGCGCTCTCACAAACGATCCAGATCCCCAGCCCGATCAACATCCAACTTGTTATCGCCAGCAGCATCGAGGTATGGCTTCCTTCAACGTGAATCACAGCCCCGGTGACAAGCAAACAATACAGGAAAATAATTCGAAGCTTTACCAACAATTGAAAACCTCTCCAGCTTCATCACTTCGTCGACTTGAATACATCAAATCCTCAATTTGAAACCGGAAAATCCTGTCGGATCACCCATTCGGTCGCTTCGGCCGTCAGCATCACACCAGGCACCCCGGCGCCGGGATGGGTGCTGGCACCCACCAGATACAGACCTTTCAAGTCCGCACTCCGATTTTGTGGACGGAATATGGCCGTTTGGGAAAAAATCGGCTCCAATCCCCAGGGAGCGCCGCTGGAACTGTTACGCTGCTCTGCAAAGTCCAACGGCGAGTAGATTTCCTTCACCTCGATCGCTTGCTGCAAACCATCCAGGCCAAAATCATGCTCCAGGAAATCCAACACCTTTTGGGCAAAGGGCTCGGCTGTTACTTCCCAGTCCACATTCCCGGACAGGTTGGTCACCGGGATGAGCACATACATGCTCTCACAGCCAGGAGGCGCCATGGCCGCCTCGGTTCGCGAAGGGACATGCAGATACATGGAAAAATCATCGGGAAGGATACGGCGATCGAAGATATCCTTCACCAGTGAGCGGTAACGTTCCGAAAGAATCAGTGTGTGGTGCAGCAGCTGAGGATATTTCTTGCGCACACCCAGATAGAGCAAAAATGCACTCATGCCATAGCGAACACGGCGGAGACGCCGGTCGGTCCATTTGCGGCGATGCTCCGGCGCAAGCAGGCTTCCGTACGTGTGCTGCAGATCAATATTGGAAACCACGGCGTCCGCCCGAAAGGTTTCACCACTCGTTGCAACACCGCATGCACGGCGATTATCTACAAGGATTTGCACGACTTCCTGGTTGGTGAGAATCTCCCCGCCCAGACTCTGGAAGACAGCCGCCAGCGCTTCGACCAGACTGTACATCCCACCGCGCGGATACCACACCCCTTCGGTCTTTTCCAGATAGGGAATCATCTGGTAAACCGCCGGAGTGCGAAAAGGGCTTCCGCCGAGAAAGAGGGGGTGAAAGCTTAAGGCGAAGCGATGGCGGAAATCGCGGAAATAGCGGGTGGATAAATAATAGGCCGGAAGGAAGGCCTGCAGTTTCAAGGCTTGCGGAATGAACTTGAACATCGTCAACCAGCTGTCAAAGGGGCGGGATCCATATCCCTGCCCGACGATAAAGCGATAGATCGCGCCCGAGTGTTTTATGAACTGCTCATATTTCCTGGCATCCTGCAGGTTGAACTGGGACATGTGCTCCCGCATGCGATCGCTGTTTCCGCCGTAATCGAGATGACTGCCATCATGGAAGTAAATGCGGTAGAAGGGATCAAGCGGGATAAGTTCCAGATGGTCCTCCATACGCTCGTCGGCACAGGCGAACAACTTGCGCACGATGCCGGGTGCGGTAAAGAGCGAAGGACCCATATCGAAGGTGTAGCCACGCTGCTTGCGCTGCGAGGCGTGACCACCAATTTGGGCGTTTTTTTCCAGAATGGTTACCTGGTAGCCCTTCGACTGCAGGCGAATGCCCAGGGACAAACCGCCCAGCCCGGCTCCGATGATGACCAATTTCTTCATACGTTATAAGCGCCTCTCGGACAGAAGACATTCGTTAATGAAATCATGTTGCTGCTCCGATTACCACAAGGGAATTAGGCCGGGTAATAGTCTGCCGTCCCTACCGCAAAGCAGCGCATGGTCGAAGTAAATCGAAACACAGATGATTCTTCTACCGTAATCGCGGTGTAAAACGCTCGGTTCGCTGCATGTAGCTGCGGTATTCGTCGCCAAATTGTTCGATCATCATCGCTTCTTCCTTGCCGGCAACACGATTGAAGAAAGGACCCATGCCGATCGCCAGGACGAGAAACGGCCAGACTGCAGAAATCAGCGAAAGACCGACGAACAGCATTAAAAGAGTCGTGTACATCGGATGTCGCACCCAGTGATACGGTCCCTCCGTAATCAATTCGTGCCGATCCTGGATTTGGAGCGTAGTCGACCAGAACTCGCGCAGGGTATCGTGCACCCATACCATCAAGGGTATACTCACGATCCCCAACCCCACGCCCAACCAGCGCAGCCAGCTTGGCAGGGAAATGAACAGCCAACCTGACTCTGCGTTGCTAAGTGCGTAAAGCACGACCAACACTAACATTCCCAGGAAGGTTATCGGACGCAGTATCAGACTCAACCAGCCCTCACGCTCAACGGCTTCCTCGTCCGCGAACCAACTGCAGTGACCGGCCTCTCGTGCTTTCCAGCCAAAATAGCCGCGTATGGTTAACAAAGCAGCAAAAAGTGCAAAGAAGATGATCTTATAGACCGCATCCATAAGCAAACTTCTCCCCTTTCTCTGTGGAACAACCTTTCCTAGAAATACCAGCGCCGATACGTCGTCAGTGTTTGAAGAAAGCCGAACTGCACCAACGTGGTTACCGTCGCTGAAAACTGGCTGATGTAGAAATAGTACATCTGCAGGGCAACCAGGGAGAGCAGAAACCCCAAAATGGCGAATTTCGCCCCGGTTTCTTCCCGATGTGAAAACCAGGCGATGACGGCGATCAACATGAGGACACCGACCACACTTTGGATGCCGATCAACGCGTCACGCCAGCGCAGCACCTGTGGATTCAGGTTCGTCCCACTATGCACCAGCACCACGATGTAACCGATCACGGCCAGCAGCCACAGGATTAATATCGTAGCGACGATCATGCTGTGTACCCGACGACCCAAACGCTGGCCGATTGAATCCGTCCAGCGAACGATTCGTTTCAGGAAGCTCGGTCTCGCCGTGGGCAGGTGAGTTTTTTGCCCTTCAAGCAAGTCGCTGAGAACCTGCGCCATAGATTTGATCTCCTCCCGATCCGACCACATGGCGATGGCCAATTGTGTTTCGATCCGCTCCGCCTCTGCCGTATCCAAATCGCCGTCCAAAAAATCCTGGAAGCCATCAAGTACGTTGTACATGGCCTGACGGGGATCGGCATGACGGGCGCGCCGGAACACGACGAAGACAAAGACGCAGAGCAGGAAGAAAGCGTAAATCAGCGATGCGGCCGGCGGGTAGAAATAATCGTTGTTCTGGGTGATGAATTTCCCGACCTCGTCGATGAAAAGGCCGATGCCGATCCCGCTCAGGATCGCACTGGTTTGCAGCGCCCAGCGGTTGGCCAGGGTCAACGGCAGCAGCACGGCGATGAAGAGGAACAACCCACCCCAGAGTGCATGGGCGATGTGCAGGATGTCGTTGCCAAGCTGCGGAAATCCGGTCAGGTGAAGAAATGCCCGGGTGAAAACCACCGTGCCGGCAAAGGCGACGAGGGAGAAGAACAAATACTCCTCCGCTCGCTCCCGCCGGACGATCGAATTAATCTTGCTGTGATTGTTGCTCATATGCGTTTCCTTCACATGATCATCCATGTTTCTGAGGCAAACCTGCGATCGACACATCAACGGGCGGTCAGTTAGAGATTATACATGCTTGCGTAAATCACTGAAATTAAAACTCAATAGTTGAAGAAAACGGTCCTTCCCGAATCAGGGCATCAAAGAGGAAACCTTTGCAGCGGCACGGGGAAAATATCTGGAACGCCGCCAGCAGCGGGGTCTTCTTAAATTAAACGTCAATACCTACAACTTCCCTGTGACCACGGTGGGTTGAAATCCGGCGATGGTGGCGAGTTTCTCGATGAACTGCGGATGGAGCTTGGGCCAGTTCCAGAATTTAAGTGCCAGGTTGCCGAATCCCCAGGCCGGCTCGATGGGCCAATCGATGAGACGGACGACATGCAGGCATTTCGGGCAGGCAACGGTTACATCATCCGCTCCCTCGTGCCAGATCGAGATGGCATCGTACATATCCTCTCCGGGGGTAAATACGTTGGCGCACTTGGGACATGTCGCTTTGAAGCTTCCCTGCGGATCGATCTCGACGATGCGTCCCAGCGAGATTTCGACACCATTCGTGGACAGAGAGAAAAGATGAGGGTTGGGAAGATCAACTGCGACCGAATAACCGGGTCCAGGGGCGTAGCTCGGTCTTCGAGCGCCGGGAGCACAATCCGATGTTTTCGCATCGATGATTTGCTCGGCGGCCAGGAAGTTGCGCAAGTGTCGCCCCAGCATGGACGGTGCCTGATCCGGCGGGATATTAAAAACAATCGCCTGGAAATTCGTGCTCATGCGGATTCCCCCATCTTTGTATCAGGACAGCTTCTCACCTACCCCAGAACGGGATCATCAAGCAACGCCATGACCATGCGGGCAGTCGCTTCTATATATTCCAGACAGCGTTCGCGCAAATTATCCGCATGGAACTTTTGTATACCTTCTTCCGTTCCCAGATCCAGTCCGAGGAGTGCGGAGCAGCCGGTCGATCCAAATTGTTCCTCGAAATCCTGACGTAATTTTCCCACACGGGAATATACTGCGTTCACCGGGCCGCCGGGGGTACTTCTGCCAAATAATAAACCGATACTCAATATCCCGCCGCTGAGCGCACCACATTGACCGCCTGTCCTCGCCATGCCGCTGCAAAAACCCGTGGCGATCTTGGGGATCAAATCCGATTGGGCTCCCTTTTCTTCCGCAACGGCAAGTAAAACGCTTTCGGCACACCAAAAGCCGGATTCCCAATATTCCCGGATTCGTTTCGCCACGTCATCATCCATGCGATTGTCCTTTCAACTGCGGTTCAAGGCAGAAGCCGATCAACAGCTTCGAGTGATGGACTGAAAGTTACACCCTGCCCAGCTCACACCAGAATCAATATCGATCATCAAGTTTATCACGGGCTATAAGGCGGGTGAAACCACTTCCGCTTCGGTCATCGGCTCCATCCGGGTCCCAACCAGATATGCCAGCACCGCACCTACAGCAAACAGAACCAGGTTGAGTACGAACGGAAAATTCTTATTCAATTCCGAAAGTGTACCTGCTATCCACCCGAATGGCGATGTGATAAAAATAATTCCCACCTGTAATATCGCCTGGATGCGAGCACGTTCTTCCGCGCGGATGGCCAATACGGCCAGCTGGTCGACGAGTGGGCTAACCGCTGCGATGCTGCAAGCCTTGATCAATGCGCTGACGATCAACGCTACGTATCCCCGTTCAGGGGCCGTGATCAACACCACCTGGCTGATGATAAATCCCAGAAAACCGACCATCATGGGCATTTTGAAAGGCATCTTATTTAGATGCGGCATGACCGCGAAGAAAAAGAACAACATGGTTGCGGAACTGATGAAGGGGAATATCGCAATATGTTGGGCAGGAATGTGCAGTTTTTCGGTCACAATGATAGCCCAGAAGGTATTACTGACCAGCATGGTAATACTCATCACCACCATAATTCCAGCTGTGTATAACGTTCGAGGCGTACGAAGTATTTCGGTAAAGACATCTTTGTACCCGCGCAGGATATAAAACATGCTCTGCTCGCGCGTCTCCTGTAGACGGACTCGGCCTTGTGCCGTTTCATCCGTCAACCTGTAGGTGACGATTGCTTTTAGTGTGAACATGAATGCCGCAAAGAAATATAATCCTCGCATCGTTGGCACGAGTGAATATACATCAATCAAAACCCCTGTAAGCGGGGCGATAAAACCTACCAGCAGATTGGCGATGTAAACCCAAGTGTAAATATCTACCAACTGGGAGGGTTCGGCATCCTCCACCAGTAGACACGTCCAAGAATTTTGCGAAATACGCCAGAAGCTGTTGAATATGGCGGCCGTCAGGAAAAACCAGATATTCTGCGCCAACGCCGATATCAAAGCCGGGATCGACCAGCAGAGAATATCGAAGATCAAAGTCGTACGACGGCGTCCGAGCTTATCCGTAACCACGCCGCTAAACAAGGCGAGGACGATCTGGAAACCCCAACTGATGGAAAGTATCAGACCAATCTCCTGCTCGGCAAGCCCCAGGGCCAGCATGTAAATCGAAACGTAAGGGGTATATAAATTGAAAGGAATACCCCACAGGGGCTCAGTGTAAATGCAGACACGCGGGTTCCCGCGCAGGTTTTTAAGAAAGGTGAACAAGGAATGGTTCTTCATTGCACGGACCGTCATATGGTTTTTTCTCCAGCACACATTACACAACGGCGTGAATTATACCCTCAGGCCGTCTTCATCGTTTGCGAAATCGATCATCCGATCATAGATAAAAGACTCCGTCTACATACCGAAAGGCGTAACGCCCCCACGGATTTAGTGTTTTTCGATTTGAGGTTGTAACGATTCTTGTTTCCACAGACAATCTCTCACGCACGATGGTCAGATCCGTACCCATTTCTTCTGCAAAGGATTTTAGAATAGAAAAGCTCGATCGACAGTTAACCTGGCGGTTACTGTTTTCACAGACGATCCTGATCGTATTCGCCTACGCCTTCATGGAGTGGCTCTTCTATGCCACCAAACCTTCATTCATGGATGCGTTCCCTTTGGGGAAGAAATTGGAAATTTTCCTTCTTGCCGGTCTCGTACCTGCAATGGCGGCTGCAGCTATACTGATGGTGCTGCGCATCCTGGCCTGGATTCCCGGTCCTTTCAAACGCATTCAGGTATTCATCCGTCTGGGAACGGTACTGCCTTCGGTAGTCGCGGCAGGTTTGAGTATATTGTTGCTCGACAATTTCACCAAGACGGTATTTCAGGTAGGCATCGCAACATCTCGAAATACCATACGGGCGGGATACGGCATACTGGCGGTGTTGCTTTTCATCCTCTGGTACCGGCATTTCCTCAACAGCATCCGTTTCCCCACTGGGCACCTCCCAGCAAGTGAAAACCCGGCCGGTACACATCGTCTGCCCACTCGGAATACCATCCAGGTTTTATCAGCCATCACCCTGGTCCTTGTATCGCTCTACATTGGCATCACCCGCATTGCAGCAGCGACAGAGATCCTGGGCAGTGAAGTTACGCTCCTGGATCGCTCCCCGCACATCATCCTCATCGGCGGAGATGGAACAACCGCCTTCAACATGTCGCTCTACGGATACGAACGCGAGACAACACCCAACCTGTCCAGGTTGGCGGAAACAGGCCTGCTGGCGGAGAATAATTTCACCAACTCTTCCAGCAGTACTGGATCGATTGTCTCCATTATGACAAGCAAATACCCAACCGACACACGCGTACTCTACTCCCCCAACATTCTGCAGGGAGAGGACGCCGTCCAGCACCTGCCGGGAATATTGCAGCGCGCCGGCTACACTACCGTCCAAATCGGTTTTCCTTATTATGTTGACGCGTATGACGTTAATCTGCAGGAGGGATTCGACACGGTCAACGGTCGCTCATTGGGAGAAAGCGAAATCGCCAGCTTTTCCCGTCAATATCACCTGGAGGATCTCGGCTATTTCCTGCCGCGTCTGTGGGAACGCATCGCGGATCGAGTGCTGCACATCTTCTTCATTCGCGAGATGGATGATCCTTATCTCGAAGTGATCCAGGCCGTCGATCCGAATACAATGCTGAAACTCAGCGATCTCCAGCGAATCGATCAATTACTTACACTGATCCGCTCAACGGATACACCACTTTTCGTCCACGTCCATCTCATGAACACACACGGTCCTCGATTCTATCCATCGCAGCATGTATTTTCTGCCGGCAAGAATCAGGATGAAGATTGGATGACCGATTTTTTCGACGATTCCGTCCTGGAATACGACGCCTTTATCGGTAGAATTATGAATGTGCTAGAGAGCGACGGGTTGATGGATCAAACCATCTGGATCGTGTACTCGGATCATGCCAATGGCTGGCGTGCAGACGACCGCATTCCGCTGCTGTTCCATTTCCCCAACGACGACTTCGCCGGACGGATTACGGATAACACCCAGAATCTCGATATCGCCCCGACGGTCCTGGATTATTTAGGAATGGAAACACCCGCCTGGATGTCCGGGAAATCGTTGATTGATGGGAGACGATCTCCGCTGCGGCCGATCTTCAGCGCCGGCGTGGTAGGCGTACAATGCGAACCTCCGAACTGGTGGTGTGAGATCGACGCTTCTCGCACCTCTACTCCCTTCAATCAGTTTGGATACATTCAATTGGTCGTCTGTCAGGGATTATTTCGGTTGGAGTTAAACACGAATGCGTTCACCGAGTATCTTGTGCCAGCGCATACAAGCCCCTGTTCAGAATCCCACCTACTGACCGAAGAAGAAGCCCGCGGAATAATCCTCGATCATCTCCGCACGTACGGGTTCGACGTATCGACGCTGGAATGAATCGGCAGGCAGAGCTTGAGTCTTCACTCGAATCAATCGTGATCGAGGAATAGCTCGAGTTTACGGACGAATAATTCCGGCTGCTCCAGGAAGGGAGCATGCCCGCTATTCGGGATCAACGCAATATCACTTTGCGGGATATAGTTCTTGGCTCGTCGAGCGTGAGATACGGGAAAATACATGTCCTTTTCACCCCACAACAGAAAAACAGGTAATTGTAGGTTTTCTAATGTACGGCGGGATACCGGCCAACCGATCCACCAGGATCTCGCCAACATCCAGAAGAAGCCACGCATTCCCTTCGGTACCGAAGCATCATCGTAAAACAAACGGGTCATCATATCCTTTCGCTTCGATTCGTCAGCGAACATGACTCGGCCGATCAGATCCAACGTCATCTTCCGGTTCGGGCTAAAAACCGCAAGGAGGAGGTTCAAAGTCGCTCGCAAGTTGGGCATTCCCAGGGAAACGGAATTTACAAGCACCAGACGGTTCACACTCGCGGGATATCGATGGGCAAAGCGAAGGGCGATTGCCCCTCCCAACGAGTGTCCCACAAGATCCGGTTTATCGAGGTTCATTGCGGAAATAAAGGATTTCAGCCACGAACAGTAAGCACTTTCTTGATATAAGCCCTGCGGGCTTTGCGTTCTACCGTGGCCTAGAAGGTCAGGGATGATAAGGCGATATTTCGGAGCCAGCAAAGGAATAATATCTTTGAATAAGTCTCCTTTTCCTCCAGCACCATGCAGCAGGATTACATCTTTACCCGAACCAGCGGTTATATAATGAGTCCGGTAATTACCTGCTGTTAGCGCGGCTTCTCGGACCTCAATATTGGGTCCGGAGATATCTTCGTTGACTAGCTTCGCTGTGTCGAAGCGCATCATTCCTTCTTGGTTCATTCGATGGCAATCCTTCAATCATCCGCTCGGCGGCGGCAACGCGGATTCGTGGTAGTAAATGACCTTCCACTACTCCGCCATCCGCCGGAAGATAAACATTGCGCCGGCTCTATCGACCACATCCTGTTCACCCGTCCTCAGCGTTGCCACAGCTCGATAAATCCAGGCGAAAATCGCCAAGTCCACAGTGAGCAGACTCTCTTCGTCAATCTTGCTCGCAAAATACGAATGATCTGGTTCGTCGGCAGCGTAGAAAATTGAGCCCCACATGACGATACATATGGAGCTCAAATTTATTCTAATTCTTCCAAAACCCAATCGTCATTCTCCGCAAGCAGAATCTCCACTATCAATGACTTGCGGGATTCTTGAGATCCTAAACCGGCGCGAGCGTGCCTGCCCAGATCAGCCAGGCAAGGACCGATTTCGCCGTCAAGCTCAAGATAATGTATACACGCTCGCCGTAAAGGTAATCCGCCCAGCGCCCCACCTTACGATACTGAAGCACCATGTTGATGGCAAAGATGTTGAAGAAGACGAACAACGTGGGAACGATGGCGTACACAAAAGCCGGCGGTTTGGCATCACCTGAGTTGACCGCTCCCACGAAATAAACGAAGATCACGATCCAGGGAAAGATGCCGGCGATGCAGCCATAGATGAAGGCGGTCCAATCCCTCCGCTGTGTGGTCTGGTTGTGCAGCTCCATCATGATGCCGAAGAGATTCATCATGGCATTGATCCCGAAGATCAGGATCAGCGCACCCAGATCCCACAGGCCAATGAGCATGCCGATCAAAACGATCATGAGTGACGAGCTGAGTGCATACTCATAAAAACGTACCGGGTTCATGCCCTTCTTCAAATTCTCTACGTAGCGGCCATAGCCGATCGTCGAGAGGTAGAAGTGGGCGACAGCAGAGATTAACAGGAATACTGCCACTGCGGGGCCAAAGCGCAGTTCATACAGCAGCTTCGGGTCCGGTGTGAGCGAGCGCGTGTCGACATCGAAACGCAGGAAGTTTGTGAAAATCGGGTAGGTCGTTTCGTTGCTCACCAGGATCATGAAGACACCCTGGACTAAATGAAGAAACCCCATAACGATATTGAAGCGCCTGAGTCCGGCAAGTTTCTTCTCGCTGATGACAACTGGCTGTCCGGTATCCATGCTCATCTTACTCTCCTCCTATACTAGAATCCTCGGATGACTTTATGGTTGTTGTACTTGATTCGATAAACCCAAGAAAAGCTTTATCCTTTATATAATTCTAGCAAAAACCAGCCTGCGTTATGACGTCTGCCAAACACAATCGAACGCAGTCCACACTTTAACGAATTTAGAATTCAAGCACTTTATAATCCTGTGCCGCATAAAATTGGCCGCTCGGGCCGTGATCATCCAGCAAAGCCGGCACCAGTGCCCCCGGCAGGACGGTGGTCACCTCGTTCTCCGCATCTAGACCACCCATATCGGTTTTAAGCCAGCCGGGGTCAAGATAATTCACCAACACGTTCGTACCGCGTAATTCTGCGGCCAAATCCCGGCTGTATTTATCCACCGCTGCTTTGGAGACACTGTACGGTGCCAGTTGGGGAATGTCTTGAATCCCCGACGTCAAATTGATGATACGCCCGAAGCCGCGACGCTTCATCTCTGGAGCAAACGCGTTGCATAAATGAATCATCGCAATTACATTGATATCGAATATCCGCCGCCATTCATCCAGGTCGATCTCCCAGATGGGCTCCCAATCATTCTGAATGGCAGCGTTGTTATAGAGAATATCTATAACACCGGGACCATGCTGTACTTGTGAGATCAGTTCGTCGATCTCATGGGGATTTTCCAGGTCAGCGGCGACAGAAAACGTTTCAATCTTGGCTGGTCTTAATAATTCGATCGTCTCTGCAGTGTTTCCCGGTTTGCGACCATGCACCATGATGTTGCACTTCCGTTGGGCGAGGCCTAATGCGATCTGCTGGCCGATACCCCGGCTGGAACCGGTTACGAGCGCCCATTTGTTCTCCAGTAGTTTCATTTTCATCCTCTTTCATGATGATTGGATCCTGTTTCTCTTTCACAATTACAAATGATGCTTCGAGTAGTCAGAACTGTGATGTCACAATGACAGACGAGTGCTGTGCATATCCATTTTATATTGGAAGAAAACAGACAGCAAAGATTAGCGGGTCATGTCAATCGGTCGAAGGGTGCCTACAATCTCGGTCAGGAGATCGAGATTCCCACTTCCACCAAGGACGAGATAGCGCTCCCCAATCGTTGTGATCAGGAACAGGGTTGACTCCTCCGGCGTCTGAATTTTATATCGGAGTGCCCGCCAATCCCCTGCCAAAGTCAATTCTCGCTCTTCGAGGATCTTAAAACCCGAAGCGGCGCAGCGCGACTGCAGGCAGATAAAACCAACAGCCAGGCACAACATGCGGTGGTTAATCGTTTGAAAATCGTATTCATTCTGGTTTGACCTTCTTCAATTTACAACACACAGATACTACGAATTATATCCGCTGCCGGGGGCTCATCCGGCACGGGTAAGGATATACTTCAAACCACTTTAGTCGAAGGCTCTGAAATCCTTCGGTTCGCGCGGATCAATTGTCGTATGCCGCCCAAATGAAAGGATCTTACATCACGGAGTTTCGCGGTCGGCCGGAAGCGGAGGAAGGTCAGGCACTTCAAGACTGGTGAGCTCGACGCTGGTTTCATCCAGTCCAGGCGCGCTGGCCGTTAAAGTGATCGTGCCCGCTGTGCGCTGGCCGCGCACCCACACCGCCAGCCGGCCGCCTTTCATTGTCACTGTGGACGGACCCACGATGCTGCCCGGCTCGATCGTCACCGTCGAGCTGGCCGAGGCGACGATCTGCCCCTCGCGATCCAGGTTTTCCGAGACGAGTGTGGCTTCCCTGGCGCTGTCCTGTTCGTTGAGAACATGCGTTTTCACGTCCGCCGTTGCCGAATCCGAATCAACCGCCGGGAAAGTCACAAAAACGCCGCCACCGGCAATAACGCCGGCATTAACGGCATCCGTGATGTGGAGTTTGTCAGTCACAATCAGGCGTACGTCCCGATAGATACCACCATGGAATTGAAAGTCGATATCGTTCTTGCCCGGCGCCCAATCCGGATTGGCATTGTTGTCGATCCGCACTGCAATCTCGTTTTCGCTATCGAAAATCACCTCGTCCGTGATATCGATGGTGAAGGGCGTGTATCCCCCTTCGTGACGGATCAGCTTCTCGCCATTTAGCCAGACGTCCGCAAGCTGCATCGCCGCTTCGAATTCAAGGAACAACTTACTCCCTTCATACCGCTCCTCCACCGTAAAGTATTTTCGATACCAACTCACACCCAGGTCGGCGAGGACGTCTTCAGGTGTCACGAACTTCGTCGTATGGGGCAAATCGACATAGGTCCAGGAGGAATCATCACAATCAGCATCTTCTGCGCCTTCTGACTCGCCGGGTTGATATTTCCAATCCAAATTGAAATTTATCAACACTCGATCCCCATCCAAGGGAATTTGTGTTTCCAATGGCAGGTTCGTCACTGCGGTCGGTGGCACACCGACGCAAGCGGACAGTACAACCAAAATGGCCAGAAAGAACACCAATAAACGAGCTGCGGAAATGCTTCGCCAATGGAGATGCGTACGCATCAAGATCTCCTTGATGTTTCGCTACGAATTTCTCTGCATCAGGAGACACCCAGCCTGTCAGCCAAAGGCAAGTTCGTCGGGACAACGAATTGCCACAACGCCTGTGGTTTCTTCACGACGGATAGAGAAATTATCAATCAGCACAGTCAATGGGCGATATCTCAAACGTCTGTCAGGATCGAAACACCATACCGTTCCAGCCTCAGCGTGTCCTGACAAACAGCACCGCTTAGCAAATCTCGATACTTGCCTTGCGCTAGTTTAACCGTGCGTTCCCCATCGGCGTGATTGAGGTAAAAATGGAACTTCTTCGCCTCCCGCGAACGGGTCACCAATTCAACTTCTGCCGGCAGTATGGGCAGTTCGATGTGATGAATAGCCGCCAGATTACGGATAAAGTCGCGTATGAAATCTTCGCCGGGACGTGTGGCGATGTAGTACGCCCGGCCTTCACCGAATCGGTTCTCCGTGAAACAAGGTGAACCGGCGTAATAATCATCCATAAAAACTGCCAGCGGTTTTGCTGTCGTCGTATGTGCCACTTCACCCCATATAGAGCAATGGTATGCATTCTGGAAACCATCAAGCTTCTGAGGAAAGTTGATACGGTTCTTCCCACCGGGGGGTAGTGGACAATACTCTTCGACCTTCACCCCGAGCACATCCTTCAATGGTCCGAGGTAGCCGTCAAGAAAGACCCCCACGTTCTCGTCGATCACACCCGTGAAATAGGTGGCTATGAACGTACCACCCTGTCGCACGAATCCCTCGATAGCCTCCTTGAAACCGTCCTTGACCATGTGCAACAGCGGCGCGATGACCACTTTGTATTTTGACAGATCGTAATCTGTGGGGATTACATCGATGGGGATGTTCAGGGCATGAAAAGCTTCGTAGTAATATTCCAACTCGCCGAAATAGCTGACCAGCGCCGAAGGGAACGGCTGCGCATTGGACATCCAAAACACTTCGTTCCTCAGGGATTTCGAACCAAAGCCATAAGGACTGTCCACGGACCACCAGGAATCACTGTCGAGCAGGATGGCGACCTTTGCATCCACATTCGATCCGACGATTTCCGCCAACTGCGTCAATTCCTGACCCAGGCCGCTGACTTCCTGGAAAACGCGAGATTTCTCGCCAAAGTGCGGCACCATACCACTGTGATACTTTTCCGCACCTTTTATCGAAGCCCGCCATTGAAAGAACATGACCGAGTCAGATCCGTGTGCTAGAGCCTGGTAACTCCAGAGACGCATCAATCCTGGCGGTTTGGGGACATTGACGGGATACCAATCGACCTGAGATGGCGCCTGTTCCATGAGGATTGTTCCGTGTCAGAGCTTATGAGACAAATTGTAGCTTAGAATTAAGAGATGCTTTCCCATCAATCTGGAGGAGTTCATCATGTCGAAGAAAGCATCTACTGAAGCAACTGTTCGTAACATCCGTCGCAAAACCCGAAG